>DATDBU010000026.1:0-88065 GCA_036524675.1 Chthoniobacterales bacterium | reverse complement strand
AAAAGGTTGTCACTTACACGGTGCGCTACACGTGGTGATTGAAGTGTGCGTATTCGCGTCTTATATAGGCCGGGTGCTGACACTGACGCCGACCAAAGCTCGAGCGAATCTTTCTGCACTGCTGAAAAAGGCTCTCGAGGGGGAGGAGATCGGCATCGTTTGCAACGGCCGGATTGTGGCGCTTCGCCCGGTGGAAGTGACCGCGACGGACTATCTCCAAACCGAATACGGCATCTCAACAGAAGAATTCGAGGTAATCGCAAAGAATCTTCATGCCAAAGCGAAGGAAGCCATCGAAAACGGAACCGCCAAAACTTTCACCGGAGATCGAAGCCTTCTTGGACGCCCCTGAGATGTTGGACATGCTCCGAGGTCTGTCGAAGGGAGAAAAGCAATTGATGAGCGGATCAATCTCGCATGCAAGGCCTTGGACAATCCCACACTCACTCTGGGACGAGTATAAGATCACTGGGACAGGGGTCTTACGAATGCCGCCACGGCCTGGCGCAACGACTGATTTTCATGGTCCAGCCCTGGTCCAGCCCGGCGTGATTTATTTTCACCTCCTTGGCTCTCACAACAATGTGCAACGCTTCTTGAAAGCGAATCGATAGTTTGGATTCAATCTGGCAGATTCACTTTCCATCCCAATGTTTTCCTGCGATCTACCCGGTATTCCCAAACTCCGTAGCGGCAAAGTCCGCGAAGTTTTCGATCTTGATGACAGACTGCTCATCGTAGCTACGGACCGTATTTCGGCGTTTGATTGCATTCTGCCGGATCCGATCCCCGGCAAAGGCGCAGTTTTGAACCGTCTATCAGAGCGCTGGTTTTCGCGGTTTCCCGAACTGCCAAATCATCTAATAACGGCGAACGTCGGAGAATTCCCGCAGTCCCTGGAGCCATATCGAGATACTTTGCGCGACAGGTCGATGATTGTTAAGAGGACCGAACCTCTTCCCGTTGAGTGTGTTGTGCGCGGATACCTCGCCGGCTCCGGTTGGAAGGAATATCAGGCGTCCGGCACCGTCTGCGGTGTGCCTCTACCAACGGGACTGCGTAGTGCGGACAAATTACCGGAACCGATCTTTACCCCGGCAACCAAGGCAGACACGGGCCATGATGAAAATATCGACTGGCAGACTTGCGTGAAGATTTTGGGAGAAAAGACAGCGGAGCGCGTCCGCGAGTTGAGTTTACTGCTTTACACGCGCGGAAGCGCCTTTGCCGCAGGACGCGGGATCATTATCGCCGACACGAAATTCGAGTTCGGCGTGATCGACGACGAAATCATCCTCATCGATGAATGCATGACGCCCGATTCATCGCGTTTCTGGCCATCGTCGTCGTATCATCCGGGCAGCAATCCACCGAGCTTCGACAAACAATTCGTCCGCGATTACCTCGAAACCCTCGATTGGAATAAAACCCCACCCGCCCCCAGTCTCCCAGCCGACGTCATTGCCCGCACCGCCGCAAAATACGCGGAAGCTTTCGACCGGCTCGGGTAACGACAGAAGACACCGGGCTATTCCCAGAAGGAAACGAAGGCAGCAAAGGGTCCAAAGTTGTTCGTCGCTACCTTTTCTTCCTTCTGTTCAAAAAGCCCTCTGTGAATACTCGCGGCAGTTCCACAGCGCTCCTTATTGCCGCGACACTTGTTTTTCTCGTTGAGGGCAGAAAACGTGGAGATTTGGTGGATCCTGAGGCCGTTGCAATCGGTGATTGGCTATTGCGAAATTATTCGTCCGGCACTCGATTGACGCACCGTTTGATACGAACCCGGTTTTTCCGGCATGCGGCAAACATGCTGGAAAGGCTGACTATTCCAGGAATTCTGGAGTATTTCGCCGTTCGAAAACGTGCCATCTCGCGGCTCGCAAGTAACGCGTTCGATGCCGGAACCAATCAACTCGTCGTTCTAGGAGCCGGTTATGACGCGCTGGCAGCCAGGATGATCCGTGAACACGACGTATTAGAAGCGTGGGAAATCGACCGTCCCGCTACTCAACTCTGGAAACGGCGTGCCGTGAACGAAACCCGACAGTCGTCCGACCGGCTGCGTTTTGTAGCGAACGATTTCAGCAAAGGCTTCCCCAACCTCGGAGCCGAATTTTCGAGCACCGATCCTGTGTTTTGCGTCGCAGAAGGTCTTCTGATGTATCTGCCCAAACACCGCGTCATCGACCTTTTTCGCTGGCTGCGCCAACTTTCGCCGCGTAAATGCCGCGTCGCCTTTACCTTTCTGGAACCGCAACTTGGAGGGCATATCGATTTTCGCCTCCAAAGTCGCTGCGTCCGTAAATGGCTTGCAGCAAAACGGGAACCGTTTCTCTGGGGCATCCCCCGTGATGAAATCGGCGCCTTTCTCGAAGATCTCGGCTTCCGGCTGCTTCCGATCGAGCCCGGGACGCTACAAGAAATGGACCGCCGCAGCGTCGGCGAATACCTCGTCTTGGCCGAAACATCCGTCTGACGCCAAGCAAAATACTATTGTCGAAGAGACCGAAGTGTGCCCGCGCGAACGAGTGGCGGCGCTATCGCCTTTTGCGTTGTCTTTCGGCATTCGTTTGGTTAGTCAATTTTATCCGCCGTCCCAAGGATGAACAAGCCGTCACAAGTGCAGGTGCAGGTCAACGACGTCCATTCCGGATTGAACCCAACGATTGTCAATCGCGTGGAAATCCCCGAGACCGCCGACGAACTCTTCGGAATCGTTCGCGCTTGCAGCAGTCGCGGCGAATTTTTGTCAGTCTCCGGTTGCCGGCACGCGATGGGTGGACAGCAATTTTTGAGCAACGGCGTTCTCATTGATACGCGAAGGCTGACGCGAGTTCTGAATTTCGACAGCGAACGCGGCTTAATTCGTGTGGAGGCAGGCATTCAATGGCCGGATTTGGTCGCAGCCATCCGGAAAAACCTGCCGAAATGGTCCATCCGTCAGAAACAAACCGGCGCTGACAATTTCACACTTGGTGGAGGTCTTTCTGCAAACGCACATGGACGCGGCCTTGTATTCGGCCCGTTGGTGACCGACGTCGAAGCGTTTACACTGTTAAAAGCGGATGGCGTACCCGTCTCCTGTTCACGCACCGAGAATGCGGACCTTTTCCGACTCGCCATCGGTGGTTACGGACTTTTCGGCATTGTTACGGACATCACGCTCCGTCTCGTCCCGCAGCACCGCCTCGAGCGTCTCGTCGAGATCGTCCCGGCAGCCAACCTCATCGACCGCTTCAATCGGCGCATCGCAGAAGGCTGCACATACGGTGATTTCCAGTTTTCCATTGACGAAAATTCTGCGGACTTCCTGCAACACGGCATTCTTTCCTGCTATCGCCCGACGGACCGCCCAGCTCCGAACCAGACACAACGCCAGCTCCAACCAGACGACTGGCTGAGACTGCTTTACCTCGCCCATACTGATCGGAAGAGAGTCTTCGACGATTACTCGGCTTGGTATTTGTCCACGAAAGGCCAGATTTATTGGTCGGACACGCATCAGCTCGGTCCGTATCTGCCCGATTACGCGGCAAAAATTCACGAACTCGGAGGCACGCAAGCGCCCTCGACTCTGATGATATCCGAGCTTTACGTTCCGCGAGAATCTCTCGCGGCATTTCTTGCAGACGCCGCTGAATCGCTTCGTTCGTCCGGCGCGACAGTCATTTACGGCACGATTCGCCTCATCGAAAAGGACACGGAAACTTTTCTCGCATGGGCAAGGGAATCGTTTGCCTGTGTCATCTTCAACCTCCTTGTCGAGCCTTCGGATTCAGGAAAAACCGCTGCTGCAAAAGCGTTTCGCAACCTTATCGATCTCGCCATCAAGCGAAGCGGAAGTTTTTTCCTCACCTATCATCGCTGGGCGACGCGCGAACAGGTCGACATCTGTTATCCGCAGTTCGAACAGTTTTTGGCGCTAAAAAGGCGACATGATCCAGAGGAGCTGTTTCAAAGCGATTGGTACCGCCATTTCTTCCTCAAAAAAGATTAAACCTTCGATTGACGCCAACTTGGGGCGGCATTAAGCTGGCAACCCATTTCAGAGAATTTTTTAGCAAAACACGAATTTTAGGAGAAAACATGCCAGAGGTTATTGTCCGCAAAGGTGAGCCCATCGATCGAGCCCTTAAACGCTTGAAAAGCAAACTCGATGCCGAAGGGATTATGGAAGAAGTCCGCCGCCTCCGCGCATTTGAAACTCCGACCCAAAAGACCCGACGCAAAGCCAAATCGAACGCCAAGCGTGCGAAGCTGAAATTCCGCTTTAACCCAGCCTAATACACTTTCCCGGTTTTCATTTTCCTGTTCCTCACCGAAACGTCCATCCCAGGAAAACAAGACCTTCCTTCCAAATCGAAAAATCCCGCCGGCCCTCGAAATTCCGGCGGGATTTTTTGCGTACAGACGCACGAGTTTTAGGTTTGTAAGTCTTCAGTTTGCTGCTTTGAAATTAAGAAAAATTAGAGCAGCCATCTCGCTTCACTCAGTTGTAAGACAGAAACCGGCTCTCGCGTGATTGTCGCATCACGTTACAGCTTACAAACTTAAGACTTACAACTCGGATGTCTCATCTTATCGACGGAAAGGTCATCGCGGCCAAAATTCAGGAGTCGTCCCGCCAAGCAGTAGCGGAATTGAAAGAACGTGGTGTTACACCAGGCTTGGCAGTCGTGCTCGTAGGTGACGATCCGGCGTCGCGTGCCTACGTGCGCTCGAAAGACAAAATGTGCCAGGCGCTTGGTCTGCATTCATTGAAATTCGAGTTGCCGGCTTCCACGACGCAAACCGAGCTCGTTGCCTTGGTCCAAACGTTGAATGCCGATCCCGCTATTCATGGCATCCTCGTCCAATCACCGCCCCCGGCCCATATCGACGAAGCGGCCGTCGTGAACACCATCGACCCGGCGAAAGATGTGGATGGGTTTCATCCGGTGAATGTCGCGAAACTGGTTCTGGGGACTGGTGACGGTTTTGTTCCATGCACGCCGCTGGGCTGTCAAAAGCTCCTCATCGAGTCAGGAATCGAAACGGCAGGCGCGCATGTGGTTGTGCTAGGCCGCAGCATGATCGTAGGCATGCCCCTTGCATTGTTGCTCATGCAGAAAGGCCCCGGTGGAGACGCGACTGTCACGGTCGCGCATTCGCGCACAAAGAATCTGCCGGAAATCACGCGCTCGGCGGACATCCTGATCGCAGCGATCGGGCGCCCCAACTTTGTCCGTGCGGAGCACGTCCGCGAAGGGGCCGTTGTTATCGACGTGGGTATCAATCGTGTGGACGTGCCCGAATCTGAAAAGGGCTATAAGATCGTCGGCGACGTAGCCTTTGATGACGTGGCCCCGAAATGTCGTGCCATCACGCCCGTACCTGGCGGCGTCGGTCCGATGACCATCGCAATGCTCATCGAAAATACCATTCAGTCAGCGAGACGGACCCTGGCATGAATGGTTTTGGGGATAAGGAACCAATGAACGATGCTTCCACGTCACAAAACTTTGAGACGATCTTTGAAAGCCGGCGCCCTTGCCGTTTGGCAAGCCGCCAAATAGTGCCCGCCAGCAGCCCGCGCTCCCCGAAATTCTCCAGCGGAGCGCTTTGTCGGCTCGCGCCTTTGTTTCTGTGCCTGGCGCTTTTGTTTGCAGGCTGCAGAGAGGAACCGCCGCAATCTGCGTTCCAGCTTAAAACGACAACGCTCCACATCGGCTCGGAAAAAGTCACAGCCGAAATCGCAGACACACCCTCCACGACACAAATCGGCCTTATGTACCGGTCGTCCATGCCAGAAAACCACGGGATGATTTTTGTTTTCCCAGAGCTCCGCCAAGCCAGTTTCTGGATGCATGAAACGAAGATCCCCCTCGATATCGCTTATCTGGACGACGCCGGAGTGATTTTGGAAATTCATCCCGCAAAACCCATGGATGAAACCCAGATTGTTTCCAGGAACGACAATATCGCCTACGCGCTTGAAATGAATCTTGGCTGGTTTTTCACTCACAAAATACCGCTCGGCACACAGGTAAAAGGGCTGCCAGGATTTCCTTCCAGAAATAACGAATGACGAATGAAAAGCTGTCGCGCATCGAACTAGACATTCATCATTCGCCATTCGTCATTCACCTTACCCTATGACTCGCGACGACATTGTTGAGATTCTGGAGAACATCGCGCTGCTGCTCGATATCAAAGGCGAAAATCCCTTTAAGAGCCGCGCGTATACAAACGCGGCGCGGGCTGTCGAAGTCTATTCCGGCGATATCCTGGCCGCAGCTCGCGAAGAACGCCTGGAAGGCATCGAGGGCATCGGTAAAGCCATCGGACTGAAGCTGACCGAACTCGCAACCACCGGTAAACTTGCTTATTACGAAAATCTGCGTGCCGAATTCCCGGAATCCATCTTCGAACTCTTCGGAATCCCTGGCCTCGGTCCGAAAAAAATAAAGGCCGTTTACGACAAACTCGGCGTCGCCACGATTGTAGAGCTCGAAAAAGCCGCCCACGACGGTCGCATCGCCGGCCTCGCCGGTTTTGGCGAAAAAACCGCTACGAACCTCATTGCCGCCATCGAGCAGCGGCGAAAACATTCCGGTTACTTTCGTCTCGGTGAAGCTGCACCGCTCGCCGAGTCGATTTTAGAAGAACTCCGCTCACTTCCTGACGTCACCCAGGCCAGCGTGGCAGGCAGCTACCGGCGCCGAAAAGAGATCGTTCACGATCTCGATATGATCGTCGCCGGACGCAACGCCGAAGCCATCATCGAATATTTTACCACGCTGCCAGGTGTGGAAACGGTCAATGCGAAAGGTCCCACCAAGGCCAGTGTCGTTCTCAAAAATGGCATGCAATGCGATCTCCGGGTCGTCACGAACGAGGAGTATCCTTTCGCTATCGCTTATTTCACGGGCAGCAAAGAGCACAACGTCATTCTGCGTGGACGCGCGCTCGAACGCGGCTGGACCCTCAATGAGTACCGCCTTGGGCCCGTCGAATCCCGTGCCACCGGACGCGGCACGCAGACATCGATTGACGAAAATATTCCGAAGATCTTCACGGAGCGCGATCTCTACCAAGCGCTTGGCCTTGACTACATCGAACCGGAGATCCGCGAGGGGCGTGGCGAAGTTCAAGCTGCCGAAAGCGGCACGTTACCCAAGCTTATTGAGCTCGAAAACCTTCGGGGCACATTTCACAATCACACCACGGCCAGTGATGGGCGCAATTCGCTCGCCGACATGGCCGAGGCTGCCCGCGAACTTGGTCTCGAATACCTGGGTATCGCGGATCATTCAAAGAGCGCATTTCAGGCGCATGGGCTCGACGAAAAGCATCTTTTGGCGCAAGTCGCTGAAATAGAGAATCTGAATGCGACTTTCGAGGGTCATTTCCGGCTATTTTCAGGAACCGAATGCGACATTTTGAAAGACGGCTCGCTCGATTTTTCCGACGAAATCCTCGCGCAACTCGACTACGTCGTCGCCTCAGTGCACGCGCTGTACACGCCGAACGAAGCTGAAATGACCAAGCGCCTCATTCGAGTCCTGGAAAATCCCAACGTCACGATGCTCGGCCACATGACCGGCCGCCTGTTGCTTCAGCGCGAACCTTATCCCGTCAATATCCCCGCGGTCATCGAGGCCGCCGCCGCGACCGGCACCATCATCGAACTCAACGCCAGCCCTTGGCGCCTCGACATGGACTGGCGCTGGTGGCATCTCGCAAAGGAAAAAGGCGTCAAATGTTCCATCAACCCCGACGCTCATTCGACCCACGGATTGCAAGATTTATGGTTCGGCGTCGCCCAAGCCCGCAAAGGCTGGCTGGAACGCGGTGACGTCGTAAATACGCTGCCACTAGGCAAAATCGAGACCGCTTTGAAGGCGAAACGCAGCCGGTAGCTAAGTCGATCGCTCAGTTGAATGCCGCGGCGGGCTTTGCACAAATAATGCCAAACACGAAAATCAGCGCGCCGATGAATGCGGGCGTTATGTGCGTGAAATCGGTGTAGCCGATTAAAAAATGCACGCCAATGGCGCAACCGAAACCGGTCGTGCCCGCGATCAGCAGCGTTTGCCAAAGGGCCGGCGTTATGGGCGCCTTCCAGGCAATGCAAACGACCATCAAGCCGCAGGAAAGCAGTCCGCCGCCAAAGCCGGCCCGGTCGTGAGCGATCAGCGGGACGAGATGTGGGTTGATGGCGGCAAGTTGCGCGGATTTTACACCCAGATATTGCAAATCCTGTGGAACGAACACGGACGACATTCCGACAAACATGATCACGGAACCGGCCGCGGCCATTCCGCAACCGGCAAACAACAGGCACATGCGCGCGAAACCGGCGCGATTTTTCCAACGGTTCCAAACCAGCGGCGTGACCGGTCCGAACAACGAGCGCAAACCCAGTCGTGGTAATGGCAACAGCGCGTGTGTCTTCCACATGCCGAGCACGAAACACGGCAGCAACACCAGCGTCGCCACGCCGTGCCAGGTGTCCAGATAGCCATAGCCGAGATAGCTCAAGAAACTCGCGAATCCCATCGCGCCAGAAATGAAGAACACCCACCAGGACCATTCTTCACCGTGTTTCAGCGGGAATTGCGCGAGCCACAGGTAAAATATTCCGATGGCGATGAGCACGCCTCCGAACGCGACACGATCGTGGAACATGAAATGCACGATGCGGCATTGGTTGAATCCGCAAAGTTGCCGTGGCTGCATTCCGAGAAAATCGACATCATGCGGTAAAAAGGAGCCGGTAGCCGAGAGAAACAACGCGAACGCTCCGGATGCGATCAATGCCAGTCCCGTGAGTGAAAGCAACGAACGTCCGTCGCCAATCAACGCAGCCAGCAGGTTTTCCTGTTCACGGGGAGAGATGTCGTTCATTTTAAAAAAGACAGCTTGGTCCGCTTCAATCCGAGACGCTCGAATGCCGAGTCGGTATTTGTCCGAACAGCGCCATAATTTTGCCGGAGGTTACTCACTAACCATTCACATGCGGAAGTTGAAAAAAGATGGAAGGTCGGAATTTCGCTCATCCGGAGCAGATCCCGTAGCGACGGCGATCACCGCACGAAATGCCTCAAGCGGCACGGTGGAAAAATCGGTGCTCAATTCGTCTTGTCGCTCGTCGGCCAGACTCGCGAGGAATGTGCGCACTTCACACGGTCCCTTTCACAGTCAATTCGCCGCCAAGATGTCCTTTCAGCGCCAAAAAAGCGGGCGTAATCGAAGTTCATAGCGCTACACTTAACAAAGCCGCTCTCAACGGCTACACGTGTTTCGTTCCCAATTACTGCTTGTAGCTCTTTTCTTCGCTTCCATTGCTTCCTTCTGTTCAAATTTTTTCAGCGTTATGATTCCCCTTCTGTTAGCCCTCCTTGCCGGATTTCTCCTCGGCTCCGTACCCACCGGCTATCTCGTCGCGAAATCGCGCGGTATCGACATCCGGCAACATGGCAGCGGGAATATCGGGGCCACCAACGTCCTGCGAACGCTCGGTAAGGGACCCGGCTATTTCGTTTTCGTTGGCGATTTTTTGAAAGGCGCCTTCTCCGTCCTCATTGCTGGATGGATCGCGGCTCGCTTTCAAGGCAGTGGAGATTGGGCGCGTATCCTCGGTGGCATCGGCTGTATCCTGGGTCACAATTTCACTCCTTGGCTCGGCTTCAAGGGCGGCAAAGGTGTTGCTACTTCGGCTGGCGTCCTGCTCGCCCTCTTCAATCCGCTCGTCCTTCTCGCCGTTCTCGCAGTCTGGCTTATCGTCTTTTGGGTGTCGCGCTACGTTTCACTCGCCTCCATCTGTACGGGAATCGCACTTCCCTTCTGCGTACTGATTGCCATGACTTTTGGTTGGGGATCCCTTCCCGACTTCATATTTTCGGTCATTGTCGCCGCCCTGCTTGTCTTGCGGCACAAAACGAACATCCAGCGTCTCCTTGCCGGCACCGAGTCGCGCTTTGAGAAAAAGCCCAAAGATTCCAGCGTAAAATGAAAGTTGCCGTAATTGGTGCCGGCGGTTGGGGAACCGCGTTGGCCATGCTTCTCGCCCGCAACGGATCGGAAGTCACCCTATGGGGACGCGATTCCGGTTTTGTCAGAACTCTGGAGAGCACCCGGGAGAACGTTCCTTATCTACCCGGCGTAATTCTGCCGCATAATATTGCCCTCACTTCCAACCTGGGGGATGTGTCCAAAGCCCCACTCGCACTCATTGTCACTCCCAGCATCGCCATCCGTTCCATCTCCGAGAAGCTGGCGGATATCGGCCTCTCAAACGGCACCGTCCTGCTCAGCTGCACCAAAGGTATCGAATTCGACTCGGGAAAAAGGATGACGCAGATCCTTTCAGAATATTTTCCGGCCAATCCGGTCGCCGTCCTGTCTGGCCCCAGCCACGCCGAAGAGGTCGCCCGTGAGCAGCCTACGGCCGTTGTCCTTGGCGCCAGCGATCACGACGTCGCGGTTGAACTCCAACGCCATTTTTCCTCGCCGAATTTCCGCGCTTACACCAGCCAGGACGTGGATGGCATCGAACTGGGCGGCGCTCTGAAAAACATTTTCGCCATTGCCGCTGGCATCTCCGACGGTATCGGCCTCGGTGACAACACGAAAGCTGCCCTTGTCACTCGGGCCCTCACCGAGCTGATTCGCCTCGGCGTCGCGCTTGGGGGCAAGCGCGAGACGTTTCAAGGTCTTAGCGGGATTGGAGATCTGATGGTTACCTGTTTCAGCCGGCACAGCCGCAACCGTCGTTTCGGTGAACGGCTGGGTCGCGGCGAAACACTGGCAGTAATTCAGGCGGGCGCCCGAACCGTTGCCGAAGGTGTTCCCACCACCAAAAGCGCCTTCCAATGCGCCCGCCGGGAAAAGATCACCACCCCAATCATCGACGAGATGTATAGCATCCTCTACGAAGGCACTCCTCCATCCGTAGCGTTGAAGCGCCTCCTGACTCGCGATCCGCGCCCCGAGGCTGATGATCGAAGCAGTTAAACTTCGCGAGCATACATTTTTGGGGAGGACAGGCCGCCGGCCTGTAACATCCGGCGGCTCGCCGGTTAACGAACGTCTGCAGACTCACACGAAATCGGCGAGCCGCCGAAATACAGGCCAGCGGCCTGTCCTCCCCAGAGCTCCAGCCCAACGGCTGACTCCGATGTGGGGTGCTCTCTTCCGAGCAGATGAAACCCGTGATATGCTTGGCGATTTCCATGCCCGCCACACCTGACAAATCCCATCTCAAAAGCCTGTCGCTTTCCACTTTGGAAGCCGCTGTCATCTCGCACGGACAGCCCCGGTATCGGGCGGAGCAGATTTTACGGTGGATTTATCAGAAACGTGCCAGGTCGATTTCTGAGATGACGGATCTGCCTGCGTCCCTGCGCGAGTGGCTGACAGCGGAATTTCGTTTTGATGAACTCGCCCTCGCGCGTCAGACCGGTTCGCATGACACGACGCGCAAGCTGCTCTTTCGCCTCCGCGACGGACGTTTCATCGAATCAGTTGTCATCCCGGCCACACCTGCCGAGTTCGGCGAAACATCTTCTCGAAGAACGATTTGCGTATCGAGCCAGGTCGGTTGTGCCTATGGCTGCAAATTTTGCGCGAGCGGTCTCGAAGGCTGGACACGCAATCTCGGGTCGGAGGAAATTGTCGATCAAATTCTTGAGGCGGAACGACTTACAGGCGAACGGATCCAGAACATCGTTTTCATGGGCATGGGCGAGCCCCTGGCGAATTTCGAAAACCTCACCCGCGCCATCGAGATCATCAACAGCCCTTGGGGCATCGGCCTCGGCGCGCGGCATATTACCGTTTCCACTAGTGGGCTCGTGCCTCAAATTCGCAAACTGGCCGAGCTTCCGTTGCAATTACGGCTGGCGATTTCTCTTCACGGCGCTACCGACGAGGTCCGCGCGCAGATCATGCCCGTGAACCGCAAATACCCGGTCGACGAGCTCCTCGATGCATGCAGCTATTGGCAATCGCGCAAAAAGCAACACATCACCTTCGAGTACATCCTTATCGATCAAGTCAATGACACGCTGGAACAGGCACACGAACTGTCGCGTCACGCGTTACGCCTCTCGGCCAAGGTGAACCTGATTCCCTACAACACCGTCGAGGGCCTCCCCTGGGTGCGCCCGTCGATCCGCCGGCAGGAAACTTTTCTGGAAATCCTGCGTTCGCACCGGGTGAAAGCGACGATTCGGCGCGAGAAAGGCCACGATATCGATGCTGCTTGCGGTCAATTGCGGCTCCGCCACGAGCGTGAAACCGGGATTGTTTCCGCTGCTTGATTGTGAATCTGACAGGATTCTAATGTCCGCTGCATATTGTCGCATTGCCCATTTCTGCGAGTTCAGGCATGATGAGATATGGGCAAAAGCGATTCCAACCGTCCATGGGACGAACACGACTGGGAACGGTTCCTGCAAGAGCAGGATCACAAAACCGAGCAGTACATGGAGTTGCTCGAGAAATACATGGACCATCCCGAACGCGATCAAATTATCGCCAAGGAAATGGGTTGGGTACATCTGACGGACGAAAGCGGCCTGGATTGGACAGAGGAGGCAGCGGCCTTTTTTGATGACATCGATATGGAAGAAATCGAAAAAGAGGCGGCTGAATTTGAGACGGACGATACGTTCGAAAAGCATCCGCTCTACCGGGCTTCATTCACGTTAACCGTGGCGGTGGATCAGATGTTCGACGATTTGCCTCAGCTGCAAAATCATCCTCTGGCCGTTAAATTGGCCACCAATGCTGCCATTGGCAGCGCAAAACTCGCTGCGGCGCTTAGCGACGATGACATCGACGAAATGGGAATGACGATCGCCTATTTGAAACGGGCTTTGAAAGCTATCACGACCGCTCTGGACGCGGTGAATGAAATGAGCAAGGCCAAATTGATCGGCCGGGCAAAAGCGAAGCAATTAAGCCAGCGCATTTTCAAAATCCGGGACGGAATTATCTCCGAGATGGGCGAGATCCGCGCAGAGTGGAGGCGGCGATACGGGGATTGACAGCTTATCGGTCGGGACAAGAATCTGCCACGCATGCCGCTTTGGAGTACTCGCAAGGCTTCGCCGAATCACGGCAGGCTTGACGATTGATGACAACGACAAACGTGACCTTGCACGCCTGGGCGCTGGACAAGAAGTTTGGCTGGCATCCGTTTACACCGATGGAGGCGTGGTGTGCACCGGAGTTTGAACCTTTGGTGATTGTGCGCGGAACCGGGCCATATCTCTTCGACTCGGAGGGAAATCGCTATCTCGACGGGAATTCATCGATCTGGGTGAATATCCACGGACACGCCCACCCGCGATTGAATGCGGCGATTGCCAATCAGCTGGATCGAATCGCGCACAGCTCGTTTCTTGGCTTCACCCATCCGCTGGCGGGAGAACTCGCGGCACGGCTGTGCGGACTATTCTCGGACGACGACGATGAAAAATTGACGCGAGTGTTTTTTGGAGACAACGGTTCGACCGCCATTGAGGTGGCGCTTAAGATTTCCGCGCAATACTGGATGCAGAATGGTCAGCCGCAGCGTACGCGGTTCGTGGGTTTTACGGAGGCCTATCACGGCGATACGATGGGCGCCGCGAGTCTGGGCGGGAACGCACTGTTTCATGAACGCTTCCGCGTGCACCACTTCCCGGTGACGCATGTGCGGTCGGTCGGGGAACTGGACGACTTGCCGCAGGATAAGGTCGCGGCGGTCGTTGTTGAACCGCTGATTCAGGGGGTCGCCGGAATGCGCCCGTGGCCGGCGGGAATGCTGGCGGAACTCCGCGTGTGGACAAAAGCACACGGGATACATCTCATTTTAGACGAGGTAATGACTGGATTCGGACGAACCGGCAGGATGTTTGCGTGTCAGCATGAAGACGTCGTGCCCGACTTTCTCTGCCTGGCGAAGGGGTTGACAGGCGGTTATTTGCCGATGTCAGCGACGCTGATGCCGGAGCGTATTTTCGAAGGCTTCCTCGGTGAACCAAGCCGGGCCGTGTATTACGGGCACAGTTACACGGCAAATCCATTGGGTTGCGCTGCGGCTTTGGCGTCGCTGGACCTTTTTGAGGAGGAAAAGACACTGGAAAAACTACAGGGAAAAATCGCTTTCTTGCGCGAAGAGCTGGCGACCCTTGCGGCAATGAACCCCAATGTAAGCGGCGTCCGACAGTGCGGTTTCATCGCCGGAATCGATGTCATCGGCCGGTCCGGGGCAGAAGTCTGCCTGAGGGCCAGAAAATACGGGCTTCTCACCCGGCCCATTCGAGACACGGTCGTTCTCATGTTGCCCCTGTGCGTGAGCGAGGCACAGATTCGTGAGGCGATCTCGGCGATTGGCAGAGCAACAGCGGAGGTGTAGGAAACTTTCGTCATCCACCTCTGCGCGCGAAAAGTTCCGTGATGAAAAATCCGAACCCTGCTGTTACGTTTGTTGCCCTATGAATGACACAGCGCTCCGCATTGCAGACCGCCAGTTTTCTTCGCGCCTATTCGTCGGCACCGGAAAATTCAGCGGCAATGACGTCATGCGTGACGCGCTCGAGGCCAGCGGCACGGAAATCGTCACCGTCGCCCTTCGGCGCGCGGATCTTTCCGGCAAGAAAGATCCTTACGCCAACATCCTGGACTTCATTGATCCAGGGAAATACCTGCTGCTGCCCAACACCAGTGGAGCCATGACCGCCGAAGAAGCGGTTCGTCTCGCTCGCCTCGCGGTCGCCGCCGGCTTACCGAATTGGGTTAAACTCGAAATTCATCCCGATCCCCGTTACTTGTTGCCTGACCCGATCGAGACTCTGAAAGCCACAGAAATCCTTGTGCGCGAAGGTTTTATCGTCTTTCCCTACATCAACGCCGACCCCGTCCTCGCCAAACGTCTCCAGGACGCCGGTGCTGCCACGGTTATGCCACTCGGCTCACCGATCGGCAGCAATCGGGGCATTCGCACCCGCGACCAGATCGAAATCATTATCGAACAGGCGACCGTTCCTGTCGTAGTCGATGCTGGTATCGGGGCACCCAGCCAGGCCGCGGAAGCCATGGAAATGGGAGCGGACGCAGTCCTTATCAATACGGCCATTGCCGTTAGCTCCGATCCTGTGCGTATGGCACGTGCTTTCGCAGCCGCCGTTCAGGCTGGACGCGAAGCCTATGACCTGGGACTCGCCACCCCGGGCGTTCACGCCATAGCCACGAGCCCACTCACGGGTTTTCTGAAGGCCCCATGAGTTTGCTCGAAGTCAAGAACCTCCGCACGTGGTTCGCACCGCCCGCCGGATTGTTTTCGAAGCACGCGGAGCCCCTGAAAGCAGTGGATGACGTCAGTTTCAACGTCGAAAGAGGCACAACCGTCGGCCTTGTTGGAGAAAGCGGCAGCGGTAAAACGACTGTCGGGAAAACAATCCTCAAGCTCGAGGCTGCTACGGGTGGCGAGGTTCGTTTTGATGGCGCCGATATTCTTCCACTCACCGAACCGAAATTCCGACCCTTCCGCCGGAGAATGCAGATGATTTTTCAGGATCCATTCGGCTCTCTCAATCCGCGAATGACAATTGGACAGATCGTTTCCGAGCCGCTCGAAATTCATTTTCCGGAACTGACCAGGAGCCAACGCGGGGATCGCGTCGCCGAGTTGCTGGGTTTGGTCGAGCTAAAGCCGGATTTCGCGGCACGTTACCCCCACGAATTCAGCGGTGGCCAACGTCAGCGTATCGGTATCGCCCGTGCCCTCGCCGTCAAACCAGATTTTGTTGTTTGCGACGAAGCAGTAAGCGCGCTCGACGTCTCCGTTCAGGCACAAATTATCAACCTCCTTCAGGATCTTCAGGAACAGCTTGGCCTCACCTACCTTTTCATCGCTCACGACCTGGCAGTGGTCGAGCATATTAGCGATTATGTACTAGTGATGTTCCGCGGAAAAATCGTCGAGGCCGCTCCGGCGTCCGATATCTATCAAAACCCGCAACACGAGTATACCCGTCGCCTGCTCGACGCCGTTCCTGCGCTCTAATTCCGGCTGAAAATCATGCATCCGCTCCTCAAAAAACTCCTCGGACTTAACTGGGTTCTTTTTGCCATCATGATTGCCCTGTGCGTTTTTGGCGTGTTCGCGGTTTACTCGGCTACGTGGATGCGGACCGACAACTATTTGGTTACGGCCTGGTCCAAACAGACAACCTGGATGCTCGTGGGATTGGTTAGTTTTTTTGCGCTGAGCCTCATCGATTATCGTTGGATCAAGTGGGGCGCCGTGCCGTTGTATATCCTGGGCATCCTGGGCCTGATTGCCTGTATTTTATTCGGAAAAACGGTTTACGGAGCGAAAAGCTGGCTGGATCTCAAGGTGATGAGCTTTCAGCCATCCCAGCTGGCCATCATGGCCGGCATCATGGTCCTTTCAGTCGCTCTCGCTCTCAATCAAATCAAAAATCTGCATCCGATCCTTCGGATACTCATTTGTGGCGCAATTGTCGGCGCGCCGTGGATCATGATCCTCAAACAGCCAGATCTTGGCTCGTGCCTTGTTTGGATCCCAGTCGTCCTTGCAATGTTTTTCGTCGGCGGCATTCCCAAACGCTACATGCTTACGCTGCTGCTTCTGGGCCTTACCGTCATTCCTCCCGCGATTGTCTTCGTGCTGAAACCCTATCAGGTCGAACGGCTGACAACTTTTTTGCATCCTGAGCGCGACAAGCGCGGCGCCGGATGGACCATAAATCAATCCCTTATCGCCATCGGTTCCGGCGGTTTCGAGGGCAAAGGATTCAAAGCGCCCAATACCCAAAACGAACTCGGCTTTCTTCCCGAAACGATCGTCCATAACGACTTCATTTTCGCGGTTATCGGTGAGCAACACGGCTTTGTCGGCGGGGCCATTCTCATGGGAGTTTACGGCTTGCTAATCGCTACAGGACTTCACATCGCCGCGTCCTCGGAAGATTCGTTGGGCACATTAATGGCGGTGGGCATCGTCACCTTGATTTTCACGCATGTTTTCATGAATATCGGCATGACGATTTCCGCGACGCCCATCACCGGACTTCCGCTTCCTCTGATTAGCTACGGCGGGAGCTTTGTCCTAATCATCATGTCCTGCCTGGGCATCCTGCAAAGCATTTGGATTCACCGGCACACAACCCCAGTGAAACCCAATTCACGCCGCTAGTTTTGCAAAATCCTTTAGAAAGGCGTCATGCTGTTTGGCGTCGTAATGAAAGACTCGAAAACCTGCCTCTCGGGCCGACTCGATGTTAGGCAGCAGATCGTCGATGTAAGCCGTCTTTTGCGGATCGACGCCGAACGTCTGGATCGCCTGACGGAAAATCTCTGGAGCCGGTTTCATCACCCGGACATCATGCGAATAAATCGCTGCGCTAAAAACCCCGAAAATCGGATACTCACGGGTAAAATATTCCACGTGTATCCCGTTGGTATTCGACAATAAATAGAGCGGATAGCGGTCCCGAACCGATTCGACAAAATCCACCATCGGCTGGTTCAGTGTGAAAATTTCCTGCCACGCTTTCTCGAAATCCGAGTGGCTGCCTTTGAACCCGAGCGCGTCTGTCGCCGCTTTCACAAATTCCCTTCGGGAGATTCCACCTTCCTCCAGCGGGATTTTCAATCGTTCCACCACCTCCCAAGCTGTAGCATCAAACGTCCCGCTTGATTTGCGAATCCGATCCACGGCAAGCGAGAAATCGAAATTCAAAAGGACGTTTCCAATATCAAAAATAATTGCGTTCAGCATCGAGGAAATGTTGGATTTTGGGTTCTCGATTTTCGATTGGAGCGGGTTGGAATCCAAGCGCAAATCCTAAAATCGAAAATCGCTGAATGAACGTGTCACACAAACAAAACAGCCGGACTCCTTCGGAATCCGGCTGTTCGTCAATATGAGGTATTAGTCGGAGTGGCTGGCCGCCTGGACTTAGTAGTCCATGCCGCCCATGCCGCCCATACCGCCGCCCGGAGGCATGGCAGGAGCCTTGTCCTTCTCGGGCAGCTCGGTGATGATGGCTTCCGTCGTCAAAAGCAGTCCGGAGATGGACGCGGCGTTCTGAAGCGCGCTACGGGTAACTTTGGTCGGGTCAACGACGCCAGCCTGCACGAGGTCGACGTATTCGCCGGTGGCGACGTTGTAACCTTCGTTGCCGGAACGCTTCTTGACTTCCTGCACGATGAGCGCCCCTTCCTGGCCGGCATTGTCAGCGAGCTGACGAAGCGGAGCTTCGATCGCACGACGGACAATCGAGAGGCCGATGGCTTCGTCGCCGGTGAGCTTGACGCTATCGAGCGCCTTCTGGGCACGGATGAGAGCGACGCCGCCGCCGGGGACGATACCTTCCTCAACCGCTGCACGAGTGGCGTGGAGGGCGTCTTCGACGCGGGCTTTCTTCTCTTTCATCTCGGTTTCCGTTGCGGCACCGACATTGATCACTGCCACGCCGCCGGCGAGTTTCGCGAGGCGTTCCTGGAGTTTTTCGCGGTCGTAGTCGCTGGTGGTTTCCTCGATCTGACGGCGGATCTGATTAACCCGGCCCTGGATGTCAGCGCTGCTGCCTTCACCTTCGACGATGGTGGTGTTTTCCTTGTCGATGGTAACGCGGGCAGTTTTACCGAGGTCTTCGATCGAGATGCTCTCGAGCTTGATGCCGAGGTCTTCGGTGATACAGCGGCCACCGGTAAGGATGGCGATGTCTTCGAGGATAGCCTTGCGGCGGTCGCCGAAGCCGGGAGCCTTGACAGCTGCAACCTGGAGTGTGCCACGGAGCTTGTTAACCACGAGGGTCGCGAGCGCTTCACCTTCGACGTCTTCGGCGATGATGAGGAGCGGGCGGCCGGACTTGGCAACTTTCTCGAGGACCGGCAGCAGGTCTTTCAGGCTGCTGATTTTCTTCTCGTGGATGAGGATGTAAGGCTTCTCAAGAACGGCTTCCATCGACTCGGCGTTGGTGACGAAATAAGGCGAGAGATAGCCCTTGTCGAACTGCATGCCTTCGACGACTTCGAGGCTGGTTTCGATGGATTTGGCTTCTTCGACCGTGATCGTGCCGTCCTTGCCGACTTTGTCCATGGCGTCAGCGATGATTTCGCCGATCGTCGTGTCCCAGTTGGCCGAAACAGTGGCGACCTGGGCGATTTCCTTGCGGTCCGTGACCTTGTTGGAAATCTTGGCGAGCTCAGCGGTGATGGCTTCGACAGCCTTCTGGATACCGCGTTGGAGCGAGGTCGGGTTGGCACCGGCAGTGACGTTCTTGAGGCCTTCCTTGTAGATGGCTTCCGCGAGAACCGTCGCAGTCGTGGTGCCGTCGCCGGCGATGTCGCTGGTTTTGCTGGCGACTTCGCGGACGAGCTGGGCGCCCATGTTTTCGTAAGGATCTTCGAGTTCGATTTCCTTCGCCACGGTCACACCATCTTTGGTGATCGTCGGGCTGCCGAATTTCTTGTCGAGGATGACGTTACGACCGGACGGCCCGAGGGTCGCCTTGACGGCTTTGGCGAGTTTTTCGATGCCGCGCAAGAGTGCGTGACGTGCGGACTCGTCGAATTGGAGTTGTTTGGCTGCCATGTTAGTTATTTAAGCTGTAAGAATTAATTTGGGATTTATTAACTAATGATGCCGAGAATGTCGTCTTCGCGCATGATCAGGTAGGCTTCTCCGTCGATCTTGATCTCGGTGCCACCGTATTTTGAGATGAGGACTTTGTCCCCTTCCTTTACCGTGAAGGCGACTTTGTTGCCTTCATCATCGGTCTTACCGGTGCCAAGAGCGACGACGGTGCCCTCCTGGGGTTTTTCTTTGGCGGTGTCGGGAATAATGATTCCGCCTTTTTTGACTTCTTTTTCCTCGAGCGGCTGCACGATGACGCGGTCGCCGAGAGGTTTGACGTTAATGGCCATACTTGGATGTGTCTCCTTGTTGGGGTTGTTGTGGTTTGGGTTTACCAACGACCCGCGCCGAACATTCTAACGATCAGGCGCGGATCCTGGAAAATTGTTACTTTGGTAACAAATTATTTCTTCTTGTCTTCGTCTACCATCTCGAACTCGGCGTCGACGACATTGTCGTCCTTCTTTTTGTCGGATTCGGCGGAGGAAGCGCCGGCTCCTGCAGTTTCGGGTTCGGGTTGGCCGGCTCCGGAACTGGCGGCGGCTTGCTTGTAGAGGTCAGCACTAATCTCCTGGAATTTGGATTCCAGTCTCTCGTGAGCGCTCTTGATGGCGTCAACGTCTTCGCCCTTCAGAGCTTCACGGACAGCAGCGATCGCGCTTTCGATGTCTGATTTCTTGTCACCGGGAAGCTTGTCGCCAAGGTCTTTGATCTGCTTCTCACATTGATAGGCAAGCGAGTCGGCGTTGTTACGGACTTCGATGGCATCCTTGGCTTTCGCGTCCTCGGCAGCGTGGAGTTCGGCTTCCTTGCGGAGGCGTTCCACTTCGCCTTTATCGAGGCCGCTTGAACCCGTGATGGAGATTTTCTGTTCCTTCTTCGTGCCGAGATCCTTCGCGCTAACATGGAGAATGCCGTTGGCATCAATGTCGAAGGTAACTTCGATCTGCGGAACACCACGGGGCGCCGGCGGAATGCCGTCGAGGTGGAATGTGCCGAGATTTTTGTTGTCACGGCTGAGCGGACGTTCGCCCTGCAGGACCTTGATTTCCACGCCGGGCTGATTGTCGCTGTAGGTTGAGAAGATCTGCGATTTGCGGGTCGGGATGGTCGTGTTACGCGGAATCATCGCGGTTGCGACGCCACCGGCCGTTTCGATTGCCAGTGTAAGCGGTGTGACATCAAGCAGAAGAACATCCTTGACGTCGCCTTTGAGAACGCCGCCCTGGATGGCCGCGCCGACAGCAACAACTTCATCAGGGTTTACACCCTTGTGAGGTTCCTTGCTAACCAGCTTGCGAGCCGTTTCAATAACCTTCGGCATGCGCGTCATGCCACCGACGAGGACGAGTTCGTCGACCTGGTTTGCGGTAATTTTCGCGTCGGCGAGGCAGTCGCGCACCGGTTTGAGCGTGCGTTCGAATAGTGAATCGGTGAGCTGTTCCAATTTGGCGCGTGTCAGCGTTTTCTGGATGTGCTTCGGACCGGTCTGATCGGCGGTAATGAACGGCAGGTTAATGTCGTACTGTTGCGACGAAGAAAGAGCGATTTTTGCTTTTTCCGCTTCTTCTTTAATACGCTGAACGGCGTCGGGCTGTTTGGAAAGGTCGATGCCGGTGTCGGCTTTGAATTCGTCAATAATCCAGTCCATGACCTTGTGGTCCCAGTCGTCACCGCCAAGGTGAGTGTCGCCGTTCGTAGCTTTCACTTCGAACAATCCATCGCCGATTTCGAGAACGGAGATGTCAAACGTGCCGCCGCCGAGGTCATAAACGGCGATCTTTTCGTCTTTCTTTTCGTTAAGACCATAGGCGAGAGAAGCAGCAGTCGGTTCGTTGATGATACGAAGCACTTCGAGGCCCGCGATCTGACCGGCATCCTTGGTCGCATTACGCTGCGAGTCGTTGAAGTACGCCGGGACCGTGATGATTGCCTGAGTGATTTTTTCGCCGAGCTTCGATTCCGCGTCTGCTTTCAGCTTCGACAGAATCATCGCCGAGATTTCCGGCGGAGAATAGGTCCGGGTTTCGCCGCCGACAGTGACCTGAATATGGGCGTCGCCATTGGAGGCTTTAACGAGTTTATACGGGACGCGATGAATTTCTTCCTGAACTTCGTCAAACTTGCGGCCCATGAAACGTTTGACGGAAAAAATGGTATTGACCGCATTGGTGACGGCCTGACGTTTTGCGGCCTGGCCGACGACACGTTCGCCAGATTTGGTGAAAGCGACGACCGAGGGGGTAGTGCGGGCGCCCTCGGAATTTTCGAGGACCACGGGTTCGCCACCTTCCATGACGGCCATGCAGGAGTTGGTGGTGCCGAGGTCGATGCCTAAGATTTTTGCCATAGTGAAAAAGGATGGGTGAAAATTTAAACTGCTGCTGAAAGAATGAGCAGATCGCGCGCCGTCGAAGCATGCACTACATAAGTTACTGCCAATGAGTATGTTAAGAAACTTTATCAAACAATGGAAAGCCGCCACGCAGCGCCAGATTGTCACACCGTGTCACACCCGTGCGACACAGACATGACACACACTCACTCCGGAGACTCCAACATTTTGTTCACGCCGGTCATCGCGGACTGAAACATAACAATCATGCTCCAGCCGATGTAGAGCGTGATGACCACGTAAATCAGACGTGGAATCCATTCTGCAAGGGTTTCAATGCCTGCCATGGCGCGGACCTGGTGTTCATCAGCGGCACCAATGAGAACAGAATCCAGGGTGCCCGTTTGTTCGCCGACCACGAATCCGCGGAGAAAATCAGGAGGAAACACGTGCGCAGCGGCGAGCTCGGCGCCGACCTGGTTGCCGTCGCGAATTCCAGGCAGCATACGATGCGCAGCCGATTTGATGAGAGCGCTTTCCGACGCGTTGGCGGCAGAGATCAGGCTATCCATTACATTGACGCCGGCGTCGAGCTGCATTTGAAAGGCTGTGCAAAAGCGGCTCAGCGCAAGCGACTTGTGAATACTTCCAATAAGAGGAACGGCCCCAAGCACGGTGTCACCCAAATCGGAGACGCTCACTGTACGGTGAAGGACTTTGAAAGCGATGTAGATCAAAGCGGCAGCGATGTAAAAACCGCCAAGGGTAATCGCTATCCCCCAAAAGACTCGAATCGCCGGTTCTCCTTGAAAAAGCCGCGGAATGGACAACATAACGACGCCAAAATGAAGAATGAAAATCGGATACGCGGCGCGCTTCGCAATGGAACGTCGTGTGGCATCGAGCCGGGCAAAATATTTGGAGAGAAACTCACAGCCGCGATGCAGTTGCCCGCTGCGTTCGCATGCCGCGATCAGCGAGATTTCCATCGAATGAAACGGCATCCCTGGCCGCGAGAACGCATCGGTAATGTTAGCTCCGCCCGCGGCGAACACCCTGAGCCGCTGTAGAAGTTGACGCACTCCGCCGGATGGCCGTGCGGCAAGAAGAACTTCAACGGACTTCAGGAAAGGAAAGCCGGCAACGAGCAGTTTGCCTAGTTCGCTATAGAAGGCGCTGCGTTCGGAAAGGGAGAACATGTGAAATTGAGGTAAGATCGCACCTGCGAAAAGCTATACGCATAATTCCAAGCGTAAAGTCGCGTGCGCCCAGCCATGCACGTGCAATGCGACTGCTCAAACGTCTTGGGCGCCCCGCAGGCACAAGCCCTTCAAATTTGATTGCGCGCCAATGACGAGCTCGCAACGGCTCACCGGATGATTCCGCGAGCGCTCTTATTAATAAAACTGGCCAGGTCACGGATCTCAGGCATCTCGCCAAATCGGGATTCGAGGTCGTCGACAGCCTGCCGGACATTAAGATTGGACCGGTACAGAAACCGATAGGCCTCCTTTAACGTCTTCAGGGCTTCGGGCTGGAAGCCGCGACGCTCCAAGCCGATGTTGTTGACGCCGCGCACCTCGGCCGGGTTACCATCAGCGATGAAAAACGGAGGCACGTCCTGCACGATCTTGGAACATCCTCCGATAATGGCATGTTTGCCGATCCGGCAGAACTGATGGACGGCAGTCAAACCGCCGATGTTGGCGTAGTCGCCGACCTCGACGTGACCAGCAATGGTTCCGTTGTTAGAAAAAATTACATGATCACCCACGACGCAGTCATGTGCGATGTGACTATAGCTGAGGAAGTTACCGTGACTACCTACCCGTGTGGTATTTCCCGCTCCAGTAGCTCGATGCACGGTGGAAAATTCACGAAAGCTGTTACCATCGCCAATTTGGAGATACGTTGGTTCGCCGGCATATTTGAGATCCTGCGATCGCTGGCCGATGCAGGCATAGGAAAAGAACTTGTTCCCATTACCGATCGTCGTCGGTCCCATTATGGTGACGTGGTGCTGCAACCAGCAATCCTCGCCGATAATCACGCCATCGCCGACTATACAATACGGACCAATCTCGGTCCCCTCGCCGATGACGGCTGCCGGGCTAACGATGGCGGTTGGGTGGATTTTCTGCATTTTCTCTGAAAACTGGATACCGAACTTCCGGGCTTACACGTCTACGAAGCCGAACATTAGCTCGCCTTCGCTGGTGACTTCATTGTTCACGAGACAACGGCAATACGCTTTGCCGATATTCTTCCGAGCTTTGAGCAGATCGGCTTCAATAAAAAGCGTATCGCCTGGCACGACGGGCTTGCGGAATTTCACGCCGTCGGCGCTCATGAAATAACCGATACGTCCCTGACCGCTTATGCGCTTGAGAAGGATGCTGGCGACCTGCGCCATGGCTTCCACCTGCAGGACGCCCGGCATGACAGGATGGCCGGGGAAATGCCCTTGAAAAAATGGCTCGTTGATCGTCACCGATTTGATGCCGGTACATTTCGTTGGGCCGTCAAATTTCACGATGCGATCGACCAAAAGGAACGGATAACGATGCGGCAACGCTTTCATGACTTCGTCAATGGCCATGCCGCCTTCCCCTTGCGGAATGACTCTGGGAGGCACCATGGCGAGCAGCTCGGTGGCGCGCTTGGAGACGACTTTGGCGAGCTCCGAATTGGGGCCATGGCCGGGTTTGACGGCGATGACGTGTCCCCGAATGCGGCGTCCGGCGAGAATCAAGTCGCCGACGATATCGAGGATTTTGTGGCGGACAAATTCTTCCTGGAAACGAAGCGGTTCCTTACTGAGGACGGAGTCGCCGCGGACGACGATGGCATTTTCCAGAGAACCACCCTTGATCAGGCCTTTTTCCATGAGGGGCTGGACGTCTTCGTAAAAAACGAAGGTTCGCGCCGGGGCGATCTCTTTTTCGTAAATCTCGGGCGTAATCTCCGTGGTGAAAAACTGCGTGAAGCGGCCACCCGGGCCGACGTTGGTGCACGAAATGCGGAACTTGTCATCGGGGACGATGATCAAAATGGAGCCATTTTTCGTCTCGAGATAGATCGGTTCGCGGACCCAATACTCACTGCGACGGGCGTCCTGGGCAACGATGCCGGCCTTTTTGATGAGTTCAACGAAAGGACGTGCAGAGCCGTCGCCGATGGCGGGTTCGTTGGCGTCCATTTCGATGAGGGCGTTGTCCACGCCCATTCCAGCGAGCGCGGAAAGGACGTGTTCGACCGTATGGACTTTAACGTTTCCTTCGGCGAGCGTGGTGGCTCGCTCGACAAATTTTACGTTCTCAACGCGGGCATCGATGGTGGGCTCATCGGGGAGATCGATCCTTTTAAATTTAAATCCGTGCCCGACCGGAGCGGGTTTGAGGGTGAGGGTTACTTTTTCGCCAGTATGCAGGGACGAGCCGGCCAACGATGCGGTCGACGCGAGTGTAGCCTGCATTACGGAATCTGAGGATGGCATGGGAGGGCGTTTGTAGCACTCGTCCCACCGGAAATCCAACGACTTTTCCCAAATGAACCTCCAAAACTTCGTGCCGGGGTGGCCAGCCACCAAGCTGCTCCACCCCGTCCACTATCTGTTGTCGAGCCGGTTTACATCAAGGTTGCGCCGATCTCTGCAAGCGACGAGCGTTCGCCTTTCGACAAGGTCACGTGTGCGGTGATCCCTTGCCCTTTCAGCCGATCGCGCGTGTAAACCAAGCCGTTGGATCGGCTGTCCACATAAGGATGATCGATCTGCGCCGGATCACCGACCATCACGAGTTTCGAGCCACGAGACATCCGAGTGACAACGGTCTTTGCTTCGAGCGGCGTGAGCTGCTGGGCTTCGTCGAGCACGAAAAACCGGTTGGGAATAGACCGGCCACGGATATAGCAAAGCGCTTCGATCTCCACGAGTCCCTGCTCGATCAGTTTTTCGTACGGACGCATCTGAGCGGGTCCTGGCGAAAGCTCAGCAACGGATTCGATGATGCGCTTTCTTTTCCCGGCTTTGCCTTCGGCGTGGGGAGCTCGGATCGGCAATAGGACATCAAAGGCATCGTAAATCGACTGGAGCCAGGGGCGCATTTTTTCGTCAAGCGTGCCGGGCAAAAACCCAAGCGTATTGCCCATGGCAACAACGGGACGGGAAACAGTCATCCCATTGTAATCACGGCTAAAAAGCGCATAGAGCCCCGCCGCGACAGCAAGCAGCGTCTTTCCGGTGCCGGCTTGTCCGTAGCAGGTGACCAATGAAATACTCGGGTCAAGCAGCGCATCGAGAAAGCACTGCTGGCCGGCATTCGCTGGCTTGAGCGTAATGCCTTTAGGAATGTCGAGCGCAGCTGGAATGTTGAGGCGTCGAAAAATTCCTTCACCCACATAACGGGCGGGGAGTGATTTTTGACCATCGACCGTCAGAAGCGTGTATTCGTTGAGCAACAAATCGTGGGCACGCGAATCCTCGATGGTCAGGACCCGGCTGCTGCCGAATCGCTGTAATTCATGCGGAGCCACGTTAATGACGCGCATGTCGCTCTCGACGTCCCGCGATTCAACTTTGTCGTTCAGGTAATCCTCAGCATCGAGCCCGATGGCGAGGGCTTTCAGCAGCATATTGATATCCTTCGTGACGAGGACAGTACGGTCATCGCAACGGCGCTCGATTTCGAGGCAGGAAGCGATGATGCGGTTGTCGACAGTGGCTGTTTCCGGGAAAAGCGCTTGGAAACGCTTCAATTTCCCCGTTGGCTTGACCGTCGCACGTTCGTTTACGGCAATGCGGATGCTCCCGCCGCCAGGGAGGCGTGCTCCTTTGACGACTGCGGGTCGGTTGTTCCCGAAAATTTTCGAGAGGGATCGATGGACGATGCGCGCATTAGCACCGCGCTCAGACTGTTCATTCTTGAATTTGTCGAGCTCACTCAGGACCTCGACGGGAATCCAAACATGATTGTCATCGAAACGATGGATGCTGTTGGGATCGTGTAGCAATACATTGGTATCGAGGACGTAGTTTTTAACGCGAGCCAGAGATGTGCTGAGTTGGCGCTCGGGCTGAGGGAGGACTTCAAGATGCAGATCGCCGTTCTGCCCATTGGTGGAGCCGGAATTGTAATCCATTTTTTAGGGTCTGAACCCGGAGGCCGCAAGGTGTGGCCTTCGGCTGTTTTGACGGATTTGCCGCCAATGGACCCAACATAGATCAAATCACGGCGGCGATGGCTACAAAAATTTTTGGGAAACTACATTTTGTGGTCAGCTCAGTCGAGACCACCATTCATAGGTGTATTTGGCAATCGCTATCGTCCTTACGTCTCCTTGAATGATCCCAGCTCGATCATCGAGCCGCCAACGTCACGCCTTCCATCGCCACTCAGGGCGCAGATTGATGTCCTCGGGCTGCACCTCAAAGCCTGCAGCCTTGAGCAAATAGGCGACGCCCTCACGGGTTTCCATGGTCTCACGAAGGCTGAAGGCAAAGAGCTCGATGTATTCCTTGTAACTATCGAGGCTGAGCTGGCCGTTGGCGAAAAAATCGGCCAGCGTAGCGTCATGATGGTCGATCATCTGGATCAAGGCATCTTTCAATTTGGCGCGCATCGCAGGATCGACGACAACGCGGAACGGGTTGCTTCCAACGGTCACGCTTGAAGCGGAGGGGGCGGTCTTTTCAGTCTTGATGAGGGTGAGTTCAGACATGGCAATTCCAGAAACTAAGGGTGGATATTTACAGACAAGGCATCCGACAGTGCCTCAAATCCCGAAAATGTCGCGCGATTGTTTTGCGTCGACGGCGATTTGAGCTCGGAGGGCCTCCAACGACGGAAACTTCTTCTCAGGACGCAGGAATTTTTCAAATTTGACCTCCAGATCCTTCCCGTAAATATCCCGTTCAAAATCGAAAATGTGCAACTCCAGTGTGCGTTGCGGCGCGGCATCTTCAATGGATGGACGGATGCCAATGTTGACGACACCATGAAGCTCTTTCGCATCAAGCCATGCACGAACGGCATACACTCCGTTGGGCGGAAACTGTTCATTGTGCGCGGTTAAATTCGCCGTCGGAAAACCGAGCTGATGTCCCAGCTTTTTCCCCTCCACGACCGTTCCTAAAATCGTAAACGGCCTTCCCAAAAACCGCTCCACCTCGTCCAGTCTACCGTGCTCGACTTCGCCGCGAATCAATGTGCTCGAAACGACTCGACCGCCAATTTCCACCGCCGGCACCGCCGAAACAGTAAAACCGAGCTTTTCACCCAATTCACGCAGAAGCGCGACGTTTCCACGGCGGTCCTTGCCGAAAAACCATTTCTCTCCGACGCAGATCGTCTGCAGCGGGCGCGCCGCTCGCGCGAGGTCCGTGATGAAAATCTCCGGATCGGTTGCAGCAAATTCCCGATTAAATTCAATCAACAATACGACGTCCACACCCAAGGCTTGGATCAGCTGCAACTTGTGCGGCGTGGAAGTTAGTAGGTGCGGTGCCTTTTCCGGTCGCAAAACCTTCACCGGATGGGGATGAAACGTCACAATCACTCCCGTCCCTCCGTGTCCAGCAGCATCATCGAGCGCCCGGCGAATCACACGCTCGTGCCCCGGATGGACGCCATCAAACACGCCGATCCCCAGCGAAACCGGGCCAGGAAGGGAAGTAAGTTCAGAGATCGATCGCAGGACGCGCATAAATCAAAACATGTGAAGGATGAATGAAGTATGGCAGCTCGCGGGATTCCCAGTGTGCCTTAATGAAATTTTGCGATCCTGAAACTCACTCTTCCAACATCCCTACGCGCCCCGCAGCCTCGATATCTCCGGCAGACTGATTACCTTTGGTAGCAGCGCTTCCAGTGGTTCATTCTTTAGAGAGTCCACCGTTACGGCACGATCCAGCGTAAACCGGCCAGATTTCGTTCGTCGCAGGGACTGCAAGTGAGCGCCGCAACCAAGCTCCTGCCCGATGTCATGCGCGTATGTCCGGACGTAAAAACCCTTGCTGCACACCACACGGAATTCCACCAAGGGCAGATTTACACCGAAGATCTGATGGGCGTACACGTGGACGAAACGCGGTTCGCGCTCCACAGTCTTACCCTGTCGGGCCAGTTTGTACAGCGGCACACCGTCCTTTTTGATGGCTGAAACCATGGGCGGCATCTGATAAAAGTCGCCTGCGAACTTTGAAAATGCCCTGTCCACTTCCGCATTCGTAAACTGCGGCACTGGACGCATTTGGGTTATTTCGCCGTCAGCATCCTGCGAATCCGTGACCTCGCCGAGTTTCAGCGTTCCGACGTATTCCTTATCTTCGCTCATCAGCAAATCCTGGATCTTCGTTCCCCGGCCCAGCACCACAATAAGCAGCCCGGTCGCAAGCGGATCCAGCGTGCCGCAATGTCCCACTTTGGTGATGCTGAACTTTTTCCGAGCGATCGCCACAACGTCGTGCGACGTCATCCCTGCAGCCTTGTCCACCAGCAAAACGCCATCAAGCGTCGTTATTGTCTTCGAATTCATCGTCAATCTTCTTCAAAAAAGCGGTTCGCACTTCGTCGAGAGTTCCGCGTACACGCGTGCCCGCAGCGAGTGCATGGCCGCCACCGCCAAAACTTTGGCAGATTTTGCAAACGTCATACCGGGGGTTCTTCGACCGGGCACTCACCCGAATGCGGCCGTCGGGCAATTCCTCAAAAAAAACTGCAACCTGCACGCCCTGAATCGCCCGGATATGATCGATCAGCCCTTCGTTGTCTTCGGGCTGTACACCAAGGGCACTTGCTTCCGCCATGGTTAGCGCGAAGCTGGCCACGCGATTTCCACTTGTAAGCCGTAGTTCGTTCAAGAGCGATTTCAGCAATTGCACGCGCCGCAGCGGATAACTTTCGTACAAGTCCTGCGAAATCCGTCCCACGTTTGCTCCCAGCCGGATCAATTCCGCCCCGATTTCATATGTCCGCGCCGTTGTCGACGGATATTGGAATGAGCCGGTATCCGTCGAAATCGCCACGAACAAATTCTCCGCCACCGCTTCATTTACGGTTACTCGCATTTCTCGGAACAAATTGAACAGGATCTCTCCTGTAGCCGGCGCTTTTGCATCAACAAAGGTCAGATCGCCATATCCCCCGTTACTCACATGGTGGTCAATGTTGATCCATACTTTGGCCGTGCGAATCGACTTCAGCGGCGTCCCAACACGCTGTTGTGTTGCGGTATCGAGAACGACGACCACATCAAAGTCTTGCGGATTCTCCGGATTCGGAGGCTCGGAAACCAGCTCTGCTCCCGGGAGCCAATTCAACTTTTCGAGGATCCCGTCCTCGTTCCACGCCGTTACGTCCTTGCCCAGGCCCTTCAAGACGAGCGTCATTGCGATTTCGCTGCCCAAAGCGTCTCCATCGGGACGCATATGACTCAGCACCAAATATTTATGATACTCAGGAGCACGCAGGACCGCGCCAATTTCCGCCAGCGTTGTCATCGTTTGCATACTCACTTCGTCCCTGCTTCGCCTGCTTCGCCTGCTTCCGGCGGTGTCAACTGGTCGACCTCGTCCATGATTTGAAGGATCCGCGTCCCGCGTTCGATCGATTCATCGAGCTTAAAATGCAGATGCGGCGTGTATTTGATAATCACACGCTTGCCTAGCTCGTGCTGCAGGTGTTGGCGGTTGGCCGAGAGCTTACTGAGAGCCGCTCTCTTGGCCGCTTCCGCGCCCATCACTCCGACGAAGATATGCGCCTGTTTCAAATCGGGCGTGATATCGACCTGGTTGATTGTCACCAGCGCGTTGGCGAACTGGACGTGACGATGGATCAGGTCGCTAAGTTCGCGCTTGATCACTTCCTGGACGCGTTCGAGACGATGTTTCATGAGTATTGGCCGGCTAAAAAGGGTGGCCACCATCCACCCGTTCCCCGCCGCTCGCAAGCGGAAGGCAAGGACATTTCTACGGACCTTACACCCCGACTGAAATCGCCGCATCCAATGCCGCGCCCCAACGCTGGGTTTTCCGTCGGCCCCCTGTTGACGTCCTCTAAAAAAACTCTGACCGACTACCCGTTGATTTATGATTGACTTCAGTCATAAAAAGCATCTACCGTTCGCTTACTTTTGAAAGTCCCTCTTCACCTCGTCGAGGCTCGACGTCAGCAATTGGCCACCCTCCTACAGCAACGATCTTACCTCCCCATCTCGGAGGTTTGCAGCCTACTTCAAATTTCCGAAGCTACGGCTCGGCGCGATTTGCGGGCGCTTGCCCGGGAAAATCGCATTGTCCGGACTTTCGGCGGTGCTGTCAGCGATTTTAACCAGCGATTCGCCTCCTTCCGGGAACGCCAATCCCACCGCCGCGACGCTAAAAACCGTATCGGGATCGGCGCCCGTCAGCTGGTTCAGGCTGGAGCCACCATTTATCTCGACGCCGGAACCACCATTGCTGCGCTTGCGGAGGCCCTCCGCCAGGAACCTGTAACTCCCCTGCGCGTTATTACGCACAGCTTGCCCGCCGCGGAAACTCTTGCCGGCGTCAATGGCATTACGGTTTATCTCACCGGCGGCCATTTCCTGAATCGGCAATCGATCCTGCTTGGACCGGAGGCCGGGAAAGCACTCGCCTTTTATACGATCGATGTTGCCTTTCTCGGCGCCGAGGCGGCGGACAAAAGCGGTGTGTGGAACAGCACGGATGAAGTTGTTCTGCATCAAAAAATCGCTCTCAAGCAGGCAAAACACCACGTCTTTTGTCTGGACGCCTCAAAATTCGGCCACGCAGCTCCGGCCTTCCTCAAAACATGGTCCGGCATCGAAACCCTGGTCACCGATCTGTCCCCAAACGAACTCGTTCAATTCGCTTTACCAATCCCTAAACAAGTCCTCCATACATGAAGAAATCCTCCACCCCCACCGTTTATCTGATTGCCAATGGCGATCTCCGCCTTGCCGCAAACCGCACGTGTCAGGAAGCGCAAGCCGCCATGGAAGCCCAGATCATCGCGGCCATCGAGGCCGAAGGTTACGAAGTGAAGCGCGCCCACGGCATCGATCCTGAAAAGGGCCACGGCTTCATCGATAGCCAGAAATACGGTATGGAAGTTTTTAAAACCATCCCAGCTGATTCCCCTCTCATTGTGGCAGAAGCTGTCTGGCAGTACAGCCATCATATTCTCCATGGCCTCATTACACACACTGGCCCTATTCTAACCCTCGCCAACTGGAGCGGCACATGGCCGGGCCTCGTCGGAATGTTGAACCTTAACGGCTCGCTAACCAAAGCCGGCGTCAAATATAGTACTCTCTGGAGTGAGAATTTTGACGATGCCTACTTCAAAAAGAATCTTAAGCTCTGGTTAACCAAAGGCAAGGTCAAGCATGACACCTCCCACGTCGTCCCGTTTGCCAAGGCCGATGTCCCAGCCACCGCTGACAAGTTGGGCCGCAAGTTCGCCCAAAAATTTCGCGCTGAGAAGGCCATCATGGGTATCTTCGACGAAGGCTGCATGGGCATGTACAACGCCATCATTCCAGACGAACTTCTGAACCCCACAGGTGTTTACAAAGAGAGGCTCAGCCAAAGCGCTCTCTACGCAAAAACGCTGACCGTCACCGACGACGAAGCCTGGAAAGTCTATCAATGGTACCTCGACAAGGGCCTGAAATTCAAACTGGGAGCTGACGAAACCACAGAGCTGACGGAAGCGCAGATCCTCCAGCAGTGTAAGACTTACGTAGCAGCTGTCCGTATCGCCGACGAATTTGGCGCCGCCACTATCGGCATCCAATACCAGCAGGGTCTTAAGGATCTCCTTCCAGCCAGCGATCTCGTCGAAGGCACCCTCAACAATGTCGACCGTCCTCCGGTCTATCGCGAAGGCACGAACGAAGAGCTTTATCCGGGAGAAGCCCTCCCGCATTTCAACGAAGTCGATGAATGCGCGGGCTTGGACGGGCTCATCACCTACCGGCTCTGGCGCGAACTCGGATTTGATCCCGAAAACACGCTTCACGACCTCCGCTGGGGCCGCCAATACAACAGCGATTACGTCTGGGTTTTCCTCATTTCCGGCGCGGCACCCGCTGAACACTTCATCGGCGGTTGGGCCGGTGCCAGCAGTGAACGCCAGCCTCCCATGTACTTCCGGCTGGGCGGAGGTACCCTTAAAGGAATCAGCAAACCGGGCTGGATCGTCTGGAGCCGCGTCTTTGTTGCCGACGGCAAGCTCAAATACGACACAGGCCTCGCCGAAGTCATCGAATTGCCCCAGGAAGAAACCGAGGAGCGCTGGAAGCTGACCACCCCGCAGTGGCCCATCATGCACACGGTATTGAAGGGCATCACGCGTGATCAAATGATGGCTCGACACCAGGCGAACCACATCCAGGTCGTTTATGCTCCCAGCAAGGCCGACGCAAAAAAAGGTCTCTACGCCAAAGCAGCCGCCTTCGCCGAACTCGGCCTCGAAGTGTCCGTTTGCGGCGACGTCTAATCAACAACATCGATCCGGATCTTTAACTTTAATTTACCTCCCTTCTCTTAATGCGAGTGCGGAGTAAGAGTAAGTTAAAGATCAACGGAAAGGCATTGCAATGACCAGTCACGAAGTCAAACAAGCTGTTCTAACCTTGTCTCATGACGTGGGCCGCGAAGATCGCGGGTTCGCGATTCTGGGAGAAGGTAATACGTCCGGGCGCGTCGATGACACCACCTTTTGGATCAAGGCCAGCGGCGGCAATCTCGCCACGCTCGCGGATTCCGGAGTCGTCGAATGCACCTTTGCGGGCATCAATCACCTCATCGAGAAGGAAGCCCTCACTGATCACGAAATCGAAGACGGCCTTTTTGCCAGCCGTGTCGATCCATCATCCAAAAAACCCTCTGTCGAAGCCGTTTTCCACGCCGTTCTTTTACAGCTGCCCGGCATCCGATTCGTCGCGCACGCACATCCGATCGTCACCAACCAGATTCTCTGTTCCCCACTCGCCGAGAAATTCGCGACCCAACGCATTTTTCCCGACGAAGTCGTAGTCTGCGGCGCAGAATCCGTCCTCGTTCCCTACTGCGACCCGGGTCTGACGCTCGCAAGAGTCATTCAAAAGAAGACTGAGCTCTTCATTGAAGATTACGGGATTCTTCCCCGCGTCATCCTCCTTAGGAACCACGGCGCCATCACGCTCGGCCCCACCCCGCAGTCGGCCGAAGCCGCGATGCTCATGCTCGAAAAAGCCGCCAAAATTTTCGTGGGCGCCGCATCCCTCGGGGGTCCTGTCTTCATGACCCCTGAAGACGTCCGTCGCATCGCCAGCCGCATCGACGAACATTATCGCCAAAAGGAGTTGAACCTGTGAACGCGTGGCATTACGCCGCCTGCGACCTCGGAGGGGAAAGCGGTCGCGTTATCGTCGGCACGTTGGCCGATGGAAAACTGACCCTGGACGAAATCCACCGCTTTCCGACCGGCGCCTCGCGCGTCGCGGGAACATTGCGCTGGAACGTCCTCCGTATTTTCGAAGAAATAAAAACGGGGCTCCGTGCTGCTGTCGGGAAATATCCCGACTTGGTAAGCGTGAGCGTCGATTCGTGGGGCGTGGACTACGTCTATTTCCGTAAGGATGAACCATTGGTGGCGTTGCCCTTTCAATACCGGGATTCCCGCACGGAAGCGTGCTATGCCGAGGCGATGAAAACGGATTCCGAGCTGATCTTCGCCGAGACGGGCATTCAGTTCATGCACATCAATACGCTGTACCAGATGATCGACGATACCGCGAGCCGGAGGGCCGTCGTCGGCATTTCCGACCAGTTTTTGACGATCGCCGACTACTTCAACTACCTGCTCTCCGGCGTTGCCCGTAACGAGGAAAGTCTCGCCAGTACGACGCAAATCTACAATCCATCCAAACGCGAATGGTCCGGTCCTCTCATCGAGCACTATCATTTGGAGCGCCGGCTTTTCCCGCAAGTCGTTCCTTCAGGAACGCGGCTGGGCCCGATCCGTCCGGAGATCGGCTTGGGGAACACGACTGTCGTATCCGGATGTTCCCATGACACCGCCGCATCGGTCGCCGCCGTCCCCGCGCGAGAGGGCGATGATTGGGCCTATCTCAGTTCCGGTACCTGGTCACTCGCCGGTGTCGAGCTGGACAAACCACTCATCAATGACGCAGCGCGCAAAGCCAACTTTACCAATGAAGTCGGCTATGGCGGCTCCATTCGTTTCCTTAAAAACATCACCGGGCTTTGGATTATCCAGGAATGCCGTCGAAATTGGCAGCAGCTCGGACAGGAATTTTCCTATGCCGAAATCACACATCTCGCGGGTAAAGCCGCCCCGTTACGCTCTATCATTCACCCCAACGATTCGCGATTCCTAAAACCGGATGACATGGTTGAGAAAGTTCAGGCTTTTTGCAGGGAAACAGGCCAGCTCGTTCCGGAAACCGCCGGAGAAATCGCCCGGACCGTCTATGAGAGCCTGGCGCTCCTTTATGCGCACAGTCTCGATGTCCTCGAAACACTGACCCAACGCAAAATCAACACGCTGCATATCGTTGGCGGCGGGAGCCAGAGTCATCTTCTGAATCAATTTACCGCCAATGCGACGGAACGCACCGTTATCGCAGGTCCGGTGGAATCCACCGCCGCGGGAAATATCCTCGTTCAGGCGCTCGCCAATGGGCATCTGCACTCGCTCGCCGAGCTGCGTGAAACCGTCCAGGCGTCGTTCCCAACCCAAATGTTTAGTCCCACGGACCACGATTCCTGGCGGGAAGCAACGGCGCGCTTCTCGAAACTAACCCATCAATAGTCCGTTATCCTCTTCAATGTCCTACCAATACGTTAACTACCTCTGGGATGATTCCAAAGCGGCGTCCCTCGATCCCGTAGGCCGTCTCATCTATCGCTCGAATTTGCTAGGCTCCGACCAGCGCATTACCAATACGGGAGGCGGCAATACTTCCTCAAAAATCATTGAACGCGACCCGCTCACCGGCGAGTCCGTGGAAGTTCTTTGGGTAAAGGGCTCCGGCGGCGACCTTCGCACGAGTACACGCGAGAATTTTTCGTCACTTTACCAATCCAAATTGCTCGGGCTCCAGCCGCTCTATGCTGCGCGTTCCGACAAGGGTCTGAAATCACAGGCCGAGGACGACATGGTGGGAATGTTTTCTCATACAACCTTCAACCTCAACCCGCGCGCCTCTTCGATTGATACGCCGCTGCATAGTTTTTTGACGGGTAAACACGTCGATCACATGCATCCCAATGCGATCATTTCCATTGCCGCCAGTAAAAATCGGGAACGGCTGACACAGGAAATATTCCGTGGAGAAATAGCTTATGTTCCCTGGATGCGTCCGGGATTCGAGCTCGGCCTCGCCATGCAGGAAATCGAGCGACGAAATCCCGGCATCAAAGCCATCATGATGGGTCAGCACGGCTTCATTGCGTGGCACGATGACGACAAAGCCTGCTATACGCAAACCCTCGATTTCATCGAAAAGGCTGCCACTTACATCGACGAGAAATATGCCGCGAAAGGCGGGGACGCCACAGCTTTTGGTGGCGCAAAATATCAATCTCTTCCCGAAAACGAACGTCATGCCAAACTCGCCGCCATCCTGCCATGGCTACGGGGCCAGATTTCGCAGGTCAAACGCTTCATCGGCACCGTTCAGGACGACGAAAAAATCCTGCGTTTCGTCAATTCCAATGACGCTCCCCGCCTTGCCGAACTCGGCACGAGCTGCCCCGATCACTTTCTTCGGACAAAGATCAAGCCGCTCTATGTGGATTGGAATCCGCAAACCGAAGATCTCTCGGCACTCAAGTCCAAACTAACCTCCGGCATTGCGCAATATCGCAAGGACTACGCAGCCTACTATGAGAGCTGCAAACACCCCAATTCACCGGCTCAGCGCGATCCGAATCCAACTGTTGTGCTCATTCCCGGCCTCGGCATGGTCGCCTGGGGCAAAGACAAATCAGAGTCTCGAGTCACTGCCGAATTCTACAATTGCGCCGTTGAAGTCATGCGCGGGGCAGAAGCAATCGACGAATACGTGGCCCTGCCCCAGCAGGAAGCGTTTGATATCGAATATTGGCTGCTCGAAGAGGCAAAACTGAAGCGTATGCCTGCCGAGAAAGAGCTCGCGAGACAGGTTCACGTCATTTTCGGCGCTGGCAGCGGCATCGGCAGGGAAGTTGCCCACCGGATGTCCAGGGAAGGTGCCCACGTCGTCGCCGTCGATCTGAACGCCGGCGCCGCAGAAGCGACAGCGAAAGAGATCACGGACAAATACGGGGTCGGCATCGGCGTTGCAGGCAGCGGGATTTCCGGGGCCGGACCCGCAGTCGGGCTTTCGGCCAACATTACGGATCGCGCCAGCATCCGTAGGGCGCTCGACCAGGTCGCGCTTGCCTATGGGGGATTCGACGCCATCGAAGTCACTGCAGGAATCTTTGTCCCCAGCGATACGGCCGGCCACATTCCTGACGACAAATGGGCGCTCACGTTCTCCATTAACGTCAGCGGCAGCTATTTCGTAGCCGATGAAGCTGCGAAAACCTGGAGGGAACAAGGCCTCAAAGGTGCGCTCGTCCTAACGTCCAGTGCCAACGCCGCTGTTGCGAAGAAAGGCAGCCTCGCCTACGACACCAGCAAAGCTGCCGCCAACCACCTCGTGCGTGAACTGGCTATTGAACTAAGCCCTCTGGTTCGCGTCAACGGCGTCGCGCCAGCCACCGTCGTGCAGGGCTCCGCCATGTTCCCCCGCGACCGCGTCATTGGCAGCCTGGCCAAATACAATATTCCCTACACCGACGACGAAGCGACCGAGTCGCTCGTTCACAAACTTGCCCAATTCTATGCCGACCGGACACTGACCAAAGCCCCTATCACCCCCGCTGACCAAGCCGAAGCGTATTTCCTGCTCGTCACCAACCGCCTCAGTAAAACCACCGGTCAGATCATCGCCGTCGACGGCGGCCTGCATGAAGCCTTCCTGAGATAAATAGGCCACGCGCATAACAAAACAGCGCGGCAGAGCTTCCGATTAACACCTCCGATGCACTGGCTGGAATCTCCCGGCCATCATTTAGCTGTTTCCCGACGCTATTTAGCGCCTCCGGGGCGCCATTTAGCGTCTCCGGGGCGCTTTTTAAGGACTCCGGGGCATATTTTAGCTTTCCAACGCACCATTTAAGTTAACGGCGTTTTCCCCATCGCTAGAGCGGTTTAAGTTTTTTACGGTAGCCGCCGGGGCGCGTCAGTTTCGGGGAGGGTGGGCATCCACCCCGCCGATTCGGGCATCCTGCCTGAATCTTTTCCTCCGCAAAAGGTAGGCCCGACGCAAGATGCGTCGCGCGGCGGGCAGGATGCCCACCCTCCCCAAAACAACCACTCCTTTTCTTAATAGGCACCATGCTTACGGGCGTTTTTCCTTGGCTAAAAGTGCAACCTTCTGCATCCTCGCCCACCAAGACGCATCGGCGGCACGCGGTAAGATGTTCACCGCAATGGTCTTCGGGACGTTATGGACGTTGTCAGGAATAAACCAAACGACATCATGGCTAACGAAACTCCCAACCCCGCGCCGAACGGAGATGACAAACCCAAGCGTACCCGCTCCGTGCAAAACCAGGCCATCGCCGCCTACATCACCGACTCGCTGAAAACCCTTCACGCCGCCCTGGAGAATTCCGAGATCGCGGAAAAGCTCAACGGCCCCGGCTACCCCGCCGCCACCATCCAGCAAGGTATCGCCCTGCAAGCCGCCGCCCTCAAAGCCTTCAACGACCAATTGCCCGGCATCGGCGCTGGTCGCAGCCAGACCGAACTGCGCCAGAAAGCGATCGCCGACGCACGCGAAGATTACACCGACTTTCGCGGCATCGGCCGCGCCGCCTTCCCTGCCCAAGGCGACCGCGTCGCCCTCGGCCTCACCGGCGACATCCCCGACGATTTCGGCAAATTCGTCACCGCCGCCGGCACCTCCTACGCCGCCGGCAAAAAAGCCCCGCACACCGCGAAACTCACCCTCCGCGGCTACCCACCAACCGCCCTCGACGCCCTCATCGTCGTGCTCACCAAACTCACCGAACCCCACCTCGGCGAAGACGCCCCCGATCCCGCTCCAGAGCCTGACGACGACGACCTGAGCGACTACCAGCCGTCCGCACCGCCTACAACGCGCTCAAAGAGTGGATGAAAGAATTCAAAGGCATCGCAAGAGTCACCTTCCGCAAACGCCCCGATCTGCTGCGGGAGTTGGGATTGTAGGTAGTTCTCGATGTATGGTTTGAAGCCAATTTTCCGTGGATGATTCCGAAGAAGGTTCTCTGAAATCCGTGTCGTCTTCTCAAGCCATCATTGCGCAACATCTCGAAGCACTACGGAAGCGGCTGATAGATATCAGTAATCGCAATAAGCTAGTAAGCTTTCGGCCGACGAAGAAGGCGTGCATTGAGGTGGCCTTCCCTAATATCAGCGAGCTTTTTAAAAAGCTCACGGAGGGTGAAGAAGAACTGCGGTTGCAACCTGGCATCGAATATATCGTCGACAGTGCACGGAGCAGACGGAAGAAGTCGGGCGTGGCAGCAGAGCTTGTGCACGCGACGCGCGGGGACGCCGAAAATGCCTTGGCGCATCAACATATCCTCTGCAGTCATGATGAAGGCGACCTCGAAGCACGGGCCGACTACATCCGCCGTGAGGCGAAGGCGGTTTTGAATGAGACAGGCATCAATCACCTTTATCTCACCTTGGGCTTTCTCCGCTGGCGCGAGAGCGATGATTCCGATCAGGACCGCCGCGCGCCGCTACTGCTCATCCCGATCATTATTGAGCAAACAGCAGAGGTCGGGCGCGGAGGCACCCGCTACTTCACGATCTCTCACGACGGCGGCGAGCTTTTTCCAAATCTCTCGCTGATCGAACGGCTGCGCACAGACTTCGGCCTCGATTTGCCTAAGTTTGGCGAGGAATCGACCGATGTGGAGGAATATTTAGCCGATATCGCAAAGATGGTGCGTGCGCGGAATGGGTGGCAGGTGGAAGACACCGCCTTCGTCAGCTTTTTCTCCTTCGCGAAGATGCGGATGTATATCGACCTTGATCCTGCCAAGTGGCCGGAGGGATGCGGGCTGTTGGAGAATCCGTTAGTTCAGCAAATTCTTGAAGGAAGTCTTACGGAAACTGAGGAGACAGGATATGGCGGAGTAGAGGTGACCGACGATCACCCTGTCGCTCATGACATTCCTCTCGTTGTGGAAGCTGACAGCTCGCAACACACGGCTATTCTCAAGACTTGGGAGGGGCGCAATCTCGTTGTCGAAGGCCCGCCTGGCACGGGTAAGTCGCAAACAATCACCAATATGATCGCGGCAGCGCTGCACCAAGGGAAAACCGTGCTCTTCGTCTCGGAGAAGCTCGCTGCACTTGAAGTGGTGAAGCGCAATCTCGACGCCGTTGGCTTGGGCGAATTTTGCCTGGAACTGCACAGTCACAAGACGCGCAAACAGGAAGTCCACTCGGCCATGCGGCGGAGGATTCACTGGACTGCTCCTGGTGAGAATCAGTTTGAGACAACCCGCCAACGATGGCGACAGCAAGTCAGGCAGCTCAAACAATATCTGGAGGCGTGCGGTCGATGTCTTGGCCCTCGCACTGAAGCGGCTTTTCGGATTATGGGACGCGCGATCTCACTTCGGGAACGCTCCATTCCGGCGATACGCGATCCACTGGCGCGCTTGGAGCTTAATGCGGAGAGGTTCGATGACGCGCTCACGTGTCTGCAGGAGATAGGGCGGCATTTGCAAAACCCCGCGGATTTTCGAGATCATCCGTGGAAGGGATTCCTGTGCGAACAATCTCGTGCGGGTGATGAGCTGGCGATCGAACGTGCGTTCGGCGAACTGGCGCAGGAACTCGAAAGCGCGGCTTTGGAGGCCCGCCATTTCGATGAAATGGTTGCACCTGATGCATGCCCGCTTCCGGATTACCTCGAACGACTTTTCGACGCCGGTCCGAACTCGCTGCCACGGATGCCGACCGAGTTGGCGTTTGAAATTCTCCCGCATCTCATTGCCGTCGAAAACTCGTCGGCACTAGTCGCCGTCATCGAGAGTGCGCAAGCGCACAGCGAGCATCTGCGAGCGGCGTCCGAAGTCCTGAGCACTGGTGCCATCGCCCGTGGCGGGCTCGGCCAATGGTTGCAGCAGTCGAGCGAGATTGCCGTCGCGCAACGGCTCGGTGAGATACCGATCTCCACCTTGCAGGAAACCTTGCCGCCGCTGGCCGAGGTCGCCAAGTTGGCCAACGAGGCTGCGACTCTGGCGCAGACCATTACCAAACTTGAACTTGGCTCCGCCGCCACACTCCACGATCTGGAGCGCTTCCTTGAGCGGTTGCGCATCTGCGGTTCCGCCCCCGCGTCGATCGAGCGTTTGATCACGCCGGAGCATCGCTTTCCAAATGCCCGGAACGTGTTCAGCGGTGCGAACGCGGAAGCGGATCGACTGACAACAGAGCGTCAGCATCTCGAAGTCACGTTTGCCATTGGTGATGCTCCCGATGCCACAGGCGTGGATGAACTAAAGAAACTGCTGCGCGCGACCGGTGATCGCTGGTTTTCATTCTTCCTTCGTGATTACCGGGAAGCTCGCAAAGTTGTGCTCGGATTTTTGCGATCCCGAAAACTATTCGTCTATCCGGCTATCCTTGAATCGTTGGAACAGCTCGAGCAATGGAGCAAAGACGCTGAAGGTTTTGCGGGTCGCCCAGAGCTACGCGATGTGCTTGGACCCGGCTTTGCGGGTATCACAACCGAGTGGCCCGCCTTGTCTTCTGCCATCGAGTGGTCGCTCGCGATGATGCAGGAGGCACTGCCTTGGGCGACCATCGAAAAAGTCGCTCAACCGGAAGCTCAACAGCAAATTCGCGAGCTGACTACGCGCGTTGAAGTTATGCTCCGCCGCCTAGAAAGTTGCACCGTAGCTGCGAACGTGATCTTGGAGCCGCTCTTTAACGGGCGATCTTATCGGAGCATTGAGTTGGAGGAATTCCGTCGCGTGACAGCGGAATGGTCGGAGTGGCTTCGACAGACTCTGGATGCCGTGTTCCCCGTAGCGATTCAAAAGAGCAGCACCTTCGGCGGGCTCGGCGAAGCGGCGCGCCACATCATCGAAGCGGAGCACGTGGCGCATTCGGTGACTACCAATGAGACATTTCAGAGGGTGGCGGGGGCACATGCGCGCGGATTGGCGAGCGATTGGAAAATTCTAACTATCACTCGGGATTGGGTCGAGGAGATTCGCGGTCTCAAACTTCCTTCTCCACTTTTTCAATGGCTGCTCTCCGGAGTAATCGCAGAACGTGTGGCTATAGCCGAAGCGATGCTGGCAAAGTTTCGTGCGAGCGTTTCGCGCAGCCAATCGATCGTCAGTCGCTTGGAAGGCTACGGCACCGTAGAAAAAGAGTGGCTCTGGGGTTCCGACGGAGCAACGTGGACGGAACGCTTGGAACGTGCCTGTTCGATCAAGGCGCAAGCGCATCTCCTCCAGCAGTGGGCGCTTTTTCGAAAACTCTATGCACGGGCGGATGAGCTGGCTGCACGCTTTGCGGTGGACCAGATCCTCGACGGCACACTTCCTCCCGAGCGGGCATACGAGGCGTTCGATCTCGCGGTCAATGAATTCTACGGCTACGAGATTCTGCGCACCTTTCGAGAGTTAGAGACCTTCACCCACGAGTCGCGCCTGCAACTTTCTGAAAGCTTTCGCAGCACGGATCGCGAACTTCTAAAGCAGGCTCAGGCTCTCGTCTCCCAACGAGCGGCGGAACGGCGCCCACCTTCTGGAAACGGGATGGGGTCAGTGAATTCGTATACCGAGTGGCCGCTTCTTCGACACCAGATGAACCTACAGATGCGACACATTCCCATTCGCCAGCTCATGCAACGCGCCGGACGTTCGGTCGTGGCGTTTAAGCCATGCCTCATGATGAGTCCGCTTTCCGTCGCGCAATATCTTGACCCGAGCTGCGCGCCGTTTGACCTCGTCGTGATGGACGAGGCCTCACAAATTAGGCCCGAAGACGCTCTCGGGGCCGTCGCTCGTGCCAAACAAATTGTAGTCGTCGGCGATACCAAACAGATGCCTCCAAGCACTTACTGGAGCCGCACTTTGAACGACGACGACAATGACGAAGATACTGATGACGAAACCGCAGGTCGCGGAGTAGCACAGGACTCTGAGTCGATTCTGGAATGCGCAAAGAATGCCTTTCCACCTGCGCAACGTCTCCTCTGGCACTACCGCAGCCAGCACGAAAGCCTCATCCGGTTTTCAAATTACGCCTATTACGATGAGGAGTTGATTGTCTTTCCCGCAGCGAGCGATAACGCGGGTAGGCTTGGCGTCAAGTTTCACCATCTCCCGGAAGGTCGTTACAGAGCGGGGGTGCGCGTGAATGAAATCGAAGCAGACGTGGTGGCCCGCGCTGCTCTCCATCACCTGATGGAAAACTCATCAGAAACGCTCCTCGTGGCGACCTTCAATCGTCCCCAACAGGAGCTGATTGAGGCATGGGTTGAAAAGTATGCAGCAGAAGATGAGGCCTTTCTTGAGCGGTTGGAAGAAGCGCGTCAGCATCCCAAGGAGCCTTTTGCAGTCAAGAACCTGGAGAACGTGCAAGGCGACGAACGCGACGTCATTTATGTCTCCTGCACCTATGGTGCCGACCTGAACTCCGGGAAAGTCATGCAGCGATTTGGTCCGATTGCTGGAGCAGGTGGTCGACGCCGACTTAACGTGCTCTTCACGCGAGCCAAGCGACGGCTGGAAGTTTTCAGTTCCATGACCCACGACCAAATCTTGGGAAGGCCAGGAGAACCAAGCGGCGTGAACGATCTTCGCGATTACCTTCGTTTCGCTCAGACTGGTGTTCTTGCGGACAGCGGACAGAAGACCGGACAGGCTCCCGATTCCTATTTTGAAGAAGCCGTCATGCGCGTGGTCCAAAGCGCGGGCTTCCGGGCCGTCCCGCAAGTTGGCGTAAGCAGCTACCGAATCGACATCGGCGTAGAGCATCCCGCCCGGCCTGGCGAGTTCATCCTCGGCATCGAATGCGACGGCGCAATGTATCACTCCGCCAAAACCGCTCGCGACCGCGACCGGTTGCGGCAGGAAGTGCTGGAGCGGCGCGGCTGGAAGATTCACCGCATCTGGTCCACCGATTGGTTCCGCCAAAATCAAGCTGCCAAAATTCGACTCATTTCGGTTCTTCGTGCTCTCAGTTGACGTCAGTTTGTTACGGACGGAAGGACCCGCCGACTCCAGATCAAGACGCCTGCTCCGGTTTTGGCTGGGTGCGGAAACGGACGGTGGAGGTCCAGCCGGGCATGCTTTCCGTTTCGCTGCTGCCAGCAATGCGCCGGATGGCCCACTCGATTTGCGGATCGTGGATCTCTTCCAGGGCAATCTGATCCCGCAGGTATTCGCGTGTTATTGAAATCGGGTCGTCGCTGCGAGGCACGACGACTCGTTATCATGGCAGCAACTTGAAACCGAGTAATTCTGCTGCTGCCCGTTGACGCATATCGGCGGTGACGAATTCTGTTTCACCTGCCACCCTCGCTGCGGCGAGGTGCAGCGCATCGTTGGTGCGGATGAAGACCGGCGGGGTTTGTGAAAAACACGTTTCCAACACCTTCCCGAATTCACGCTCCATGGTCTCGGAATCCGGTTGCAAGCGCAGCAATCCACTGGCGGTATCGGAGGTCAGGCGTTGGTAGTAGAGTGCGGAAGCTTCGCGTGCGGGAATCGCGGCTTCCGCTTCGCGGCGACGGAAAACCGTGCGCAGCTCGTGCCGGGCGATCATCCCGATGACTACCGGTGAGACGAGAGCCAGCGCCTCAAACCGGGCGGAATCCGGCTCCATCAGATAGAGCTTCACCAACGCCGATGTGTCCCAATAGCTCACTCAGGCCCGTTCCCCGCGCAATTCGTCCATGACTTCTTGCAACGGCGCACCTGCATGGGCAGTGGCGTTCTGCTCGCGAAGCTGCCGGAGTTCTGCCAGCCAACGTCGCCGTTGCTGCATCTCTGCGCTGGCTGTCTGTAAGCCGGACGAAGGTCCGGTGAGTTTGTGAGCAAGATGTTGAAGCAGCTTTTCCTGTTCGGGCCGGGGCAGGGCGTCCACGGCGGATTTGATTTCGGCAAGCGTGCTCATGAGACAGACTTTTACATGTAATTGATCTTCTGGCTTCGCATCGCTCGGATCGATCCAGGCGGTGAACCGCGAGGTGCCAGGGACAAGCAGCCAGTGGTGATCGCGAAAGTGCAGCATGAGGCCGGTGTTACAAAAGACAAAAAATGGCTGCAACACGGAACGGGAAATCTACAGAAGGAAACGGATGTAGCGAAGGCTCCTGAATCTCTTCGTTTCCTTCGTTCGCTTCTGTTCAAATCGCTTTTTTCATTCGTCGCCGATTCGGCGCAGCCCGAGCCGTTCAACTTCTCGCGAAACTCACTGCGTCGGTGGTTCCAGCGTCGCTCGCGGCAGCCGACGAAGGTCGGCCAAAGTCTGCTGGCGTTTCGACAGGTTCCCGGTTGCCAGTTCACCGACCACGACGGGGTGAATGGAAATGAGCCGCTGCCCCAGCGTGGCGGCGAAATCCGGAAGCCACGCCGCAAGTGCTGCACCCAAAGCGACGTATCCGCGAGGGTCATTTGCGCCCGTTTTCCGCGCGCCGCCGTGGCAGCACCTCCAGGGCGGGCATGGCGTCACCGAGGGCGGCGAGCGACGGGCGCGGCTTCCCGCTCGACGAGCACCTCGAGCCCCCATCCGCACGAGCGCCCTCTTCTCGGTTTCGCCCGTATATTCCCCCGCCTGCGCGAGTAGCTCGTCGCCAATGTTCAGCGTGGTTCTCAAGCATCCATGGATGCCTCATTCGTATGCCCGAGTCAACGCGGCGCGCTGTAGCGCTGTAGCGGCCTCAGTGAGGGCCGGCGGAATTGTCTGGCGGGGTCACTGACCCGGCTACAGCAAATCCGGTACTCATGCGTCACCTCCTTGAGCAGCGCCAGGATTTCACCTTCGAGCTGTCCAGATGAAGCTGGCGATTTGGGAATGGGGTTCGGCAGGCATGATTCGAGAGCTTCTCAGTTGGGCCCGAGGCGCGGCTTGATGAGTGCTAACAAGGCGCTCTCTGGGATGCCAGCGATTCAAGGTTTCACGAATGGGATCGAAAACGCCGGAGCCACAGGGGCGCATCCGGCGAACGGCTGGCAACGGCGGCGGCCACGGCTATGCGCGCGGCTTCGAGCGTGTGCCGCAGATCCCACGAAATGGCGGCGTGACGGAGGGCGGCTTCCATGTGGTGCTCCGCCAAATTTACGCATGCCTGGGTGCGATGCCACGCTGCGGCGACAGAAACTTCACGGAGAGCGGTAAGTTCGCAGCCGCAACGTGGACATTGTTCGGCGGCGTCGGAGGATTTGCCGCAAGCTGGGCAACGGATCGTCACGGCTCTTCAATCCTCAAGGTAGAAAAGCAGGTCGTCGAGGGCTTCGTTTTTTCGCGCGAGGTCGTCGAGGTCTCCGGCGACGACGGCAGCGTCAGCTTGACGGATGATTTCGCGGATCTCGGCGGCGTCTTCGGCGCTGATGTTTTTGGTAAGAAGAAGTTCGACGCGTTTCTTCAAATCGACGGCAGTTTTCACGGTTTCGTGCGGAGAATCGCCATCATCGGATGCGTCGGATTCATCGGATGCACTCACGAGCGCGGCGATGTTTTTCCGGGCTTCCTCGATGTCGAGCACATTTTCGCCGCGGGTGTCGAGAGTGACGGTCTTGCTTAGGCCGGTGTTCTTTTCCGTGGCGGTGACTTTGAGCATGCCATCCAGGTTCAACGAAAACTGCACGACGACCGGGTTTCCTTCAGGCACTTTGCTGAGGCCTTCCGTCCAGAATTCGCCAATGAGCTGGTTCTCGTCGGTAGTATGCCCTTCGCCTTGGTAGGTCTGGATGAGAACTCTCTCCTGCTCGTCACGAATGGTGTGGTAAATCTCCGCTTTCGACGCAGGCAACGGCGTGTTGCGGCGGATAATGGGCGAACAGGCCACGTAGTCGCCGTGTTCGTCGTGGAGAAGGGCGGCAATGCTGAGCGTGTGCGACGTGATATCGACGAGGATGGAATGCCGTTTGTCTCCCGCGAGCACACCGCCCTGCACGGCGGCGCCCATGGCGACGATGAGGTCGGGATCGATCTCGAAATGCGGCTCGATTTGCAACCGGTCGAGGAGCATCTCCTGAACGAGTGGTGTCCGGGTCGCGCCGCCAACGAGCATGACTTTGCCGACGTCACCAGCGGATAGGCGGGCATCGGTGAGGGATTGATGGACGCATATCAGCGTTTTTTCCACGAGTGGCAGGATCAATTTCTCGTAATCCGAGCGCAGGATTTCGAATTCGAGGTGATGCTTTCCGTCGAGATATTCTTCGCGGACGCGGACGACTGGTTCGTCGGAAAGCGTGCGTTTGGCGCGTTCCATGATGACTTTCAGCCTGCGAAGCGTGAGCGGCTGCTGGCGAAGGTCGATGCCATGCTGTTTCTCGAATTCGCGCGCGGCGTAATCGACGAGCAAATCATCGAAATCATCGCCCCCGAGATGGGTATCGCCGTGGCTGGCTTTGACTTCGACGACGCCATCTTCGACCACGACAACCGAGACGTCGAAGGTGCCTCCGCCGAGGTCATAAACGAGCATCGTTCCGCTGTCTGTGGCGCCTGCGCCGTATGCGAGCGCGGCTGCCGTGGGTTCGTTCAAGATGCGCACGACCTCCAACCCTGCGAGTTCGCCGGCGACCTGCGTGGCTCTGCGTTGTCTTTCGTTAAAAAATGCCGGGACCGTGATGACGGCTTTGCTGACGGACTGGCCCAGTTCCTTTTCGGCCTGGAGTTTCAGTTCGCGTAGGACGAACGACGAAATTTCCTCCGGGGAAAACTGGCGGCCGCCGAGCGGGACGGCGATGTCTTCGCCCATCCGACGTTTGATCGAGGAAATCGTGGAATCCGGCGCGGCGATAATCTGGTTCCGGGCGGTCTGACCGACGACGAGTTCGCCCGCGGGATTAATGCCGACGCAGGAAGGCAGGATCGGGTGACCATTGACAGGCAGCATGCGCACCTGGCCGTCGATGACGACGGCAATTTCGGAATTCGTGGTGCCGAGGTCTATGCCGGCGATGATTTCACTCATGGGACTGCGGAGGGTTCGATGGGTTCATTTTGGAGATTTCCGGCGGGTCGCAAACTCACTTTGACGTGCGCCATGCGAAGCAATTCGCCGAAGCGCGTGTATCCCGTCTGGATTTCTTCGATGACGGTGTGATGAGGATGCGCGGCGGTAGTTTCGGCGCTGAGCGCGGTCATGGTCACGGGATCGAAAACTTTGCCGACGGCGTCGATGGGAACGACGCCTTCCTTTTTGAGGAACACTTCGAAATGGCCGGTGAGGATGTCGAATGCCTGGCCCTGGGTTTCCCACGCCTTGCGCCAGCCGGCGTCGTATTTCCACCAGAAAACCCGGGGCGGGCCGGCGAAAGCGCGGGCAATGCGCCGCAACCGGTCGAAAAGCTCGATTAACGCAAGGCACTGCGCCCGAGGGAGCGTGCCGTCGCGGGCAGCGGCTTCGGCGAGGCGGTTGGCCTGGTCGCGCAGGATTTTGAGATCGCCACCGACATGCGCAAACGTCTGCCCCCATTGATTGAAAGCTTCGGCGGTGCGGCGATTGGATTTCCGGGTCTCTGCACTGAGCGCGGCGAGCTGTTCGTAAAACGAATACAAATCCGGCGCATCCGTCGCCGTTTCCCCGGGTCCGGCGGTACCGTCGGCGCAGGCGGGATCGGCGTCGAGCGTTTCCAGCCAGGCTTCGAAATCGGCGCGCAGGTCTTGTTTCCAGTCCGCCACGGCTCCGGGATTTTCGGATTCTTCGTTCATGATTTCGCGCAAGCCTTGAGAAAATCCTTCATCGCCTCCCAGTCGAGAGGTGCGAGTGTGCGGTAGCGGACGTGACGCAGAAACGCATCGACGGGTGAATCACCGGGCGTCTCTTTGTCGTTGATGAGAAACTGGTGACGCGCCGTTTCGTCCTTGATCTTTGCATACGCATGGCTGATCGCCTGAAACCGCTCCGGATGCGTATCCGGCGAGGCGTCTTTCACAGCGGCGAGATAGACCTGGCGGATTTCCGCATCGTTGGCACCGGGCTCAATTCCGAGGATAAAATACGGGTTCATGGTTTTTCCCGGCGTGTGCTGGAGTGATTTTGTTTTCTCTCATCACGCATCCTGGTGGCAGCTTCGAAAAGCTCTTCCACGAATTCCGGCGGAATCCCTTTGGGAATCTTCCGACGCATTCGCTCGATCTCTGAGTCGGACGCGTGGCTCATCTCATCCACCAGTTCGGCCACCTTCCGTTCAAATGCAGGATCAAATATCCCGTCGTCTTCCTCAAACTCCCCGTCAAAATCCGCTCCCGGCGGGTCCAGTCTGTTCAGATGCTCTACGGCGCGGGCGCGCGTCGCATGATCACCGCGGCGGTCCGCTTCTTCGATGATTCGATGAAGTTCGAGCGTGCATTTAAACTGATCGGCATCCGGCCGCAGGAGCACGTAGTAGAGCCGGAAGAGTGGATCGGAACGGTCTTTGTTTAAAATGCGTTTGACCAGCGCGAGAACTTCTTTGCTGCCGAGTTTCCTCGCCAAAATCGCCTCAATCAAATCGATGGCCTCCTGGCGCGTGACGATCTTTCCGGCTGCACTGCTGACAATTTTTTCGATCAGTTTCGCGAACCCATCAGCATACTCCAACGACATGCCGCGGGAAAAATAGTCCGCTATTTCCAGCACAAATGTCGCATGTTTCGTCGCATCCGGCTGTCGGGCCAGCGCGTGAAATCGCCTGTCGGCCGCTTTCAACCGGGCATCCGGCGCGTGCAGGCGCCGTAAATAGCCGCACTTGAAAAACGCGGCAGATGCATCGCCAAGAATCTCCGGCTGATCCGTTGCATTTCCCGCAAGTTCCTCAAGGGCTATACGTCTCACAGCACATGCCCATTTCCCGCGGGAAAAATCTTTTGCAGAATCGACTTGATCCGGCAGCGTCTCGTCCATCGTGGCCCGGGCGGCCACGGGATTCTTTTTCGAAAATTCGTGATGCGCCTTCAAGAACAACTGGTCCACCAACCTACTGGGAATCAACGGATCGATCCGGTCGATCTCCCGAGCCCGCCGCAAAAGCTCGACCGCCTTGAACGATTTCAGGTCGCTCGCATACGAAGACGCCGCCGTTATGAGCACAGACACTTCGTCCGGGAACAGCTCCAGCAAGCGATTGATCGCTACCCGCGCCTCCGCCCTGCGTCCGCTGAGCTCGAAAACGTCGTGCAATCTTTGATGCGCCAACAGGTTCATCGCGTCCAGATCGATCGCTTTTTGCAATGCTTCGATGGCCTTATCCGCAAACGGGTGTTGCCGCGACCGCGACCAGGCAGGACTCGGCCGGGAAAGTTCCATCCCCAGATGCAGCCAAATCCGGGAAGCCAGTCTGCGGTCTGGACCGCGCAGACGGTCGTGCGCTTTCAGAAAATTGCCCCAGAAACGGTTCAGCAGCTCGGGGTCGGGTTCAGGCTCGATAAAATGAGCGAGCAGCCGCGTACCGAAGAAAGCTTCCGCCATATTCTTCCACGAATTGCGCCGGTCCAGATTTTCAAAAAAATCGGCATACGTCTCCGCCACTTCGAAGGAAAGCGTGTGGTGGCAACTGAAAAACAAATCCGTCAGCGCCCCCGCCAGCCCCGTGCCCGCAGACGGAAAATCCGTTACGACGTTACGCAACAGTTTGTAGGCCGCCAACGTCTGACCCTTGCGCCACAATTCTTCGGCCTGAAATAAAATCGGCCCCAACGTTTTTGCCGCCGCGAGCGTTGCAGCAGCTTCGACGTTTCTACGCGGCGCCGCAATGCCCGAACCGTCGAACAACAGGGCATAACCCTCTGACGCTTTTGCGGGAATCGAACCGGATGGCAGCCCTGCAAAAAACTTCTTCGCCCTAGCCATTTCGCCCGCGTAATACGCGAGTAACCCCTTCAAAAACAACTTCCAATGAACGAACGGCGACTGCTGCGGCACCGGACGAATCATCTCCCTCGCATCGTCAAAGCGCTTTTCGGAAACGGCCTGCAGCGCCCCGTGGATCGCTTCCAACTCCCCCGCCAAACGCGCTTTTTCCGGCGAATCTGAAGCGAGGTATTGAAACGCGATCACAGCCTGATCCGCGAGCAAAATGCGTTCCGAATCAGGAAGCTCCGTCGTAAGCGCCTCCGCGAGGCCCGGCGAAATCCCACCATTTGTCCCGGGCGCATGACGCGAAATCTCAATCTCGATCGCCCGCAACCGCTCCGGCGACGCGATGGTTCGCAAATACGCCAGCACCTGTTGCGCCTCGGCCACCTGCCCTTTGCCAGTCAATTCCCGGGCCAGCCCAATATTCGCCTCGATAAGCAGCGGCAAAAACGTCGCCCTATCCTGTTTGCAAAGGACTTTAAATTCGTCCCGAGCTTTCCGCCATCTCCCTTGCACGAGAAAGTCACGGGCACGCTGTTCGTTTGAAAAAGAAATCGGTGAAGGCATCGGAGCGGGCGACAAAAAAAAACCTTCCAGATCCGAACACAATCGAAAATCTCGGGTCATCTCAAAAAAAATCGCCCTGATTGCCCATCTCCCTCTTTTAGTGATGAATTGCACGATGCGCGAATTGCTTACCGCCGCGGCCTTAGTGCTACGCTGTCGGGCCGATTGCAGCCATGCGTGTCGAGCGTGCCTCCAGACCTACGACAATCAGCTCCACTGGAAAAGTTGAGCCGCCAGCTTCCGCGCAATGTCGAGCGCCTCTTCCGATTGCTCCCTCGCTTTGGAAAGCGTGGGCGCGACAGCAATGAGATGGGTGCTGCGCTCCAGCTCGCCCAGCTACCGCCGTCTGATTTTTCAGACGGACGCCGCAAACCCGAAGAGCGCACTACTGTCCTGCTGGACCGGCCGCGTGCAACGCTATGTTGATCCGCAATACGAGACCTCGATTGCAATTGTCGGCGGGTGAATGGATATGACGACGTTCCTATGCCGCGCATCATCGAACTGATGCAAAAAAGAAACGTGTCGAAATGCCTGAACCCAGGATAGCGTCAACAGGTCCGGGGGGACAGACCTCAGATAAGCAGCTCGATTCGACCTGCCGTACCATCCACGCGCACACGCTGGCCATTTTGCAGGCGTGTGAGCGATTCTTTCACTGACATTACCGCGGGAATTCGCATCTCCCGAGCGGTGACTGCTCCGTGAGACAACGGCCCGCCGCTTTCGGTCACGACCGCTGCCGCGCTGTAAAACAGCGGCGTCCAGGTGGGGTTCGTCGTGCGCGCCACTAGCACCGCGCCTTTGGGAAATTTCGCGAAGTCCTCCGGCGTCAGCACGAAAAAGACCGGGCCCTCGGCCATGCCGGGACTGCCCGCCAGTCCGGTCAACACATCGCCCATCCCGGTTGCTTCCGCAGGTTCGCGTTGCCCGAGGATCCATTCCGGCTCGCGTGTTCTGTCGGCGAAGTAAGCTACCTTTTGTTGCTGCACTTGCGCGGCGAATTCCTGCCACGCCGCCGGCGTATCCGTAGTCAACACGTATTCCAGCTGCGACTGGTTCGCGAAGAAAACATCCATCGGCTCGAACAGCACGCCACACTGCACCAGCCGCTCACCCAACGCTCGCAAACCGCGCCGCAGCACCGGTGTCAGGCGTGTCGTCTGATAGTGCTCCAGATCGTCCAGGCTGGTGTAAGCACGCGCCAGCCGGAGCAACTCGTGGAAAAAGAAATGCAAGTCGGCCGGCAGCTTCGCGAAAAGGGCCACTTCGGCCTGCTGCGCACGCACCTTCAATTCCCGCTCCTTCTCCGCTGGTGTGTAGTCCATCGGCGTCTGTAAAATGAGCCGGAGGTTATCAAGCACGATCCATGGTGCGTCGATCCACGTCGCCGCGTAGGCGTCAAAATCCACCTCGCGATGCCCGTGATCGCGGAGAAACCGATGGAGCCGCGCGTGGAACTCGGGAAATGCTGAAAGCGCGTCGCGCTCCATCAATTCCCGCGAATCCGATTCACAAATCTGCTGCGCCAGCACCGCGTGCTGTCTGGCAAGACGTGCCAACTCAAACAACTCCTTGTTGATCTGCCCCGTTTTGGTTTCACACCAGGCCATCAAGTGATCGAACAAGGTATCGGCCTCCGCCGGACCGATGGCAAGTTTCAGCAAGCTATGCAAGAGCCGGTAGATTGTGCCATGCGCGATCGAGATGGCGATGTTCGGCAGGAAATACTGGGCGCCGTGCTCGTTCACTACGAGGACGTGCCGCCAGATCTCCAACGGAGTTTTGACTTCGAGCGGTTCGGCCTGGAACCGACCCAGCGTGACGAGGTAATGGTCGAGATCGCGCATCCATGCAACCGGCAGCTCCTGCACCCACCCGAATTGCTGGCGCAATCCCGGGATGGCCGCGCGCAACTCGTCCAGCGAATGCACGACGAAGGGTGCGCGGCGGGCGTAAAGCTCGACCGCATTCTGGTTGCCGTAAATGTAGTGCCCGAACATCGCGAACCATTTGCCCGAAAAATTGGGAAAGCCGAGAAGACCAAACGAATGATTCAGCGAGAGGTGAAAGCCAACCTCGACGAAATCCCACGTCAGCGGTGTGATGACATTCGGGAAACGCTCGGCGGACTCATCGCGGGTCCAGCGCGGCGGAATCGTGGTGATGGGCCTCGATTGCAGCAGCCAGAGATTGTCGGCCGAAAATGCCCACTCTATGTCCTGCGGAAAGGCATAGCTCGCTTCGACCCTCGCCAGCAAATCCGCAAGTCGCGCCAACTGCGTCTCGCTCAGGCTGGGCTTCGCCGACTCGGCACCGGTCATGTGAACTTCGCGCGTGCCCGCGGCGTCGCTAACAACCTTGCGCGACTTGGTGGCGATGTTCGCGGAGAGCAGGGCGCGGGTAGACTTGTCGAGAATCCATTGGTCCACCTCCCCTTCACCGCTGACAACGGATTCGCCAAGACCGAAGTTAGCATTGATGACCATCTCGCCCAGTTCGCCGTTAACCGGATTGATGCTAAAACCGACACCCGCCGATTCGCTCTGCACCATTTGTTGCACGACGACGGCCATCGCGGCTTGGGCGTGATCGAAGCCCTGCTGGTGCCGATACGCGATCGCCCGGTCGGCCCACAGCGAAACGAAACATGCGCGCACGCACTGCAGCACGTCCGCAAAACTCACGACGTTCAAGAACGTTTCGTGCTGACCGGCAAACGCAGCACTCGCGAGATCTTCCATGGTTGAGGACGAGCGCACTGAAAACGCTGCGCCGTCGGAAAACTGGCATAGCTGTTCCTCGATTTCATCCGCGACGGGTTGCGGGAGTGGCAACCGCGAGAGCTCCGCGCGCAGCGCATCGCTGGCCGCTCGAAGCGCCGCTGCATCATGAAACGGCAACGCATTGATATCGCGCATTAGTTCGCCCGCACCTGCGATGAACTCGCGATAAACCAGAGCGTTGACGATGAAACCGCGTGGGACGGAAAAGCCGCGCTGTGTGAGGAGCGAGAGGTTGGCGCCTTTGCCGCCGACCAATTCGAGCCGCGTGGCGAGAGGCTCATTAAAGCACAGGGTATGCGTCATAATTCAGTCACAGATTGAAGGGTTGCAGGTTGGTTCTCGCGAGATTTCGCCGCCCCGTTTCCTCCTCGGTTTGCGATCCACAGCCCGAAAGCCGCGAGCGCAAAACCGACGACAACATCCACGAAGTAGTGGTAGCGCAAGTAGATCGTCGCGAGCCAAAGGCCAACGCACGGCGCGAGGTAAAGCCAATACCGCCAGCGTGTGTGTTGGCGGTCGAAGAACAGTAGGAAGCAGGAGATGGCGCAGTGCATGCTTGGGAAAACATCCACGCCGTTGCTACCCTGCGTGACGACAAAGGCGTTAAGCTTCGTGATCGCCCAACCTGTGAGCGGTATGGTGAATTCCTCCGGCAACGCAAGGTACGGTCCGCCCGCAGGCACAAGCGAGTAGCCGAGGAAGCCGAGGCCGTAGATCGTGAACAAGCCGGCCATCAGCTTGCGCAGCAGCGGCAGCCCGCGCCGTGCGTAGTAAACCCAACTGAACAGCAAGTAAGGAAAGAACAACACGTAGCAGAAGCTGAGAAACTCGGTGAGCACCGGCGTCGCAATCGGCTGCATCCGAGCGCTCAATGTCATGCCAAACAGTGCGTAGTCCAGGGACGCCAGCACGTCATCGCGTTTGTGCGGCGTGACTTTCAGGACGGCGGAATTCATCGTGAAGAACACTGCGTTCATCGCCACTGGATAGAACCACAGCCGCAGTTGCCAGCGCAGATTCGTCTCGTGCCGCCGGCACCACGTAACGGACAGAATGTTTACCCACAAGAGAACGAAATAGAGCAACGTATCGCGATCCAGTGGACCGACCGCCATCACGAGCCGTACCCACTGAACCAGCAAGAATGCCCCGAAGAACCATTCGTGAGGCAGGAGCTTGGCTATTCGAAACCCGTTCATGCGGAAGGCAGAGTTTCCAGGAGCAACCGGTGAAATTCATGCGCGCGGCTGGCCAGAGACCGGTTCGCCAGCCCATTCCAGACTCCAACGGCGAGCTTCTTGACGCGATGAAGCGATTTCAAGGCCACGAGTGTCAAAAGCGTGTAACCGAGCGCCCACCACCAACTCGCGGCGAGGCCGAGCACCATGGTGACGACACCAAACCAGATTACAAACAGCGGCAACCCAACAAGAATCCGCCAGAGCGCAACGACGTTCAGTTCATCCGCAAACCTGCGCCCCGCCGCCCAACCCGCGAGCATCGGCGGAAGATTGACCAAAGCTCCCGCCAGAACCACCGGCCCAAGCACAAATAATAACAAGGGACAGTGCAGCCAGGTCCCGACCGGAAACAGCGGTACACCTTGGTGTAGCAGCGCGCGGCGCGTTGCAAGTCTACCGGCCAATTCATTCCAGCGGGCCAGCAACGGTTCTGGCACACCAACTTCAAGCGCCTTAAGCGACGTAAAATAGCGGCGCGGCGTGCCGAGGGTCGCAGCGTAGGCGAGCTGTTCGGCCGTCTCCTGCACCTCGGCCGATGGGAAGTTTGTTCCGACTGACTCCAGGGCGACGGTAATGCGTCGTTTCATTTCCCTGAGGCGGCTCAGTTCGCTCAAGTTGGCAGGTAACTCTGTGGAAATCGGTTCACCCACGACGACCTCGACTTTGCTCCGGAAAGCCCAGGCGCGTTCGTAATGGATGCCAAGTGGCACGATTTGAAGTGACACGCCTCGCCCCAAGGTATCCAGCGCAAGGCTCGCAGCACCACCCTTGAAGGGCAGATGACGCGGGCCAAGCGAGCTAGTGCCCTCCGGGAAAACAATTAGTTCGCCCCCTGACGCAAGCAGTTCAGCGCACTGGCGCAATGCCGCGTCGTTCTGACCGCGGTCCTCTTCATCCCTCTTTCGCGCGATGGCGATACCGGAGAAGAATAGGCGTGCGAAAAAGCTTCGGCGCAACTGGGTCGAGATAAGAAAAACGCCCTCAGGAACGACTAGGCGATAGATAAACCCGTCAACGGCGCCGTTCCGGTGTAAGGCGACATACAGCACCGGGCCACGCTCTGACCGACGCTTTAGATGCAATACAGTGATCCGCTCGAAGTAGATTCGCGCGCAGAGCCAGTGCCAACAGCGATACCAGAGATGATTCATGATGGTAGCGCACCGGCGCAGAGCATTGGGATTCTGCGTCGGACGTCAGCCTCCACGGTCAGCCGCCACGAACGCGCCTGCGATTTTCGTGCCCGGCATTTTCCCGGAAACCGTTACGCAATCGAAATGATCGATCGTTTCGACGGAAACTACGGCCGTGGATTAAAAACTTACATACTCTCGGATGTTGCGGATGCTGCCGGATGCTCGCGTGCGGATTCCATTTTCCTGATTGTCCTTTTTCCTCGGAGAATGTTTACGTCGATCCGCCAGATCCGAACATGACAGATCTAATCGTTTTTCGCGCCGCAGGCCGATTCGAGCAAGATCGTTCAGGAAAACATTCGACACGGATTACAGATCCAGTCCACTTACGAAGGTTCTTATAACGTTTACGCGACTTCGAAGGTGGCCTTGTACTGGCCGGCGTTACGCTCCGCGGTTCGTTTCACAGGCACCTTGAGAACCTTCGACACAAGTTCCTCTTCGAGACGTTCGATCACGGGGTAGTCCTTCAGCAAATCCAGCAACGGGGAGTGATATTCAACGATCTTTGCTTTGGCTCCGGAGCCGTTCCCTTCGCTCATGTAGCCTTCTGCATCCCGGATTTTTGCAAATGATTTCGCTCGGGCTGCCACGGATTCACCTTTAACTTTTTCCTCGTAATTCGCCGCTAACGTTTGAAAAAGCCTGTAGAGAAGCTTTTCCGAAGCCGTCGCGCCGTAGAGAGATTCCGCGGAGCCAAGCAGCTCAAGCGTAATGGTGTTGCTCGTTTGCGGAAACAGTTCGTGAGATTTCGGAGTCAGGAAATACCACATCTCGGGACGGCCGAGACGGCCTTCCGGATTGGGAGCCCGGGTTGTGTCGAGATAGCCTTCGCGGTGCAGCTGCAAACAGTGCTGTTTGACGCCCATATAGCTCATTCCCAGCTTGCCAGCCATCTCGGCCACTGGGCGTCCCTGACTACGCTTGAGAAGGTTCAATATACTGATGCGCTGACTGCGCCCGATTTGTTGTATGAGTTTCTGGTTCAAGTTACTGGTCATTTTAGTGGGTTGCCTTGTAATTACTTGGGGCTCGTGAACACTGACTTTGGGGGGTTCTTTTTCCTTTGTCTCAATACAATCGCCGCGACCGACGAGTTTACCGGTTTTCTTTTAAAACCAGGTATTGACTGTCAGCGCCCCGTTCCACAAATAACAGCACGCCGCGTGCCGTATCCCGGGATTTTATGCGCTCCATAAAAAGCCGGGCGTCCGTCACCGGTTGTGCATTCATCTCGGTAATTATGTCTCCAACTTTTAATCCCGCAAGCTCCGCGGGACTTCCCGGTGCGATTTCCGTTACAATTACACCCGATTTCGATCGCGTCTTTTGCGCCTCGGCTAGTTCGGGAGTCAGAGTCTGGATCTGCATACCTAGATTTTCAAAACCTAAAGCCTTTCCGGAAGGTGGCACGGACGGCTGTTTGTCATCCTCCGGCTGATACGGTTCCTGCGGCAAAGGCATGTCATCCGGAGGAACGCGTCGCGAGTCATCCTCTTCCGCCAAGGCCATGGAGTTAGGAAGCTCCGCTGTCGCGACAGGAATGGTAAGCTGTTTTCCTTCACGCCAGACACCTAGCTGCAACGTCTGGCCAACCTTCTTCTTCTGAACTTCCGATTGCAAATCGGAGGGTCCCTCGACAACGACTCCATCCACTTTCTGGATAACATCTGCAGGACGCAATTCGCTGCGATAAGCAGGTGTTCCAGGCTGGATTCCGCGCACGACGACACCCGTTTTTATATGGTTAAAAAGCTGCGCGTTCTCGGGATCCTCGCTAACAGAAGATATGCTAAGCCCTATCCACGGCCGCACGATTTTGCCGTCAGCAATCAACTTTTCTCCAATTTTGCGAAGCAAATTCGCAGAAATGGAAAAACCAAGGCCGCGATTGAAACCTTGAATCAGCGTATTCATGCCTATCACCCGGCCCTCTATATCGAGAAGTGGACCACCGCTGTTGCCAGGATTGATCGACGCATCGGTCTGGATGAAATCCTCAAACTGACCGCTCCACCGATTGTCGAAGAGTTTACTCCGCCCCTTGGCACTAACGACCCCCGTAGTGAATGAATATACGAAATTAAACGGCGCTCCTATCACACACGCTATCTGTCCCACCCGCACCTGGTCGCTGTCGGCGAACTCCGCAGCCGGCAGATCTTTGGCGTTGATTTTAATCACGGCCACGTCGGATAGGGTATCTGCGCCGATGACTTTGGCCGGAAATTTGCGCCCGTCTTTCAGCGAAACGGTGATTTTTCCGTCGCCCGAGACGACATGCGCGTTCGTATAAATATAGCCGTCGGGACGACAGATGATGCCGGAGCCTTCGCTTTTCTCAGTGGAGTCCTGGTCAGGTGAGGGATCCCCATCGTTGCCATCAGGCCGCTGATTCGGCGGGAATAGATCAAACGGGGAACGGACCTGACGGGGACTATTACCTCCTTTTTCCACTTCGATAACGACAACTGATGGCGAGACTCGATCAAAAACGCTGATGTAAGCCTCATTCAGCTGCTTCACCAATTCACCAGGCTTGGTTTTTTTAGATCCACCAGAGGAGACAACAGCCGGATCTTCAGCAGCCGATGTTTGCGCCAGAACGGGCATTGAAAACACGCTGGCTGCGAGGAAGGCCGTCAAGGTAAAACGCGAAAATGGCATATGGCAAAGCTGAGACAGAAAATTGCGCGGGGGTGTTCAAAACACAACTACCGACGGAATCCGATTTGCCGTTTACACTTGCCTCGGACGACGGAGAGTGTCTGCCTTTTTCCGCTGAAAAAATCATGCCCGATTCTCTTGAAAAACTCGTCCACGAACTACGCCGATGCGCCGCCTGCCCAAAAATGCATCGTCCGGCCGTATCCGGCGGCCCTGTGTGGAGCCGGGTGGTTTCGGTGGGTCAGGCGCCTGGAACACGAGAACCGGTCGCGGGAAAACCATTTGCATGGACGGCGGGCAAGACACTTTTTCGCTGGTTCGAAACATTTTGCGGAGTCGCCGAGGAGGAATACCGGCGAACCGTGTATATGGCGGCAGTTTGCCGATGTTTTCCGGGAAAAACCAAAACTGGCGGTGATCGCGTGCCGGATGCGGAAGAGATTGCCGAATGCCAGCAATGGCTGCGGCGCGAGTTCGACTTGCTCAAGCCGGCGCTGATTATTCCCATCGGGAAGCTCGCGATCTCTCAATTTCTCCCGGCTCTACCGCTCACGGAGACCATCGGACGTCAGTTCTCCATCGAATATGAAGGCCACGGCGTCGATGTGATTCCCCTGCCCCACCCATCCGGCGCGTCTCCCTGGCACCGGATGGAACCGGGAAAGTCTTTACTCACCAAAGCCATGAAACGGATCGCCGATCACCCGGCGTGGAAGGAAAGAAGTCTTAAGTCTTAAGTTTGTAAGCTTTGAGACGCAGGCTGCGATTGATCTCTGTTTCTCTTAAGACTTACAAACTTAAGACTTAAAACTCTTTGTTACCGTGCCCGTCGCACCCAAAGATTGCACGGGATGACCTGAAACAGCCAATCCATTGACCGGCTCAAAATAGGGTCCGAGCCGCCCGGCATTCCTGTGGGGACAGCCAAAAGGTCTGCGTCGATACCCTGGACGAATTCACATGCGCCGAAGCCGGTATTGCCCCGAATCCACACCGTCTCCACAGGCACCTGGAGCTCCGTTTCATTCATCACAAACTTGTCCAGACGTTCTTCGAGGTCGAGGGCGCCACCAGCGGCACGCAATCGGTGCTCGTCGAAGGTGGTCAAAATCGAAATGACATACACCTTTTCACATTTCCGCTTTGCGGCGAGTTCCATCACATCCCGCAACAACCCGGCCGAGGCCGCTGAAAAATCCACGATCACGACCGGGCGTCGGACGGGGCTCGGACCGATTTGGGGGCGCAAAAAAAGAAGCAAATCCGAGGGCGCCTGCCCTAAAAACGTCTTTGCGAGGTCATTCGCAAATGGCCGGTAACCGCTCTCTGCGTCCACAGCCCCGGCAATCAACAAGTCAATACCATGCTCCCGAACCGCACCGAGGACTGCGGTTCCCGGATCGCCTTCTACCCAATGGATCACGGTATCAGCCGGCAACTCGACGTTCGCGAGCCCTTCAGAAAACAGGTTTTGTTTTTCCTCAGTTTGTTCGCCGGCATGGATGAGCCGTAGCGGCACGCCAAAAACGGACGACACACGCCCGGCCTCCGCCAGAACGGCGAGGAAGCGCGGAGAGAACGTTGTGGCAACGGCTGCGGAGCGATACATATAGATTTCCAAAGCGTCGGGAAAGTACGCCGCCCTCTTTGAAATGCCAGACGCGATGTGACAGACCTGCAAATCGATGGCGTTTTCCCTGCCCGCTTTTGCGTGCGCAGAGAGCTGCCGGCCGGGTTCGCAACAAAACCAGGAAAACCGAATTGCGGGAACCTCACCAAGCCATTACTGTCGGAACTCGCCTTACCAAGGCCTGGGTGGCGAAATTGGCAGACGCGCCAGACTTAGGATCTGGTTCCGCAAGGAGTGCAGGTTCAAGTCCTGTCCCAGGCACTTTTTAAGGCGAATACTTTTTACGGAAATTTCCGCTTGCAAAGCGGGAGACGGCTTCCGATATTGGCGGCCCTTTTCCAACGAAAAGACCCTATCGTCCAGTGGCCTAGGACACCGCCCTTTCACGGCGGTAACACGGGTTCGAATCCCGTTAGGGTCGCCAGACCCCTTTCTTTTAATCGCCGGAGGCGCTTTTGCGGAAAGCCTTATGGGACGCGGAGGACATTCCCGTTAGGATCGCCATAAATCCTCGATTCAGGCCTTCAAAAATCTGCGAAAATCGGTGAAATCTGCGGACAATTCTGACAATTCTCTCTTCGTTAGATTTAATCAGCGTTTCCCTAAATGATACTCGGCACCGGCCAGGAGAGCTGGTGGGTTCTGGCGCCGCGAAGGACGGGCCGAGCAATTGGTATGGGCTGGATTTGGCCGAACTGACTTTCGCGAGATCTTCGAAGGCGAAGGGCCAAGCGGCGGATTGCGAAGATCCAATCAAGCTCAAGGCAAGCGTTACTCCCTCTTCAATCCAAAAATCTCCACGTCCACACCGTCGGAATGAATCTGATGATCCGGCGGTGTAAACCGCGGACTCAGCCCGGCAGGGGTCAGCAGTTGTGTTCCAAATTCATGCACTTTCGCCTCCCGCAAGCCATAGGGCCGGTGGTAAACCCGTCCGGAAAAAAGGTGACCGGCACGCGACTCCCAGCTGTAAAGCAGGTAGCGCTCGATCAGGAAAAACTCCAGCGAGCCGGGAACAGCCAAACGCGGCTCCCCGGATGGTTGCCAGACGAAATGATCCGGGGCGAATCCGCTACGTTGCGCCCAATAGTCTACCGTTGCCGGCGTGGCTCGTGCCCGCATGCGAGCCCGGAAATAAGGCAACTTGAAAAATACGCGAGCCAACACGACGGCTATGGGCTGGCTTGCATCCAGGGAGAAAAACCAGACGCCTGCACGTCCCGCCGCGTCGAAGACATAAGTGCGGATGTTCAGTTCCAAAAAATTTGAAACTCCCGGAACCGGCGGCGACCAGACCGGCCTCACGTCGCGCATGAAAAACGGAACCACACCCACCCAGGCCCGAGCCGTCAAAGACGTCGACATTCAGGCCGGGCGGCAGCAACGCCTGGATCTCCCCGACCGGATAACGCCAGTGCAGGAACAGCAGCGCGCTCCAGGTCTGCCGCATCACCACCCGCTGCCCGGGGTGTTCACGGAGAGCAAGACGTTGTTCGAGCGAAGGAGGCATGCCGTCACCGTTGCATACCGGATCTTTCGGCAGAGCTGAAATAGTTTCACGACGGATTTAAGAACGCTCGGTTCACAGACGCTTTCCAAGGAGCGGCGGTTTGGAACCGCCGACAGAAAACCACCGCTCCTCTGCTTCCAATTTCCCTTTTCTTTTCAACCTGTCCGACGTTTGCTCATGGGCCGTGAGCCAGCCAACCTCCCTTCAACCTTCTTCCGCCGCGGCCCAGGCTTTGGGATTCCTGGACTCCGTTACCGGCGCCATCGTCCCGCCGATTCATCCTTCGACGACCTACGAACGCAACCCGGCAAACGAGCTCATTTCCGGCAGGCTCTATTCGCGAGCGGACAATCCCAACTACGATCTGGTCGAGTCCGTCCTCACACGGCTCGAAAACGGCGCCGCCTCCGCTGTGTTTAGTTCCGGGATGAGTGCGGCTACGGCGGTGTTTCTCGCTCTAAAACCGGGCGACCATGTGCTCGTTCCACGTGTCATCTATTGGGCGCTGCGCAATTGGCTCGTCGGCTGGGCAAGGGACTGGGGCCTGCGCATTGAGGAGGTCGACATGACCGATCCCACAAGCGTCGCCGCAGCCGTGCGTCCCGGCGAAACAAAATTCCTGTGGATTGAAACACCCGCCAATCCCACACTCGCCGTCACCGATATCGCTGCACTCGCAGAAATCGCGCATCACGCCGGTGCACGCCTCGCGGTCGATTCCACATTTGCGACGCCCGTGCACACGCAGCCGCTCACCCTCGGTGCGGATCTCGTGATGCATTCCGCCACAAAATATCTCAATGGCCATTCCGACGTCATCGCTGGAGCGCTTGTCACCCGCGTTCGAGACGATTTCTGGGAACGCGTCAAAGCCGTCCGCGTGCAGACCGGCGCCGTGCTCGGACCATTCGAAGCGTGGCTTCTGTTGCGCGGAATGCGCACGCTTTTCGTGCGCGTCGAGGCGCAAAGCCGCACCGCACAAAGGGTTGCGGAACATTTCGAAGGCCACGCAAAGGTGGACGCCGTTCTTTATCCCGGCCTGCCCGCATTCGTCGGCCACAAAATCGCTGCGCGGCAAATGCGCGGCGGTTTCGGGGGGATGCTTTCGTTACAGGTAAAAGGAGGCGCTTCTAGCGCGCTGGCATTCATCGGCAGACTGCAACTCTGGAAACGCGCCACTTCACTCGGCGGCGTCGAAAGCCTCATCGAACACCGCGCCAGCCTCGAAGGTCCTCAAAGTCCCGTTCCACCCGACCTGTTGCGACTGTCCGTAGGAATCGAAGACGCCGGCGACCTCATTGCCGACCTCGAGCAGGCTCTCGGCTAGCTCCTTTTCATCCAAGGAGCGGCGCTTTTCAATCGCAGGCAGGCTTACAGAACGATCTCCTCGACGTGACTCCAATCGAGTTGCCCTTGGTAAACAAGAGTTTCAGGCCGCTCATCATCCATCTTTTGGATCTGAGCCTTATCGATTGGGATCACCCACACTTTTCCATTCATCACACGGCTCACTTCGATTCTGGATTCGTCCTCGTCGTACGGAAAGGGAAACTGTCCGCCGTGACCAATCGTGCATAGCAAAGTCTTGAACATAAGCGAAGAAGGGGGTGCCGCTCTGAACTGAAACGCGCAAAAGCCGCGATTTCAAGGTTGGGATAAATCCCTTTGAACACTTAAACCGAAGACACGATGCATGACCCGTCGCGGGTAATCGCGACGTCCGGCTCGCCAAATTTACAGCGATCAGCCCAACCCGAGGCATTTCTGCCACGCATCCGATTCCGCGGTGCGCTTGAGTATCGCATTACGCTTCTGAATAAAGCAGCGCATATACCTTTTCAGAATCAAGCGATCGACGAGCTTGCCAAGGACGCCAAACGGTGATCGGAACTCAAACCGGTCCATCATCAGGGTTTTCCCATCATGTTCCTCGAAGGTATGATCGTGCTTCATCTGCTGAAAAGCGCCTTCGAGCATCACGTCCTGAAAATGATTCGGCCGATCGAACTCGGTCATCCTGACGCGCAACCGCTGCTTCGCCCCAAAGTGCCGCGCTTCCCAAGTCACTTCTTCTCCCGGACCGAGCAACCCAGCCGTCACACCTGCAACAGCCCGCTCGCCTGTGTGCTCCGTCGTGTCCGGATGAGCGTCAATGCTGCGCGCCAGATCGAACACCCGTTCCCGAGGCGCGGCATTCTCCGAGATGTCTGCCCAGCCAAATTCGCTCGTTACCGCAGTCTATGCATAGCCATGATTGGGCTCCGGATATTCCAAACTGGGGTTCCGAAAGCCGACCTTTGGGATACTCCTGGAGAGGTCTGCGAAACCGCCCGATGATCGACCGCAGTAGTGCTTCCGGACGGTCTTTAGGGACACAATAGCCAGGATCATAAACAAGAACATGCTCGTAAAGCCAAAGCGTCTCCGGAAAGGACGGCAAAAACCCTGTAACAAGTGTCGCAACCGCTAACACTTCGCCCACCAACATTAGGAGCCAAATTCCGGCAAGCAATATCGCAGGCCAGGATGCCACACCTTGGCCACTAAAAATCCAAGCCGTAAGAGGTACAAGTATCAAATACCAAAACACCAGCCATCCAATCAAGAAGACAGTCTGAAACAGCCGAGCTCTCAAATGGCGGGGCGGTATGCAGGAAATGAAGTGTCCATCCTTATCGAGCGATTCGATGATTGATCCTGTATTAGGTGAATTCATTTGGCTTACGAAGCTGGTGAATCCGTTACCACTCAGATTTTGCTATTTTGGGCTTCATATTCATTCTGCCGAACGCCGGCGGTCAGCTGCAGCGGCGAAGCGTCGTTGGCGCACCACTTTGTTCGCCTTCCTTTTCTGAATTCTGCGGAAACATTGGTCCATTCGCCGTTTGGATCATCCCGATTCCAAACATCGTAATCGGAGTCACGAATAATCGAATAATGGCGTATTCAATCCAAGGTCCGTGGATCACCGAAGGGTTATTTGACGAGGAGTCCTCGCCAACCTGTTAATACAGCGCGCGAATCCCTCTACAGGTCGATTCCCTGGAATAGAAAGCGGATAATGCTGCAAAATATCTTCCGCTATGTGGGCTGCCTCCGTCAAGGAGCTCGCGCGAACAAGGAAATTGGTGTCTTTCCCATCCGGCCCTCTTCTTCATAAGGATTGCCCCAGCGCGTAACGATGTAGAGAATCATGTCCTTTTCCGAACGTCTCCTGGCACCGCGTCCCTGCTCGCTTCTACCATCCGAGCCTGCTCCGCGGGCAACTGGGGGCACAATGCTTCCATCCGCTCCACATGGCCACTTTGCTTCCGACTATCAGACGCCCCATCGGAGGTCTTCCGGTCTTCCCGGAAAAAACATGGCCATAGTCGAAGTTACCGTCTTCCGGCGTTTGCTCAAAAGACTGGGACCTTGGGTCATAATCTTAGCGAACGTCGACCGCCCCCTGCCGTGGCGCGATCCTTACAGAAGGCGACTAATCAGGGAGCGTGACGCGGTTGAGAGCTGAGTACACGGCTTATTCGGCGTTTTGTGTTGTCTAGTTGAATACCTTTATCAAGACGAACAGGAGCCCTGCCATAATGAGAGCCCCTGCCACTAAGGCTATTCTATAGAGGCGGCTCGTTGCCATCTGGTTTGCAATGGCGCGTGCCTGGTTCTCTACGGCTTTCTGTTGAAGTTCATACGATTGTTTCTGAATCGCGTGACTTTCCTCCTGAAGTTTCAGGATGCGTTGTAATGTCGCAAGCATTTCAGCATCATTGTTCATAGAGTGCGCAAAAATTGAGCCTCATAGGCCGGACATTAAGTAGAACGTGTTCGATGCTTGGATCGATGGAACAAGGCCAATACGCAATCGTTCCGTATTAAAACCCGATAGTGGCCAAATGAATCACACCTGTTTTGCCCAGATCGCCCCATCGTCAGGTCGATCAATATGGCCTTGGGATTCATAGACCGCCAAGTATTTCGTCGAGGCCGTCGACGCAAAGGAGGAGTGTCGGTGGGACTTCAGCCCAGCGAAGCGCAGCGGTCAGCCTGGGACGGTGAACACGCGGTCAGAAGTGTCAGTATCAGAAGCATGGTAATAAGTGTGGATTGCTTCCGCATACAGCTCGCTTCGCGGCAAAACACCTTTATTGGCAGCCCTATTTCTCTCTTCGAAAGTAAATCCATCCCGCGTCTCCAGCCGCGATTGGCAAGGCTAAGCCGTATCCTCATTCTCCTTCGTGAGCGTAAACACTGCTGTATAACTCAGCCCGGAACTCTGCCTCTCCTTGCTGTAGGTCGAATCGTCTGACCACCAATCTATGCTCAGCGACACGGCGTAGACGGCCTGGCTCTGGTCGATGGACCATGTTCCACAGCAGCTATCATAGCCACCTTTTGGATCCCCCAAATCGGTGAGCCAGCAATCGGGCATCCGAGCGATGCCGAAAGTTCCATCGGCGTTGAGATCGACTCGAACGGAAAGATCGGCGTAGCCCATCGCACGCAGCATAGAGTCGGAGTAGGAACTCCGATCGAGGACAAACACGCCGGGCACAGCGTCCTTCGTCGGCGGCTCGCGCAGGAAGCGAAACGCGCCCTCGAAACGGCCACACCCAGTCAGCATCCCGGCAAGTAGTATAGCGAAAAGACGCACCAGCAACGCGAATTCAGCATTAACAGGGTATCGAATTCCTCGTTGGAGGAAATGCGGTCGTGAACGCATCGTTTCATCGGCGACTGAGACGCCCTGTCTGGGAAACAACCGTGAAAACCGAATGCGCGTAATGCTTCGCACGGAGTGACATTTATCAAGGTCGTTATCGAGAAGTCACGTTTATTCTGATTGCGAAAGCTCGGTTTCGCATCTTGTCGAGACCGTTTGCCGGCGTTGCTGCTGCCTGTGCATTGGGCGGCAGGCTGCCGGCGAGGTCCCAGCGGAAATCCGCTTGTCGGATTTTTAGAGAGCTGGCGAGCGTGGTAGTGTCTACGACGCCTAACGGCTACGATCGAGGTTCCGCTTCACTTAGCTCGCTCCTAGCCCTGTTTCGAGCGAAAATCATTTTTGTCTAACGCTGTACAGATAGACTAGTCAATGGCGTCGAAGGGCAGTGCGTTCAATGCGCCATCCATCCTCTTCGCGAACTACGTATACGTTCCCTTGCCACTCCCATGCGCGTTTGTCAGAGTCGGTTTCCAGAAATGATACTGCGACGGTGGCGCTAAACGGATTCCGCTCCGTCTCGGCAATTTGTCTTATGGCGATAGCATGAGTGTTTAGAAAGACCTCTTGGTACTCTGCGAAGGACTTTCGAGCTTGAAACCCAGCGGATAAGAGTTCATAGGCGTCATGTAGTAAACGAGCGTTGATTGCGTCGTAGTAGCCGCGCACAATATCAACTGGATTCTTTTGCTCACTGGGTTGTGAACGTATGGGCTGTTCAGTGGGACGAGGTTGTATTTCTGGTATCGATGTGGGATGCGGCGTCGGCCAAACAGTGCGAGGAGCAGAGGAGACTATCGGCGAATATTCTGGCCTCGCAGGCGGATCGCTGCGGCCCCGCTCACGCATGGGAGCAACTGTCCCTGATTCGGCCATCGACGGATCAGATTGCCTATTTTTTGTGGACGGCAAAGAGCTGATCATAAGGAAAAGCAGAAAAACGCAGGCGGCAACACCGCTGAATATCCAGACTCCGAACCAGCCATATTTCCTTTTCTGCGCCGGCATAGGTCCCCTCATCCCGCCTTCTGGTACGTACTCCCCAAGTTGAGAACAAAGGCGATCCATGTCGTGATGAAAATCCGGATCTGACCTTACCGGAGAGCCGTTTCGGAATGCGAGATCCCTGAGTGGCTCGGGAAGGTCGGAAGCTCGTGGCATTGCGGTATTCTCAACCAGAACCGGAATGACGGGTATGCACCGGTTCAATGCCGTTCCAATCTCAATGTGGACGTAGTCATTTGGATCATCGATAAGACGTCTTCCGTTATCGTCTGTAATTTTGAGCCAATCTTTACCAATGACCGCTAATAGGACCTCACATTGCCCGACCGCCTCGGAGATTACTGTGCGGAAATCCTTGCCAAGTGGAATCGAGTCAACATCCTTGAACAAGCGATTTTCACCAAACCGTGCTTTCATTTGATCAAAGATTCTGCCTGTGACGTCTGATGAATCTAAGCGTCGGTAGGAAACGAAAATGGCTTTCCTCAAGCTGCCACCTCCAGCCGCTTTCTCCCGGACAATCGAGTGTGCGTAGGGCATTCGCACAAAGTAAAATTTATCATGGAGCTATCCTAAAGTCGCGCCCATTCTGATTGTGAACGCTCGATGCCGAGTCTTGTCGAGACCGCTTGCCCGCCTTCGTTGCGGCCGGTGGATTAGGCCAATGGATGCTGCGTAAGGCGATGGCCGGCTGCCGGCGAGGTTCCAGCGGAAATCCGCTTGTTGGATTTTCGGAGGGCTGGATATCGTAGGGGCGTGACTCCATCCAAAGCAGCAGCAGCAGCAGCAGCAACAGACCCTGCGCCTGCGCCCGCACCCGCCGCGGCGCTGCAGCCGGACGCGATGCTGGCCTGCCCGGATTGCGATGCGTTGTTTCAGCGAAAAACGCCGGAGGAAGGTGAACGCATCGTTTGCCCTCATTGCGGCGCCACTCTGGCGAGCCATCGCCGGAATGCACTGCAACGCGCCACAGCTTTCGCAGCCGCGGCGGCATCGCTGTTTCTCGTAGCCAATTTTTTCCCCTTTCTGTCCGTGGAAGTGATGGGCCGGACCAATACGATCGGTATCGCGGCGAGCGTTGAAGCGCTGAAGGACAACGGCAACGCCGCACTGGCTGTGCTAGTCGCGATTTTTATCCTGGCCGCCCCTGCGGCGATGGTGTCCGGGATGCTGTATATCCTGATTCCGCTGCTTTCGGAAAAACGGCTTCCCGGCGCGGAGAACGTCTGCCGGATTCTTTATGGGACTGACCACTGGAACATGATCGAAGTTTTTCTCATCGGCGTGCTCGTGAGCCTGATAAAACTGGCGGAGCTCGCGACCGTCAGAACTGACACCGCGTTTTGGGCGTTTGCCGGACTGATCGTTTGTCTGACGGCATCGATGGCGGCGATTGATCGACGCGAAGTCTGGTCGCGTTTGCAGGAGGCAAAAGCGTAATGGCGCCCAAGGCTACCGTGACAGCCGCAGAGCATGGCCTGGCGCTGTGTCATTCTTGCGGAACCGTGCAACACGTCTCCCAAGGTCAGTGCCCACGCTGTCATGCCGCGCTCCATACACGAAAACCGCAGAGCATGGAGCGGACCATCGCGCTCGCCATAGCTGCTGCGATTCTGTATCTGCCCGCGAATCTTTTCCCGATCATGAGCTCCAGGGGCATCGGCAGCAATATCTCCAACACGATTGTCGGCGGGGTGATCTATTTTTGGAAAATGGGGTCTTACCCCGTGGCGGCCATCATTTTCATCGCCAGCGTCGTGATTCCAGTGCTGAAGCTGATCTCCATCACCTGGTTGTGCATTGCGGTGCGCACCGGAAAAAATCCGCGCACGATGACGACGCTCTATCGTATGACGGAGCTGATCGGCCGCTGGTCAATGGTGGATGTGTTTGTGGTAGCCATCATGGTGGCAGCCGTTCAGTTTGGGTCGTTGATGACCGTCGAACCCGGCGCGGCGGCGCTGGCTTTTGCTGGCGTTGTCATTCTGACGATGCTATCCGCCATGTCCTTCGATCCCAGGCTGATCTGGGACGCTGCCCGAAAGAAAACCACGCCTACGCATAAGCATCCATGACTGAACAACCGCAGCCGGATTCACCGGTGATTCCAGAAGCGCCGGTCCGGCGGAGGACGCAACGTCTTTCGGCAGTGTGGATCATTCCGATCGTGGCAGCATTGCTCGGAGCGTGGCTCGTATGGCAGCACTATTTCCTCCAGGGCCCGACCGTGCAGATCACTTTCGATACCGCCGAAGGCATTGAAGCAGGAAAAACGGTTATCCAATGCCGCAGCGTTGCCGTTGGCCTGGTCCAAACCGTGAGGCTGAAGGAGGACTTGAAGGGAGTCATCACGAAAGTTCGAATCGATCGGTCCGCGGCAGAATTGCTGCACAAAGACACGCGATTCTGGGTGGTCCGGGCCCGTGTGGGAGAATCGGGTATTTCCGGTCTAAGCACTCTGGTTTCCGGCAGCTACATCGAACTGGACCCCGGCACGTCAAAGGAACAGGCGTATGCATTTGAAGGCCTCGAAGAGCCGCCCATTACGCCGCAAGGGGTTCCGGGCCTTCATGTGACCCTGGTCGCGGACCAGGCAGGATCGCTCGGACCCGGTTCCTCGGTGACCTACAAAGGGCTCAAAGCAGGGAAAATCGAATCGCGAACCTTCGACCCCGTGAGCGGGCAAGTGAAATTTGGTGCGTTTATCCAGGGTGACTACGGCAAGCTCATCACGGATAAGACGCATTTCTGGAACGTAAGCGGCGTTGATTTACGGGTCGGCGCCGATGGTGTCCGCCTCCGCACAGGGACTCTGGATTCGCTGATCTCGGGTGGTATTTCCTTCGATGTCCCGCCGCCGGGCGTGCCGTCGCAGTCGGCCGTCGATGGTCAGGTTTTTCCGCTTTACGAGAGTTTTGATGAAACGCAGAAGGTGATTCTCCATCCGCGGATGACTTTTCTGCTGCTTTTCGAGAACAGCGTGCGTGGGCTCACCGTTGGAGCTCCGGTGGAATTTCGTGGGATACAGGTTGGCACGGTGACCGGGATTTCGTTTGCCTATGTGCCGGACAATCCACTCTTCAAGGTGCCCGTTCTGATCAGTGTTGATCCGGCGCCAATCACCCACAATACCCTGGATGATCTCGCAGCCATTACCAGGAACATGGAGAACAATGTCCGCCGCGGTTTACGCGCGACTTTGAAGACTGGGAGCCTCCTCACGGGACAGCTTTTTGTGGATCTGGACTTTCTAAAGGATGCGCCGCCGGCGCAAGTAGAAGAGATCGCGGGCTACAAAACGATTCCCACGATTTCGTCCGGTCTCGGCCGTCTCGAAGACAAGATCGTCGGACTTCTGGACAAGATTCAGGCGCTGCCTCTGGATGAAACAGTAACAAACGCGAATGGCGCGCTGGCTGAAATCAGGGATACTGCGGCGCAGACGAAGAAACTGCTCGGGTCAGACGGAACGCAGGCTCTCCCCGGCGAGTTGAAGCAGTCGCTCAGCTCGCTGCGCGAGACGCTAAGCGGCTTTGACCAGAATTCGGCGTTCTATCGCGATCTGTCGCAAACGCTCCAGGATCTCAACGAAGCGATACGGTCGATCGATTCGCTTTCCAGAACCATCGAACGAAAACCTAACTCGCTCCTGTTCGGCCTTCCAACAGGCGATGTTCAACCGCCCAAGGCCAAAAAGCCCTAGTCGTCTTTCCGTCAGCTTTGCTCATGAAAAAATTGTCACTCTTCGCCGCGCTGCTCGTCGCTCTGGCGACTATCTCGTGCAGTTCTCCAGAGCGGTACTATCAACTGAGAGCCGATGGCCCCGCTTCGACAAACACCTCCGGCGTGGCAATCGGCGTTGGCCCCGTAACGCTTCCGGACTACGTCGATCGGCCCGAGTTAGTATTTCAAAACAGCGAATATCGCTTCGAAATTCCGCTCGGTCACCGCTGGACGGGATCGTTGCGTGATACAACGACACGCGTGGTCGGGACTAATCTCGCCCGGCGTTTGAATACGGGGAATTTTTGGCTCTACCCCTGGCCCGCCGGCTCCTCGATCCGCTATCAAATAGCTGTCGATGTGCGCCGGTTTCATGCCGTTTCGGAAGGTGACGCTGTCCTGGAAGCGGTGTGGACCGTGGCAGACCTCCGCTCGGGTCGGATCGTGACTCGTCAGAGCGGCACATTTACCGAACCGCTGGCCGGCGATGGCTACGACTCCGTGGTTGCCGCCGAGAGCCGTCTGCTGGCGCAACTTACCGACTCGATTGCCGCCGGTTTTCCTGGCCGATAATATTCAGGGCGCGGGCTCGACCGTTACCGTCATTTTGGCGATCGTGAGAGGGCCAAAAGGAGTCATGAGGGCCACATCCGCCGCATCGCGGCCGTAACCGATCACGATTCGGTTGCCGCGCGGTTGTTCCTGAGTCGCATCGAACGTATACCAACGGCCACCCACGTATGCCTCGAACCACGCGTGCAGATCCATCGGATCCAGTAAATGCAGGTATCCGACCACCATTCGGGCTGGGATCCGCAGGGCCCGACACAATGCGATACCCAAGTGACAAAAATCGCGACAGATCCCGGTCCGGTTTGCTGCAGTTTCGAGTGCTGAAGTGGACGCGTTGCTAGCACCGTATTGGTATTGGACATTCCCATGAATCCACGATCGGATCGCTTCGACTTGGTCATACCCGGGCGCCACGCCTGCTGTGATTTCGGTAGCCAATTTTAGCATCAGATCGGCCTGGCAATATCGGCTCGGCAAGAGGTATAGGAGCACTTCATCCGGCAGATTTTGCACCAGCGTAAACGGTGCTCCTGTGGCAATCGCAATTGTGTCGGGCGTGTTTACGGTGCACTTGGTGGTGATAACGGTTTGACCCGCCGGCAAAGTCGTACGCTGCGCGAGATTGCCAAAGCGATCCGTGTATTCCCGATAGGGAGTTTCAGGTGAAATGGCTAGTTCACTCCCCAAGACGGTCTGGCCAATACCCGTCTGAGGACGGAGCATCAGCAACGCCTCCAATGCTTCGGGAGCCTTGGCTTGAAGCTCACAAGACGCGTTGAGAATCATGACCGCACTATTGCCGTCGCTTTTTCGGAATGCAGCCAAAAAATGCATCTGCTCCGAATTACCATTGTGAACTTGCGCATTCTAATTTCCAACGACGACGGGATCTTCAGTCCCGGCTTGGTCGCGCTCGCGAGGATCGCCTCCCGTGTCGGCGACGTGCGGATTGTCGCGCCCGATGTCGAACAGTCGTCCATGGGCCATGCCATCACCGCCTCGCGTCCCCTCGACTATCGAAAATCCCGCGTGGACAACTTCGAGGCGTATCGGGTGAACGGCACGCCAGCCGATTGCGTCGCACTGGGAGCGCACCATTGGGAAAGAGTCGATGTCGTGCTCTCGGGCATCAATCTCGGCTTGAATCTGGGCAATTCGTGCTGGCATTCGGGAACGTTGGCGGCTGCGAAACAGGCAGCACTGCTCGGATTGCGCGGCATCGCAATCAGTGCGCCTCCCGTGGAAGATGGCGACTACGAAGAGCTGGAGCCGAGTCTGGAGCGGGTGCTCCATCTACTCCTGGAGGTGGAAAAGGCGATGTGCCTGGTGAATGTAAACCTCCCTACCCGACCGAAAGGCGTGCGCTGGACCCGGCAATCGGTCCGACACTACGACGGCACCGTCCTCGAAGGAATCGATCCTCTGGGCCGGAAACACTTTTGGTTTGGCATTCGACCCATGCAGGCAGCTGACGAAGGAACGGATCGTTGGGCCATAGAGCACGATTTTGTATCCATCACTCCGTTGCGCCTGGATCTCACTGACGAGCAGGAACTCCGGCGCATGCAACAGGAACTGCCGGTGGAATGAACCGATCGACGGGGTAAGCGATGTGATGATCGTTCCCGCAATCCCTTACGGCAAGACTTCCTGGCGATTGCCCAGCATTTCGTCCAGCGACGAGCGCTTTTCTTCAAGGGTTCCTTTGTCCGCTGCACGGAGAACCTCTACCAGATCCGCAGCTTCATCGAGACGGGCGACGCTAACATAGTCGGCACCGGCAGCATATAGCGCGGGAACCTGATGCAGGACTTCGGCAGTGGAAATAATTTGCGCAGTCGGGTTCAGTTCGCGGAGTTGCCGGACGAGGCGAATGTTATCGGTGCCTTTGAGCAGGGAATCGGGGACCGTGCAGATGAGAATCTCCGCCGTCGTTACGCCGGTATGCACAAGAGTCTCACGCTGGCTCACATCGCCGTAGATCACATTAACGCCGCGCGCCTTGAGCCGGGCGTGGACGTCCGGGTTGAAATCAACAACGGCCAAGTCATCGAGATAGCTTTGGTGATCACGTGAAAGCTCTTCGAGCAACGAGCTCGCGGTGCGAAAAAAGCCGAGCAGCAGGATTTTCGCACCGTGCCCCTGGCTGGCGGCAGCGTGCCCTACCTGCGTGGCGTCAAGGTCGCGCAGTCCGATCCGTTTCAGCCAGGGAATGCAAAACCGGGTGAGCCGATCGGATTGAACCATGCCGAATGTGCTCAAGGTGGCCAGGAGGACAAATGCGAATGACACCATGCCCTTCGTGTCATTGGAAACGTGGTGGCTTTGAACACCAAGATCGAGCACGACCAGTGAAAATTCGCTGATCTGGCAAAGGTTAATCGCCGGAAGCAAGCTGGCCCGAAGGCCCTGGCGCAAGCCGTAGAGCGGAAAGAAAGTCGTCGCCAGACGTGTCACGACACAGAAAGCGGCAAAAATGAGCGCCCAATAAATGAGGGTGTTGTTCGGCACCGGAATACTCATGCCGAGACCGACAAAAAACAGCGTCACAAAGAAATCACGAAGGCTGGTGACTTTTGCCGTGACGTCGAGAGCATAGGGAAATGTCGAGAGCGAAACACCGGCAATGAGCGCTCCCATTTCGCGGGAAAGCTGGAGAAATGTTCCCAGTTCGCCCACGATAAAACACCAGGCGATAGCACCAACAAGCACGATTTCGGGGAGCCGGGCAACGCGTTTAAAAAGGTAAGGAAGAACGAAACGGCTGACGCTGAAGGCCACTGCGACAAGCACGCCGACGCGCAGAATAGACATTAGCAGCGATTCTACCTGCAGATTGCTGAGACTGGGTTGGATGGCAAGAAACAGAATGACGAACAAATCCTGGAGAACAAGCAGGCCCAGCGTGATGCGCCCGGGAAGCGTATCAAGTTCGCGTTTGTCGTAGAGAATTTTGACGATGATAACCGTGCTGCTCAGAGCGCCCGCTATCCCCAGATAGAGGGCGTCGAATTTGCCATTGGTTAACGGAAATCCGATTACCCAGAAAAAGAGAACTCCCAGCACGCAACCGCCTAGAATTTGACTGGCTGCCGAAACTAATATTGGCCGCCCGGCACTGATGATCTTCTTCAGATCGATTTCGAGACCGATCATGAAGAGCAGAAACATCAATCCCAGCTCCGAGATGATGGAGATGGATTCCGTCTCGTGAATCCAGCTGAATCCGGCCGGACCTAGAAGATAACCGCCAATGAGATAGGCGAGAATGACAGGCTGTTTCGCAAAATGGGCCACCATCCCCAATGCCCACGCGGCGATGATGCAGAGGGCGATGTCATGGAGGAGATGATGCATTTGGGAAAGGCAGAAGTTAGAAGGCAGAAGGCGGAAGTAAAGCCTTCATCCTTCATCCTTCTGCCTTGTTCCTTTAATTAGCTCTCATCTACCACCCGTTCGACCTTGATCAGATTCGTCGTTCCCCTGGTGCTGAAAGGAGTCCCGGCGGTAATGGTAACGATGTCGCCGTTTTTTGCGCCGTAGAGCTTAACGCTTTGCGCCAGAGCCATGCGCACAAGCTGGTTGGTGCCCAGGATCTCTTCAGTAAGGACGCTTTCCACACCCCAGCACAGACGCAGGCTGCGGGCGGTCGCCGGGTTGGATACGAGGGCGATGATCGGTATCTGCGGGCGGTGACAGGCAACGCGACGGGCAGTGGCACCCGATGTGGTGGCGGTAACGATAACCTTCGCGTCGAGCGTGCTGGCAATCATCTGCGCGGCATGGCCGACGGTGGGCTCGAGCTGGCTCACCACCTGAAGCGGCGGCATGGCAGGAACCTCTTTGCTTTTCAAAGCAAACTCGGTGCGTTGCGCAATCTCGGACATCGTAGCGATGGATTCCACGGGGTACTTGCCGGCAGCCGATTCGGCAGAAAGCATGACTGCGTCCGTGCCGTCGAGAATGGCATTGGCGACGTCTGCGGCCTCCGCACGGGTGGGCTTGTGCACCGTGATCATCGACTCGAGCATCTGCGTCGCCGTGATGACCGGTGTCGCAGCCTGGCGGCAAACGTTGATGATTCGCTTCTGCGCCAGCGGCACGTCGGAGAAAGAAACCTCCAGCGCCAGATCTCCACGAGCGACCATCACGGCGTCAGATTCGCGCGCAATGGCTTCGATGTCGTCGATGGAGCTCTTGTTTTCGATCTTGGAAACGATGCCGATATTGCTGCCTGCGGCCTTAAGGTGCTGGCGAAGATCGAGAACGTCGGCGGCTGTCTGGACAAACGACAAAGCCAGAAAATCGAAGTTATTGGCAATGGCGAAATCGACGTCTGCGAAATCCTTTTGAGTCAACGCCGGAAGGCTGACACGCGTCCCGGGAAGATTGATGCCTTTGTTGTCCTTGAGCGGACCACCGCGGATGACAGAACAGCGGATTTTGCCGTCCGACGTAACCTCGATAACACGGGCTTCCAGGTTCCCATCGTCGAGCAGAACAAGGCTGCCGGGTTTGACATCATTGGCCATGCCTGTGTGCGACACAGGAATGACTCCTGGCAACGCCAGCGTCGCTCCCGGAGCGAGGATGATCTCAGAGCCGGTCTCAAGCTGAACCACACCACCGGGAAAACGGCCGACGCGGATACGTGGCCCACGAAGATCGCCAAGAATGCCGATAGCGACTTTCAGTTCCTTCGAGATACGGCGAATACGCTCGAGCACAGGTAGCAACTGTTCGTGAACGGCATGCGAAAAGTTGATGCGAACCACGTCGAGGCCCGCAAGGATCATTTGACGAAGCGTGACTTCGTCGAAGCTGGCAGGGCCGAGTGTGGCAACGATTTTGGTTCGTTTAAGCGGACGCGATGATTGCATGATGTGGTTTTCTTCCGTGTTGCGGCCGGGATTGAAAGGCTAAACGGCGGGGAATGAAAGAGCGAAATCATGGCAGCTCGATGAAATCCATTTCTCAACGGGCGCTCCCGCCTGTCATCAACCTGTAAAATTACTTGAATTCCTACTGCCGGACTATAGTTTCGCCTTAAACCGACCGGGACTTCGCCCGGAGGACTTAATGCCCCAAGCAACTCGGCGCTGCGAACCGGACCACTGGACCTGGCGTTCTCACAAACTGCCATCCATTTCGTGAATTTGATTCCTATTGAAGCCGACGTCCTCGTCGTCGGCGGCGGCACAGCCGGGTGCGTAGCGGCGATCAAGGCCAAAGAGGCTCTCCCGAACGGCGTCGTCATTCTGCTCGAAAAAGCGAACGTCAAACGCAGCGGCGCCATTGCTCTCGGGATGGACGGCGTCAACAACGCCGTGCTCCCCGGCCACGCGACGCCAGAGCAATACGTCAAAGAGATCACGATGGCCAACGACGGCATCGTCAACCAGGAAGCCATCCTCGCCTACGCTCAGCAAAGCCATGCCATGGTCCAGGAATTGGAATCGTGGGGCGTAAAATTCCAAAAAACACCTTCAGGCGATTACGACGTCAAAAAAGTCCATCACAAAGGCAGTTACGTCCTCCCGATGCCGGAAGGTTACGACATGAAGAAAATCCTCACCCGTGAGATCCGCCGCACGTGTGTAAAGACGGAGAATCGAATCATGGCCACCCGCGTCCTCCTCGATAATGGACGCGCCGCCGGGATCGCAGGGATCAATGTGCGCACAGGCGAATTCGTCGTGATCCGGGCAAAAGCAGTCATTCTCAGCTGCGGCGCCGCAGGTCGTCTGGGCCTTCCCGCTTCCGGCTATTTAATGGGCACGTACGAAAATCCGGCCAATGCGGGCGACGGTTTCGCGATGGCCTACCACGCGGGGGCGGAACTCTCCAACATCGAGTGCTTCCAGATCAACCCGCTCATCAAGGATTACAACGGTCCCGCATGCGCCTACGTCAGCGGCCCGTATGGCGGCTACACCGTCAATGCTCTGGGTAATCGTTTCATGCTTTCCGACTATTGGAGCGGGCAGATGATGCTGGAGTTTTACAAGGAGCTCACAGGCCCAAACGGTCCGGTGTATTTGAAAATGAACCATCTCGCACCGGAAACGGTTACCGAGATCGAGCAAATCCTCCACACGACCGAGCGTCCGAGCCGCGGACGGTTCCACGCGGGCCGTGGGAGAAGCTACGGCTCGGACTGGGTCGAAATGGCCGTTTCCGAAATCGGCCTGTGCAGCGGGCACAGCAATTCCGGTGTTCGCGTCAACGCTCGCGCCGAAACCTCCGTGCCTGGGCTTTATGCTGCCGGCGACATGGCGTCTGTCCCGCACGGATACATGCTCGGAGCATTTACCTACGGAAAAATCGCTGCGCTGAATGCCGCCGAATACATCCGGCAACAAAGCACACCGGAGCTCGACGACGCTGCGATCAGCGCCGAACGCACTCGGGTTCTCGCTCCCCTCGCCCGACCCGATGGGCTCCCGCCGCACCAACTCGAGTACAAACTGCGGCGCCACGTGAATGACTATTTGCAGCCGCCCAAAAGCGCGCACCGGCTTGAGCGCGGCCTGAACTACTTCCAATACGCCCACGAAGAACTCGCTCAACTCGGCGCACACGATCCGCATGACCTTATGCGCGCCATCGAATGCCATGTCATCTGCGATTGCGCAGAAATGGCAGCACGCGCGTCGCTGTTCCGCACCGAAAGCCGCTGGGGCCTCTATCACCTGCGACTGGATTATCCGGAGCAAAACGACGCCGAATGGTTCGTTCATTCCATCCTCCGCAAGGGCCCTGATGGCGACATGGAACTCTTCAAACGCCCCGTCGAACCTTACGTCGTGCCTCTCGATAACGACGAACTCCAATCCTACCACCAACTTCGTATTGCTCCTTCGCCGCAACCTGCAACCGCCACCGTATGAGTTCTTCGAATGTCTCTCCGCCTGTGTCCGGCAAAGCGATCGTCGCCGGACGCCTCAAATTCGCCGATGAAACCGAGGCTGCCACGGCAACCAAAATGGCTCCGAACCGCCAGGCGGCCCGCGTTTTCGACGTGCCCGTCGTCGTCGATGAAACCCGGTGCATCACTGGCTGCCATGTTTGTGTCGAATCCTGCCCCGTGGATTGCCTGGCCATCGATCCCGCGAAAGGCAAGTCCCACATGAAATACGACGACTGCTGGTACTGCCTGGCGTGCGAGGTGGACTGCCCGACCAACGCCATCACCGTGAAAATCCCGCTTCTCATACGCTGATTCATGTCTGAAATCACATTCCTGGACCGCCTGCACAGCGAGGACGTAGACACCCGCCGCGTCGCTCTTACGGAAATCGATGAGAATCTGGATATCGTTCGCATCGAGGAACTCCTACCGCTCTTACGCGATGAAGATCCGGCTATCCGGAGGCTTACTCTGCAGGTCCTCGAAGAAATCGGCGACGTTGCCGCGATCCCATCGATACTGGAATTGACCACGGATTCAGATCGGGACGTCGCCGAAACCGCCAAAGCTTCGCTTCGAGAATTCCGGACAGCGTATGCGATTGATCCGCTCATCGCCGGTATCGCGCACAAGAATCCGGAGGCGCGGGCCGCGGCGATCCACGGCTTGCGCGATTTGCGCAGCGCGAAAGCGATTCCGGCTCTGGAAACTGCGGCAGACGATGCATCAAAAACCGTTCGGCGCGAGGCCCTCGTGGCGCTTGCGCATTTGCAGAATCCAGCTGTCCTGCCCATTCTGCGCCGAGGCTTGCAGGACTCCGAAAGCGACGTTCGCCGCATCGCGGTGGGCGCGGTCAGTTTTTTTTCGGGAACAGATGCCGACCTGCTTCGGATCACGACCGATTCCGATTGGCAGGTTCGTCGTGAAGCCGCCATTGCATTGCGCCGCGTGCCGGGCAAACCAACGGTAAATGCCTTGCTTGCATTGCTTTCTGATTCGCACTGGGAAGTGATCAAAGTAGCCATCGCCAGCCTGGGAACACTCCAGGCGCCCGTAACTGCGCGCATCCTTCCCTTCATCAGCCACGAGATCGCCGATATCCGCATCGCGTCGGCAACAGCCCTCGGCGAATCCGGAGAACCGGAAGCAGAGGCCGCTCTTAAGAAGCTTCTGGCCGACCCAGACACAGGCGTCTCCAAAGCTGCCGCGCGGGCCCTGGAACGCCTTTGAAACTCAAACACCGCCAATGGCCGCATCCCTTGCGGTTCAAACCCTCTTTCGACCCGTCCACGGGAGTAGTCACAAAAACCCATCCAATCCCAAACACCTTGAAAAAACTCACCTACATTCTTGCTTTCGCAGCCTTTGCGAGCCCGTTGCTGCATGCGGAAAAAATCCGCATCGGTATCGGAACCCAGGACACCACGATCAACACCGCCGCTGGCGGACCGGTCGTTCGCGAACTTCACTTGCTCGAAAAGTATCTGCCGCGCGACGGCAAATACAAAGACGCCGAATACGACATCGTCTGGCACAATTTCCCGTCGGGGCCGCCGCTCAACAACGAACTACTCGCCAACAAGCTCGACATCGGTCAAATGGCCGATTTTCCCGCAATTCTCGGCGCCGTAGCGTTTCAAACCGCAAATAACGGGGTAAGCACCTTTTACATCGCGTCCCTGTCTCTCGGCGCAAAAGGCGCAGGCAACGCCGTTTTGGTTCCCGGCGCGTCACCGGTCCAGTCGTTTTCCGGATTGAAAGGCAAACGTGTTTCCGTGCCATTTGGCTCCACGGCGCATGCGGCATTGCTTCGAGCAGTCCAGGATCAGGGGTGGGACCCGGAAAAAGACATCCAGCTGGTGTCCCAGGCGCCCGAAGTAGGCGGATCCGCTTTGAAAGCGAATCAGATTGATGCGCACGCGGATTTCGTCCCATTCGGCGAACTGTTCCCTTTCCGCGGCTTTGCCCGGAAAATCTATGACGGCAGCTCCACGGGCGTCACCACCACACACGGCATCCAGGTTCGCTCGGATTTCGCGGAGAAATATCCCGAATTGGTGATCGCTTACCTGCGCGCCACGCTCGAAGCCAGCCAGCTCATCCAGGAAAATCCCGAAGAATTGAGCGAAAAAATTCAGGACTGGACCGGAATCGAAGCGGAAGTCGTTTACGCATTTCATGGACCCGGCGGGATTCAGACGCGTGATTTCACGTTCAAGCCAGAAGTCGTCGCAGCGATCACGAAGGCGAATGACACGCTCAAACTGCTGAAAAAGACGGATCAAACCATCGATGTCAGCAATTTTGTGAACGACAAATTCATCCGTGAAGCCGCGAAGGAGGCGGGTCTGGATTATGATGCCCGCTTAAAAGACTACGGCGCCGTCCCATTTACGGGCAACGCGCTCGACACCGAAAAACCGATTTCCGACCCGACGCTCGCTGGACAGATCTGGGTAAAGGGCGAACCAAAAGTGCGCCTCTACAGCACGCCGGAAGCCACGCTTAACGCCGAGAAAACGCTCAAAGCCGAAGGAAAAATCATTCGCGTCGTCTACGTCCACGACCGCGGCACGGGCAACAAGCTCTTCGCCGACAAAGTCTGGTACGTGCACAGCCCGACCGGACAGCTCGCAGCGTTCCTCTTGAAAACCGACGCCGACGCGTGGGCGCAGAAAAACGGCGGCAGCGTTCTGGCGTTTGCCGATATCGAAAAATCCCTGGACCCCACAGCCGGAACGACGGCCCAACGTTAACAGATCGCCACAATGTCCGCCGCCATCGAAAACCCGCCCTATTCTCGCACCTCAAGTTCGCGAGCCGCAGGCGGGCCACGCTGGCGGCGGACGGCAGCCGGCATCTTTATCCGCATCCTATCGATCTGCCTATTCCTCGGCCTCTGGCAATTGGCCTCTGTGAAAAAGTGGGATTTCCTGATTCATTTCGAAAATATCCCGGCACCTACGGAGGTGGTAAAAGCAGCAACTAAGCTCGGCCAATCCCCGAAATTCGCCGCCCACATCCGCAATAGTTTGATCCGGATTCTCGCTGGATTCGGCATCGCGACGATCACGGGAATCGGACTCGGATTACTCATTGGCCGTTTTCGGCTTGCCAATGAAGGAATTCTGCCGCCCCTCGAAATTTTACGTCCCATCCCGGCCGTCGCATGGATCCCACTGGCGATCCTCATGTTCTCCAGCCCCGAAGCGAGCATGATTTTCATCACGTTCATCGGCGCCTTTTTTCCAATTCTGCTCAGCACCATTCACGGCGTTGAAAACGTGGACAAACGCCTCGTCTTCGCCTCGCTCACCCTGGGAGCGGGTCCGCTGGCCGTCTTTCGCGAGGTCATTCTACCGGGGGCACTTCCCGCAATCATTACTGGCTTGAGCATTGGGATGGGCACGTCCTGGTTTTCGCTGGTCACTGCCGAAATGATCTCCGGCCAGTACGGCGTCGGCTATTACACGTGGGAAGCGTATAACCTGCAGAACTATCCCGATATCATTCTCGGGATGATCGTCATCGGAGTAATGGGTCTGGCGAGTAGCTGGCTCATCAAAAAAGTCGGACGCCGGCTCACTCCGTGGTTCGACTTCGGAGGGAACGCGACATGAACCATCGCGTCAAAGAGGGGACTGGCGGAGCGATCCGCATGAAGAATCTGGAAATCAGCTTCGGTTCCGGCCCGACCGCCATCCGGGCGGTGGAAAATATCAATATCGATATCGCGCCGGGTGAATTCATCTCCGTTCTCGGACCGTCGGGATGCGGAAAATCGACGTTCATCAATGCAATCGCGGGCTTTTTGCGCCCTCACAGCGGCGACCTGCTCCTCGATCGTGAGGAAATCAAACGCCCCGGAGCCGATCGCGGCGTCGTCTTCCAGCAACACACACTGTTCCCGTGGAAAACCGTGCTCAGGAATGTCGAATTCGGCCTCAAAATGGGCGGTGTTCCGCGTGCTGAACGGCAGCGGCAGGCTAACGAAATTCTCGCGGAAGTGGGGCTCGGCGATTTTCTGCATCATTATCCCTCGCAACTTTCCGGTGGCATGCAGCAGCGCGTGAGCTTGGCGCGTGTGCTGGTAAATCGCCCCCGGGTGCTGCTCATGGACGAACCGTTCAGCGCTCTCGACGCGCAGACACGTCTGCAAATGCAGGAAATGCTGCTCGAACTCTGGACACACCATCGAATGACCGTCGTTTTTGTGACACACGACATCGACGAGGCCATTTTCCTCAGCGACCGCGTGGTCGTCCTCACCCGCCGCCCGGGACGCATCCAGGCCGAGTTTCCTATCGAACTCGACCGTCCGCGAACAGCAGAAGCGCTTGCCTGCGAGGCGTTTATGCGGTTGAAACGCCGCTGCATGGAACTCCTCCGGCAGGCACCGGAATCCGCACACACCATCAAGCCCCCTTCTCAGGTCCTTCGTGCCAGATCACCCGTGCCAGCGTAAAACTGGGAACATCGACCCCCTGAAATCGCGCTCGACTTTCTCCAACGTGGACCGTTGGTTGAATGAAGATCGACTATGAATACTGCTTCTGTTGAATCCCAGCTCGTCGAAGCCCTGCGCGAACGGCTTCGGGTCATTGCTGACCGCGAGTTTTACCAACGTGATCCGGAAGGACATCTTGCCGCCTTGCAGCGAGTTTCCGGAGAAATCGAAACGTTGCAGGTGAAATTGCCGCAGCCGCTGGATCCGCAACTAGCGCATTTCCTCGAGCGGCGCAGCTACGACAAAGCCCTGGCGTTTCTCGAAACCTGAAACATGAAGCCCCTCCCCGCGACGCTTCGCATAGCGATGCGGACAGGTGAAAATTTTCAGTCAGTGCGCATTTCGCGTTGCCCATTTCCCAGGCTTCGCTTAGCAGCAAGAGCCCGAAATGATTCGCACCGCTTTCGTCATGGGGGCTGGGCTTGGCACCCGGCTGCGTCCGCTTACTGATCTCCTTCCGAAACCGCTCATCCCGGTTTTTCAAAAACCCCTGATCACGTTTGCGTTCGATCACCTGCTGTCCCTGGGCGTCGATCGCCTCATCGTTAACACGCATCACTTGTCGGAGAAATACGACGAGGCTTTTCCCGACTACCGCTACGGAGGTCACGAAATTCTTTTTCGGCACGAACGCGTCCTCCTCGAGACGGGTGGAGGCATCAAAAATATCGAGCAACTGGTTGGCGGCGAAACATTTATTGTTCACAGCGGCGACATTCTAACGGATCTGCCCCTGCAGGCTGCCATCGACGCCCACCGTCGCAGCGGCCGGCTCTCGACGCTCGTCCTGCGCTCCGGCGGCGGACCTCTCCAGGTGGCACTCGATACCACCACGGGCAATGTTCTCGACATCGGAAACCGCATCGGCACAGAGCCTGATACGCAGAAATTTCTTTACGCCAGCATCGCGCTGCTCGAGCCCGAAATTTTTGCTCACATTCCGGAACAGGAAAAAATTTCCATCGTTCCCATCTGGACCGATCTGATCCGCGATCAGCCCGGCAGCGTCGGCGGCGTTGTTCTAGACCAAGGAAACTGGTGGGATCTCGGCGAGGTTAATCGTTACCTGGACGTCCATCGTTTTTTTTCTCGGCCCGGATATCGCTTCAACATTCCCGTCGATAAAGGCTGGCCGCAACGCATTCATCCCTCAGCCAAAGTTAGCGGCGTAACGCTCACAGGCACGATTTCCATCGACGCCGACGTAGAACTCGCCCCGGGCACTGAATTGACTGACATCGTCATTTGGCCGGAGACAAAATTCTCATCGCCAATCAGATGCAGCAACGGCATCCTCACTCCCATCGGCTTCGTCACCGCGTAAAATTTTCGTCATTTCCACTGTGTTGCCTGATTCCTTGCTTCAACAAACCCGTATCCGGTTCCCGGATTTCGCTCGCGACGCTATCGAAGTAACCCCGCTTGAAAAAGGCGGGTCGGACCGAAAATTTTATCGCATCGAGATTGGCGACGGCTCCTCGCTCATCCTCGTCAAATACGGCAATCATCGGGAGGAAAACCGTCATTACGTCGCCGTCGCAGAATTTCTTACGAAGCACGGAGTCAACACCCCTCGCATTTACTTCCATGACCCCGATGAAGGACTGATCTGGATGCAGGACCTCGGCGAGATCGATCTTTGGGCAAGTCGCCATGAGTCCTGGGAAATCCGGCGTCCGCTTTATGAAAAAACCCTTATCCAGGCTGCCCATTTGCATTCGCTCACGCTGGATCAGGCCAACGGCGTGACGCTTCAAGCTGTATTCGACGAACGCCTTTACCTATGGGAACAGGGTTATTTCTTCGAAAACTGCCTCGGCAACCATTTCCATTTGCCGCCGGATGAAATCGCAGCCCTGGCCACATCCGACGCATTGCGCGGCATCGCCCGCCGTCTCGCTGAGAAAGAACGTGTGCTCGTCCATCGTGACTTCCAATCGCAGAACATCATGATCCGCGACGGCGATGCGTGGCTCATTGATTTCCAGGGGTTGCGCCCAGGTTTGGGCCTTTACGATGTGGCGTCGCTGTTACACGACCCATATGTGGATTTGATGGAGGTCGAAAAAGAGTACTTGCTTGATTTCTATGGCTCCCAATCCGATAGCAGGGATCCCGACTTCGAAGAAACATTCCGCTTTTGCAGCCTCCAGCGGCTCATGCAAGCCCTTGGCGCATACGGCTTCCTGGGTCACGTGAAAGGTCGCGCGGACTTTCTCCTCCACATCCCCAGAGCCGTTGACGCTCTTCAAACAATCGTCGCTGCAATCCCCGGACTGTCCCATCTCCACGACGTTCTTTCTCGGCTCGCCCGTGACGCTTACATTCAGCCACATAACTAACTCCAAAGAGGTTGGAGCGTTGGAGCTAACACCGTCATCGACGGCCATCCTCATGGGTGGTCGCTGCCGGCGACGAGCCTGAATCCGCGTGCCGAAATCTGATATCCCACTGAGCGGGACCCAGCATCGCGCAAAAAGGGCTCCCACTGCCGCCACTGCGCTCAAACTCATCGAGGATCGCTTCCCGTCTGGCACGATCCGTCCGCACTCGGCGCACCGAGGCCGCTCAGAAAAACAGCGTCAGCAGACATACGCTAATCTATTTTGATTCATTTTGAATTTTTGCAGAAACTGGATCGGGCAGAATGCCGTTCTGGCGGGGCGGCCTATAGCCTTTTGAGCTCACTGCTGACACCAAGGATGCACACAACGGAGTCGCTGGAACGCGACGAAAACAAAATTAACAAAAATCTGCTTGTCATTAATTTACATTCTTGCAAGAATCTGCGCGTTGTTAATGTTATGACTTTTGCTCCCCTTTCAGATGTCCGATGTGGTTTGGCCGATGGAGTTGTCCTCCTGTCCGGCGTTGGAAGGGATTTCTTGAAAGGAGGTCTATGTATCGTTGGATCGGCGCGCTTTTTATCTCCCTTTCCTTTGTTCAATTGCTGGCGGCTCAAACGCCGCCGCCCCAGATCATCGATAATGCCAACTCCGCTTCGTTTCAGGCGACGGGGGTCTGGACGGTTAGCAGTGCCAGCGGTCAGTGGGCTACCAATTATTTGACGGACGGCAATACGGGTAAGGGTCAAAAGTCGGCGCGGTTTTCCACGGTCGTTGCGCGGCCGGGCTGGTATTCGGTTTCGCTGTGGTCGCTTTCGAGTCCGGCCTATTCTTTAAACACACCGGTAGATGTGCATCATAGGGATGGAGTAACCCGCAGGATTGTTAACCAACGGGTGAATGGCAAAATGTGGAACGGCATCGGCGGGTACTATCTGAATGCGGATTCCTATGTCGAGATTCTCAATGCGGGGACCAGCGGTCAAGTCCTGGCGGATGCGGTGCGCCTGGACTGGATTTGGAGACGAGATCGCGGACAACGCAGACACGGTAAGGGTGCGCCTGAGCGGCGGCTGGACATCGGCGACCACCAGCGTCGGCTATTTTGGGAGTAATTTTAGTACCGATTCAAACACCGGGAAGGGATTTGCAGCCGCCGAGTTCCTTCCGAGTTTCGCTCAGTCAGGTTTGTATGAAGTGTTTGTCCGGTATCCGGCTCACCCGAGCGCATCGCAAGCAGTTCCCTTTACAGTTAGTCATTGGGGTGGCGTTTCGAATCTGCTCGTCAATGAGCGTCAGGGCGGCGGGACGTGGGTGTCGATTGGACGCTATTACTTTGAAGCGGGCGGGCGTGGAAAGGTTAAATTAACCAATGCAGGGACGACGGGCTATGTATTCGCGGACGCGGTTGCTTTTTCACTGGTCGAGGCTGTCCCGGGTGATTCCGACGGGGACGGTCTTGCGGATGGATGGGAACTGGCGGTTTTTGGGGATCTCGACGAAACAGCCTCTGCAGATCTGGATTCAGACGGTCTTTCCAATGTGGAGGAAATGGCGTTTGGCTCCAATCCGCTC
>DATDBU010000025.1:0-5712 GCA_036524675.1 Chthoniobacterales bacterium | reverse complement strand
GTTTTTCGGCATCCAGTCCCGGATATCCGGGGCAAAGAGCAGCGGGGTGTCCCGGTCGATGTTCACCATTCGTTGTGCCATCTCTTTTCCATAGCAGTGCCACGCTGACTTGCAAAGCCCGACAGGCTGCTAGGCGGGCGACTGTGCTGATGCAGGTTTCCTTCAAGCCCCTTAAACCGGGAAACTACCGGCTGTTTGTGCTCTACGATCCGGCGATCGGCAATTCCTCGCGTCACGACACGGCATCTCGCAGCGGAACCGGCGGCAACGTCGCGCTCCTGGCGAGCGATGACTTAACGGCGAGCGCGCTCGTTGCCTCGAACGGTTTCCCGCGCACGTCGAGTGGTTTCGTCGGGACGAGCGACGGCTGGACCGATCTTATTGCCGATCGCCAGCTGGACTGGAATTACGACACGGCGCCGGACGGTAACGTGCTGCAAGTCGGCGAGTTGCCGCTTGCCACTGAGGCCGGCCAGGAGACGTCGTTCACGCTGGCCCTTGGTTTTGGGGATTCGGCGGCGAACGCGGAACTCACTGCCCGAACCAGCCTCAATCTCTCGTTTGTCGCGCATACTGCAGCCTATGCGCGGGGATGGCACGCTTATTTACGCTCGCTGAACCCGCCGCCGAGCCTTCCCTCTCCACTTTTGCGCACGCAATACAATGTGTCAGTGATGACGGTCAAAGCGCATGAGGACAAGACGTTCCCTGGAACCTTCATCGCCTCGCTCACACTGCCGTGGGGTTTTGACGCGAACGCTGATGAGGGTGGCGGCGGCTACCATTTCGTGTGGGCGCGTGACATGTATCAACAGGTGACGGCGATGCTGGCGGCCGGCGATCGCATAACAGCTGACCGGGCGGTGACGTGGTTGTTCACTCGGCAACAGTTGCCTGACGGCACGTTCCCGCAGACATCAAAGGTCGACGGAACGCCGGAGACGCGCGGCGTCCAGCTTGATCAGACTGCGTTTCCGTTGATCCTGGCTTGGACACTCGGACGCACGGACAACGCCACGTGGGACGGTGTGCGTAAGGCGGCCGAGGCGCTAGTCTCGAGAGGACCCGTGACACCGCAGGAGCGATGGGAGGAAACGGGCGGTTATTCAAACTCCACAATTCCCGCCGAAATCGCCGGCCTCGTAGCAGCGTCAGATATTGCCCGCCAGCGCGGCGAAACGGCGCGTGCCGCCCTGTGGCTGGGCGTTGCGGACGAGTGGCAGCGCAGTATCGAGAAGTGGCTGTTCACAACCAGCGGTCCCTATGGTGACGGCCGTTACTACCTGCGCATCGACGACGATGGCGACCCCAACGACGGATCGGAACGCGATTTTGGAAACGCCGCAGGTGTGCATAAAGAGAATACGGTCGTGGATGCAGGCTTCCTTGAGCTCGTCCGGCTCGGCGTGAAGGCGCCGAACGATCCGTACGTCGCCGAGTCCCTGCCGGAGACCGATGCGTCAATCGCAACGGACACACCAAGCGGGCGCGTTTGGCATCGCTACACGTTTGATGGTTACGGAGAGAAACCGGACGGTTCGCCTTGGGCGCTTAACACACCGGGAACCACGGGACGCGCGTGGCCGCTGCTTGGCGCTCGCTCAGTGCGCGTGCGAGCTTGCCAGTCTCCACATCCAGAGACACATCGCGCTCAGAAACAGGAAAGCCACGGCGCTCGGCCACACAGGCAGCAAGTGACCTGCGACAATGACCTCCGGGCGTATCAGCAACCGGGCCAATTGCGCCATAGCCAATAATCCGAAGACGACACTTGCCACGCGCAGTCCGAGGAATTGCGAATTCATATCGATCCTCCTTATTGCTAAAACAATTTCCATCTATGAGGTGGGGATTTCAAGGCCGGGAAGATGTCGGGTTCGTCCCGACGCCCATTGAACGACGCTACCGGTGAATGCGATTGAAGGGGCTGCGCGCCAAACCACACAATCTTGTTCTCCCGATGATTGAGAACGACACACCTGCCATGCTGGCGCGCGATCTTGAAGCCGAGTCGCTGTAACGCATGCACCGCCTCCGAGCCGGAAACGCGAGGGAGTTTAGGCACGGACCCCTACCTCGAAGGTCGTCAGTAACGCTTGGCCTGTTTGCTCTAGAGGAAACTTCTCCAGATAGAGCTCCGTTGCCTCGCGGAGGTTGCTGACGGCTTCCTGCACCGATTCTCCCTGAGTCGTGGTGCCCGTTTCAGGGTTGAAAGCGACATAACCGCCCTCCTCGGCAGGACTCAGAGCGGCGGTGAGAACCATGAACGTAGTCTGCGGCAATCGGACAGCGAGCAAGGAAGTAGGACTCGGGCAGACCGGCTTCGGATGCTGCCGGCAACGGTTTTGATTGTTCCGGTTACTGAAGCGGGCCCGCCGGCGTGTTCCCGGTGCTCCGCCCAAACACTGTCTCGAGGGAAACTCCTTTTTAACCCTTCCGCTGGTAGGAATGAGGGGTTATAGGACACAGACCGCGCATACGTATGGCGACCATGAAGAATTTCGACCCCTGGAGTACCCGCGCCTTTAACCTGCGCTGGGTATGGCTGGCCATCGCAGTAATCGTTGCACTTTCAGCAGTGATAACGAGCTTTGTTTCCGTTCCGACGGACTCCGTCGGAGTGCTGCTCCGGTTCGGACGATATCATCAAACCGTTCAGCCGGGACTGCTTTACAAACTGCCCTTTGGGATAGACAACCTTGTCATCGTGCCGGTCGAACGGCAGCTGAAATTGGAGTTTGGATTCGCGACCGAGGGCGGGACCAATCCCGCTCAACAAGCGCGGGAACCCAAGGCGGAGCAGAGCATCGTCACCGGCGATTTGAACATGGCTCTGGTGGAATGGGTGGTCCAATACCGCATTGCCGACGCAAAGCAGTATCTTTTCGCAGTCCGAGCTCCAGCCGAGACGTTGCGCGCTGCAAGCGAGTCCGTGATGCGTGAAGTGATCGGTGATCGCACGGTGGATGAGGTGCTGACCATTGGCCGGCAGGAGATCGAAGTGCAGACCCTGGTTCAGCTCAAAGCGTTGTCAGACGTCTATGGTCTCGGCGTTAGCATTATGCAGGTGCAGCTCAAAAACGTGCATCCTCCACGCGGCGTCCAGAGTTCGTTCAATGAAGTGAATCAGGCTCAGCAGGAGCGGGAGCAAATGATCAACGTGGCCAACGGCGAGTACAACAAAGCGGTGCCCAAGGCCCGCGGTGAAGCCGACCAGCGACTGCGCGCGGCCGAGGGGTACGCACTTAGTCGGGTCAATGAAGCGCGCGGTGACGCCGAGCGTTTTAATGCGCTGCTGGCAGAGTATTTAAAGGCGCCCGAGGTAACCCGCCAACGCATCTATCTGGAGACGATGGCTGAAGTGTTGCCGGGCCTCGAGCGCAAGATCATCCTGGATGAAAAGGTCAGCGGCTTTCTGCCACTCATGTCCTTGGACGCAAGGCCGACGGATGCAACCCCGAAAGAGGCAAGTCCAAACGCCGAGTAACGACCTTTACCACTCTCTTATCCATTCAATGGAACCACCAAGACACCAAGACACCTAGGAGAGAAAATCTGGCAAAACCCAGTGTGATCCCTGTCACTCGAAAGTGAAACAATACCTGACTCAGCAAACGAGCATCCTACTTCCTGGTATCTTGGTGGCCTTGGTGTCTTGGTGGTAAAACCCAATTGCATGGATACGGCTTAAAATGAAAGCATCGGTTCTGTTCCTCGTCGCAGTCGTGTTTGTGGTGCTGCTTGTCCTGTCAGGCGCATTTTACATCGTCCCGGAGACTGAGCAGGTGATCATCACGCAGTTCGGCAAACCGGTTGGCCCTCCGACGACCAAATCGGGCATCCACTTCAAGGTGCCTTTCATTCAGGACGTTAACCGCATCGAAAAACGGGTGCTGGAATGGGACGGCCCAACCGCCGAGATGCCGACGAAGGACAAGCTCTACATCGTGGTCGACACGTTCGGCCGTTGGCGCATCAACGATCCGATGCAGTATTTCATCCGGATGCGCGATGAACGTAGTGCGCAATCGCGGCTCGACGACATCCTTGGCAGCGAGACGCGCAATACGGTGGCACGCCATGAATTGGTCGAGTTGATCCGCACAAAAAAGGACCGCAAAGCCGCCATCGATGACACGCTGGTGGTGGGCAGCGGTTCCATCGCCGCGGGTTTGCCGCCTATCAAGTTTGGCCGCAACGCTCTCGAAAAAGAAATTGGCGAACAGGCTCGCATCAAAATGAAGGAATTCGGCATCGAACTGCTCGATATCCGATTTAAGCGGATCAACTACAACCCGGCCGTGAGCGAGAAGATCTTCGACCGGATGATCAGTGAGCGCCGCCAGATTGCGGAACGTTTCCGGAGCGAAGGCGCAGGGGAAGCGGCTCGGATCATCGGCAGCAAGGAGAGGGATTTGCGGCAAATCCAGTCGGAAGCCTACCGCAAAGTGCAGGTAATTCAGGGCAAGGCAGATGCTGAAGCGACCGCGATCTATGCCGCAGCCTACAATCAAAGTCCTGAAGCGCGGGAGTTTTACGGATTTACCCGGGCATTGGAGACGTATCGGACCTCGTTCCGAAAGGACACGACGGTAATCCTGACCACCGAGGGCAGCTTCCTACATTTTTTAAAGGGCGAACCGCTCACGTCTCCCGGGCCTCCAGGTCCTTCCAGGTCCGCTCCGACTGTGCCAGGAAACACCACGCCGCCGGTCGAAGCTCCGAAGTTGCCTCCTGCCGTCGGTCGATAGCTTCGCAGGAAGTCCTTCTTCCCCGCCGAAACAAGTCATGCGAGGAGGTTCGTTAGACGCCCTGTTCGATCCTCCCTTGCCTCGCCGCTCGCCACCCCACGACATCACCGTGGCTCGGACTGGCAGAAACCGCCGAGATTGGTCTTTGTGCCTTGGATGATGGGAAAACCGTCTGAGGAGCGCAGCTCGAGGTAGGGCGCGCAACGGTCAATTTGGAGTCGATTTGTGGTCCCATGCGCGGTAAACTTGCGGCCGGAACGAGGATCCTGTTGTGGCTGTCCCCATCGACAAACGCGATCTCCGCGAATCAGCGCCGACGGTTTCTGCCGGTTCCGGCCTGAAGCAATCGTTGCGCGTTCTGTGGTTTTCCGCTGCGTTCCTGGCGTTCCTGACTTGCACGTACCTCGCATTCTTTCATTGCCGGTTTCGCTCTGAACCGGCTGATGCGAAGCTTTTTAGTTTCGACTGGTGGCTGCACCCGCTGGAGTTTAACGCTGCGAGTCGCATTCACCGCGTGGATCCCGAAGTGGATTTCACCTGCATCTCGGCAACGGCAGACGGGTGGGAGATCTGGGTCGGCGGCAGCAAAGGGTTGATCCTTCATAGCTCGGACGCGGGGAAAACATGGGAGCCTCTGGAGACGGTGAAGGTCGCACCGGAGTCCACGCCACCGCCTGCCGGGGTCCAGCAGCAACAGCAGCAACAACAGCAGCAGCGTGACATCACCAAATCTCCCGACTACTATAATCAGGCCATCCCATTCAAAGGCCCCGTTGAAACCGAGGCCACGCCAGAACCAACGCCACAGACCGATGGCCGCTTACTTAGCAACGACATCGTCGATTTGGATCTTGTTAGCCCATCGGTTGCCTACGCGGTGACTGCTGCGGGTGAGATTATCGGCACTCGCGACGGAGCGAAAACATGGCGCCTGCTGCGCCCACCCAGAGCACAACGGGTC
>DATDBU010000024.1:0-7363 GCA_036524675.1 Chthoniobacterales bacterium | reverse complement strand
CCGCTGGATCGACTCGTCGCCTCGGGCAACGGACTGGCAAGCCCGCTCTGGCGCCAAATTGTCGCCGACGTCCTCAACCGCCCACTCTACCAAGGCCGGGACAAGCATGCCGCCGAACGCGCCGGCGTCGGCGCCGGACTTGTCGCCGGAATAGGAATCGGTGCGATCAATGGATATGACGAAGCGCGAACGTTCGCTCCCACCTTCGACGCCCTCACCGCACCAGACGCTAGACGGGCCGACACTTATCACGCCCTTTACCAGCACTTCGCAGACACCTACCCGCGACTGAAAGGCTGGTTCCGAGCGTAGACCCGCACCCCCGTAACTGCATGGCCGTCTCTCTTCGATGCGATTCGCGGGGCACTTCTTAGGCGGACACTTTACTTAGTTAAGTCTTTTACACGGTTGATCCGAGAACATCTTCACGGGCCGGCAACCCACTCGCAACCGGGGCCGGATCAACTATACGGAGATCGCTCGGGCAGTTTCACAGGAACTCGTTCAACTGGGCGTATCCCTTCACCCGGAAGACTCGCTGGCGGAAGCTGCCAGCTGAAACGCCGCATTAGTTTCTGGATGGATGTGCTGTCCATTTCCTGCATACGATTGAAGGTACAGGCCGTCGCCACCATTTGCCCACGGCGGCCTGCTGTTCCCCTCAGAACGCACTGAGCATGGGATGCCCTCGGCAATTGCGGAGGGTAAGAACGGGTCAGTAAAATACAGGACATCGGCGAAGGCAGAGGGTCCGAGCCCGAGTTTGGTTTAGAGGTCGTTCAGACCGCAATGGTGCAGCTTGCCCATTGGAATGGGGTGTTTACCCCATCGCATGACGTATGGATTCGATAGAAAATATGGAGTAATGACGCCCTCAACCAACGGAGATTGTCGCCTTCGTGTCTTGGCACCAATCAAGACAGAGTTACCGTAGAGCGCGGCTTTCTGGCTCTGGTGCAGAAAAGGTGCGTAGTCGCCACAGAAATCACCGGTGGCGCTATTGTGCTAGATATTGTCACTATTGTGAAGGCGCTGGTTCATCGATTCGCATAGTTTATCCACGAGCGAGAATGAGCGACGTCAATTAGTACATCTAAAACGACAGTTAGTAATATTGCCCATTTAGCATCCGTGAAGTAAAGTTAATCGATAACCACCCAGGAACAGAAAGCCCAAAGCACAACACGTCATATTTGTATTATCCCATGCAAGCCCCTCCGTTACTCCAACTAAAAGGCATCACAAAGTCCTTCCAGGCTGTGCGCGCACTAAGGGGCGTCTCCTTTGATCTTCACGGGGGCGAGGTGCACGCGTTGCTCGGCGAGAATGGCGCGGGAAAATCTACGCTCATTAAAGTCATCACAGGAGCTCATCAGCCCGACGGCGGAAGCATTGAGATTGAAGGCAAAGCAATCCCACGGATCGATCCCGCCTCCGCGAGAGCGATGGGAATCGCTGCCATTTACCAGCAACCAGCGCTTTTCCCCGATCTGACGGTGACTGAAAATGTGGCGCTTGGTTTGGAGACCCCGTCAACCACGAGTCGCATACGCTGGGCCGAACGGAGAACTCGCGCACAGGAGCTTCTAAAGCGTGTGGGTGCCGACATTGATCCGGACACAGAAGTGCGCAAACTCTCGATGCCTGAGCAGCAGTTGGTGGAAATCGCGCGTTCTCTTGGAGCGGGAGCGCGCATTTTGATTATGGATGAGCCGACGGCCTCGCTCACCCAAAACGAAGTACATTTGCTCTATGCTGTCGTCCGGGATCTCCGCACACAGGGCGTCGGCGTGATCTATATCTCGCATCGAATGGAGGAGATCTTTGCTCTGGCTGATCGGGTGACCGTCTTGCGCGACGGCGAGAGTATAGCTACGCAAGACACCAAAGGGATGGATGAATCCACCCTCATTAAACTGATGGTCGGGAGGGAAGTATCTAGCCTTTATCCGCCTTCGGAGACTAATCCCGCAGGCGTCACACTTTCGGTAAGGGGGCTCGGTTGCAACGCTTCGGGCGTCCACGATGTTAATCTCGATTTGCGCGCCGGTGAGATTGTAGGTTTCGCTGGAATAGTCGGGGCGGGTCGCACAGAACTGGCGCGCGTGTTGTTCGGAATTACACCCGCGGACACGGGGACGATCTCGTTGGACGGAAAGGGCGCGTCCATTCAGTCTCCGCGCGAAGCGGTAGAACATGGCATCGGCTACGTTCCCGAAGACAGGCGGCGCCACGGCGTCATTCTGGAGATGCCGATTGCTACGAACATGACGATGGCCATCCATCCGACATTCTTTCCGTGGAGCTGGTTGCGTTTCGGAGCCGAGCGCGACTTGGCAAATGGCTACATTCGCGATCTGGGCGTGAAAACACCGTCTGGAGACGTCCCTGGCGGCGCACTCTCCGGCGGCAACCAGCAAAAGGTCTCGCTCGCTCGGTGGCTGGCCACCAGGCCAAAAGTGCTCATTCTCGATGAGCCGACCCAAGGCGTGGATGTAGGAGCGAAATCAGAAATCCATAAGATCATTCGCCGGCTCACCAATGAGGGCCTGGCAGTGATGATGATTTCTTCTGACTTAGCCGAAGTATTGGGCATGAGTGATCGAATCGCCGTAATGCACGGCGGGACAATTGTGAAAGAGTTCACAGGGACGGACGCGAACCCTCATGACGTAATGGCTGCGGCGCTCGGTCAGCAGGGATCAAGCCACGAAAACGTCCCGGCAAGCGAATAACCGGACATTAGCGAGTGTGAACATATTGTCGATACATAAGTCTTACGAAGGTACACCGAAATGAAACGTTATTTTCGCGAATTGTCCGTTCTCTTTGCCTTCCTGGCAATTCTGCTATTGCTCGCTTTCCGGGCACCAGAGTTTTTTCAGCCCTCGCAGCTGCTTTCGATGCTTTGCGATGCAGTGCCTGTGTTGATTGCCGCCTGCGGCATGACACTGGTGATCGTTTGCCGGCAAATTGACATTTCCATCGGCTCGCAATTCGCCCTCTGCAGTGTCTTTGCGGGACTCACGGCGAGCAGTGGCTTGCCGATGCCCGTGGTGGCATTCGTGGCAATTCTGTGTGGTGCGGCGATGGGCGCGTTCAATGGAGTGCTCGTGGCGGGACTCGGAATTCCATCCATTGTCGTGACGCTCGCAACCATGGTGACTTGGCGTGAAGCGTTGCGATGGTGGCGAGAGGGCGAGTTTGTAAGCAATCTTCCCGAAAACTTTCAGTGGTTCGGCCTGAGTCAACAAGTCGGTCAGATCACCATCATCGGCATTGCGATCTTACTGTTCCTCTTCCTTGCATTCGCACTAAAGCACCTATCAGCCGGACGCTTTGTCTATGCCGTCGGCTCGGACAAGGAAGCAGCCAGGCTCGCGGGCATTCACCCACAGAAGGTAACCTTTGCGGTATTTGTCCTTATGGGTGCCCTCACTGGACTCGCCGCGTTGCTCACTGCAGTGCGCTTTCCTGACGTCGATCCCAAAGCTGGTCAGGGTCTAGAACTGAAAGCTATTGCCGCTGCCGTTGTCGGCGGCGTTGCGATATCCGGCGGACGCGGGTATTTGTGGGGGGTCGCTGCTGGTGTCCTCCTGCTCTCATCCATTGCGCCGGCACTCGTATTCTTACATTTGCAGCCTCAGTGGGAAAAGGCCCTGCAGGGCTTAATCATATTACTAGCCGTCGCTGCTGACGGTTGGCGCGCTGTCCGAAAGAAAGACTAAGAACGTACTCCAATGACGAATCACTCACCAACTGATTGGAAGGCATTTTTCCTGCGTTTCGAGACGCTGCTCATCGCAGTCCTCTTGGCGGAGATCATCATCTTTTCGCGCACCGCGGAGAATTTTGTAACGACGGGCAATGGCCTCGAGATCATCCGATTGAGCGTGGAACTCGGGCTGCTTGCGCTCGTGATGACGCCGATAATTCTAACCGGGGGCATTGACCTTTCGGTGGGCTCGCTGCTTGGACTCTGTGCGATTTCATTCGGCAAGCTTTGGCGCGATGCCGGTTTGCCCCCTGTGCTCGCGGCAATTCTAACGCTGCTCATCGGAGCAGCCGCGGGCGGGCTGAATGCGCTTTTGATCACACGGCTGAAACTACCGCCTCTTATTGTCACTTTGGGCTCATTCTCGCTCTTTCGGGGGCTTGCCGAGGCGATTACACGCGGGGTTGACAATTTTACGGGCTTTCCACCTTCCTTTTTGTTTCTCGGCCAGGGCTATTTCTTCGGCGTCATTCCCGCACAGCTGCCCATCTTAGTAGTGGCGGCGATTGGGTTTTGGCTTCTTGTCCATCGCACGACTTTCGGTCGCTCATTTCGCGCGATCGGCTTTTCTCCCGAAGGGACGCGCTATGCCGGTATTCCGGTCGACCATCGCGTTGGCCTCGTTTATGTTTTATCCGGCGTTATGGCGGCATTGGCGGCCCTGATTTATGTAGCGCGTGTCGGACAGGCGAAGGCCGATGCTGGAACGGGCTATGAACTGCTCGCGATTACCGCTGTGGTGCTTGGCGGAACATCCATTTTCGGTGGAATTGGGACGGTGCACGGCACGCTCCTTGGTCTGGCGGTGCTGGCCGTTCTAAAGAATGGTCTAACCCTTTCCGATATGCCGAGCGAGCTCGCGGGCATTCTTACCGGCGTGCTTCTCTTGAGCGTGCTCGCAGGCGAAGCGCTGGCGCAAAGCATCTCTCGCCGTCGCAAGCAGTCGCCACCGACACCCACCATCTCCACCTCACCCAAACCTCAAACCTAATGCCCACTAAAAGTCACAGAGCTCTCAATCCGTACCCATTATACTGCGTACAAAGCAACGCCTTGAACAACCAACGACATCACATTCCCATGAAAACACTCCTAACAACTTTCTTATCTCTCTGTCTCGTGTTTCTCTTCTCCGAAAGAAGCAGCGGAGCCGACAAACAACTCACAATTGCAATGATGCCTAAGAGTAAAGGCAATGCTTACTTCATCTCCTGCCGCAAGGGCGCAGAGCAAGCTGCCAAGGATCTGGGAGTGAAACTGCTCTGGGACGGCCCCACTGAGCCGGATCCCGCGCGGCAGAACGAAATTGTCGAAACCTGGATTACACGTGGCGTGGATGTAATCGCCGTCTCAGTTGAAAATCGAGAGGGTCTCTCTACGGCGCTTCGAAAAGCAAAGGAAAAAGGTATCAAGATCATCACGTGGGATGCCGATGCCGAACCCGATGCCCGTGATTTCCTAATCAATCAAGCCACTCCGGAAGGTATTGGCTACACGTTGATGGATGAAGCTGCGAAAGCGCTCGGCGATAAGGGAGAATTCGCGATCATCACATCCTCTCTCACGGCTGCGAATCAGAACGAATGGATCAAATACATCAAGCAGCGGATGGAGGAGAAGTATCCCGACATTAAGCTGGCTGCGCTGCGCCCCTGCGACGATTTGAAAGACAAAGCTTTCAGTGAAGCCACGGCAATTCTCAACTCGAATCCAAACGTCAAAGCCATCATGGCAGTCTGCTCACCGGCGGTTCCCGGGGCTGCCGAAGCTGTCAAGCAAAGCGGACGAAAGGATGTAACAGTTGTCGGCCTAGGCTTGCCCAATGAGAACAAGCGCTACGTGAAGGAAGGTATCACTACAGGCGTTGTCCTTTGGAACACCGAGGACCTTGGCTATCTCACCGTCTATGCCGCAAAAGCGCTTGCTGATGGCACGCTCAAGCCGGGTGCAACATCGCTAGCTGCCGGACGCCTCGGAGAACTTGAAGTTAAGGGCGATAACGTGCTCCTCGGCAAACCCTTCGTTTTCACCAAGGAGAACATCGAAAAGTTTGACTTCTAGAAACCTAAACGCTTCCGGGGGCGTTCCTTAAACCGCCCCCGGGGCACTGGGGTTACTGATACCGTCTTCAGATTTGAACAATTCAGAAGCTATGAACAACGAAGAGTATCTCTCGGCAAAGGAAACCTACGCCTCAATGGGCGTAGATGCTGAAGCGGCCTTGAAAAGACTCGAATCGATTCCAATCTCTTTGCACTGCTGGCAGGGCGACGACGTCGGCGGATTTGAGCAGGAAGGCGGAACCCTTAGCGGTGGCGGCATTCAGGCTACTGGCAACTACCCCGGCAAGGCGCGTACGCTTGATGAATTGCGCCAGGACTTGGATAAAGCCCTCTCGCTCATTCCAGGCAAGCATCGTCTCAACCTCCATGCGATATACGCCGACTTCGGCGGGGGAAAGGTAGTTCCTCGCAATGAGCTCACCACCGCTCATTTCGAGAGCTGGATCACCTGGTGTAAAGAGCGGAACCTTGGTCTTGATTTCAACCCGAGCTTTTTTTCTCACCCGTTGGCGAACGATGGATTTACACTTTCGAGCGCTGACCCGAAGGTGCGCTCCTTTTGGATCGAGCACGGAAAGACTTGCCGTCGCATCGCAGCCGACATGGGCAAACAAGTTGGCACGCCCGCGGTGACAAACTTCTGGATTCCCGACGGCTATAAGGACACTCCAATCGACAGGAAAGCGCCTCGCGAACGGCTGGAAGCCGCGCTGGATGAGATTTTTGCCGAACCCATCGATCCAAAGCACAATCTCGATGCGGTGGAGAGCAAACTGTTTGGCATCGGCAGTGAAAGCTACGTTGTAGGCTCACACGAGTTCTACCTGGGCTATGCGATCAAGAACAAAAAACTCTACTGTCTAGATGCCGGCCATTTTCACCCGACGGAGTCGCTTGCGGACAAGATTTCATCGGTCATGCTATGGGTGCCGGGAGTGCTCCTGCACGTGAGCCGCGGTGTGCGCTGGGACAGCGATCACGTCGTATCTCTCGACGACGCAACCAAGGCGATAATGGAGGAACTGGTCCGAGGCGATTTCCTCTCCCGCACATCTATCGGGCTTGACTTCTTTGACGCTAGTATCAACCGAATCGCGGCGTGGGTGATTGGCACCCGGAACGCTATTAAAGCCCTTTTGATTGCGCTGCTGGAACCGACCTCCAAACTGAGAGAGCTGGAAGCGGCAGGCGATTACACCCAACGCCTCGCGCTTCTGGAGGAACTTAAGACGCTGCCCTTCGGCGGTGTATGGGACGAGTACTGCCGCCGGCAAGGCGTCCCTGCAGGAGCCAAGTGGCTCGCGGACGTCAAGTCTCACGAGAGCTCCGTGCTCTCCAAACGATCGTGAGAGCGAAGGCTCACCTATGAAACGCAAGGCCTTTGTGATGTCCGTGCATGCCGGAATGGAGGACGAATACGAAAAGCGGCATTCGCCCATTTGGCGGGAGCTGGAATCAGTGCTGAAGGAACACGGTGTGCTAAGCTATTCGATCTTTCTCCACCCCGAAACTCGAGAGCTGTTCG
>DATDBU010000023.1:0-9181 GCA_036524675.1 Chthoniobacterales bacterium | reverse complement strand
GGGTCAGTGTGCAAAAAGCAAAAGATTTCATGCATTGTTTTCGACGTACTGCACCAGTTCTTTCGGCAGTTTTCTTAAAACATACCAGCGGCCGCGTGAAGCCAAAAATCGCCTCCCGGCTAGCCCCGCGCGCAATTGCGTAATAAAGGCCTCCGGAATGCTCGATGCGAAGGCTGCCCCTCGATTCTTTTTTATGGCACAAACGCCGGGCAAATCGAAGCAACTTCTTTTGCTTTCTGCACACTGACGCTGCCGACCCCCGTTTCCCCGCCGCCGACCCCCATGCACCGCACGCCGCTCTTGCCAAGTGCGTGCCGTCCGGATTCAATCATGAGGACGTGAATCCACCCCCGGTTTCCCCCGACGCCATCCTGCAAACCGCCTTCGGCTTTTGGGCTCGAAGGTGCTGCTCACCGCCGTCGAGTTTGGTCTCTTCACCACGCTCGGCGACCGGCGGCTCACCGGCTCGCAACTCGGCGGCGAGCTCGGGTTGCACCCGCGCGGCATCGCGGATTTCTTCGACGCGCTGGTGGCGATGAAATTCCTCGATCGCGAGGGCGACAACGCGGACGCCCTCTATTTCAACACGGCCGCCGGCCTCCACTTCCTCGATCGCCGGAGCCGCGCTACATCGGCGGCATCCTGGAAATGCTCAACGCGCGGCTGTTCAAGTTCTGGCACGACCTGCCCGAAGCGCTCCGCACTGGCCAGCCGCAAAACGAAATCAAGCACGGGCAGAAAGACATGTTCGAGGAACTCTACTCTGAGCTGCCAAGGCTTGAACAATTCATGGGCGCCATGACCGGGCTCTCGCGCATCAACTTCGAAGCGCTCGCCGAGAAGTTCGACTTCACGCGCTACCAGACGCTCTCCGACATCGGCGGCGCCACCGGCCTGCTCTGCATCGAAGCGGCGAAAAAGCATGCGCACCTGCGCTGCACGAACTTCGACCTGCCGGTCGTGGAGCCCATCGCGCAAAAGCACATCGCCGCCGCCGGCCTCACCGATCGCATCGGCACCGCCGGGGGCGATTTCTTCGCCGACCCGCTGCCCAAGGCCGACGTGATCACTATGGGCATGATCCTTCACGACTGGAACCTCGAGAAAAAGAAGCACCTCATCCGCGCCGCCTACGATGCCCTGCCGCCCGGCGGCGCCTTCATCGCCATCGAGGCGCTCATCGACGACGCCCGCCGCGAAAACACCTTCGGCCTGCTCATGTCGCTTAACATGCTCATCGAGTTCGGCGAAGCGTTCGACTTCTCCGGCGCCGACTTCCGCGGCTGGTGCGCCGAAGCCGGCTTCACCCGCTTCGAGACCATCCGTCTCAACGGCCCATCCAGCGCCGCGATCGCTTACAAATAGCCGCCGCTCAGCTCACCTCGTCCAGCCGCCATTGTTTGCAGGCGAGTTGCAGCGGTCTCCCGGGTAGATAGCGATATGTCGGGTTTGGTCCTGGCACCCGGCAGAAATTCAAGCTCCTCCGGTTTTGCAAAGTTCTTCGGGCAAATCGAAGCAACTTCTTTTGCTTTTTGCACACTTCTCTGAAAGCCGGCGTCAAGGGGCGTGACGCGCAATAGTTAGCAGAGAGTAGATATAGGATAATGCGATAGAGTTAGTGGTGTTGGCATGAAGTGGTTTTTCGGTTTTTATTTCCACAGCCATCCCATAGCCTGAGAAAAAGAGGAGGTAAGAGGGTATTGCACGAGGCGTAAGCGGGGATTTTGAACGGGAGGCGATTGCGAGTTTTTTCGAAAGCGAAGGTTATACGGGCGGATGCTGTCCCATGAGGTTGGATGTTAGATTCAAGTGCCAGCCGGCTCCAGCCCCGGCAGCCACGCATCCTGTAGTGAGCCCAGCACCTTGAAACACGCGGCAGCTGTCCCATAGTCTCGCAGCAGCGCCGCCAGGTCGAACCGCTCCCACAACGTCGAGCGCACCACGGCAAAGAGCCGCGCAAAACTATGCCCCCAGTTCGCCATCCACGCCTGGAACCGCAGCAACACGTAGATCAGCAGCGCCGTGTAAACCTGGCAGCGCACCGCATTGGCGCTGTGGCCCAGGAACTGGGTTAACTTCAGGCTGCCTTTGACCTGTTTGAAGAACACTTCGATGTCCCAGCGCCGCCGGTAGAGATCGCACACCGATCGCGCGCTCCAGGCCAGATTGTTGGTGATGAAAACCATCACCCGCTCCTCTCCGTCGACCTCCACCCGGGCCTCGACCCGCCGCCCCCGCATCCCCTTGCGGCCGCTCAAGGAGATGATCTGATCCTTGAAGATGCCTTCCCTGCCTTTGGAAAGGTTTTTCACCGCCCGGTAGCGCAGGTTGTCCTTGGCCCGGGTCACCCAGAAGAAGACTGGACACGCGGCTGGCCTTTAGTTCGCTTCTCCTCTCACTCCACACCCATTATGCTCAGCAACCGAAAGCCGCCTTGCGCCGCAGGCATGTGGTTAGGTCAAGTGGTATTTTTCATGGATGACGTCGAGCGGAACGGTTTTGCCGGTGATGATCATGGCGCAGAGGATGTGCGCCAGTTTGTGGGCGACGGCGACTAAGCCCTTCGGCTTTTCCCATCCTCGCTTTTATTTCGCCGGCGATATTGCCCCATCGGGTCTTCTCTTCGGCTGAAAGAGTCGAGAATTGCACTCCAATGGCAAATGGCTACATTCTTCGCATGACGCTGAAAGCCATCATCCACGAAGCTGAGGAGGGAGGATTCTGGGCTGAAGTGCCAGCACTGCCCGGATGCTTCACTCAGGGTGAGTCTCTCCAGGAACTGGAAGCTAATATTCACGAAGCTATCGAGGGATGGCTTTTGGCAGCGGAGCCGGATGAGGGGATTACCGACGGAAGGATTCTTGAAGTTGCCGTATGAAGGCCGTTTCCGGCAAGCGTTTCGCCAGGCTTGCGGAACAGAAGGGCTGGCGTCTGGCCCGAATCAACGGAAGTCATCACATTTACGTCATGGATGGGAGGATGGAGAGATTGGTCATACCCATTCACGGCAGTCAGACGCTCAAAACAGGCCTGCAACGCAGTCTGATGAAGGTCGTTCCACTGGCTGACGAAGAACTCTAACATATTCTCCAGGGTATACAGTGGAAATGGATGGGGAGCGCGTGCGCCTTGCTCCCGCGACGGCGGGACGCCTCGCCGGAAACTTCGAACGTTATTTGTGCATATTTCGCCTGTAAACTTTGGATGTGTTGCCGGACAAGACGGTGAGGCGCTGCTGCGCACTTCTTACTTCCTACCTCAAAAACGCCTCATGCAAACCACCGCCCACGGTGAGGATCTGGCCGGTGGTTTTACTGTTTTACTGAGGCGGTTGGTGACCAGCAGAAAATACGCTTCGGCCTAGTCGGCGGGAGTGATCGGGGCTTTGGTGAGTGCCCATCGAATGAATGCTCTTCCCTGCCGTTCCCGTGGGTTTTAGATGCGCCGGCGCCTTGACTCGAAGCTCCTGTTTAATGCACTGAAGTCCCGGCTTGGCTATCGTCATCGGGCTGAAGAACATCGAGATAAAGGCTGCGGTCCCTTTGCCTCGTCCATTTGTGGCATTAGTGAGGACTGACCCGCTCTCCGACCCTCCTCCCCATTACACAAAGCGGCAAAATATTTGCGACTCTCTCGCCTTCCTGCCAGAAGCAGGAGCGTGCCCGGCAAAAAACGAAACTAACCTCGCAAACAACCCCGCTTAATGTAACACCGGCCTCATGCTGCACTTTCGCGATCACCACTGGCTGCTTGTCCCTGGCACCTCGCGGTTCACCGCCTGGATCGATCCGAGCGATGCGAAGCCAGAAGATCTTCGCTGGGTTTTTGCCCTGCATTACGAAGCGGGCGGGCCGCAATGGCGGCGTGTTCCCTCCTGGCATCGACCCACTCTGATCATTGAAAACCACAACTTTCGCCCGCGCATCCGGCACTGGGCGGAACTTGAGCAGGTCGCTTTCTGGGAACTCGTCCCCTACGATCAGGACTATGATGGCGGCACTCTACTCGCCAAATACACTTCACGAGAGACCGGCGCCACCACGCAAACGTCACTCATCGAGGATCAAGTCTGGCGCATCGCCGGTCGCGACCGGCGCTGGTTCACACTCGAATTTGCCGGGTTCATGGACCGCGGCGGTCTCCTCGAAAAACTGGATGAAACACTCGTCACCGCCGGCAGCCAGCCTGCTTCCACCGACATTGAAACGGACTTTTGGAAAGCCAACGCGCAACTCTACCTGATTGAGGCTATTCCCTTTGGCATGGTCACCGTTCGGGTTCCGCGCAATGTCCGCGATCCGGAGCGCTACGCGCTCGGTCGTGCGCGCTCCTTGCTTGGGCTGGAGCGTCCCGAACACCTGGAGATCCAAGACTATGCCCGGCATCCGAACAGCTCGGAGCTGATCCAGGGCGATCTCAATGTCCACCTCCACTTTCACGGTTACTACGAAGATTAGAGAATGAGCTGGATCGAATTTCTAGGTGAAGCTTGGGAAACCACCCACAACGACGGCGAGCTGCATCTGCATCTCTGGCCTCCCCTGGCACAATGTCCGCGTCGAAGATGGAGCCTTTCCCTCCATCATTACGAATTGGATCGCTCGCAAGAAAAAAGAAGAATGCGCCGCTGGCTCGACTTCGACCTTGGCAACCTCCATTTCCATGCACCCGACTGGCGCAACCTCTCCGGCCTGGAAATTCGCGCCGACTCCGACTGGCACGCCAGGCATGAACATCATCACGAATACGGCCGCCTCGACACAGCCACGGTGGATGTCCGCGCCACCTATTTGGGGGGAGCGCCGGGCAACCCGTCTCCCGTCGGAGAAAGCCAGAGCTGGCAGGGCCACGACTTCACCCTTCGGCTCGGTCGGCGCGACGGCTTCTTCTTTCCTTGCGAGATCGATGCCTGGCTGCTGCCCGCCGAAGAATATCATCTCGCCGCACCCGAGACGCCCGGCCAGCTTCGGCGTTTCGGCGAAGGCCCGCCGGACCTGCGCATCATCACCCGCGTCCAGTTCGCGGGAGGCGCCGTCGTCGTGCCTCGCAGCGACGACCCGATCTCCCTTACCCGCGAATACCTGCGGGATCAGATTGCCCTAGGAGAGATCCACGATCCGCAAATCGAGTGGGCCATCCGGCGCATTGCTGACAGCAGCGAAACGGAAAGCATGCCCGGCTGGACCTCCACCGTCCGTTTCCGCACCCAGCCAAAACCGGAGCAGGCGTCTTGATCTGGAGGCCCGGTACCGGAAGTTATTTTCAAGGTCCGTATCGTACGAAGTCCCAACGAGCAGGCTATCCTTGTCGCGTCTTAGGCCCCCGCGGTCAGGCGGCGCAGCCATTCGACCATACGGCGCAGTCCTTCCACCATACGGTGCGGTCCTCGAACCACGCGCCCGATTTCTTGCGCCGGTCGGCGATGACGTTCTGCCACGCCGGTCGTCTCCTCGCGCCATGCGGCGGGAGCGCCCAACCACGCAGCGCAGACATCTTATCTCGCGGCGCAGTTATCCAGCCATGCAGCGGCAGCGTTGCGCCGCGTGGCGGCGTTATCCAGCCGCGCGGTTCCGCTCTCTCACCGTGCCCGTTTTTTTCGCCGGCGGGCCGGTTCTTCCTAAAACCGGCAGAAAACCAAACGTCACCACCCCTATGGCAAAATCCGACTACGTCCCCAATAACAACGACCCGTTCGCCGCGCAGCTGCCGGCTATGCGTTAGCGGGACGCAGGCGCCCGTCATGGCTGGCGGCAGAATCTGGATCGAGCGGGGTTTGGTTATGCGGACACGGTTGCCAGGCGGCGGAAATTCGTGCAGAGACTCGATGAGCGTGCATGCTCTGAGGAGGCCGCGAGGTGCGGGGTGCCGATAAACGACAAGGTGATCGATCGGCGAATGAGTCATTTGCGGCGGGGTTGGTATTGGGGGGTAGCCAGGAATTTGCGGAGCGGCTATTGAAGTTGGGCGAGAAGGTGCTCAAGAGGGAACGCGAAAGGAATTATCGCTATAGCGAGGCGCAAGAGACGCACGATGTTTCCGAGGCGGAGAAGATGCTGAAGGAAGGACTGAAGGCCGCTGGCCTTGAAGACGAGGATTTGATGAACCTGCCGGGGGCCGACGTGCGGAAAGTGGCTTTGGCGACTTGATGCGTCTCTATGGTTAGCGGGATGCCGCGCTCCGCTCGCACTTCCAGGCAAAGGGCGATGGCTTCCTTGATGTTTGCCAATGCTTCCTGTTTCGTCCGGCCTTGACTCACGCAGCCGGGAATGGATGGGCATTCGATGATCCACATTCCGTCTTCGTCTCGATCCAGCACGGTCGCGAATTTCATGAAAGGGCCCCTACCCGAATCACGCCTTCGGCGTAAACCTCCGCGGCCGGTCAGTTGCCCGACTTTGCGTAACGCATCTCGGTCAGTCGATCTCCAACTTCGGTTGCGGTGACGTCCTTGATCTACGGTGTATTTCGGAAAGCTTTCGTGCTCACACGGACTTCTCGACCACTTTGCCGTTTTTCCAGACGATAATCGGCAGATTATGTGCGCGGTGTTCGGCCCGGATATTCCGGGCGGCCCGGCGCATGGCTCTTTCGGCTCGAACGACAAACTCCGGCAGGTCGGCGGGCTTCGGAATTTTCTGTCCATTTCTTTTCATAAACCGATCAGCTCTCTCACAGAATCCATATCATGGGCGCCCGAAATGGCCATGCGTTTTTGAGGCAGTTCGCGGCTATCCCAAATAACCCACCGCGTCGCAAGCGGCAGATAATCGTCGACCAAATGAATGAGGCTGCGTCCAAACCGCCGGCGAATATCCGCGGCAGGAATGTTGTGTCCTCCCAGTTTGACGCGTTGCCGGACGCGCGCGACGGCTTGCGCCTGGCTTGGCAGCCAGAGATAATGTAACTCGATGTCGTAGCCGAGCTGCCGGGCGCGCAGAAAGTATCGAACATACGTTCTGCCGCTCAATGTGGTTTCGAGCGCAAAAGTTTCGCGGTGACGCAGGCATTCGCCGACCTGACCGAGTAACACACGACCTGCTTGTATCGCTCCCGCGCTCGGTTTCAGCGGGGAAAGTCCACGAGCCAGTTCGTCCGCGTTCAGAAAACGCAGACACTTGACTTCCTTGGGCAGAAATTCCTTCGCAAATGTGGTCTTGCCCGCGCCGTTGCAGCCGGCGATCAAGTAAATCGTTGGCGGACGGGCGGGCACAACGGTTTACGCGACGGTGTAAACTTCGGCGCCTTTTTCGATGAATTCGGCGGATTTTTCCTCCATGCCGCGTTCGAGGGCTTCCTGCTCGGCAATGCCTTGTTCGGCGGCGTATTTGCGCACATCTTCGGTGATTTTCATCGAGCAGAAGTGAGGACCACACATGCTGCAGAAGTGGGCGGATTTGGCGCCTTCGGCGGGGAGGGTTTCATCATGGAATTCGCGAGCGGTTTCGGGATCGAGGCTGAGGTTGAACTGGTCTTCCCAGCGGAATTCGAAACGGGCTTTGCTCAGGGCGTTGTCGCGGTATTGGGCGCCGGGGTGGCCCTTCGCTAGATCGGCGGCGTGGGCGGCGATTTTATACGTGATGACACCGTCCTTGACGTCTTTTTTGTTAGGCAGACCGAGGTGCTCCTTGGGCGTGACGTAGCAGAGCATGGCGCAGCCGTACCAGCCGATCATCGCGGCGCCGATGCCGCTCGTGATGTGATCGTAGCCAGGGGCGATATCGGTGGTTAGCGGGCCGAGCGTGTAGAAGGGGGCTTCGTGGCACCACTCGAGTTGTTTGGCCATGTTTTCCTCGATCATGTGCATGGGCACATGGCCGGGGCCTTCGTTCATCACCTGCACACCTTTGGCCCAGGCGCGTTTGGTTAGTTCGCCCTGGACTTCGAGTTCGCCGAATTGGGCCCGATCATTCGCGTCGGCAATGGAACCTGGTCGAAGACCGTCGCCGATGGAAAAGCTAACATCGTACGCGGCCATGATGTCGCAAATGTCATCCCAATGCGTGTAAAGAAAGTTTTCCTTGTGATGGGCCAGACACCATTTGGCGAGAATTGAGCCGCCGCGGGAAACGATGCCCGTCATGCGCCGGGCTGTGAGCGGGATGAACCGCAGCAACACGCCGGCGTGGATGGTGAAATAGTCGACCCCCTGTTCGGCCTGTTCGACGAGGGTGTCGCGGTAGATTTCCCAGGTTAACTCCTCGGCTTTGCCGCCGACTTTTTCGAGCGCCTGATAGATCGGAACAGTGCCGATGGGAACGGGCGAGTTACGCAGAATCCATTCGCGTGTGGCGTGGATGTTTTTGCCGGTGCTCAGGTCCATCACAGTGTCGGCGCCCCATTTGGTGGCCCAACGCATTTTTTCCACTTCTTCTTCGATGGACGACGCGACGGCGGAGTTGCCGATGTTGGCGTTGATTTTGACGAGGAAATTGCGGCCGATAATCATCGGCTCGAGCTCGGGATGGTTGATGTTAGCTGGGATGATGGCGCGTCCCGCAGCGACTTCGGACCGGACGAATTCCGGCGTGATTTGCGATGGGATGCGTTGCGGGAAACGGGAAAAAATGGACGGCGTAAAACTAGACGAGGAGACGGCGCTGCCGGCATGCTGCTTATCGAGGTCGTTGCGGACGATGTCGTTCGCGAAGTCGGCGATCTGGGCGCGGCGCATGTTTTCGCGAATGGCGATGAATTCCATCTCAGGTGTGATGATGCCCTGGCGCGCATACCACAACTGGCTCACGGGATGGCCGGCGTTGGCGCGCAGCGGTCGGCGCTGAGTGAATGATCCCACTAATCGGGAACGAATGATCCCGCCTTGCGGGAACGAACCGTTTTTGCGCTGCGCGAAGTCCAGATGGGTTTCGGAAAGATAGCCGTTGTCGACCGGTTTTACGTCACGGCCGTTGTATTCCTCGACGTCGCCACGGGCGCGGACCCAAGCATCGCGCAAAGGCGGCAGACCTTTCTCGACGTCGCCGTCAAATTCCGGATCGCCCCACGGTCCGCTGGTGTCGTAAACGCGAACGGGCTCGTTGATTTCGATCGTGCCGTTGAAGCCTTTCGTCGGCGAAAGATCGATCTCGCGCATGGGCACGCGAATGTCCGGGTGGATGGCTCCCTCAATATAAACACGGCGGCTGTTGGGGAGTAAATCGGAGCTCTGCGGTTCGAAGGAATC
>DATDBU010000022.1:0-11055 GCA_036524675.1 Chthoniobacterales bacterium | reverse complement strand
AGCTCAATATCGGATACGTCGCGAACATCCATTACGGTCTTCTGCCGGCTACGCTCGGAGCCTTCCGAAAACTCTGCCCGCGCGTGGCGCTAAATCTTTTCGACATGACCAGCGCCGAGCAGTTCCAGGCGCTCGACAGTCACAAGATCGATCTCGGCTTTGTCGGTCTGCCCCCCGCGCCGTCCGGCCGCGACTTGGTCGCCGAATGCGTGGCGCACGATACGATCCTCGTCGCTCTTCCGGCCCTCCATCCACTTGCGGAGAAGCCGAAGATCAAGCTCTCCGACCTCGCGCCGCAGTTCTTTATCGGCATGTCTGCGAAGACCCATCCCGGGGCGCGGGAATGGCTGATCGAGACTTGCCAGAGCGCCGGATTCGCAGCGAGGATTCTGCAGGAGGCGGACGTTGAGCCGACCGCGATCAAGTTTGTCGCCGACGGGTTGGGTGTGGCGTTTATGCCCGAGCAGATCACAGGGCTGCCGCACGAAGGCGTGGTCTTTCGTCCGCTCTCCCCTCGGCTTTGCCGCGAGTCGACCATGGCGTGGCGCGCGGACAATCCCTCAAAGCCGCTCAAAGATTACATTCAGATCGTGAAGGAGCTTTCGCACGGCATGTGACCGCTGACGTGCGCGTCCTCGCAAAGACCAGGGACCTTGTGTGCATGACGCCCGGTAAGTTCTTCCGCGCCGCCGTCCCTCCCATTTTTTTGCGTCGGGGCCGGTTGCCGCCGCGGCGAAATATCTGGCCAATGTCATTGCCGCCAATCCACGGACATTCCGCATCTTTTCCCGGGACTGGAAGTGCTGGCCGCAGCCGAGATCCTGGGCCGCGAATTGGCCGAACTCTGGCTATGCGTGGTCAACGTGACCGATTTGCTCATTTTGGAAGAGGGAATCGGACCACCCTCACGGGCTCGACGCGGAAATTTTTGGCGCACTGTTTACAGCCGACAGGCCGGGATCGTCGGTTACCCGAGCGCGGTGAAGGAGATTTGTGGCATCCAGCTCCATCTCTTGCGCAACGGCCACAACGCCGATGATCTCGAGCGAATCCTCAACAAGGAAAGCGAACGCGGCGACGATTCCGTCATCGCTGAATACTGCGATGCCTTAGAGCACGAGAAACTCCCTCGTCCACCAGCAATACCACGCCATCAAGGATTCCCACACCGCATCCGCGACCTGCGGGACTTTATAAAAAGAACTAACTCTGCGAAACTTGCAGGAACGACTACGACAAGTCGTTCCAAATGACGGTCCGTGTCATCACCCACGGTTCTACTCATTCGATTGCGCCATCGAAATCTTGGCGCCGTGGTGCGATCACTGTGGGTTGCCGTGTTATCGGCGCCGGAGTCGAAGCCAGCGGTCGCATTTTGCTGGCCAACTGCGCGTAGTAGCACGGAGGTGAATCCGCTCTGCGCGACCGCGCTTGAAGTTAGGGACCTCCGACGCTCGGTCCGAACGGTGACTTTCATCCCGAGGCAGGAGTTCTGTTGATCGAAAAAAGTGCCGCTAACCGGCATAACGCCCGGATGGTTGCTGACGCCTGCCACGACGTGTGGCTCGATGTCGCCTCGCCGAGCGTCGGATCGTATCCAGTCCGGCCGATCACGGGCAAATACGCTTCAGCCCAGGCGTGCATCAAAGCGCGGCCCGCTTCAGACGCGACGCAATCCAGAGGCAAACTGACACTGCGGATCACTCCGCGAGATTGGCACACGTAACATCCACACGGGGTGCGAAATCTCAGCGACGGGCCGTTCACAACTCATGAAACGCACCTTTCGCAACTTCGGCTTATCCATCGTTCTCCTGTCCGCGTTCCTGATCTTCTGGATCGGTCAGGCTTTCGTCGGGCGACTGCAATACAACGAGGAGCGAGAGGACCTCGGATTGCCGCAATTGGGACTGAGTGAATACCTGCACTCCAGTCACTTCTGGGAGGCGACGGGCGAGAACTGGGAAAGCGAGTTTCTCCAGATGGGCGCCTATGTCTTCCTCACGATCTTCCTCTTCCAAAAAGGCTCATCGGAATCGAAAGATCCCGACGAGGAGAGTCCACAGGACAAAGACCCACGCACCGAGCGCGACAAACCTGACGCACCGTGGCCCGTGCGGCGCGGCGGCTGGGTGCTGAAGGTTTACGAAAACTCCCTTACGCTCGCCTTCGTTTTCCTCTTTCTCGCCTCGGTCGCCATCCACGCTGCGGGAGGCGCACGCCTATATAACGAGGAGCAAATCGCTCTCGGCAAAGAAACCGTCAGCTTCGCCGGGTATCTCCAAACCTCGCGGTTCTGGTTTGAGTCTTTGCAGAATTGGCAGAGTGAGTTTTTAGCCATTGCCTCGATGGTCATCCTTTCGATTTTCTTGCGGCAGCGCGGCTCGCCGGAATCGAAGCCAGTCGCCGCCGGAATGTCGGAGACGGGCGACGAGGATTGACGCGCACGGCACCGCACAGCACGCGCGCCTTGGGCATTGCCATCTGAATGCCGTCGGAGAAATGAGGACGGGAGCGGCTACGGTTTCAGCACGACTTTGATGCACCCGTTTTCCTTATCTCGGAAGGTCTTGGAAGCGCCGGGAGCCTCCTCGAGAAGAAGGCGATGGGTGATGACAAACGAAGAATCCATCTCGCCCGCTTCGATCTTTTCCAGCAGCGGCTTGCGATAGCGTTGGACGTGCGTCTGCCCCACCTTGGTCGTTGATATGGCCCTGAACTCACATCGAACACTTTCGTCCGTTATTGGTGACGGATGGGAACCAAAAAACAGCAAACAAAAGAGACAAACAAAACATGAAATCACTAATCGCAATACTGTCTCTATTCACGGTGGCACTGACACTGTCGCTGCAAGCCGCTCCGAAAACCGAGAAGAGTCTGTATGAACGGCTTGGCGGCGTCTTCGCCATCGCCGCGGTCGTTGACCATTTTAGCGACGCGGTGGTGGAGAACCCGATCGTGGGAAAGACTTCGCAGAACGCAGCCCTTAGGGAATGGCACACGAAGAACCTGGACAGGTTGCCGGGCCTCAAGTTCATGCGAACCCTGTGGGTCTGCGAAGTCACGGGCGGGCCGTTCAAATTCTCGCCAACAAAGCCGGGTAAAACTCATTTGGGCCTTGAGGAGGCCCATCGTGACCTCAAGATCTCGCCAGAAGAATTCGACGAGGTGGCGGCCGAGCTGGGGCGCAGCCTTGACTTCGCCAAAGTGCCTGCGCGTGAGAAGGGAGAAGTCCTCGCCGCCTTCGCAGCGCATAAGAAGGAGGTAACGGCAGGCTCCATGAAGAAGTGATTACCCGCAGGCGCGATTCAACTCTGTCTTGGGGCGCGCCTCTCCGCCTTACTCATCCTAATTGCCCCGAACCACGCCTAACAATAAAGGGTGTATTGCCGCGAAGCCGGCATATACACCCGTGGTTGAACAAGCCCGGGTTAGCTGAGAGCCTCGGATAGCGAACTGCCTATGGCGCTTGTGTTAGCGGCAGGCAGTGGCGGTGGGACAACCTTGAGCTACATCGAACAGCCATGAGCGCGGGCAGCGTCTTGGTTGCACTCGGATGTCGTTGGCGCGCCCATGTCAGTCGCACACTTTTCGTTAGGCGGCCTCGCGTTGTGCTCGATAGGCTCGATCGCCACCCAATTCCAGATCCGAAGTGTAGGGTCTCCGCAAGGAAGTGCTAGATGGACACTTAGCACTCCTCGAGGACACCATCGCCGCCTTCGCGGTTGCCGGGGCCCAATAGACGTGCCACAGTGCGACGCATGGACTCCCTTCAGCTAGTCAGCAGGGACGAATTCGTGCAATCCCAAACCCTAGCGAGCGCCGTCGACCGCCGGCAATCCCGAGCAGCTCGCGGCAACCCAGATCGGAACAACCTTTGATGCGAATCAGGATCGGCTACGAGATGATGTACGACTGCCCGCAACCCACCCCAATGATTGTGATCACGAATGTTCACTTCACCAGGGTATCCGACCTCGTGAATCCCGACCACGTCATCACCCGGCCGAGCGTTCCGCTTTCTCATTATCGCGATTCGTTCGGTAACTGGTGTGTGAGATTGATTGCCCCCAGTGGCCGAACCACCATAACCGCGGATGCCGTATTGAACGACTCGGGTGAACCGGACGTCGTTGCGCCCGCGGCCCACCAGCGTGCCATCGAAGCCTTGCCCGACGACACCCTGCTCTTTCTCATGGGCAGTCGATACTGTGAAACGGATCGGCTTAGAGACGTGGCCTGGGGACTCTTTGGCACCACGTCCCCTGGCTGGGCAAGAGTTCAAGCAATCTGTGACTTCGTGCATCAGCACATCCGTTTCGGATACGAGCATGCTCGCTCGACGAAATCGGCCCTCGAGGTGTTTCACGAGAAGAAAGGCGTATGCCGTGACTACGCACATCTGGCACTCACGTTTTGCAGGATTCTCAATATCCCGGCTCGCTATTGCACTGGCTACCTGAGCGACGTCGGAGTACCACCTCCGTACGCTCCCATGGATTTTGCCGCGTGGATCGAAGCCTACCTAGATGGACACTGGTACACGTTCGATCCCAGGAACAATGCGCGACGCATCGGCCGTATACTGATCGCTCGAGGTCGTGATGCAGCTGATGTACCGATTACGCACACTTTCGGACCAAACACCTTGAGTTCGTTTCGGGTGTGGACGGATGAACTCCCGTGACGACTTGACCCTGCGAGCTACGGTGGATCGCCTGTGGAGTCGCGCCGGTCGTCGCACCACTCCTCCATTACATCGTTGAAGCGAATCTACAATGCGCCCTCTTCGGCAGCCAGTTTGCCGGCCATGCGCTGGAAGGGCTTGCGCCAGGCCCCAGCGCTGATTTGCAGCTGGCAAAACCGTTTGAGGATCCGGCAGGTTTTGCGCAAGGTCAGTCCCATGCCGTGCTTGAGCTCGGCTGCTACCGCAAGGGCGCGGGCCCCGAGCTGCGCTCCGGCACAGCCGCCCGCATGACTGGTCTGACGGGCATGGGTGCTGCGCACCATCTGGTCACACCCGTGGACAATGTCCTTCATAGGTCTTTAGCCGCGTGACGTGCGGGCGATCCTCGGGCAATTCCTCGATATACTGCACCACGGGGATTACCCCTTCGAGGACTCCCGCGCAATGCGGACATCGGCTCAATGGCACTTCGATCTCTTCATCGATCACCTTGCGGCACTTTCCGGTAACTGCCCGGATGGCCACCGCCGCGCCCGGGCTTTTCGGATCGCTCTTGCACTCAGCCTCCCTGCGCCGAAACGGCGCGCTCGGCGGCCGGTTCTCGCCTTCCAGCTGGGCAATCCGCTCCTGCAGCCGCCCAATGTCCGCCCGCATCCGCATCATCTCCTCCTGCATCGTCAAATACCAGATTGACCAGCGCTCCAGGAGCTTCTCTCTGGAGCGCTTCAAGGCTTTCCCGGCTCAGCAGCGTCATCGCCAAGCTAAACAGATGCGCAGTCATAGACCGCCGCTGCAGCAACGCTTTCTGGGGAGGAATCATGAGGCTCAGGCGTCGTTTCCTGACGAAACACTCGGCGCCTTCCCAACGCCGAAGGTAATCTGAGGAGGAATCTATAGAGACTCAGTCCCTTCGATAAGACGCTCGGTTCGGACGGTAACGTTCATCCCGAGATAGGAATTCCGGTTGTCGAAAAACGTGCCGCTAATCGGCATGACGCCACGCGGATGGTTGCTGACGCCTGTCACAACGTGTTTGCTCGATGTCGCCTCGCCGAGCGTCGGATCGTATCCAGTCCAGCCGATCTCGGGCAAATACGCTTCAGCCCAGGCGTGCGTCGAAGCGAGACCCGCCTCAGACGCCGTGCAATCCAGGTACCCGCTGGCGAAGCGAGCCGGCAGGCCGAGGGCCCGAAGGGCTTCCAGCATCAGCGTCGCCATATCGCGGCAGGAGCCCGAACTTTCGGCCAGCGTCATGGCCGGCGTCTGCACACCCTTGGCTGCGCGCCGGCGATATTGGATGTTATTTCGGATCGCCTGGGCAATGGCGGCGATGGCGTCCTCCGCGCCACGCACGGCAGTGAGGTCGATTGCGTTGTGAACCCATTCCTTCACCCTTGCGACGTCCTCGGGGAACGTTGTTGCCCGGTAGGCGGCAGCGATCGCGGATTCCAATCCAGAAAATTCGACCGGAAACGGCACAAGTGTGGATGGTCGCCCCGAGCGCAGCGGAAAAGGCGAGGTCTGCTGGAGGAGAACTTCACTGCGGATGCGGAGATGATCCGCCGGATTTAGAAAATGAACGGTCGCGACTGAGTTACCGAAGAGATCCCGGCTCCATTTCAATTCAAACTCCGGTGCAATCTCCAAACGCATTTGCTCGACCCGCACGTCGTGACCTTCGCGCGGTCGGAGAACGAGCCGATGAGGCCCGAAGCGGACAACCGTTTTGTAGCTGTAGGTCGTCTCGTGAATGATCCGCAGCCAGCTCATGACGTTTCGACGCCTCCCGCTTACAATGCCTTTCCCACGGTGACTTTCATCGTCATGAGCTCCACATCGACCGTGTCCGCCGTGTGCGCGCGGCAACGTTATCGCACATTGAACTTTCCTTTCGGAATGAGCACCCGCCGGAACAGGTTCCCAAGTTGCCCACGCACTCCACCACTGGAGTGAACGGCCCGAAGGCATATTCTTCGCGCGTTCCCCCCTTTGCATAGCCACTGCGCGGGCGCAGTATCATAACCGCAGAATTGGAGCGTTACTGGCGTACGAAATGCGACAGATTGCATCGAGGATCATGGTTTTGCCTGAACATTCGCGCGCAACTGCCGGGTGAACGTATCGAAACGGCGAAACGGCATTACGGCTTCACCAAGCGTTTAGTAGGATGGCGGGTACAATGCAAAACCAAATCATAAACGTGAGGGCGACGATCGAGATCGCGTCGATGCGTCCCGGCGGCGCGCTGCATCGCGTGTGGAATAATCACACTTCATCCGTCCACACTTGGAACGATTCAAGGTGGTTCTGGCGTTCTCTTTCACACCTCAATCGGCCAGTAGCCGCGCCGCCCGTAGATAGTTGAAAAGCCGCTGCTCAAAGTCGCGCGAGATCGGTTCTGCGTCGTTCCACTCCGGCGCGTCCTTTATCGTCTCGCGGGAGAGTGGCACGAAAACCTGCATCGCTTCCCAACTCACTCTTTCAATCCATTCCGTGGAAAGGATCACCTTTTTTTCAGGCCACCAGCTCCGCGAAATCACAATGTAACGAATGCTCCAGGCGTCGTCATCGACGACGAAATCATCGACATGGCCGATGTTGCCATCGGTCGCGTGGATCGAATAGCCGATGAGTTCCCTCGTGCTGCGCAGATGCGGATCGCCGCGCTCCTCCACGCGCTCCGCGCTCCGCGTCTCCTGCGCCAGCGTCTCAACGGCTGCCGGCCCCGAGGCAAATGCAATCGCCTCGGGCGCAAGCCAGTAGGCGGGAAAGCCGTAGTAGCGACACCACTTCTCTTCAAACTGCCGCGATACCGGCTTGTCCGAGTCGATGGACGGGCTGTTTTCAATCTGCTCTTTGGTGAGATGCACGGCAATGAGTTTGCTCTCCTCAGAAATCGTCCCGAACGAGCGCGGCGCGAGCAGGACCTTGGATCCCGTGAGCCAGCCGCCCGTGTCCACCACGACGTAGCGCACGGTCCAGCTCTGGTCGTCGAAGTAGAGTTCCTTGACTTTGCCGATCTCGCCATCCCGCGCGGCGAACGCGAAGTTTTTGATGTCGTTAAACGGTCGCAACATGGAGGCTCCTAGTGTGCAAAAGAAATTCGCAGGGCGGCTGCCGCGCGGCTGTGAAAACCGGACGGGAGGCGGTGCTGTAGCGGCGCTCTGCGAGCGCCGAAACCCGACTGTGGCAAGGCGGTCACAGACCGCCTCTACAACGCTCACTCGAATAAACTAGTGGGTCCCTAAACCAGTCGCCTCCGAACAGCCCTCGCCGCCTTGATGCGGGCAAGTTCACCGCACATCCCGGTCACATCGCATTGGACCGCCGCGCTCTCCGCGTGCGAAAAGAGAATGTGACTTTCGATCTCGCCTATTTCGTCATCGGCGCGCTGCTGATCGCAGTAGCGGTGGTAGCGTCGTTCGTGAAGCGGTTGCCGCTTACCGAGACAATGATTTACCTCATCGCCGGCGCGATGCTCGGGCCGCTCGGACTTGGTTTGTTTTCGCTCGATGCGCTCACTTCTGCGGCCCTGCTCGAACGGCTCGCTGAGATCGCGGTGATTGTTTCGCTCTTCACCGCCGGTCTGAAGCTACGCGTGCCACTACGCGATCCACAGTGGTGGACTCCGCTCCGGCTCGCCTTCATCTCTATGGCACTGACGGTCGGGCTCGTGACGCTCGCCGGCGTCGCGTGGCTCGGGCTGCCGCTCGGCGCGGCGGTGCTGTTGGGCGCGGTGCTCGCGCCGACCGATCCGGTGCTCGCCTCGGACGTGCAGCTCGAGAACGTGCGCGACCACGACCGCCTCCGCTTTAGCCTCACCGGCGAGGCGGGTTTGAACGATGGCACAGCGTTTCCGTTCGTCATGCTCGGACTCGGCCTGCTCGGACTTCACGACCTCGGCGCAGTCGGCTGGAAATGGTGGGCCGTGGATGTCGCGTGGGCGGTCGGCGCGGGGCTGGCGATCGGCGCGGCGTTCGGCACGTTGGTCGCGCTCCTCGTGCTGTGGCTGCGGCGTGAACACAAGGAAGGCGTCGGTCGCGATGAATTCCTCGCGCTCGGACTGATCGCGCTCTCTTACGGCGCGGCGTTGCTCGCGCACTGCTATGGATTTCTCGCCGTCTTCGCCGCGGGCGTCGCGCTACGCGCAGTCGAGCGCCGGCATAGCAGCGATCACGTGTCGGAAGAAGTGCTCGCGATGGAGACCGCAGGTCACAAAGACGAGATCGCGACCGATCCGGAAAAGGCGCCTGCACACATGGCCGGTGCGGTGCTCGCTTTCAACGAGCAGATGGAGCGCATCATGGAAGTCGCGCTCGTGCTCGTTATCGGCGCGGCGCTTTCCCCGGCCTATCTGCGTTTCGAGGAACTCGGGTTCATCGTCGTACTCTTCCTGCTCATCCGGCCGCTCGCGGTGCATGCGGGCTTGCTCGGCGTGAGAAAAATGGGCGCGACGGGGCGTGGGCTCATCTCGTGGTTCGGCATCCGCGGAATCGGCTCGCTCTACTATCTCGCCTTCGCGGTGAACCGCGGTCTCTCCGCCGAGCTGGCCTGGCGCCTTACCACGCTCACGCTCACCACCATCGCGGTCTCGATCATCATCCACGGCATCACGGTCACGCCGCTGATGAACTGGTATCGGAAGCGACGCCGGAGATAGCGCGACGCTGCAAATTGCGTTACGTCAGCGTAAACAGCGGCCATTCAGGCAGGCCGTTTCCACGCACGCTGGTCGCGGTGCGCGGTTTGGGAGCTTCTCCGCTCGTGCGGCCCCCGCGCTTTGCTGAGCTGACGGATTTTCCCGTTGCGATAGAGTGAGTCTCGACGACTCATGTAATACACGAAATCGGCTGTCCGGCGGCTCGTTCATCTGCCCAAAGCCCCTTTGCTTCCAGTCCCGCCACTTTGCAAAACGGTTACGTTGATGGGTTGCGGCGATGACCATGTCTGCCTCCCCGCGCCCGATCGAGAGTTATGGTGGCCATCGGAGGCTCAAGTGGTCGTATTTTCCGAATCGGCTGAATACCTTCCCTGGACAGCGAAGCTATTGTATTGAGCGCGATGGTAGAGCCGCCTGGGATGCTGCGACGTTATCCGGGAAACCCTGCCAAATTTTCATCGCGGGCGATTGGAGCGGGCGTCCGAAGGAGAAACTCAATTTCCAGGGAACGTTGCCAGCCCTGCAAATGACGCTCAACCCCTGCGGCGCCACTTCATCGCTTTGCCCGCCTGAAAGAAACAGGATTCCCGGCACCGCGGCGGCCACAACCTCGACACCGGCTTGTTGGCGGTTGTCGTCAGGGACCGAAATGTTGAGCGATCCGAATCTCTTTTCGATGGTCGGAAAGCTTTCATCCGCTGCCAGGATGCCTTTGCCAAAAGCAACGAGCGCTGCAACTGTTGATTCCATGGTGGGAGTAGCCATCTCGCGGTTCGACGGATCAACCGCGCAGATTGACGGGAGTAAAAAGAGTTGAGGCATTCATGATTTTGACGTTTTCAAGTTAGGTTTATGATGCGGGATGAGGATGCAATCGGGTGCTAATGAAGACATCCTAACCTTGCAGTGCCTCCAGTTTGGTCCGCGTCAGGATAGAGCTAGCTTCCGCTGGAATTCCGTTAGATTGAGAGGCCAGGCGCTTCTCGCGGCTCATCACATCTGTCATAATTGTCTCCTCATTAGTTCGTCTCTCAGAGTTGGTACTTTTACTGATGATGCTCCAATGTCTCCGGCACGGTGCGGTTGATGATTTCTTTGGCATGGGCTGTGTCATCGATGGAACCGTGGGCAATCAGGACGCACTTGCCGTTCTTCAATGCCGTCTCGTACCGCAATATGCTGTTCCCGGGAATGCCCACGCTGTACAAACCAGCCCCAACGCGCTCAAACCGCCGAACACGAAGGCGCCCTCCAGCGACCCGACGATCCAACTGACCAACGGCCCTGCCACCAGAAACGGCCCTACGCCGGGAACCCAAAAAAACGCGGAACCAAACAAGGGTCCCGACAGACCGCCCCAGAAAGCACCTGTTTTACCCCACACTTTCGTCCGGTCGCCGGCATTGTAGTACCCGACCACATGCTCATCCGTGTGATAGTCGCATCCGACAATCGACAGTTTTTTCATATCGAAACCGGATTGCTGCAGTTCCTTGACAGCCGCTTCGGCAGCCGTCTGCGACCGATAGATTACTACGATGGAATTGTTGTTGTCCATACTCTTGCGTCAGGGCAAACGCATCAAAAACCGAGGAGAGATAGGAGGTAGGAGTGATCCCAGGAGGCATTTTTCTGTTTTCCTTTGATACCACGCTTTTTGGTGGTGTCGTTTTTGAGCACGTTGAGGGCGATGTGCCGAAGGATG
>DATDBU010000021.1:0-101256 GCA_036524675.1 Chthoniobacterales bacterium | reverse complement strand
GCAACTTCCCGTGGGCGAAAGCATGAAAGCACCTTGGTCCGAAAGCCGGATGCGGGAAAACCGCCCGTCCGGTTTGATGAGCGGGGAGTGGAAACGGAGCGACAATCGACGCCACCGCGCCACTCCTCGACTCTACCCATTGAAATCGATTACCCGTCATTTCAGCCATGACGACGCACTGCCATCCCATTTTCGGCAATCGCTCATGCGCCGTGCCGGAAAATCAGATGCCGCAAAAGCGCGTTCTGGCCCGGAAAACACCAGGCTTTCCGCCGAAAGTGCCGGGATGCGGAAGTGCGCATGGGCCGCCGCTACGCGATAAGAACCGCCATGTCGCGTTCCAAAGATTCGAACAGTCAGGGGAAATCCATGCCAGTGCCATTGATCGCATTGGCGCTTGCCGCATTTGGTATCGGCACGACGGAGTTTGTCATCATGGGGCTGTTGCCGGATGTCGCGAAGGATTTGCGGGTCTCCATCCCGGCAGCAGGCTGGCTGGTGAGCGGTTACGCACTCGGTGTGGCCATTGGTGCGCCGATCATGGCGCTGGTCACGGCACGCTGGCCGCGCAAGCTGGCGCTGATCATGCTCATGGGCATTTTTGTGATCGGCAATCTGCTGTGCGCGGTGGCTGGGAGTTATTGGCTGCTCATGTTTGCGCGGGTGGTTACCGCGCTGTGTCACGGAGCCTTCTTCGGTATTGGTTCCGTCGTGGCGGCGAGTCTTGTGGCCGAAAATCGGAAAGCCTCGGCAGTGGCGTTGATGTTTACCGGTTTGACGCTGGCCAATGTCCTGGGTGTCCCGCTGGGCACCGCGCTCGGCCATGCAGCCGGCTGGCGCACGGCATTTTGGGCGGTGGCAGCGCTCGGATGCGCGGCCCTGCTTGCGTTGGTTCTGCTCGTGCCCAAGACGAACGGCGAGAAAGCCGTCGATATCGCACGCGAATTTCAAGTGCTGCGCAGCGGCGCCATATGGACCGCCCTTCTAACAACGGTCCTGAGCAGCGCCGCCATGTTCGCGCTTTTTACCTATATCGCTCCGATTCTTATTGAGGTAACCGGCCTGACGCCCGGCGGCGTGACAGGCACCCTTCTCTTGATCGGCGCGGGTTTGACGGTTGGCAATATTCTCGGTGGACGCCTGGCGGATTGGCGCCTGACGGCGACCTTGATCGGTTTGTTCGCCGCGATGGCCCTGATTCAGGCCGTTTTCTGGTGGACGAGCCGCTCGTTTATTTCGGCGGAAATCACGCTTTTCCTCTGGGGCGCCATCGCATTCGCCGCTGTGCCCGCCCTGCAGGTGAATGTGCTCGGCCAGTCGCAGCAGGCGCCGAATCTGGCTGCCACGCTAAACATCGGTGCCTTCAATGCCGGCAATGCACTGGGCGCCTGGGCCGGGGGAATGGTCATCGACCGCGGGTTCGCGCTCACGACGGTGCCGCTCTCCGGTAGTTTGCTAGCCCTCTTGGCGCTGATTGTCGTTGTCGCTTCGAAGCGTCCCGACCGGACCGGTCTTCCAGCACGCTCAGAGTCCCCTGAGTCTTTGTCGCCTTCGGGGTACGGCCATTAAGTTTACTTTGGTAAACAGCACTGAACACGACGGTTTCGGGCGGAGAACCAAGGAGAGGCGGTTTCCAACCGCCTGAAAACGGGCGTTAGGAAAGCGCCCCTCCTTGTAAAAAACGACGGCCCTATGTCCGGAGCGTTTGCCGACAGAAAGATTTCGCCATCCGCGCGTAGCGGGGTTGCGGAATGCGCTGCGCCCTCTCTAGGTTTTAGCTCCTCGGGGCCACTGCCAATTGCGCGACTGATTCGGAACTTTCTGCTGGAATTTTACGATTTACGCTTGTGGCGTCCGCCCGGTCGTATACGTCCGGAAATGTGGGGAGTTCGGAAGCGCCGAACATCCAATGCTGCACGGTTTCCGAGATGAATTCGGATAGGCTATTCACCAATAGCTGTCCCGCCGAAGGCGCACGATAGATCGCGACGCGAATGGTCGGCAATTGTCCCAGACTCTCCCGTCCGTCGAGAATTTTCATTCCTGGCAAGGCGGAGGATCGGCTAATCGCCGTCAGGGCAAAGCCCGCCTGAACCGCAGCCTGTACGGAAGGCAGGCTCGCGCTCGAGTAGACGATCTTCCAGGAGCGGGCCGAACGCTCCAGCGCCTCCAAGGCTGCGCGCCGGTAAAAGCAAGGTGCAGGCAGCAGCGCCAAAGGTACGATCTCGCCCGGCGCCACCGGCGTCATCGATTCTCCCCGAACCCAAACGAGCGGTTCTTCAAAAAGGATGGCGATCTGCTCAAAAGCGCGCGGACGTTCCCCCGAAGCGGGCTGCTCTCCGGCGGTGGTGATCGCTAAATCCAGTCGCCCTTGTTCCATGCCCGCCAGGATTTCGCTGCTCATCCCCACTTCCACGCTCAATTGCACTTTCGGAAACGCCCGACGCAGCTGCGTCAGCAGGATTGGAAGCCGTTGCGGCACGAAATGTTCCGCAACACCCAGACGCAGAACGCCTTCTACTTCGGGGGCGGTGACGCGGCGCACCATTTCCTCACCCAACGCAAGCAGCCGCCGAGCATAACCGGCCAGCAGCTCACCATCCTGCGTGAGCTCCAGCGTGCGACTCGTCCGCTCGAACAAGCGACGTCCCAGAAGGGTCTCGAGACGCCGAATCTTCAAGCTCACCGCCGATTGGGTCAGGTGCAGCCGCTTCCCCGCAGAGGTGAAACCGCCATTGTCGATGACTGCGAGAAAGCAGCGAAGCAAATCGAATTCCAAGTCAGGCGCAAGCATTTCGGAAATTTATGAATGGAATTAAAACGATCAATTTTTTCAATCTGCGTCCCCATGCTTTTCTTTTTTTCGATGAAAGCTATCGCCCAAATTAAGCCCTCTCTTCCTTCGGATTATTCGTCGTTGATCGATCTCGAACTGCCTAAACCTGCTCCTTCCGGACGCGATCTCCTCGTGCGGGTCGAAGCGATTTCGGTTAACCCGGTGGACACCAAAGTCCGTCGAGGTCGCAGCGCGAAAGAGGCCGAGCCGCGCGTCCTCGGCTGGGACGCCGCGGGTATCGTCGAAGCAACGGGACCGGAGGCGACCTTTTTCAAGCCTGGAGATACTGTCTTTTATGCAGGAGCCATCGCCAGACCAGGATCGAACGCCGAGTTTCAACTCGTGGACGAACGCATCGTCGGACATAAACCGGCGACCCTTTCCTTCGCCGACGCTGCAGCGCTCCCGCTCACAACATTGACCGCTTGGGAAAGCTTCGTGGATCGCCTCGGCGTCGATGCTCAGGGCGGTTCCTCTGGAAAAACTCTACTGATCCTCGCGGGCGCGGGAGGCGTGGGTTCGATCGGGATCCAGTTGGCCAAATTTTTCAACCTGACGGTCATCGCGACCGCTTCTCGTCCGGAGAGTGCGCAGTGGTGCCGCGACTTGGGCGCCACCCATGTCATTAACCACCGCGAACCACTCCGCCCGCAAATCGACGCGCTCGGCTTCTCCCGTGTCGATTTCATTGCCAATTTCTGCGACACGGACGGCTATTGGGACGCCATGGCCGACCTCATCGCGCCGCAGGGCAGGATCGTCTCCATCGTTGAAAACAGCGGGCCGCTCGAACTCGGGCTGCTCAAGAGTAAAAGCGCCGCGTTTTCCTGGGAATCCATGTTCACGCGTTCGATGTTTCAGACGCCGGATATCGCGGAGCAGGGGGGCATCCTGAACCAAATTGCAGCCCTCATTGATGCCGGGACGTTGCGCACGACGCATACTGAAACCCTTTCGCCTATTGGCGCCGCGAATCTCCGCGAGGCACATGCGCGTCTCGAGAGCGGGCGCACGATTGGCAAGCTCGTGCTGGCAGGCTGGTCCACGGCGGAGAAGGCGTGAAAGCAGCGGTAGGTCGCTGGCTCAGCGCGATCGTGCGAGAAAAGACTAAACAAGACTCAGTGTGCTCGCCCACTGCCGAGGCCGCCGCCAGTGCTTCCAAGGCGCGGGCAACGGCGTTGGTGCGAGTTTCGACTTTGAGTTTGTGAAAAATCTTTTCACAGTGCTTGTCCACAGTCGTCGAGCTGGTTCCTAATACGGCGGCAATTTCCAAGGTTTCGCTTGCCTTGGGAAACCCAGAAAAGCACTTCCGCTTCGCGTGACGTTAACCACTTCCATATTTGGATGCGCCGTCAGGCTTGCGGAGTTTGCGCGTTTCTGGGACAAATGCGGATGCCCTTTTCACGCGGACCTAGCCGTTTGGCGGACCAATCAATGCACCATGAAAATTGATGGACTGGAAGGCTGTTACCGGAAGACGCGCGGCATGTTCTATTTTGCCAGGATGTGCTCTAAGATTCGCCTGTATGCAGAGGGAAAACTCCCGGAAGACTACCATGAGATGCTGGGGCAAGGCTTTGACGGCCGGACCTGCCGGTATTTGGGCGTGCTGTATGGCGATGTCAAAGCCTTGGTGCTTTCTGGAAAAACCGATGCCGAGGCGCTCGAGTGGTGCATAACTAATGGCCGCCCGCTCACCGATGAGGAGGTTCTCATTTACAACAGTTTCATGAGCAAACGCGGCTGGCGCGACGATGAAACCGATGGGTTTATTCCAGAGATGATTGCGCAACTCGGCTTCGAAGACGATGGAAACCTACTCACGGATTTCGACTTGATCGAGAGAGATGAGGGCCGCTGGTATCCCGACATGTGGCGGGACGCTTGGAAATAAGCCTGCCTCAACCGATGAGCCACCTTGAGCCTATGAAGTTGCCCTGAATTGGTGGACAGGAAGTACGCATGGGCCGCTGCTACGTGATAGGAAGCGCCATATCGTGTTCCGAAGTTTCACGCGCTCGCCAATACTTCCTGGGCTCGGGCAACGGCATTTGTGCGCGTCTCGACGTTGAGTTTTTGAAAGATCTTCTCACAGTGCTTATCGACGGTCCGTGAACTGGCCCCTAATATGACGGCGATCTCCAGGTTCCGCTTTCCCTGGGAAAGCCAGAAGAGCACTTCCGCTTCGCGCGGCGTCAACCCAAGCCGCCGGAGCGGCTCCGGCCCGGTCAGATTAACGAAACAGACGTCTATTTTAATACCGCAGAATCGTGGAATTCGTATCGGGGAAATCTTAAAACATCTATAAGGGGAGGTCTCTATTTACTGGTGAGATCTGCAAAACGACTGGCAGTATACGTCGCTGACTACTTTTCCCTATCTTTATAACTTCGCCACGAATTCCTGGTGGTTTTTGATAAAAACTCTGGCCTAAATACATCTTTCGGTCGGCGCTGGTTTCTTGACTTTGGCACGGGCCAATGGATGGCGCGATGAAAAATTCCCTAGCACAGAGTTTCGACACCTTTGGTTCGGCTGGCTTTTTCGGGTCGCGCCGCCGCCAAGCGTTTCTTTGTGGGGTATTTCGGAGTAGCCATAAGATTTATTCTCAGCTATATGGGCGCGGTATGGCGAAAAGCATGGTCACGAAAGCAAAAGCTGGCTCGCTTACGAAGGAGCAGCTTTCGGCCAAGTATGCCCGGAGTTTTGCCGCAATGTTTGCCTGCTGAAAATTACCAATGAGTTCCTTATCTCCTTCAGATGGTAACGGTTTGGCCCATTTTCCGCCTGTATCAAGCGGCTCGCATTTGGCACTGAACGGCAAGAATGGCGAAGGCGCAACGCGGGCATTTCCCAAAATCGCCATTATTACGAGGACCAAGGAGCGCGGCTCGCTCCTGCGCCGGTGCACTCGCTCCGTGCTCAAACAAACCTGTGAAAATTGGGTCCACGTGATTGTCAATGACGGCGGGAGTCGTGAGGCGCTCGACAGTCTCATGAGTGAATACGCGGACGATTACAACGGCCGCCTGCTGGTTGACCGCAAGCGAGGCGAGGAAATTGAAGGTCGGGTGACCGAAGCCTAACGAAATAATGGCCGTAATTCCGCCGTCCGATCAAAGACTCTGGCGAGTCAACCCACGTTATGCATGCAAGGCGGCAGGTGTGGCAGTGCTCTTCACGGTTTTCGTTATAATTGCATGGGCATCATACAGCACTTGGCCTGCGCGGATTTTCAACGCAGACTTGATTAACGACGCTAGAAACGCCCGCCAAATGCTAGCCGGCGACGGATTGCCGGAAAAAGGATCGATAGCAAGCTTCGGTGTTTACAACCCCCCCGGTGTCAGCTATGCGCTCGCATTCGGTATGCTTTTTGCGCCCAGGGAACTTGTTGCCGCGGAATGTTTTGCGGCGATTGCGCTCTCTCTTATCACGATGGCCGGGATCTATTGGTACGGCGCTCGCCGATTTGGTGAGGCCGTTGGCTGGTGCAGTGCCATGCTATATGTGCTTTCGTCCACCGGATGGTATTTCATGAGTGATCTTCGACCACGCGCGCACCCGGTCTTCGTGGTGTGGGGTATTATCCTGCTGGACTGGTTATGGATTGAAAAACGGAAAAATATAGTTCCACTCCTTATCGCTTGGCTCGCAGCAGCGGGCTACTGGATGCTGGAAATATCGCCGTTTGTTGTTGCTGCGGCAATTGTGATGGCCTTGAGCTACAAGCTATTATCATGGAAAACCGTATCGTTGGGCCTTTGCATAGCCATATTAATCTGGCTGCCATACCTTTCCTTTGAATGGAAGCGCCAGTTCCAGGATCTGAAAACGTTGTTGATAACACGCACATTCGATAATTCTCTGTTGGCGTCTTATGCCTCTGCATTGGAGCAACACAATTTAAAGACAACGGAAGGCTATCGTGTCCATGTTTACCCTGGGCAGGAAGCCGACCAGCCCTCGCCGGTCGCATCCATGGCTACGGAGCAGATAGCGCCTGCCGAAAGTCAACCGGGAAAGTTTGACGTATTGTACAGAATATCATCGGCGGTGCCCCGCACCAACTGTTCGTGGGGCGGAGATCTAATAGGACTTACGTTGGCGTTGTCAATTGTGATAGTTGCGTGTGGCCCCCGCTTTCTTTCCAGAATTATTTTTTCAAGCGAACAAACCAAAGCCTGGAAGAGCCTTTTGATGATCGCATGCATCCTTGCGGCTTGCTATGCGTTGGTTATTTTTTTGGTATATAAAGAACCGGCCGGCATCATCCGTGAGAGGACGATGTGGCTCTGGCCGATGGCTTGCTGGTGCATGGCGGCTGTTGTCGATTTCGTGTTCAGAATTTGGGGGTTCGGAACAAGCGGGCGCGTTGCCAGTTTACTGGTCGTTGCCGGATCGTTGGGTGTGCTGCTGATTAACCATGACGACGCGAAGTGGAAGACGACTTCATTCTTAAGAAACAAAGGCAGGCTCTCTCCCCAGATCGAGTTTTACGATTTGGTGGACTACGTTGCCAATGACATCAAGGCGTCAGGGAAGACAAAGGCTCGGATCGGTTACGACTTGCCGATGCTTCCCTGGTTTTTAGTTATAAGCGGCCTCGATTGGCGGTACTCACCTGGTATGCAGTACGATGCAGTTCTGGAATTTCGACATAATATCATTAACAAGAGCGAGGATAGATTTGGCATATCCAGAAAGGATCGATATCGCATTGTCAGGCGCAAGGCCAGTGAGCCGTGGGCGCAGACTTTTTTTGATTTGTCGAGCTATCCCAGATTGCAGGTGCGCAAAGAGTTCCCATCTTACATCGTGCTCCGGAAGGACTAAAACGATAGTCGATAGATTAGCGGTGATTGGATGGAAGCAGGATCCCAATTGATGGTTCAGGCATGGATAAGATAGAGCGTTATCGGAATTCGTTCATCGTGAGTCGATCCCACGCTAAACCGGAGAATCCCGAAACGATTTAGAGAAAACCGGGTGGAATCGCGCTTCTACGGCGAATTGATCGAGCGGGTGATGACGTTTGGGAATTCGGGGCAGCGCGCGCACCGACCTACTTGGCGCGCGAAGCACCCTGCAGGCGCAACGGCGGCAAAGTTAAAGCAAACTGAGTAAATACTGAAACGCACTGGCGTTAAACAGGGGTTGTTCGTCTTCTTGGCAATTCGGCAATATCAGCGCCAGTCCCTTTGCCCCGCCTGGCATCGCCTTGTATCCAATGCCGGTGGCCTCGAAGAAACGCGCGAATCCAGCCGGTTCACCGCCGGTATGGCGAACTTTGTAACCGTCGAAATCAACACCTTCGGTAAATCCATCCGAAAAAATGACGGCATCTTTGGCGAGGCGTGGAAATACGTTGTTCAACACATCCAGTGTGGACTGTTGCAAGTCCACGTCCACCCAAAGCAGAGCAATCGTGGGTGCGAAGTTTTTCAAGGACTCCGAGTACCAGCCGGGAATAAACTGGACGCACTCCGGATAGCCGTACTGGTTTACATTCCGAGTCACTTCATCCAATGAACCCCGGAAATCCGCGGCGTTGTAATGCCCTTCTTCAGAAGGGAGGCCGGCGAAGGAATCAGCCGAGTAGAGAGTCAACCCCAGCTCCCGGCAAGCCCAGCTAAGGCAGGCTGTCGAGGACCCTTTAAAAACGCCGCACTCCAACAACGAGCCGGAAACGTTGTAACTTTTCAGAGAATAGAGGTAGGCGGCTATGCTTAACAGGTTTGAACCAGCCCAGCCAACAGACCAACGGTCATGCCCCAAGCTGTGGCTGGCGTCCGAATTCCAATAACCCATTTTCTCGGCCACCTCGTTGAAACGATTCCGGGCGCGGCGTAAAAAATCCAGATAAGCGTGGACGGGAGCAAGATCTGCGTTGCTTATCATCCAATCTTCCACCCAGCCCGGCGGGTAATTCATCCATGCTCGAACCACATGAATGTTGGAACTGCTTCCCTCCTGCCCGGCTCGCGGGACCGAAGCAGGCAGGATTTCCATAATATCTTTCGGATACATGAGCGGGATGTATGTCTTCTCCAGTTTTTCGAAAAGCATTTTGTCTTCGGGCTGTGGACCGATTTCCCGGATCTCAAGGGTCTTCCGCACGTTTCCGCAAAACGCCGCCAGAAGCGCGGACGGGAAGTACGACTGGGAATTCACCACCAAGGCACCAAGAAACCAAGCAAAGCGATCAAGATGACAATTGGAGAGTTTGGGAGGGTAAATTAATTCGCCAGTTTCTCGAGGAGGACTTGATGCAGGTGGATGCCGTAGTCGAGGTGGGCCAGGGGGAAGGTCTCGTTCGGGGAGTGCGCGTTGCAGTCAGGGAGGCCCAGGGCTGGCGTCCGAAGACTTCGGTCAAGGCTTCGCGGGCGATGCGCACGTAGGGATTTTCCGGGTCGAGATAGTAGGGTTCGCCGCCGTGATCATAGGTGATCTCCAACCGCACGGTGTCGGGGCAGATGGAAGTCAAATATTCCCGGGCTTGGGCGGCGATTTGCTCGGGTTTTTGATGGGGGACGAGCCGGAAGCTGAGTTTCGCGCTGGCGTACGTGGGAACGATGGTTTTGCTGCCCGGCCCCTGATAGCCAGCGGTAATGCCGTTGATTTCGGCGGTCGGTCGCACCCAGATGCGTTCGAGAGCCGAATAGCCGTTTTCGCCGGAGAGTTTTGGGCTGCCGGTCGCGGCGAGGATTTCGTTTTCGCCAAAGGGAATGTCCCGCCACGTTTCGCGGTCGACACCGGAGAGCGGGAGGACGTGGTCGTAAAATCCGGGGATGGCGACGGAGCCATCGTCGTTGTGCAAACGGGCAAGCAGCCGGCTGAGTTCTCGCGCGGGATTGGCGATGGTGCCGCCGTACATGCCGGAATGCATGTCTGCGGTCGGGCCGGTGACTTTAATTTCCAGGCAACTGATGCCGCGCAATCCACAGGTGATCGCCGGATAGGCCGGTCCAACCATGCTGGTGTCGGAAACGAGCACGATGTCGCAGGCGAGTTCGTGCCGATGCTCGCGAAGGAATGCGCCGAGATGCGGGCTGCCGATTTCTTCCTGACCTTCCAGTAGGTAGACGACGTTGACGGGCAGTTCGCGGCCGGATTTGAGAAGGGCTTCGGTGCCGAGGATGTGGCAAAATGTTTGCCCTTTGTTGTCGGTGGCGCCGCGGGCAACGACAAAGCCGTTTTCGATGACGGGTTCAAATGGCGGGTGTGTCCAAAGATGCTCGGGATCGACGGGCTGCACATCGTAGTGGCCGTAGATGAGGACCGTCTTCTTCTTGGGAGAAAATCCGGATTTTGCGAGGACGACCGGTGCGCCGGCCGTTTCCAAAATCTGCGACTGGAAGCCGAGGCCAGAGAATTTTGAGTTCAGCCAAATGCAGCATTCGAGCATTGAGTTGCGGTAGGCCGGATCGGCGGAAATGCTCGGGATGCGGAGGTACTCGAAGTAATCGTTCAGCTGGCTCTGGGAAGGCATGGATCAGGCGAAGCGCGACAATTGAAAAGGCGTGAGATCGAAGCGAGTTTCGCCGGTCGTTAAAAGGTCGGACATCAATTCGCCGATTGCGCTGGCGTATTTAAAGCCGTGTCCGCTGAACCCTCCGACGATCCACGCGCCGTCGAGGCCGGGAAGCCGGTCGATGATCGGAGCGCGGTCGGGAGTGTTTTCGAAGAAGCAGGTTTCCATGGAAAGGACGGGGCCGTCTGCGTCGGGGAAAACCTGCCGGATGAATTGACGCATGTCCGATTCGTCTTTGCGATCGGGTTCGCGGCCGAGAAGATCGGGATCGACGGCTGGTGAAGGCTCGTCCCGGAGGCGGCCGAGTTTGAAACCGGGTAGGCCGTGAATGGGGAAGCCGTAAAAGTGGCCGATTCCGGGCTGATCGACGATCCAGACCGACAGGCGGTCCGGTTGAAAATGTGCGCCATTTGCTTTCGGAGCGAACCATCCAAGGACAGTGCGTTCCGCTTCGACGGGAATTCGGTGATCGGCGAGAATTTTTCCAATCCACGCCCCTGTGGAAAAAACGATCTGTCGCGTCTCGTAGGTCGAATAATCCGTGCGGATCACGTAGGAGTTGCCGCGGTGTTCCCAGCCGAGGACCTGCTCGTGGCCGTGAATCTCAGCGCCAGCGTCGAGCGCAAGATTGACGTGAGCCGTGATTGCGGCTTCCGGCAGGACAAAACCGGAGCCTGGTTGAAAAACGGCCTGCATTTCCGGCAACGGCTGGATCGCCGGAAAGCGTTTGCGCAATTCCATCGCGTCCAGGACTTCATGCTCGATATCGCACGCGCGGCATGCACGGAGTGATCCTTGAAAGATTCGGCTTTCCGGTAGCGAAACGTCCAGGCTTCCGATGCGGTGAAAGAGTTTTTGACCGACGCGCGCCCCCGTTTCCTCCCACAGTTTCACCGCCCGCAGAACCAGCGGGACGTATTTTTCGCTCTCATGCAGCCCCAACCGCACGATGCGCGTGGCTCCATGCGAACTCCCGCGAATGTTCGGAATCGAAAACCGATCGATGCCGAGCACTTTGAGTCCGTGCCGCGCGGCATGAGCCACGATGGCGCTTCCCATTCCGCCGACGCCAATGACGGCAAGATCGTAAACCCCCATTAAAACAACGTTAGATAGTGCGCCACTTCCCAGCTCGAAATCTGGCGGTGGTATTCGTTCCATTCCTGCCATTTCAACTTCAGGAATTCGTTTTGGATCGGTCCCAACGCATTGAGGACGACATTGTCCTGTTCCAGAGCGGTGAGCGCTTCCTTCAGAGATTGTGGCAGCGTCACGAACCCGCGTTTGTAGATTTCCTGACGGGTCATCGCATAGAGATTGCCGAAATTCGGCTCGCCGGGATTGATCTGGTTGTCGATTCCGTCGAGGCCGGCGGCGAGGTAGGTGGCAAAAACCAGATACGGATTGCAGCCAGCGGAAACGGAGCGGTCTTCCACATGCCCCGGGCCGCAAACACGGATCATTTGGGTGCGATTGTTGTCGCCATAACTGATGAACGCCGGCGTCCACGTGAAGCCCGAGGCCGAACTGTAAAGTCCTGGTCCGACGAGCAGGCGTTTGTAACAATTGGCCGTCGGTGAATTGATCGCGCACAATGCCGGCGCATGCCGCAAAATGCCGCCGAGGAAGTGATAGGCTAGTTTCGAGAGACCGAGGCCACGCTTGTCATCCAGATCGGTGAACAGATTTTCACCGCTTTGCGCATCAGCAAGATGATAGTGAATATGCGCGCCGCTGCCCGTGCGATTGCCGAACGGCTTTGGCATGTGAGTCGCGATAGCGCCGTATTTTCGGGCAACCTGACTCGTCATCATTTTGAAAAATGTGTAACGGTCGGCCGTCGTTAGTGCGTCGGAATACGTAAAGTTAACCTCATACTGTCCGTTGCCGTCCTCGTGATCCGTCTGGTAAACGCCCCAGCCGAGCTGATTGCAATAGGTGGTGATGTCCTGCAAATAGCCGATCGCGGGCGAGAGCCCTTTGAAATCGTAACAAGGTTTTGCCAGTCCATCGACTTTTACCGGATCCCACGGAGAAATCGTGCCGTCGCCGTTTTTTACCACGAGGAAATGTTCCGGCTCGATCCCGAGGTTGAGTATAAATCCCTTGTCACGCGCTAACTTCAGCAACCGTTTCAGGTTGACGCGTGGGCAATAAGGATGCGGCTTCCCATCCACGTAGAGGTCGCTAGCAAACCGCGCTGTGCCCGGCTGCCACGGCAGCGGTGTATAGCTGTCGAGGTCAATCCGCCCCATCATGTCATGGGAGGCTGCGTTCTGGCCCATTCCCCACACCGCGCCTCCGGCAAATCCGGCGCCGTCGTCGACGAGCATATCGAGGCACTCGGCGGGCGACATTTTGACCTTCGCCGAGCCGTGGATATCAACGAATTGTGCGAGGATAAACTCGACGCCGTCGTTTTTGAGAGTTTCCCTGATCTGATCTCGAGTGGGCATAAAGGAGTTGTGTTCGATGTTGCATTTAATGCAACTTTGGTCAATTCATCTTTTAAACAGATCCTATGTGCGGAATAGCGGGCCTTTTTCTCAAGAATAAATCGTTGGAGACACAGCTCGGGACGCTTTTCAGCGGAATGCTCGATTGCATGAGCAGCCGCGGGGCAGACAGCGCCGGTTTCGCGATCTATGGCAGCACAGCGCCTGCCGGTTTTCTGAAGTTGACCCTGCAGCATCCCGGGTCGGAGTTTCCTTGGAAGCAACTTTCATCGGAATTGAAAACACGTTTTGGCGAGGAGCTCACGATGAAAACCGTTTCGAACCACGCGATTTTCATCGTGCGAGGCGAGGAGGCGGAAATACGGAAACTTCTCCGTGAGTATTTTCCAGACGTAAACATCATGAGTGTTGGTCAGCGTATCGAGATTATGAAAGAAACCGGCCTGCCCTGCACGGTCTTGGAGCGGTTCGGCGTTCGAAACATGACTGGCAGCCATGCTGTTGGCCACACCCGGATGGCCACCGAAAGCGCGGTTACAACTGCGGGATCGCATCCGTTTTCGACCGGTCGGGATTTGTGCCTTGTTCACAACGGCTCGCTTAGTAATCACAATCGACTCCGCGAAAAGCTGCGGCGCGAGGGCATTTCGTTTCAGACGGAGAACGATTCCGAGGTTGCAGCGGGTTATCTCACGTGGCGGCTCAGCTTGGGCGATGCGCTGGATGAAGCGCTCAACCATGCTCTCGAGGATCTGGATGGTTTTTACACCTTTACCATCGGTACGCGCGATGGGTTTGCCGTTCTGCGCGACCCAATTGCGTGTAAACCGGCGGTAATGGCCGAGACGAAGGACTATGTGGCGATGGCTTCCGAGTATCGCTCGCTCGCCACGCTGCCGGGAATCGAACAGGCACGTTTGTGGGAGCCCGAGCCGGCGACGGTCTACACGTGGAGCGTCAGCACAGGAGTTAACCGCGGATAGTGTTGATGTTAGCAGGTTTTCGAAAGGAACATGAAAACGGACATTTTGGAGAAGCCCCAAGAAACGACGCGACCAACGTCTCGCGTAGTCGACTTGTCAGAAACTTCGGTTCGCGAACTTAACCAAACGCTCCATGATCTAACATCGCCTAGGCCAACGCTTTGGCAGGTTGAAAATCCGCGGGGTGCGCACGCCATTGCCTGCGGTTTGCGTGTGCCTGTGACTGTCGAGGTTCGAGGGCATGTCGGTTACTATTGCGCCGGGATGAATCAAGAAGCGACCGTGATTGTCCGCGGCAACGCTGGCACGGGTGTTGCCGAAAATATGATGTCCGGTCTCGTGCATGTGCAAGGAAACGCGAGCCAGTCCGCCGGGGCGACGGCGCACGGCGGGCTGCTGGTCATCGATGGCGACGCCTCGGCGCGCTGCGGTATTTCGATGAAAGGTGTGGATATTGTGGTGAAGGGCTCCGTTGGTCACATGAGCGCATTCATGGCCCAATCCGGCAATCTCGTTGTGCTCGGCGATGCCGGACAGGCGCTCGGCGATTCCATTTATGAGGCTAGAATTTTTATCCGGGGCAAGGTGGCCGATCTCGGGGCGGACTGCATTGAGAAACCGATGCGCCCTGAGCATTTTGAACTCCTGGCCATTCTACTTGAGCGTGCCGGAGCCGCTGCCAAGCCCGAAGAATTCCGCCGTTACGGAAGCGCGCGGAAACTTTATAACTTCCATATCGACCATGCGGGAGAATACTAATTATACCATACTCTCGAAAGCAATTTGGGAAGACGGATTAAGCATACGAGTAGGAGTAGGACTAAGACTAGGACATTTTGACTTATGAGCATCGAAATCCATCCGGGAATGCGGGAATCCGCAACGTTTGATCGCAATGTGATTCACGAAATCCAACGTGCCGCGGAGACCGGCATCTACGACATTCGCGGCTGGGGAGCAAAGCGCAGGTTGCCGCATTTCGACGATCTTGTGTTCCTTGGCGCCAGCATGTCGCGTTACCCGCTTGAAGGCTACCGCGAAAAATGCGCGACCGACGTTTGTTTGGGCACACGGTTCGCAAAAGTACCGCTTCAATTGAAGATCCCGATAACCATTGCCGGCATGAGTTTCGGCTCGCTCTCGGCGCAGGCCAAGGAGGCGCTCGGACGCGGCGCCAGTGAAATTGGGACTTCGACGACGACGGGTGATGGAGGCATGACCGCCGAAGAACGCCAGTCTTCCCGAACGCTTGTTTATCAATATCTTCCCTCGCGTTATGGCATGAACCCCGATGACTTGCGCAAGGCAGACGCCATCGAAATCGTTCTTGGCCAAGGCGCTAAGCCAGGTGGGGGAGGCATGCTGCTTGGGCGCAAAATCAGCGATCGTGTAGCGGCAATGCGCGATCTCCCAACAGGAATCGATCAACGTAGCGCTTGCCGGCACCCGGACTGGACGGGACCAGACGATCTGGCAATCAAAATCGAGGAATTGCGAGAGGTAACGGATTGGGAAAAGCCGATCTACGTGAAAATCGGCGCGTCGCGGACGTACTATGATACCGCACTTGCTGTTAAGTCGGGGGCAGATGTTGTCGTTGTAGACGGCATGCAAGGCGGCACGGGGGCGACGCAGGAGATTTTTATAGAGCACGTTGGAATTCCGACGTTGCCGGCTGTTCGCCAGGCTGTCGAAGCGCTCCAGGAACAAGGCATGCATCGTAAAGTTCAACTCATTGTTTCCGGCGGCATCCGTTCGGGGGCAGACGTGGCCAAGGCCCTTGCCATGGGGGCAGACGCTGTTTCCATCGGAACGGCCGCCCTTATCGCCTTGGGCTGCAACAGTCCGAAGTTTCAGGCAGACTACGAAGAATTGGGGACGTCCGCAGGTTTTTTTGATGACTATCAGGACGGACGCGATCCCGCCGGCATCTCCACGCAAGACCCGGATCTCGCTGCGCGATTGAATCCTGTCGAGGGCGGTCGCCGTTTAGCGAACTATCTCCGTGTCCTAACACTGGAGGCTCAAACGATTGCCCGAGCCTGTGGGAAATCCCATGTCCATAACCTCGAACCCGAGGATCTCGCTGCCCTCACTATTGAGGCTGCCGCAATGGCTGGTGTCCCGCTGGCCGGGACAAACTGGATTCCGGGACGGTCGCAATCCTTCTAGCGGGAAGTCAGGACTTTGCGTTGCTAATGATGCTTAGAAATTCCACGGGAGGATTGTAAACCCGCAACGGCCCGTGCTCGAGCGTGCCGTCGAAAAACAAACTGTCACCCGGCTCCAGGTGGTAGAGCTGATCCGCATGACGGTAGTCCATTCCTCCTTTGAGCATAAAAAGGAGTTCATGGCCGGGATGCCGGAAAGTGTTCTTCGCTGGATCAACCTGTTCCTCGTCGATTCGCATTAGATAGGACTCGAAATCTTTTTCGAACGGCACTCCGTTTACCAGCGCTTCGTAGCTGTGACCGATCTTCGATCCCCGGCCGACGATTACTTTCCGTTCCGACGCGCGGATCAGGGATGCACGCGGCTTTGCATGTGAAGTCTGGAAAAAAAATCCCGGCGCGACTCCCAGCGCCACGGCGATTCGGGTTAAGGTTGACACAGGTGAAGAAACCTTGCCGTTTTCGATTTTCGAAAGCTGGCCTTTCGTGAGTTTCACTTCGGTCGCCAGCTGATCTAGGGTTACATCTCGTTGGATTCGCAGGGCGCGTATTTTCAGACCGATCTGCGTTTCGACTGATTCTTCGGGTCGATCCATGGAAATGCAATTTAAACCAGGTGCGCGTCTTATTCGTAGCACGGAAAAATCCGGTACGCAGAGGCGGAAAATAACCTAGACACGACGGGTGCCATCATCGCTGCCAGATGGGATGGAAGCGACGCCAACCTTGCTTTCCGATAGATCACCTTCAATGACATTCTTGCTCTCACCATAGGAAGGCGCTGTTCCCGATGCTTCTTCGATGATAAACCACGTTCGCTCCGTTCTCTTCTTCGAAAGCATGACCAAGTGTGCGATTGCCAGGAGCTGGGCAAGCAGAGCCGCTATGCAGACAAACAGATTGATACGGACCAAAGCGTTCAATGAACTTCCGCTGTTAGCGACCTGAGAATCCAGTGTGATGAGTCCAACCGTCAAAATAATATTCCACAGGAACGCGGCAAAAATTATTAAGGACACGCCTAGATTGATGCGTCCGCCCGATTTTTGACTGGATCGTAGCACGCCGATAAGTCTCCTAATCCGTAAAGGCAGACCAATCCTGGGCTTCTGCTCCGCAATGTACTCAACGAGACGTTCCGGTTGGCCGAATCCAGCCAGCAGCGTTCGTAGCTGCCATCCGCGGGGATGCACAGACAACACGAGATTGCATATATCGCGACTGATGCAAAAGACGCTCGCGGACAAGGTTTGCAACGCGAGATTGGCCGCGGAGCCGAAAAGAAATTCGCCAAGCCACTGGAGAGCGGGGCGCGAGTGGCCGTGAAGCGGAATTGCGGTGGCAGTCGATTTTGCGAAGACGATTCCGGCGCCCTGCCTGCATCGTTGGACCAGCAGCTCGATAGTCGAGGTTGCATTGCCTATGAGGGGATCGAGAACGACAACGTAGTCACCGATGCAGCTATAGACGCCGGCAAGAACGGCGTCGTCGTGATCCGACGTATTTGCCAGGCGCAAAACGCGTGAGTTAGGCACCGACGATAATGCGTATTTGAGCTCCTCGAATGTTTCGCCCGACTGGGGAACCGGCACCGCGACGATCTCTACGTTCGTAAAAATCTGACCTAGCGTAAGCAACGTGTCCCGCATCAGCGACGTGATATTTCCTTTCGATGTTTCGACAGGAACAACGAGGGAGACCACGATATCGCTTTGGGATTTAGCTAACATACTCCTTTTCGATTTGGTCCAGAGCGTCGTAAACGTTGTCGAACTTCGACCCCAAAATGCAGCACAAACCCTCGATTCCATGATTCCTGCTAAAAAGAATAGGCCGGCTATCGTCCAGCTCGCTGGACGGAAGCACGGACTTGAGTTCCCACACGGATTCTCGGGGTTTCAAGCCATTGAGCGCCGGGATATAACGCGCGGCGTCTTTCTTCATCAGAATATAATTGCTGTTTTTCTTAAATCGGGAAAATATGGAATAAGGGGATTCATACTTCGAATGGTCAATCCACGCGTCGTGGGGCGTGTAGCGTACGTGACTGAATGTGTAGAGACCGTTGTGAAGCGGCATTAAGGAAAAAAACGGCCCGCAAACGAGGGTAATGCCCAAACCTTGGATCTGGTCGGGAATTTCAACATGGACCATTTCCGTGATCTCGTGTTTCAGCGGAATCAAAGGCAGTTTTGAATTGTAAAGCAGTGCGTTCAACTGTGAATAGGAACAATTGAACACGCGGCTTGCCGTCACGGAACCTTCTGTTCCACCGGTAAAAATCGTGGCTTCCAGACCCTTCGAGTCTTTCCTAACACTATGAACTGTCGTATCGAGCGCGACATCGACACCGTGCTCGAACACCCGATCCCTGCAGATCTCGCGCATCTGGTCGATGTCAAATACACACTCGGCGCATTCGTAAACATCTTCGACCAAGGCAGGGTTGAACAGCTTTTGATACTTTGTCGCTGCTCGAGCGACGGGCGCGCCGATGTTTCGTGAAAATTGAAAGAATTGTTCCGCGCTTACCTTGCTCGCGTGAAGGGGGATGGCGTACAGCTTCACAAAGTTGTCGATAATGCACCGCCGAAATTGTTCGATAAAGTTCGTATAATGATGATGGCATCGAATCGCCGTCACGAAACTTCGGACATAATGGTAGCCATTGTGCACGCGCGCTTGATTGATCCCCGAAGCGCGGAGCATGATGTCGTGATTCTCTTCGCAAAGAAGAACGTTGGTGCCGTGTTCGGCCAGGGTTGCAGCCAGGATGCATCCGTAAAATCCGCCTCCGACTATCAGCACATCGTAGTGAGAATGCCTCAGCATGGATAGTACCTCCGTGCGCAATCCACAGCCTCTTGGATGGCCGGCAGTCCTCTTTCGCTGGCCTTCATTTCAATCGTAAAGTTGTCCGAATAGCCACACGTCCCAAGGGCAGCGGCAACGTCCTTATGCCCATTCCACGGATTCTCAAAATCCGCGAGATACGGCTGGCTGATGTGAACCGACCCGATCACGTCGACATTGTCACCGATTGTTCGTGCAGGATCCTCGTCGCAAAACGCCATGGTGCCGGTATCAACGTGCCAGGCTATTGCGGGTTGCGCCACCGTGCGGGCGAGCCGGGCTGCCTCGTTTGAAGACATGCAGAAATTGCATCCATATACCGGGGGCACTGCTTCGATTCCGAAAGTAACGCCGAAATTTTTGACCGCTTGACCAAGTTGAGCAAAAAAGGCGGTAGCAATGTCCCATGCCTCCGATTCGGACATTTCTGAAGGAACTCTACGATTGCGAGGCGCTCCGAAAACTATCGAATTTGCTCCCAGAAGAGATGCCACTTCGGCGATCCGGCAAAGGTAACCGAACAGCAAAGGGCGCGTCGAGCTTTCGAAAAGGAGGAGATCGTCTTTGCCGTACAGAATGGCTTGAAGCGAGGCGATGCGGAATCCGTTGTCCCCGAAAAAGCGTCGTTTCAACGCGATGTCGGAAGCGCTCGCTTTTGCAACGTTCTTGAACAACCGCGCTGGAGCCACCTCCAAAATTCGTACGCCAAGGTCCCGCAGAAGACCCAATGCAGATGTCTGGTCATCCGGATTCCAGGCGATTTCACTGATTGCGATTCGGTTGATAGCGGTCCCTTTTACATTGTTGCAGAAAAAGTTCCAGCCATTCCATCACGCAATCGGAGGTATACAGATATCCGTTCTTCCCGGTCGTGGGCCATAGGGACGCGTGAACGCTCTGCATATCATAAAAGGCTGCGGGTTCTTGCGGGGGCCCGATTTTTCGTTCTGGGAAGAAAGCTTTTACGATTTCGGCAGTTTTAATGGGGGCTGTAGACAAATTCAGCGTTTCGAGGCCCAATGCAAGCGCCTTCATGAGATCATTCCACAGCTGGTCGAGGCAATAGTATTGGAATTGGGCGAGGGGATTGATTTTGTCGGTCTGATGGTCCTCGATTAAATCGAAAATCACATTTTTCTTAATACCGGCACCGAAGAGGGCGGGGAGTCGAACAATCAGGTGATTGGAAAAAGCATCGCGCACAAAAGTCTCCAATTCATAGCGGTGTCTGCCGTACGGATGATTTGCGGAAGGATCGACGGGCGATGTTTCGTTCACGCCGTTGGGCGAGGGATAAACGTCGATCGTCGAGATCAATACTAGCGTTCCGATGCGAGCACTTCGAAGAGCGCCTACGAGTCTATCAATTTCCTGGCGATCCCCGTCAGGATCAGCGTTGGCCTTCCATTTGACACCTGGAGCGCCGGCGCAGACGGCCATGTTATATGGCTTTTTGCTGATTTCTTGAATGTCCGCCCGGCGGAAAAAGTCATCAAAGGCATACTGATTTCTGAGATTGGACCCGACGAATCCGGTGGCACCAATTAGAGCAGTCCGCATTTGATACCCGACGCCGGTTTTTGACTGGTATTCTGTCTGATGGTTTGCGTGGCAAGGATGTGGCGATATTCGTCAATGACCTGTTGATAGCAGACTTGGTCTGAAAATTTCACAAGCGCAACATCGCGATGATTGCAGGAGAGCGAGTGTTTATCCTGCTGTTCAACGAGGGCCTGAAGCAGGCCATCTGGATCCTCGGGTTTTACCCACGCGACACGATTCAATTCGCATTCTTTGTAGTCGAGATTTCCGGGGCATTCGGACAATATCATCGGCTTGTTCGACGACATCGCTTCGAGAACCGCCAGGGCATGCCCCTCATATCGCGAATTCAGGACAAACACATCGATGGCATCATAGAAAAGCTGAATCGGTTTCAACGACTTGAGACGCAGAATCCGCTGGGAACTCCCCAGGGCGCTGACGGCCTCCCACATCTCGCCGTCGCCAATATGTAAAAACCATACTTCTGGATGCTCCTGAAGCAGGGGAAGAAAGGCCCGGTAGAGGGTAAATGGATCTTTTTGATAGGAATAGCGCGCGATAGTCCCGAAAACGAAGGCGTCGGCCGGAAGACCGAGCTTGGCGCGAGCGAGCGTTTTCTTTTCAGGAGATGTCGGCGGATATGAGTCGCACGGAATTCCGTTGTGAATCTGCCTGATCCGTTTTTTGGGTATACCCAGCCGCTTCAGCGCAAATTCGCGCTCTCCGTCGGATGCAAGTATCGTTGTGCCGACATGGCCCAAGCCAGTTTCGATCATGTTGAAGAATGCTACGGAGAAGGACGGGTTTTTTCCCGTTCCATAGTAAGCATGGGGCGTGTAGATGACCCGGCATGGCAGCCCTGCGAGGCGAATGAGCCTGGCTAAAGCGCCAGCCTTAGAGCAGTGTGCGTGCACGACATCGTAATTCCCGCGGCGTATCTGTTTGAACAGCCTGAAAAGTGCGGAAACATCGGAAAAGCTAGGCGCCTCCCCTATGTGGAGATTCAAAGTGGTCCCTCCTCGGGACTCCACAAAAGTAATCAAGTCGTCAAGTTCGGAGCAGCGTCGGACATCTGAATAGGCGTAGTCAACCTGAATGCCGTGCGCGCACAGGTATTCAATCAAGCCTTTTACGTATTTAAACGATCCGAATTCGGCTGGCTCGCAGACCATGAAAATGCGCATCGTTTGAGGGGTATCCTCAACCGGTCGATGCTGAACATCACGGAGCTGGGTTACTGGCGGGGAGCCTGCGGAACCCGTGTGCCTGGAGCGGGGAGTGTTATGGGCGAGTATCGGAGACGGATTCAACAATGGATTTTGCACGCCCAAGAGGCCAAGTGAAAACAAATGGCTGATGAGGTTGCGTGCCCCGGAATCGTGAGTCAACCAAGCCGCTCGCAGTTCTCCGCGCGACTTCCGCCATGCCGCTTTTATGGCGGACAATTTAGAACGCGATGTGGTCAGCTTCATCTGAGGGGGTGATCCTAAATCACGTCTCGCGGGCGTTGCGGCGAGGGGATTTCCGGATCGTTCTGGGGTTCATCCATCTTACCGGAGTTTGCATGTAACATCAATTAAATCTGCCTTTGGTAAACCAAGAGCAAGATCAAAATGGCACGTGCCGGATTTCCTTTCAGGATAAGGGAGCTACCCGAGGGCGCGCTTGATAGCGCGTGCGAGCGGCATCGCCCCGGGAACGCGCTGGAGTGTTACCAAATATCGCTTGTACTTGTGCCTGTCGAACTGCGCCTCGAGGATTCTTTGATAATCTTCCTCGCTGCAAATCTCGACATTGGGATTTTCCTTCAGCGAATACTCGTATACGCTGAAAAGTTTGTGGTAGCTGCTCGCAAACATGCGGACATTTTTGCCGAGGATCGCACCGGCAATAGCCACATGCAGGCGATCGGTATTAACTGTCTTGAAATTTTTTAGAATGTCTAAAAGTAGCGTCTTTTGAGTCTCGCGGCCCATGCCTGAAATGTCGTAGTTCTTCGAGGGAAGCAATCTACCCACAGTCTCCTTGTCGGTCCGAAAACAATTGATCTCACCATGCCCCTCCATCTTCCATGGGGTCACGTCGTTGTGGAATGCGGCGTCGTGGTCGAGGTGAACGTTTTCTCTTTTCGGGACCAATGTGTTGAGTGCCTTGAAGCTCACATTCTCCCGACAAAAAATAGTAACGTTGTCGGGCAGCTCCCGTAGGAATTTTCTGATGGGTGGATAGCTTGTCTCAAAGCTTGCCGGCGTCACGCAGACGGTCTCGTACTTGCCCGCGTAAAACTTGACGCGGTCGGCGCCATAGCTCCAGGCACGGTTGAACGTTCCGGCGCCGCTGATCAATAGTGTGCCGGCAGTTCCTATCTCCGGCGCATCGAGGAGAGTGAACGCTATACCGCACCTTGCGAGCAGGGTGTCGATGCCACGGTCAATCAACCCATCGCCGCAATTGCCAGGATTAATCAAACGGTCAATTGTGGACGACCGCAGGGATCTTAAATAGGATTCAAGCGTTACGATAGTCGACGACAGTTTGTTTCAGGTTAGCAAGACGGAGGCCATGGAGAATGATGCCATTCACGATAGGTTTTCATCGACATGGGAGTTCGCTTGCTTAAGGCGCCAAATCCGTCGACTAAGCCTTTCAGGAATCCTTGAACTGTGCTGAGCCAGTTCTCAGGACTCTCTTTGATCCGCCCCAACACACCGAGGGTCAGCCGCAAAGGCATTACCGCAAGAGGAAATGTCCAGATGACCAACAAAGCTTTGCTTCGAGCCCACTGAAAGGAGCGCAGTGACGACACACGGTTGATCTTGCTTCGGTTATGACAAATGACAACGCTGGGAAAAACGACGACTTTTTGTCCTTTTTCGAGCATACGTGCGGAAAGATCCGCTTCTTCACAATAAAACTTAAGCTCTTCTCGAAGACCGCCGATCGCTATCAACTTGCGCCGGTCGTGCATAACTGCGCAGCCCACAAATTGGCGGGACTGAAAGGGCGGCAGGGAAGCGTCGATGCGGGGCGCGCCTCCGCGCTTGTCACTCATGTTGAGTGCAAGGGTGTGAACGTCGGGATGGGTCCGGAAGTAATTCACAGCATCAGCCAAACTCCCTGTGACCGGAAACGAATCGTCGTCAAGGCTCAGGTAATAATCGGTGGTCAATGTTCGAGCCAACCGGTTGCGTTGAGTGATCAATCCCTGCGATTTTTCGAACCTCTGCCATTTGACGAATGGGTAAAGAGCTTGTTTTTCGGGAGGACAGGGATTATCTGAGCCATCGTCAGTGACGATAATCTGGCACTTGTCCAAGCCCCATTTTTTGAGTTCCTCAAGTGTGTCTGCCAGATCGTCCCAGCGGTCTTTGGTGGTAATGCCAATGCCCAGCGATTGTGCCAGTGTGGAAGTGTCGGAATCCATAGTAGTCGCTTCGATTCGTTTTGGTTCTTATTTAGGACGGCTTGGATGGAGATTGATAGAGATTCAACATTTTGTTGAAGAGGGCCTGGTCGGAAAATTCGCGTAAGGCAACCTCGCGGTGATTGCAGGATGCGGTGGCTGCATCGTTCGCCCATCGGACGATAACGTCTGCCAGCTCAGCGGGATTTTCGGGGCTGACCCAGTAAAGGCGATCAAAACCGTGATTGTCGAGATCGACGTTTCCGGGACAATTGCTGATGACGAGCGGCAGATTGGTCATTGCGGCTTCGAGGCCAGCGAGCGCGAAGCCTTCATAAAGCGAGACCAGACTGAAGCCATCGAGCGCTCGATAAAATTCCTCAGGCCGGTTGTGCGACGGATGGCGATGGATCCGTTCGCGGAGTGGCGCCGGCCAGGTTTGAGTCAACGCATCGACTTCGGGAACGAGTTCGCCCTGACCGAGGTGCGCAAAATGAAGGTTTGGCACTTTTTCCAGAGCTGTGGCGAGCGCGCGATACAGGGTGAGTGGATCCTTTTGGCGGCTGAATCTAGCGACGGTGCCCAGGATGAGCGCGTCAGCGGGAAGATTAAAGCGGGAGCGCAGCCCCAGCTTCTCCTCATTATTGTGAGGCGGGCGGAAGCGTTCACCGCTAACGCCTTGGGGGACGTACACCTGCTGCTCTTTCGGAATATGAAGTTCGTCCCGGGCAAATGCAGCTTCACTGGCGGAAATATTGATCGACGTACCGACCCGGCCGAAAACGCGTTCGATAGCGTGAAAAAGCCGGCGTTTCGGGCTTGCCGGGCCGTTCATTTGAAAATAAGCATGCGGCGTATAAAAGTAACGGGCCCGCACACCTGCAAAAGCCAGGCTCCGGACGAGTGCGCCTGCCTTTGAGCTGTGCGCGTGAATAACGTCGGGCTTCACGGTCTGAATGAGCTGCCGGAGACGTATGAGGGCGCTCACATCCGCGGGTCCCGGTGAATTACTGACGCGCAAATCCAGGGTTCGTGCACCCTGCGCTTGCAAATCGGCGACAAGTTGATCGAGCGCGGGGCAACCGCGTATGCTCGAATAAGCAAGACTCAGTTCCACTCCAGGCTGCTGGATGAGGAATCGCGCAAGGCTTTCAACATATCGAAATACTCCATCGACACCTGGTTCGACGACCAGAAGTACGCTAAGTCGGTCCGGATTCTTCATAGTTATGCTGCAATCGCTGGCACGATGCGGCCATAGACGTCTAGCAATTCGGAAACGTGGGCATCGCGAGTCCAGGGGCGCTGCCAGTAGCGCTCATAGGCGGCCCGCCCGAGGCGAGCTGCAATCGCGGGGTCTTTGTGTAGGAGAGAGAGTTTTTCGCCGAGGCTCTCCGCAGAAAACGCCGCAAAATGGAGGCCAGTTTCACCGTCGGTTACGGTGTCGCTTGCGGCGCATCCGTTCGAAACGATGGCCGGAACGCCATTTGCCGCAGCTTCAACAACCACGAGGCCGAGAGTTTCGTACCAACGGGAGGGAAAAACGATTGCTCTCGCGCCGCGCAAACGCGCCTGGACTGCAGCGCCTTCCTGCCAGCCGGTTACTTCAAATTCCGGATACTTGGCCTGGAGTTCCTCACGCAGTTCGCCATCGCCTACGAATACAGCGGGAACTCCGGCTTTGCGAGCGGCCTCGGCAAACAGAAAGACACCTTTTTCGGGAACAAGACGGCCCACGAACACAAAAGGCACGTTTTCTGCAACGGGTGCAGGTCCGAGGTTTTCAGCGTCAATCGGGTTCCGAACAACCGTCCGGGGTGTTTTCTCGGGCAGATATGGCTTCAAGATATCGACGCTGAATTTCGAAACTCCGATAAAATGCGCCGTGCGCAGGGGAAGTTGGGCGATGTGCTTTTGGAGCCAGGTTCGAGCGCAGCGCCAGAGTTTTTGCATATAACTCCGCCGGTCGCATGAGCATCGGACGCAGGACATCGAAAGCGGTTTCCGGTAGCAAACTTCGCCTTTGACGTAGTCGTAGAAGCCGCCGTTCGGGCATGCTGCAAAAAAATCATGGAGTGTGACGGCGACCTTGAATTTGCGTTTGAATGCTACGGCAAAAACTGACGGAGACAACGCCTTCATCCAAAGATGCGCGTGGACCACTGTTCGGCGCGGATCGAGTGTTGCCAGGAGTTCGTCGAGGGCTTTTGCGGCCGGCCGGTTCCACGCGCCCTGAAAGAAGGCCCGTTTTCGATTTGGATCTTTTGCGATCTCCTGTTGACCGAGACAAATGACGCGCAGATTTTTCTTCTCCGTTAGAACGCCGGCGACCGGGCCTACGGCGGTGAAAAGAGTTACGTCGTGGCCCAATTCGGCGAGACGAAGCGCACTTTGGAGGGCGACGACCGACGCGCCGCCGCTGAAGTTCGCAAAGTCGCTAAGAATAACTATCGACAATGGGGTGCTGCCTGAATTCATGTGACTGGCTGTTTTTTTCCGCCGCCGCTGAGCATGTCATAACTCGACGTAGCGCGGCCGAGACGACGGTACCGCTCGATATAACGCGGGATGTTAAAGATGCGATAACGGGTGCGTGCGAAAAATTTGAGTGCGCCTGAAGACTGTTTTTTGAAGAGTTCACCGATAATCGTGTCCAGCTCTTTGCGAGTTACGCTCGTATCGCCTGAAAGTTGTCCCGCCTGAATCCGGAACTGACCCACTTCAAGGCTGTAGTAGGAAAACGGGAAACCCAAGGCGTGTGCTCGCGCCCAGAAATCCAGATCAGCACAAAGTTTGAACTGGAGCCGAAAACCTTGCAGGGCACGTACGACAGGCGCGCCGAATAGCATTCCCTGCTGGGCGGCCGGGCTGATCCCTTGCTGGAGCAGAGGTGCGAAGAAGCGCGGATTGGTCTCCACGGTTTGTCGTCCAAGCGGCTTGTCTTTGCCATCGATATTCTGGATGTCGCCGTAGGCAACACTTCCAAGGTTATCTCCACGGCAGTGCATCTTGACCATTTTCTCGAACCCAGGGGTGAGTAGGTCATCGTCATTGATGTAGGTAAACCAGTCCCATTCGATTTCGCTGGCATCCGCCGCGGCCAGACCGGCGTTTAATGCACCGTAAATGCCGCCTGCCTTTCCAGCGTCGACTGCTACCCGGCATTTGGGAAACCGCTGCCGCAATTCGACCAATTTGTCGCCCGGGCATACCAGGATATGGATGATATCCAACGACAACGCGGCGACCGCGTCGATAGATTGCTGTAAATACTCCGAGCGTCCCAGGGTCGGAGTAAGGATCAAAATTCTGTTTTTGGACGTGCTCATACTTTTTGTTTTTCCTTTCTTCGGTTCTTAACGCTCCCTCGTTGCGTTTTCTTCATATCTGTTCCGGGCAGGCGTACGCGTCGATCGGTCATCGTTGGCGTGCCAAGGGTGCTGAGGTTTTTGGGTCAAGGCCTATGTCGCCGCTCAACATTTCTTCATAAAGTGCGCGATATGCCTGTGCCTGGCGTGCAACTCCATAGTAAGTCTCGGCTCGATTTCGCGCTACGCTTCTCATGGCGTTGCGTCGTTCGTCATCATTTAGAATCGTACGCAGATGGTCGCTTAGACCTGCCACGTCCCCGGTGGGGGACAAAAGACCGCAAACGCCGTGGTCGACTGCATCGACAACGCCGCCGGTGGCGAACCCGACTACGGGTGTCCCGCACGCCAGAGCCTCCACAACCGTATTGGGGAAATTATCTTGAAGCGAAGTGATAATGAAAAGGTCGGCGGCATTGTAAACATCGCGAATTGCCTGAGGGTCGTGCAGCGATCCCACGTGCCGGTATTGGGGACCAGACATTTGCTCGGTGTTCCCGGCCTTCCCCAGAGTCAGAATGCGCAGCCTGGGGATATCCATAAGCGGGGCGAGGGCTTCAAGTGTCTGGCGGCAACCTTTACGTCCATCATTCAGATTCTCGGCTACAAAAAGAACGACCCGGTCATCTGGAGCAAAACCTAAACGGGCACGAATCGCTGCCCGGTCAACCGGCTTGAACACGTCAAGATCGATTCCGTTTGGGATTACCCGCGTAACGAAATTGCCGAACAGAGAACTTCGCCGTACTTCTCCCGCAAGCCACTCGCTCGGTGAGACAACGACAAGTCTGGATTTAGGAACTCGACTCAAAACCCGCGCTTTGCGTTGAATCGTCTTGTGGGTGAGATCGTCAATTCCCTTCTCTTCGTTCAGAAACGGGCACATGCCGCATTCGGCGGTGAAGCGCCCGCATTTAATATCATTGTATTGGTCGTAATGGCAGCCGCCAGTGAAGGCGTTCATGTCGTGAAAAGTCCAAACGATGGGTGCACGACGGGCCAGTTCCGGGAGTGAGCGGAAGTCGAAGAAACCCGAAATCCAGTGTAAATGATAAATATCGGCTGACGGCAATCCCCACAAAGGAATATTACCTAACGTTGTCCATGCGCCGGTGAACAAACCGCCACTTGGGAATTTCGAACGGGGTTGGAGGCGGCGTGCGGCGCGGTATATAAAACGGTTTAATTTTCGCGGGGCATGTTTAGCGACCTTGAATTCGACGATGCCTTTCTCCTGGGTCATCGCTTGGGCGACATACATCGTGGACGCCACGCCTTGTTCTATCAATTCGTGGTGCAAACGCTTTGCAGCCACTGCCGCCCCGCCAATGGTGTCCGTCGTGCTGAGTTGTGTAACGCGTAGCATTTTATTCATTTCACAGTCGTGCTCGGAGCCGAATCACACGGCGTTTCCATTCGGGAGCGCCTTTATAATGACTGAAGGAGGAACGCTCTGGCCACATTGACCAAACATTCGGATCCTCGCGGTTCAACTGACGTGCGGCCTTTGCCGGAGTGCCGTACGCGATGCAGTTTGAGGGCAGAGATTTGGTTACTACGGAGCCCGCTCCGATGACCACGTCGTCTCCGATTTCAACGCCGGCGCAAATGGTAACGCCGGTCCCACACCAAACTCGCTCCCCAATAATGATGGGCTCGCAGTGAGGCTTAAGAGTAATCGGATCGTGTGAGCCGCTGTTAATATTCAAAAAGTCGCTGGCCATGAAGTCGTGGCCGATGGTTACCGGCGCCCAACTTACGATGCGCGAGCTGGCGCCGATCGTGACGTATCGGCCAAGTTTCAGGTTGCGGCTGCCGAGAAAACTTGTTCCTGGCGCCACAGCGACAGGTCCTTCCACTTTTGCGCCCATTGCCTTCAATAGCCAAGCCTGATACCAGCTGCCGGTGGCCTGCATGTTGAGCCTTGCGGTGAGCGATATAGCACCTTCTAAAAGGGAGTTCAGTATTGTCTGGAAATGGAGCATTGGTGATTGGGCAAGTTAAATCAACGGAATCTATGTCCGGAAGCGGATGCAGGTTTCAAGGGATTGATTCCTTTATAAGTGTAAATTGTCAATGTTGACAAGTTATTCGTCGCAGCGCGTATGACGCATCCGCAATTCCATTAGGTTGTAGGGGCCTCAACGGGTGAAGACTCCTTGAAGCTCGCCTTGTTTCGCTTTGCTCTGTCCAAATACTTGAAGGTTTGGATAACGCTGCCAATGCCGGAAAAAGGTAGAAATCCGACAATCATTCCCACGACTACTCCGGCCTGGCCGTGGGACCGCCCAAGCCATAACATAAGACCCAGGCAGGCTATGGTGGAGAGAACGGAATAGAGAGTGGTCTGTTTGACTTCAGAAACACCGGCAAGGAGATAGCCAAAAGGCTGCTGAAGAAACAAGACGGCGTTCCAGGCGAAAATCAACAAGATGAGTGTCCAGTCCGGCAGAACGGCATTTTGGCCAACCCACAACCTTAGAATCGACTGAGCGAACACAGTGGCGATCGCCATCGGCAGAAGGGATAAACCAATCGACGCAAGCAGCGATCGTCCAAGCGTCTTCTGGATCCAGTCGATCTCTCCCTTGGCATGCGCCTCGGAATAGGCGGGCCAGAGCGGCACCATAATTGCGCTTTGAATGATATTAAAGAGATTGTACAAGCGCTGTGCTAGGTTAAATGGTGTAACCGCGGCGGCGCCCATCATGGTCGAAATAATCACGGTGGGAGCGGAAAAAAGAATCGTGCTCGTGATCTGCTGAACTCCGAAGTAGGCGCCTACTTTCAACAAAGACTGCACGTGATGTTTGTTCGCCTGAAACAATCGAACGTTGAACCAACCCAGATTCCCAAGCATGGAAGCCATGAAAAGTCCGTTGCCCAAAACAGGGCACAGCGACGATGCGAACATCACCATTGCAAGATTCCAATGCAGGCGCGTGGTGACAAAAATCACGGCCAGGGTGGCGATCGCCGTGTAGGCAAGAATCAAGTTAATCTTCCAGCCGAGTTGGCGACTTTGAGCGAGACGCTGTGCGAGCGCCATCGGAAAACCCGAACAAAACCCGAAGATTGCCGCCGCGACTGCGCCGGGAGCTGCGAGGCGGATATTTTCTTGAGAGAGCTTGAATATTGAATTCAAGTCTAAAAACCAAACTAGCGGCAGCAAAAGAGCGGCCAAGAGGCAGCCTATCCCGAGAAGGGTCACCAGAGCGCTGCTGAATAACTGACGCGCGAGATCGAAGTTCTTCTGGGCCAACGCCTCTGCCATTTGATTTTGCGCACTGGCTCCAATGCCCAAATCCGTAAATACGAGTAATTGAAGGAAACCGGTCAGCGTGACCCAGAGCCCGAATCCCTCGGTGCCGAAGGCATGCAGCACAAGCGGAACTTGAACGAGCTGGCAGACGACTGTGATACCCCGGGAGAAAAGGGAAGTGGCAAAAAACATACCGAGCGACTTCCCGCGCGCGGAACTCTTACCAAGTTTCGCGGCGATCTTTTGGCGAATGGAATTAATCATGCGTAACGTTCTGTCGAGCGGGATCTTGCTTGAGCGACGAAAACGAGAATCATCGCGACAATCATAGCAATATTGATTCGGACGGGGCCCGAGAAGGGACTCATAAACAGGTCCCAGAGGGCTGCCTCCAGAAGAAAGATTTTGAGGGGCATCAGCCAGTCCCAAGGAGCGTCCGTCAGACAATACCACATTGCCCATGCGGCACCGATCCCGTAAACGATAAAGAACAGTCCGCCAAAAAAACCGCCTTCAGCGAGGGCCACCAAGATCTGGGAGTGGATCGCTGTCCCGCCTGCCTCCTCATTGTTGAAGGATGTCGAACCGCCGGTGATCATTGCGCGCTCGGCCCGAATCAACAGGAAATTGGGCATTACGTCCGACTTGCTGAACCAGGACCCGTTGCCAACGAGAGGATGCTCGATAAACGCCTCTCTGGCAGCCTGAAGCATGGAGAGGCGTTCAATGTTAGAACGATTGGATTTGCCCTCGGTGCTTTCGCCCAGTTTTGCGGAGAATGCTGGGAAGATCACCAATCCGCCGATGATGCCGACGATCAGGGCGACTTTTCGGGTAACTGGACTCAGGACGCGCACCAACAACAAGCCTCCGGTCAGGACGCATAATGCACCAAAGCTTCGGAAACCCAATGCCGTGTGCACTAAACCCATCCCAAAACAGGAGCCTACCGCGCCCCACCAGCCGAAAGATCGCGAGGAAAGCATAATAACGGCGACCGTTACCGGAAAGCCGAACCCAAACTTCCAATAGTCGCCAAACAGGGGCCGCATGACCAAGGCTTGCAGGCCAGAGAAACAGGAACCTATTTGATAGGCGAGGAATGTGTGCGGCGAAGCCCCGAACAGCAAGGCAAGCGTCCAGATGTCCATGAGCAAAAATCCCATTCGGAGCCAACCTCTGATGATGTCATTCGTCGAGCTTTGCCACCAGAAATCCGACACAACGTATGCGCAGAAGGCTATGGCTTGGCACACTAGAAAAAACGTCAACAACCGAGGCGACGGCGGCCGTACCGGAAGCCGTCGGGTGAGCAATACCCATATACCTGAATGAGCCGCGACTCCCATCAGTAGTATTTCACCAATGGGAAGGGCGCCGACGAGCCATATTGTCCATTGGCGAAAAACACCCAGGAGAAAGGCCACCGCCAGGTATACCCAGATCGTTTTTTGGCCGATGGTGACGTTCGACTCTTCTAGTGAACGGACATTGATCGCGGCAGCCGGTGCCGATGCTGCCTTCAAAGTGGTGGCATTCATCCGGTTAACCTCTTAAGAAAAGTGTTCAGAGCGTCTGAGCGTCTTTGAGACCAGCGACAGAAGATCCCACCAGCGGCTCCGCGCGGAGGAGAAATTCGCGGCAGAAAGCTCCCCAGTTTAATCTTGTCGCAAATTCGTCGTAGGCATCGAGCGCCATTTGCTGATAGCGACCCTGATCCGTAAAGATCCGTTGGATCTCGTCTGCGTACTCTTTGCCAGTCGCTTCCAGGGGCATCAAGAGTCCGTTGACGTCTGTTTTGATGATCGTCGGAATGCCGCCGGTGGCCGCGCCCACTGCAGGAACGCCGAAAGCGTTCGATTCGCAAAACGTCATTCCGTAGGCTTCGGCGCGTGAGGGTACCACGACAAAGTGGGCTTGTTCGAAAAGCGATGTGAGAACCTGCGCCTCATGCGGGACGCCCGCGCGCAGCAATCCGTGCGGGTGAATCCAAGGCAAAGTGCCGTGGCGCTGCGGAATAGCAACGCCCACGATATCGAGTCGGACACGGATGTTTCGTTCCGATAGAATTTTTGCGGCTTCGACAGCGATGTCGCCTCCTTTTCGTTCCCATTCCCGGCCGACGAAAAGCAAACGCAACTCCCAGTCCGGGCGCCGCTCGATCCAGTTCGCGACGTCTTCGCGCCGGTTTTCACGTCCGAAGTTGGCTCCAAAAGGGATCACAGCCACTCTGGACGGGTCCGTTTTGTAAAAATCAATTGCCGCCCGCGCCGCCCATTCCGATGGGTAGATGGCCAGTGACGCCCTGGACAGTGCAGCCTGCTCCAGTTCGTGACCCTGCCGGATATAGTCCGCACTAAGATTAGTATAATCCCAGTAGTAATCGAGCAGGTTTGCGAACGTTGCATCGGCGCAGAACGCAATAGGCCGGTTGGTGGGCAGGTGCGCTACTACTTCGCTGCCAGGACTGAAAACGATGTCAAAATCCTTGCCGGCAGTGATTTCCTTGAATTTGTTTGAATACTCCGCGAGCCGGGAAGGCTCGCGATCGGCTCGATAGCGCTTTCCGACGACTCGGTGCAGCGCTTTTTTTGCTTTTTCTCCCAAAGAATCCGGCCGACCCAGGGGATAAGCGGGCACGATCTCAGTCCCGCGCCGCCGAAGCTCGCGAAGGATGGAAAAGGGCCTGCTCGACTGCACAGCGGGATTGTCTGCATCTCGATGAAAAGCGAACGCGATCTTCATAGTTTCCCTGCGGGTTAGTCCTCCGGTTGACATTGTTTTAGGCTGCACCTTTCCGGGTGATGAAAGTCATCACCATGATCTGGAGATCCAGAAGAACGCTCCAGTTTTCGAGGTAGAACAAGTCGCATTTGATACGCTCGGTGAGGTCAGTGTCTCCTCGGAAACCGCGCACTTGTGCCCAGCCCGTGATACCCGGCTTGGCGGCATGGCGGGCGTTGTAATGCTGAATCTCATTTTTGAAACCGGAAATCAGCTCCGGGCGCTCAGGACGTGGTCCCACGAGGCTCATTTCGCCTTTCAATACGTTCCAGAACTGCGGCAGTTCGTCGATGTTAGCCTTCCGCATGAAGGAGCCGATTTTCAGGCGACGATCATCGACCTTCGTGCTCCAGCCGACCTTGCCATCCTTTTCAGCGTCCAGACGCATACTGCGGATTTTAATGATCTCAAACGTCTCTCCACCTTTACCCATACGGCGCTGGCGATAGAAAACCGGGCCGGGAGATTCGCGATATACCATGAACGCGAAGAAGGCGATGAAAGGAGCGAATACGATGAGTCCCAGAATTGCGCCAATGATATCAATGATCCGCTTAACAGCTAGATTGAATGTGCGGTCGAGTGGCAACTGCGAAACCCCCAGAACAGGCACGCCAGTGACCGTTTCCAGATGCAAACCCGAGAGCAGAATCTGAAACCAGGACGGGATGAGTTTGAACTGAACCATCTCCTTCTCGCAGATGTTCATCAATCCGACGATTTCGCCTTTTACGCAATCGATATCTGTTAGTAACACAACGTCAACAGGCTCATTTTGAAGGATTTCCTGCAAATCGCCCACCTGCCCCAGAACGCGCACGTCTTCGGGAAGAGGGAGGGAAAGCCGCCCCGATGGGGGGTAAACGATGCCGGACACTTCGTAAGCAGGATGTTCTCCCCGTTCATCGGGCCGGGTTAGGCTGTTGGCCTCGTCGTTCCAGCCAATGCAAAGCACGCGTTGGCGTAATCCGTCTGCGATTGAAGATTTTGTCAGAAAGGTGACCCAAATTGCACGCCAGAACAGGAGGCTCGTGAGAACCACGCCGCCGGAGATTGCAACGAACAGGCGGGAAATGGGCGGATCCAGCTTAAAAACAAGAGAGAAGGACAGAAAACAAGCGAACCAGATTAAGCAGGCTTTAATGATTTGCGCGGCAGCGAAGCGGTAGCGCAGCAGGGCGTGCTTCTCGTAGATTCCGAACGCGGTGAGAGTGTAGACAAGACCGATCGCCGCCAGCGCCAAGTACGTCACGTAGCTGTTCAGAGTGGGAATGCTTTCTCCCATCAAGGCGATCCATCCGGACTGAAAGCGGAGGTGAAAGGAGAACAGTAACGCAAAGACAATCACGCACGCGTCACAAACGATCGTGGCGAGGCTTAATGTCTGGGCGAGACTCCGGTTCCGGGGTCGGGCATCTTGAAGCATAGGGTTGCGTAATCCTAAAAAGGCCCCAACATCCGGGCCGTTGTTCACATCCATCCTGTTCTGTATGGTTGGTCCCTGGTTCATAATATGTTTTCTATTAACTGCTAAACTTCCGGGGGCAACATGACTCGATTAAAGCAGCTCATATGCCAATGTCAATGCTCGATCAGCCAGAATATCTTAAGTTCTTCAGCGAAAATAAGTTGTGCGAGGATTTACACTTTTCTGCGAAGTCACAATGTATTGACAATGTGAACAAAAGGGAGAAATCGCTGCAAACATGAGTCGCAATAATGAGACGTGAGTTGATATATCTGTTTGTGATCAAATTGTAATGTTCCAGTGATTTGACATGGCAACATTTCCATGGCACCAAGGGCGCAATTGTGCAAAAACCAAAGAAGTGGAGTAACAACCGTCGAGGTCTCTGGCGTTCTTCGAGGTCCTCTGTTGCGCCGGCGATCTTTGTCGCAGCCGCTTTCGCGTGTTCTGCGTGCTTTGCCGGAGAATATACGGGGAACCTCGATGGTGAATATGGAGAAATCAGTAAGAATACTCTGGATTTGACCAAACAAATCCAGACCTCTGCGCTCGAACACTTGCTTCCGACGCTGTACACAGTGAAGATGACGGCAAGGGCCGGGGTACGCTACGACAGCAACATCAACATTGCCCCGGAAGGCGAAGCTGACCTTATCTACACGTTTGAACCGACCATTCATATTGGTTTTGGCGATGTGTCGCGTGATCTGCCTCAAATTGGCTGGGACGCTCCAAATACTCCAGTACGAAGTAAGGCACGGCTTCTGCTAAGCTATACGGCGATGCTCGGGGCGTTTCAGAAAAACGATGATCAAAACTACTTCGACTATAATGCATCCGTGCGTGGAGGTATGATTCTCGGTAAGACGAGGCTCGATGCAAGCGTACGCTTTCAGCGCCTTTCAACCCCTGACCTGGATCTTGGTCGGCGTGTGGAGAGGAATGTCATTAGCGGCGTAGTCGGAGCCAATTACCGACTGAGCGAGAAATCCTCGCTGGTGACTAACGTGTCCGCTGACACCAAGGATTATCAAGATCAGGGATCGGACTCAAACAGTGTCGAGTTGATTTCCTTATACGACTACAGAGTTTCTCAAAAAACCACGCTTGGGGCGGGCTTTGGGGCGGGTCGTATCAATTCCGACGACGGCATCACTCAGTCTGAACAAACGTATGGCCAGGGGCTTCTACACGCCAGTTGGCAACCGGACAAGAAACTGTCGGCCCAGATACGCGGGGGCCTCGATTTTCGCCACATCAGTCCTTCGGGAGAAAACAAAGTCAATCCCACGCTGTCAGCGAGTGCGACCTACAGGCCGGAGCGCAACACTCGGATTTCGCTCTCCGCGGTCCAGCAGACTACGTCGTCTGCAGATAGCGCCAGTCAAAGCGTGAATAGAACGCGCATTGATTTGACTCTTTCCCAAATTCTCTTCCAGCGACTGACCGTGTCTGCAACCGGCAGTTGGCAACGCTCGTCGTATCAGTCAACAACTTCCGGTAGCGACTCCGACCAAGCGGGGGATCAGACGGAGGACTACATGTCTACATCCTTGAATATGTCTTATAAGTTTGCGCAAGATTGGGCGATCGAGGCAAGTTTCAATTACAACTGGAATACTGCCGTTGATCCGAGTCGGGAATTTGACCAAACCCTTGCGGAAATAAGAGTTGTTTTTGAATTGTGAACTTATGAACAGGCTAACCTTATCTTTGATTGCGTTGCTGGTGCTTCTGGCCGCGACGACCCTTCGCGCGCAGAATACCTCTGCCGCTCCCCTTCCGGCGGCTGTGCCGCAGGACAAATACCTGATTACCCGAGGAGACCTGATCCAGATGAAGGTTTTCCAGGAGGACGATCTCGAATCGACGTTGCGTGTGGCCGAGGACGGCAATGTAGTCGTCCCTTTGGCGGGGTCCGTTTCTGTGGCGAATCGCACGCCGGCTCAGGCTGCCCAGGCCATTGCTGATGCGTTGAAGCGAGGAGGTTACCTGAAAAACCCGCAAGTCACGGTCGCCGTCCTCGAAGCTTATAAGTACCGGTTTACCATTCTCGGCGAAGTTCAGAAACCCGGATCTTACGATCTGCCCATCAAAGATAAACTGACATTGCTGGAAGCAATTGGCATGGCCAACGGCTATACACCTCTGGCGGATCCGTCGAAAATTACAATCAAGCGAAACGAACCCGGCGGGAAAGAAGGTGGAGAGGAAATTTTCAAGTTGAACGCAAAAAAACTGGCAAGCGGGAAGACCAGCGGCGATTTTGAGGTAAGACCGGGTGACGTGATTACCGTCGGGGAACGGTGGTGGTAAGCAGTAGGGAGCAGTCAAACCAAGAGGAAAAAACCATGAAACCATACTTCAACGGCAATGCTTCGCCTTCAAAAGCGAACCCCGGAATTCCTGAAATTGATTTTCACAAGATATTTCACATTATACGCGCCCGCTGGTGGCTCTTGGCGATTACCAGTCTGCTGGCGATTGCTGCGGCTGTCGCTTATTTGATGGTGACCCCCAAGAGTTATAGTGCCGAAACGATTGTCGAAGTGCTCGCGGATGATCGAAATCCGACCGGCCTCCAGGATCCGGAAGGCGACGGCGGTTTGGAAAAGGCGGAAGTTTTGAAGACGATCGAGTTCAAATTGGGGACTCGCGATCTCATCGAGAGCATGATCCAGACGCAGAAACTGACACCTGAAGAACTGGGTTTGCCGGCTGGAACCCCGAAGTCTTACCTCGTGGATTTCATCAGAGGCAGCACGTCTGCAGCTCTCGTTCGTGGCACACGACTTATTTCAGTCAGCGGATCTCATACTAATCCGGAGATGGCTGCGAGGCTGGCCAACGATGTGGTCCGAGAATATCTTGCCTCTCTGGTCAAGCAACGTTCCCAACTTGCGGACAAGGCGAATCAGTTTCTTGTCGACGAATCGAATCGATTGAAGGTGAAACTTCAAGCATCGGAGGAAGCTCTCCACACCTACCGGAACCAATCTGGCGCAGTGTCTCTTGAGGAAAAGCAGAATATTATTGTGGATCAGCTCAAGGAGCTGAATACCCACGTCACCCAAGCAAAAGCGGAACGATTGAAATACGAAGCCGCTTTGGATCAGGTAAAGAACCCGGAAAAGATGTCGTTGCAGGATTTGCTGGCTATTCCGGCCATTGCAACTGCGCCCGGTGTAGTAGACCAGCGTAGTCAGGTGGCAACCCAAGAGGCAACGGTAGCCGAGCTTGGTGAACGTTACGGGGATCAGCATCCGAAGCTGTTCGAGGCGAGGCGGCGTCTCCAGCAGACACTTGCCGGTTTGAATGCCGCGGCCGTTGGAGCAGCAAGATCGCTCAAAACGTCCTACGATGCTGCCAAAGAAACCGAGACTAAATACCAGCAGGTTCTGGATGAGCAGAGCAAAAAGGCCTTGGAACTCGATCAAATGGCGATTCGCTACAACGTTCTTTCACGCGATGTAGCGTCCGACACCGCCACGTTCGACTCTATTCTGGCGCGGTTAAAAGAATCGAGCGTTACAAGAAGCATTGTGCCGGGGTTCATTAGGGTCGTCGAAACCGCAGAAGTGCCAAAGTATCCTACCAAACCAAAGGGCAAGCTTATCCTGATCGCAGCTATTCCGCTGGGCATCTTTGCAGGACTGGGGCTTGTTTTCTTGTTGCATGCGTTCGACCGCTCGTTCCGGACGGTGGACGATGTACAGGATTCTTTGGGCTACCAGGTCCTTGGCGTTATTCCGCGCCTATCGGCGCAACGGCTCGAAAAATTGCAATCGTCGTATCGGTCTAGCGACAGCCAGCCGCCGACCCAGGTCGTCGAAGCGTTTCGAACGCTGCGCACGACAACATCGGTCAATACGCAGGAGCTTAGAACCCTGCTGTTTACGAGCGCTGAACCTGAGGAAGGCAAAAGCTTTACGGCCATTAACTACGCCATCTCAACGGCACGCCTGCGTGAGCCGGTATTGCTCATCGATGGAAACCTGCGCACGCCGACCGTGGAAGAAGCGCTTCTTGGACAGAAAGGAGTCAAGCCGGGCATTTTCGAACTGCTTCACGGACTTAAAACGTTCGACGAGGTAGTCCATCAGACCTTGGTGCCGAATCTTTTCGTCCTCCCAGCCGGCATCCGGCAAGGGAATCCGGAAGATCTTGTGAGCAAGGACTGGTGGCAGGATTTGATTCTGCAGGCCAGTAAACGCTTCAGAAACGTGGTCATTGACAGCACGTCGTTGCTCGGGGTCGGTGATACGCTGCTTTTGGCAGGAAACGTGGACGCCGTGTGCTTGGTCGTGCGTTCAGGCGGCTCGTCGAGAAAAGCCGTGTCGAAAGCTTCGCAACTACTCGAATCGGTAGGTGCAACCATTGCGGGCGTTGCTCTGAATCAGGTTCCTGAGAAAAGCGCAAGTTATTACCATTACGGTAGCGGTGCACAGGAGGTGCCTCCAGCTTCTGCGGTCATCAAAGGCCGTCAGGTCAAACCTGTCTAGGTCCTCGTCGGCTCTGAGCGTTCGGGCCGCGCCGTATGGAAACGCCAATGCCTACGGACCCGAGATTCGCGGAAGCAATACGCCGTTTTGATGAAGAGAATGACCACGATCCCCACCGGATCGTGGTCAATGGTTTGAACCGTGGATATGAAGCAGTTTATTCCGAATGGGTTACCGATTGGGTAAGACGTCTGTCGCCCGAGCCTTCCGAAGCATTGTTGCTGGCCGCCAGATGCCAGCATCTATGCCGGTGGAAAATCCCACGCGATTCATACGAGCGGACACGAACAGGCTATCTACGGTGGCGAACCGAACTAAAGAGGTTCCATGCCGAAAAATCCGGCGAGATCCTGCGTGAAGCGGCCTATCCCGTGGAAATCGTCGCTGCCGTGCAGGACCTGAACCTTAAGAAGAATCTTGGCCGCGACGCGGACTGCCAGATCCTTGAAGACGCCTTGTGTCTGGTGACCCTGCAGCATCAACTCGATGACTTAATTGTGAAAGCCGAGCGCCAGACCATGGTCGGTATCCTGCAAAAAACATGGAAAAAAATGTCGCCCGTCGCGAGGGAGTTCGCGATGGGGCTTCACTATTCGGATGAGGCCAAGGCCCTTCTGGAAGAAGCGTTGAGCTAGACTCGTTTCACGCTTTACGCGGGTGGGATTTCGTGTGCACATTCGCGCCATTTTGATGCCTTCCCACTCGATTCACGCGGTCCTCAAAGCAGCCAGCTTTGCCGCGCGCAAGCACCGCGGCCAGACCCGCGCCGACGGTGCGACGCCTTATTTTTCCCATGTAACGCGAGTGGCATTCATCCTGCGCGATCTTTACGGGGTGGACGACACCGACGCGATTGCGGCTGCGTTTCTCCATGACACTTTGGAGGATACCAACACTGACTACGATGAAATCGAGGCCGTGTTTGGCAAAACGGTCGCGGATTATGTCGTCGCGTTGACAAAGAACGCCCTTCTGCCAAAGGGAGCGCGGGATACCGAGTATTTTGCCCGTCTGGCTGAGGCTCCTGAAGTCGTGCAAATTATCAAACTCGCGGACGCCTACGACAACGTCACCGATCGGGGGACGTCGCCGAAACTTCCGAAGACGCTCGAGACGGCAAAACGCCTGGTTGCGATGTTCGAATCGACATTGCAGACGAGCGAAGGCAAGGCCGCTTGCGGATACTTACGGACTCTCATCGCCGAAGTCGAGATGGGCATTGCGGTCGGGAAATAATACAATCTCCTTTTAACGTCCCAAACGCAGCGCATTGGCGATGACAGATACCGAGCTCAGGCTCATTGCCAGGCCGGCAATCATCGGGCTCAGCAGCCAGCCGAAAGCCGGATACAGAACCCCCGCCGCCAGCGGAATTCCGAGCGCATTGTAGAGGAATGCAAAGAGGAGATTCTGCCGAATGTTCCGCATCATGGAGCGGCTTAATCGCATTGCACTTGCCAGCCCACGCAAATCCCCTTTGAGCAACGTGATGCCTGCGCTTTCCATCGCAACATCGGTTCCGGTTCCCATGGCGATGCCGACGTCCGCCGCCGTGAGAGCCGGCGCGTCATTGATGCCATCGCCGGCCATGGCGACAACCTCGCCGGTTTTGCGAAGCGCCTCCACGCGCGCGTGCTTGTCACTTGGGGCGACGCCGGCTTCAAATTGATCGAGTCCAAGCTGCGTGGCCACTGCTTCAGCAGTATGCGGGTTGTCCCCGGTGAGCATCCGGACTTTTATGCCCATTTTGTGCAACTCTGATATGGCTTCCGGGGTCGATGTTTTTACTGGGTCGGCCACAGAGACAAAGCCAACCGTTTTCCCATCGACCGTAACGAAAATGACCGTTTCGGCCTTTCTTTGACGCGCCTCTGCCTCTGTCGCAAAAAAGCCTGCATCCTTGGGTTTTCCGACAAACACGTCTCGTCCATTGACCCGGGCGCGAACACCTTGCCCCGTGATTGATTCAAAATTTTCCGAATCTTGCAGCACAATTTCGCGTTCTTTCGCAGCGGCTACGACGGCGGAGGCGAGGGGATGTTCGCTGTGCTGCTCGACACTTGCCGCCAGCGCCAACAACTCATTCTCGCCCAAGCCGTCGGCCGTTCGAATCGAAACCAGGCGTGGTTTGCCTTCGGTAAGGGTGCCTGTTTTATCCACAACGATCGTCGTCACCCGTTCCAGCCGCTCCATGGCTTCGGCGTTTTTGATGAGCACACCCATCTGCGCGCCACGACCGACACCGACCATAATCGACATCGGCGTGGCCAGACCCAGCGCGCAAGGGCATGCGATAATCAAAACGGCGACGGCATTAACCAACGCGTGGGACAGCTGCGGCTGAGGCCCAACCATCAACCACACAAAGAACGTGATCACTGCAACGGCCACTACTACGGGGACAAACCATCCGGCCACGCGATCCGCTAGCGCCTGAATCGGGGCCCGGCTGCGTTGGGCTTGGGCGACCATTTCCACGATCTGTGCCAGCACCGTTTCGTCGCCCACGCGTTCCGCGCGCATGAGAAAACCGCCGGTCCCATTGATAGTTCCTCCCGTCACTGAGTCGTTCGGTTTTTTGAAAACAGGAACCGGTTCACCTGTGAGCATCGACTCATCGACGGTCGATTGGCCTTCCAAAACAACACCGTCCACCGGCACTTTGTCGCCGGGGCGCACCCGCAGAACATCGCCCTTTGTCACGGAATCGAGCGGAATTTCGCGGTCCCGCCCATTTTCGACAATCCGTGCCGTTGCGGGTGCCAGATGCAGTAGGGCACGGATGGCGTTCCCAGTTCTTCCCCGGGCACGTAGTTCCAACACCTGACCGAGCAAAACCAAAACCACGATCACCGCCGCGGCTTCAAAATACAAATCCGGCCCGTTCATTCCGCGCATCGAATCCGGGAAAAGACCCGGTGCAAGCATCGCTGTCGTGCTGAATACGTACGCCGCGCCAACGCCGAGCGCGATTAGCGTGAACATATTCAAGTTCCAGGAAATCAGCGACTTCGCACCCCGCACAAAAAATGGCCAGCCCGCCCAGAGCACCACCGGCGTTGTTAAAATAAACTGCGCCCAGCGCGACACATGTCCCATCGTCCAATGCGGCGCTGTCGGGAAAAGATGCGCCATCGCGAGGACAAAGACAGGGAGCGCCAACACTGCGCCAATCCAGAATCGGCGCGTCATATCCTTCAACTCGCTGTCTTCCGGTTCCTCAGCCGAAACTGTCTTCAGTTCCAGTGCCATGCCGCATTTCGGGCAGGTTCCGGGGCGATCCTGCTCGACCTCGGGATGCATCGGGCACGTGTAAACCGCTCGTTTCGCTGGTTTCCAAGCCGGATTAAACTCCAGCGCCATCCCGCATTTTGGACAATCTCCCGGCTCGTCCGAATCCACACCGGGACACATCGGGCAGTAATATTTCGCTGCCGGCGGCCGGCCTACTGCCGGCGTCTGTGTTTGTGTATGCTCATGATCGCAACAACTGGAAGACTCGGCTCCGGGAGGAATTTTCCGGATTGCATCATCGTTGGCGCCTGGAAGATGGCCGCCAGCATGGCTGGTTTCCGGAACAAACGCCGTCGGATTTGCACGGAACTTTTGCTGACAATGCGCAGAGCAGAAATGATAAATCGTCCCGGCATATTCGATGTGCCGGGCAGACTGCTCAGGATCGACGGTCATGCCACAGACTGGATCGACGAGGTTGTGTGTTGGGGTTGATTTGGTTTTGGCGCTCCCGCAGTCGTGACTCATAACTTGTGGTCCCTTTGGCTCATTTGAGAAAACGTGACAATGCAGTCCGGAGCTCGGCGAGAAGCTCATCAGTGCTCATCGGCGTTGCATGTTTTGACCCGCTTTCGTGGCCATTCTTTGCCAATACGCAGGATTCGATGTGCCCGGTTACCAGCTCGACGCCAACGGCGTCCAGCGCTGCTCTCGCAGCGGAAATTTGATTCAAAACATCCACGCAATACCGGTCGTCTTCGATCATGCGCTGGATGCCGGCGATTTGACCGGCGATACGTTTCATCCGGGCTCCGATACTGGCTCTGGTTTCCTGATTCACGGCTAATACATATACCGGGTAGGGGTATACGGCAACCGCAAAAATCGTTTGCCCTACAAAGCAATACCTCGCAAGCCGGTTTTTTTGGAGAACTTACTACCTAACTGGCCAGGATCATGCCGCCCGTATGGCGAAATTCCATGTCGAATTCCGCGCCGTCGTGGATGCCTTCAACGAGAAGCCGTGCGGGCCCGGCAATCTCGAATATCTCGCCAGCCGCGAGAATGTAGTCTTCGGGATCGCCTTCATTCGTGATCCATGCGTGCCCGGCGCTAACTGTTAGCGTCAGCGTTTCATGATCATTCACCCGATGAGCGAGCAAAGCGCCAGAGGAGAGGGTGATCTTTGGTCGGGGTTTAGCGCGGTGCGCCTGAAAAGGAGATGACGTCTGATTTGCGGAGCCCGCGCTCCTTTTTCCGAGCGAAGGACGGCTGGGTGTATTCATGACCGGTAAGATGAAAAATGATTGGTCGAAGGGGCGAGTCGCCGAATGACTGGTGCTTCGAACGAGGGAATGGCTACATTTGGTTGCGGTGTACGCCAGATTTTCAAAATCGCGTCGCGAACGGCCGCAATCGCCGGATCCTCGGCGCGCGCTGTCTGATATCCGATGCTTAACGGAAGTGACGTGCGGAAGTGAGGCAGCGCGACAACCCGGTCTTCAAACCCGTTGGCCGAGATCAGGTTGCGCGCAGCGAGCGTGACTCCAAGGCCCTCGGCAACAAGCGTCAGGACGGCAATATCGTCGTTCACGCGGAATCTTGGGGAAATTTGCCGTCCGTGATCCCTGCAAAGGCTTTGAAAGAACCGGAAGCTCGAACACGACGGTGAATGGAAAACCCAGGGTTTTGCTTCGAGTTTTTTCCAATCTGGCATTGCCAGCTCTTCAGCCCATGCTGCGGGAGCCGCGAGGCAGAGTTCGATGGTGTCGATCTGGTGATGCGTGAGCCGGGAGCTATCGCATTCGCCCTCGAAAAATCCGATGCTGAGAATGCCCTCCTCGAGGCCTTCGAGAATGTCACCGCTGTGGCCAGTCACCAGGTCGTAACTCAGGTCCGGATAGTCTGCGGTGAGCGTATGGAGGATTTCCATGAGCCGCAGAATTTCCGGGCGATTGTTGAGCCCCAGAACGAATTTGCCGGACACGGCCCCCCGTAAATTCTCGGCCTCGATTTTGAAATTGCGGGCAGCTTCCATGATGCGCCGGGCCTGAGCGTGAAGGGATTTGCCGGCTCGGGTGAGCTGCATTCCCTTCGGACTGCGATCAAAAAGGCGCACGCCGAGTTCTTCTTCAAGTGCTCGCAGCTGTGCGCTCACTGCCGGTTGGCTCGTGAACATCTTTTCGGCGGCGCGAGTGAGATTGCCTTCTTCGGCGACAGTAAGAAACGTGCGGAGTTGGTAGAGTTCCATGGCGCTGGGTTGACGCACGAAGCATCCGCCAACCCTCTCCGGAGCACCAATCGGATTTTTAAATGGCGGCCATCTGTTTCTTCAATTGCGCGCAGTTTATTTCAACGCTGCTTCGATCGCCGCGATGACCTGCGGATCGTCGGGCTGCGTTTTTGGCTCGAATCGAGCCAGAACCGTTCCGTCTTTACCAATAAGGAATTTGCCGAAATTCCATTTCACATCTCCGGGAAACGTCGCTTCAGGCCCCGTCAAAGCCGTGTACAGCGGATGCTGCTCCAGACCTTTAACATGGAGCTTGTCAAAGAGCGGGAATGTCACGGCATAGTTCAACGTGCAAAATTGCTTGATTTCAGCGTTCGTGCCGGGCTCCTGGCCCCTGAAATCGTTACAAGGAAAGCCAAGCACGATGAACCCTTGCGGGCTGTATTTTTGATACAGCGCCTCGAGCGGTTTGTATTGCGGCGTGTTGCCACATCTGGAAGCGACGTTGACGATCATCACGACTTTGCCCGCGTAATCGGCCAGGGTGTGCGATTTTTCATCCATGTCTTTGAAAAGGATGGATGTTAGTGACGGGGCAGCAGCTGCAGTTCCGGAGAGAAGAGCAAACAGGACAAGGGAGAGCCAGTGTTTCATGGAGTGATAGCGATTTAAGTTTGTATCGTTGCAGGTTTTGGGTTCTGAACAACAACCGTGATGCGATCAAGAATCCGATTTTGCGGCTGGATAGGGCTGTATTTTCTTTCCTTTTTCATTGGCGTCCAAGCCGAAACGACGTCTCGCGCCCACATAACCATTCTTTCGACCACAGATCTGCATGGCCATATCGATCCGATCGATTACTACACGAACAAGCCCGCAAATACAGGCCTCGCCAAAGTGGCCACCGTCGTAAAAAAAGCGCGCAAAAGCGACCCCGACCTGCTGCTGCTCGACTCCGGCGATACCATTCAGGGGACACCGCTCGTTTACTATCACAACCGCAAGAATAACGCACCCTCCGATCCGATGATGCTGGCAATGAACGCCTTGCGCTACGATGCAATGACCCTTGGCAATCATGAATACAACTTTGGCCTCGACGTTCTCGACAAGGCGCGCAGCGAAGCAAAGTTTCCATGGCTCTCGGCGAATACTTACTTCGCCAGCACCCATAAAACGGCTTATAGCCCTTACCTCATTAAAGAAATCCAAGGTGTTCGCGTTGCCGTCCTTGGGTTGACGACTCCCGGCATTCCGGTGTGGGAAAATCCGGAAAATTTCAAGGGCCTGGAATTCCGTGACGCTGCGGCTGAAGCAAAGAAATGGGTGCCGATTTTGCGGGAGAAGGAACGTGCCGATGTCGTCGTTGTCGCCATGCACATGGGCATTGAGGAAGATCTAGCCACGGGCCAACGGTGGCCGACGAATATCCCTAACGAAAACGCCGGGGTTGCCATTGCCAACACGGTTCCCGGAATCGATGTCATCCTGATGGGGCACACGCACCGGGAAATTCCTTCGCTCTATATCAACGGAATCTTGCTTACACAGGCCGACAGATGGGGTGACTGCGTCGCACGCGCCGATCTATATCTCGAAAAAAAAGGTGAACCTTCTTCGTGGAAAGTAATTGCCAGGGCTGCCAGGACCATCCCGATCGATGAGGCTGTCGCACCTGACCCGGAAATCATTGCTCTGAATGAACCGTACCATCGCGAAACTCAGGCATGGCTAGATAAAGTCATTGGCGATTGTCCGGCGGATGTCAGCGCCGCGTCAGGCTACACACAAGACACTGCGCTTCTCGATTTGATCCAGCGTGTCCAACTCGATGCCAGCGGCGCCGACGTTTCTCTGGCTGCGACATTCAATCCCCGAGCGCGCATTGCCAAAGGACCGGTAACTGTTCGCGACATTGCCAGTCTCTACATTTACGAAAATACGCTCGTCGTTCTCGATATCACCGGAGCCCAATTCAAGGAAGCGCTCGAGTATTCGGCGCGATTTTTTAGGCCGTATGAGCCGGGAAAAAGCGCCGCGTACCTCGTGGACAAGCGTATTCCTGGATACAATTTTGATGTCGCGGAAGGCGTTGACTATGAGATTGATCTAACACGGCGCCAGGGAGAGCGAATTAGAAACTTAACCTTCCATGGAAAACCGCTGGATCCTGGCCAAAAGCTCAAGCTTGCGGTCAACAACTACCGCTACAACGGCGGCGGCGGATACACGATGTTTAAGAACGCGCCGATTCTCTCCAAGTCGAGCGAGGAAATCCGTGACCTGATTATCGCCTGGGTCGAGAAACACGGTGTGATTCCCACGGAAGCGACGAACAACTGGAAGATTGTGACCCAGTAGAAGAAAGAATGGGCCGATGCTTTAAGCGATGTAAGCCGTCCAGCGGATTCCTTGCGCCGCCTCTTTAGCCTTAACTTGCTCTGCGAAGGACGCCGTAAATACGTCTGCCAGAGTAAGTTAAAGTCTAAGAGCAGGAAGAATGAAGATATAAACAAAGCCGGGGATTGAGTCTGTCATCGGACAAAGTTATTCTGCGCCTGGAGTCAGATGAGCGAAGAGCCAAAACCATGGGCCGAGGAGACGGCTTTGCGTCTAGTCGTCGAGGGCATCGCTGCGGAGACCGGAAAGGAGTTTTTCCGCGCCTTGGTAAAAAATGTAGCCACTGTCATGGACACCGCAGGTGCCTGGGTTACGGAGTATCTCCCGCACGCGCATCGGCTGCGGGCCTATGCCTTCTGGCTCAATGGCGCTTTTGTCGAAGATTTCGAATACGACATCGCCGGCACACCCTGCGCCCCAGTTGTGGAATCCAGAAAGCTTATCCACATTCCCGATCGACTGATTGAGTTGTATCCCGGCGATCCGGATGTGGTCGCCATCAACGCCGTAAGCTATCTCGGCGTGCCCCTACTCGACACCGATGACGAAGTGATGGGACATCTGTCGGTGCTCGATACCAAACCCATGCCGCCCGAGCCGCGAATGATTTCGTTGTTCCAGATTTTCGCAGCTCGAGCGGCGGCGGAACAACGGCGCTTGAAAGTCGAGCAAGAGGTCCGAGCGCGTGAAGAGGAACTGAGGGCGCTGTTGGAAAGCGCCATGGACGCTATTGTTGTGCTCGACAACCAAATGAAAATCGTTCGGGTCAATCGGGCTGCAGACCGTTTGTTTGGGTGCACGGCCGAGGACCTGATCGGCGAACGCATCAATGACTTTCTCGTTCCAGAAAGCGCAACGCGCGTGGAAGCATTTGCCAGGGAAATCTGCGGCCGCCCTGACGGCCGGCAACAGCTGTGGGTGCCCGAAAATTTCATTGCGCGGCGTTGGGATCATTCCGTATTTCCGGCAGAGGCGACATTATCACGGTTCAAGAACCGCAATGAGGTTTTCTACACGCTTATTCTGCGCAACTCGGACGAACGGCTTGAGGCGGAGCGGCAGATTCGGCTGCTTACACAGGAAACGGAGTATTTGCGCGATGCCGTGCGCGAAATGCCGGGGCATGATGGCCTGCTGGGCCGCAGCGACTGCATGCAGGCTGTCTTTGATTCCGTTAAACGAGTGGCAAAGACCGATTCCACCGTGCTTATCACCGGTGAAACTGGGACTGGCAAGGAGCTGGTCGCGCGATCCATTCACCGGGCCAGCGACCGTGCCGACAAACCTTTAGTTTTGGTGAATTGCGCGGCTGTGCCTGCGAACCTGATAGAGAGCGAATTTTTCGGACACGAACGCGGTGCTTTCACAGGTGCTGTTAATCGTCGCGAAGGCAGGTTCTCACTGGCTAACCATGGCACGATTTTCCTGGACGAAGTAGGCGAACTTCCGCTGGAACTGCAGGCAAAGCTGTTGCGCGTGCTTCAAGAAGGCGAATTCGAGCCCCTTGGTAGCACCAAGACTCTAAAAGTGGACGTGCGAGCGGTGGCTGCTACGAACCGCGATCTCAAGCAAATGATCGCTGAGGGCAAATTTCGCGAGGACCTTTACTTCCGCTTGTGTGTATTCCCTATTCGTATACCATCGCTCCGTGAACGCGGGCGGGATGTGGAACACCTGGCTGCAGCGTTTGTCCAACGCTTCGGGCGGCGAATGGGAAAACGTATCAATCCGTTGAATGATGCTCAACTCAAGCGGCTGAAAGGCTACGACTGGCCAGGGAACGTGCGCGAACTCCAGAACGTGATTGAGCGCGCGATCATTCTGACCTCTGGAAGCCAGCTCGAATTGGAGCGCGCGATGAGCGGCATTGCTGCATCGGAGCACGGGCATGCGCCAAGGGCTGCAGAAGATACTTCCCGGGTCTTCACTGCTTCAGAGATGGAAGATCTGGAGCGTGTGAACATACAGCGGGCATTGGAATTGTGTGAGGGTAGAGTCTCGGGTGAGTGCGGTGCTGCACGATTGCTTGGTGTACCGGCGACAACATTAAATTCACGGATGAAGGCCCTTGGTGTTCGCCGGGGTTCGCCCTGACCGCCATCGTCGGTATTCGAATAATCTTTCCGCCTGCTGGCCGAACTCTGGCGAAATACCCTCACGAGATTTCGTCATTTACGAGATCTCGCCACCGAATCGGCTGTGGCTGTTATGGCGTAAGTATCAAGATTACAGTTACTTACGTATATTTGTTCGGTCTGGCATCAAACTGGCAATAGAGGGATCTATCCGCACCGAAATGGTTCGGGAGACTAACAACCCTCAAGAAAACAAAGAAACAAGAAACGACGATTATGACAACGACCATTACCGCCCCGAAAGAGACCATCCTGAACGGCGTCAACGTGACCCGACTTGGCCAGACGATCGAGGCGATCAAACAAAACGCCGAAATCGGGCAGTTCAAATTCCGTGCTCGCAACGAGTGGGACACGGGAGGACACAACCAGGCCACCATTGATACCTTTTATGGAGCCTGCCAGGAGTTGGAGCACAAGCAGCCCTTCGTTCTGGATGCCGACGAACCGGCGGTTTTGCTGGGCGACGACAACGGCGCAAACCCCGTGGAATTCGTGCTGGCTGGCCTGTCCGGTTGCATGACCACGACACTCGCGTATCACGCTGCCGGTCGCGGCTTGAAGATCGAAGAGATCCGCAGCGAATACGAAGGCGGCATCGACCTCCGCGGCTTGTTGGATATCGACCCGAGTGTCCCTCGGGGATACCGCGAAATTCGTGTGAAGTTCAAGGTCAAGGGTGACTTGGACGAAGCAACGGTTCACGAGCTGCTCCGTAAATCGCCCGTCTACGACACACTCTCCAATCCCGTAAAAATCAACATCGAAGTGGAGAAAATCTAACCTGCCCGCCGGCGCTCAAACCACAAGACTCAGCGACTTGCTTCCCGATCTTGTGCGTTTGAGCGGGGCCGGGCGGGTGCCGTTGAACTAAGGGAACCGCTAACCATAGAGCTGCGCGGCTACGCCGCAGTCCAGGGCGGTTTTATGCATAAATCTTTCCTGAAAGTGTCCGGAATCATCCCCCTCCGAGCAGGGCCTGAAGCAACTCAAATTGGTGGCGGAAGCTGCGCCGGTCCAATCCACAAACTCTGCTGGGGGTGCGCTTCTGAGCGAAAATCATGAACTCCAATTCCACAGAACCTCCATCTGAACGGAAAATCGTCAGCACCCGTATTGTTAACGCGCCACGTGACCTCGTGTGGCGGGCTTGGACCGATCCAGCGCTTCTCGCGCAATGGTGGGCCCGAAGGGTTTCACCAACACTTTCAATGAGTTCGATCTGAAACCAGGCGGCCACTGGCGTTTCGCCATGCATGGCCCTGACGGAACTGACTACAAGAATCACAGCGTTTTTGTCGAAAATCGCGAAACCGGAACGCGTCGTCTTTGATCACGTTTCAGGCCCGCATTTCCAGGTGACGGTCACCTTCGAAGAGCAAGACGGGAGGACCAAAATCATCTTTCGTCAGCTCTTTGAGACCGTCGAGGTGTACAATCAAATCAAGAAATTCGCCGTCGAAGGTAACGAACAAAACTTCGACCGGCTGGAGGCGCTATTACAATCGGCCGCCCGCGTTGAGGATTCTTCGAGCGGAAAAAATCTCTCAAAAATGTCCGGAGCGCCGTCGTTCGTTCGTCAATGAAATGAACAGAGATAAAAACTCCAACCCATCCTAAAGAATATGACCGCTACCGCAACCAACTCCATCCTGGCCGTTCAACCGTATCTCGCCTTTAATGGCCGCGCCGAGGAGGCGATCGAGTTCTACCGTGACGCACTCGGAGCCGAAGTGGAGATGCTGATGCGTTTTAAGGACAGCCCCGATCCCGCAATGTGTTCGTCCGAAAACCTTGATAAAGTGATGCACGCCTCCTTGCGTATCGGCGATGCCACAGTGTTCGCTTCCGATGGCCAGTGTCAGGGAGAAGCAGAAGCAGGATTCCGAGGCTTTTCGTTATCGCTCACAGCCTCCAGCGTTGCCGACGCCGAACGGCTATTCGGCGCTCTAGCCGAAGGCGGTCAGGTGTGTATGCCGCTGTCGAAGACCTTCTTTGCCGAGACCTTTGGCGTCGTTAGTGACCGTTTCGGCGTTTCCTGGATGATCATCGTGACGCCTTGATCCTGGTTTTTCAAAAGATTCGGAGATCAAAAAAATGACGCACTGCAACAGCAACGACACGAGCTTACCCTGACGCGTCTCATCGGCGCCCCACCAGAGCGCATTTTCCAGGTCTGGACCGATCCTGAACTCCTCAAGCAATGGTTCGCGCCTTTGCCTTGGGACCTCGGCTTGTGTGCGTCACCGGACCGTTGCCGACCGCGGGACACACGAAAAAATGGTTTCCAACGAAGGCTGGGGCCAATGCGCGACCAGCTGGCGGCCCTGGCGACGAAGGTTTGAAAACAGGAGGACTTCATGACAGCAGACACGACATTCAGCGCCGGCGAATGGGACGCACAAACCGCTTTCGTTTCCAAGGGGAGACTCTGGACCGGATGCATGCTTGAGCGGTTACGGCACGCTCCAATTCGCTGAGCGCAACGTCTTCTGCCTCGCGGGACCGGGCCGCGGAGCACATTCCGCATAGCCGCAGGAGCGGCAATGAAACGCAAAAGCCCCGGAGGGGATTCGTCTCCGCCGGGGTAATGTCTTCACGCCGGGATAATGAGCGGAATCACCTGCCGTCCGTTTTTGCGATAGGTCCGAAAATCGCTGTCCGTGGTGAACACAACGGCGTTGTCACTCTTTTCGACCATCCTGACCAGGCACGCATCCGCGAAACTCATCGGCGTATCGTTGTAGCGGCGGATGAGACGGAGCGTTTCCGTAAGTTCGTCGTCGAACGAGTAGCGCACGACGATGATTCCGCGCTCAAGGAGGCCGCAGAGCGCCTCTTTTCCTTCTCGCGCACGTTCGAGCAGGAACAGGCTTTCTGAAATAACCGCCTCACATGACGCGAATGGCTCCGTTGCCGCCTGAAAATGTGCGCGTGCCCATTCGTGATGCTCATCCCGCTGCCGCAGCGCAGCGACCAACGGTCCGGTGTCAATGAGGACGCTTTTTCCCATAACCTTTGAGGTGCGCCTTGTTTGACGAAAGATCCGCCGGCAGTGAATCTGTCGGGATTACCAGATCCTCCATCCGGCTCCAGAGCGAGGTCTTGCTTGCTCGCGTTGTTGCAGTCTTTCCCAACAGCCGTTCGCGGACGATTTCAGACTTCGGAACCTTTCGGATCTGCGCCGCGCTGGCGATTTCCGCAAACAACTCATCGGGCACTTTGATCGTCAGGGTCTTCATTGCGACGACCGTATTACCGTTCTGTCACATTGGCAATACCATGTTCCAAGCGCGTAGCGCGACAAAGTTGCATGCTGCTGTTCTGGCGCATGCGCACGCTCTTCGACTTTAGTCGCTTCGAAGTTTGGCTGACTACCGCGGATGTTCTTCGAAATAGCGAGGAAGGTTGTAGCTTATGGCTACAGATGTCCGGTTTCCTTCATTTTCCGTACCCGATCATCGATCATAATGAGGTGGTCGATGTAGAGCCCAGCGAGGAAGGGAGCAAACTTCATAACCGCGCGCCGTTCGTCGAGAGTCGGAGGCTGGTGGCCACGTTCGTTTCGCTCGTTCTTTAATAGCATTAGCGTGGCTTTGTCTCCGAACACCCCGCGGGACACTGCCCAATCAATCCGGTTGTGGAGCTTTGCGAGATTACCCTCGATGACCGGCGCCTTGGCATAGTCGCGTGCAATCTCAAGAAGCCGGGATTTCATCGATTTGTGCTTTCAATTGTTTCGCGAGACCAAATGCATCCATCCCGACGCATTTACCACTCAACGCAGTGTGAATCGCCGCAACTTTGGCCGCGATGTGACCAACACCTTTCTGGAGGTTGATTCGCTAACAACCAAGGCGTCCAGCGCCGGATCCCCCAATCGAACCGCACGGTAACTGAGAATCTCAGCAAGCGGGCGATAACGCTCGTCAAGCAGTTCGGAGCTGACCTGCCAAAGCTGGGCTAATTCACGAAGCCAGCGAGTTTTAGTCCATGCGGACAAGCCCATTGCTTGGAAATGCACGAGGGCTGCCTGAAACATAGCTGTCAGCTCCGGGCGAAATCGAAATGTCAGCCCCCGGTAGTCGTCTCGAATCAAAGGTGCGCACATCGCGTCAAGACACTCCTCTTCGATTTGGCGCACATGCTCTCGCGTCACGACATACACCGACGCGATACTTTCCAGCGTTTCCTTTTCCTCTTTGGATGCCAGGAGGCGCTTGCTGAAGACAAGCCAGTGTCTCGATTCGAACTGGGACTCGATCTCTTTGAGCGCCACCTGCTCCCAGCGTGCCCACGACTTTGTTGCCTTCATCGCTCCACGCCTCGCCCTCCCCAAACGAGGCTAAACAGATACCCGCGGCTGCGGGACCGGGCGCGGAATTCGCGCCGTGGCGTCACCGCTGTAGTGCAGATTTTTTGAACACTTGTCCTGATAATGAGCCACTTACGCATTTTTATCCTCGAATCCGCCAAGTCGGGCTAGCACGCTGGCATCTTGTCGCGTGGTGTCGTTCGCGCGGTGACTACCGCGATTTCTGGACAGTTCGAAGATTTAGCTGAAGGTCACCATCCAACGCCAAAGGTCGATTTACTGAAAATTGAAGTGAATGTTTCTGGCCAAACCCGATCATCTCACGCCATGAACGACTCCGACAACGACGAGCAGTTTTACCGCGACACGGAGAGCGTCGCGTTTCCGAAACTCGATGACCGGCAGCTCGCCATGCTGGAGGCGCTCGGATCGCGTCGGAAAGTGCGGCGCGGCGAGCTGATCTTCAAAGCGGGGCAGCGCGATCTTCCCCTCATCGTCATCGTGCGCGGCGAGGTGGACGTATTTGAGCCGCGCGACGACCAGGAGCAAATCCTCGCGACGGCCGGCCCGCGAGATTTCATCGGAGAGGTCGGGATGCTCACGGGCACAGCAGCGCTGGGAAGCGCGCGAGGCAAAGCGGATGAAAGCGAGATTCTGGAAGTGCCCGCAGATCGGCTCCGGCAGGCGCTCGCCGAGCTGCCGGGCGTGGGCAAACCGATCGTGCGAGCTTTCATCATGCGGCGGCGCCGGCTGGAGCGGGACAAGGAGTTTGCTGGGCTGCGCATCGTCGCGCAGGAGGGCTCGCGCGAAGGCCGTCAGCTTGACGATTTCCTCGACAAAAATCATATCCCGCACCGGTTGATTTCTTTTGAAAGCGAATACGGACGCGCCCTGTGCGAGCGCGTGCACCTGGCGAGTCGCGACCTGCCCGCGCTGATCACGGCGAACGGCTTGCCGCTACGGCGGCCGTCCTTGCGCGAAGTCGCGCGGGCTGCGGGGCTGCTCCGGCCGCTCGCGAGCGAAGATGATAGCGAAATCACGTGCGATCTCGCGATCGTCGGTGCGGGTCCAGCCGGTCTAGCGGCGGCGGTATATGCCGCGTCCGAAGGGCTGAAGACCATCGTCTTGGAAAGCTATGCGCCGGGCGGACAAGCCGGATCGTCTTCGCTGATCGAGAACTTTTTCGGATTTCCCACCGGCATCAGCGGTGGAGAGCTGACTTACAGCGCGCAGCTTCAGGCCTATCGTTTCGGCGCGAAGTTTTCCACGCCCTCTCAGGCGCTCACACTCGCCTTCACTGAGGGCGAGCACGGCGCGAGCCTACAAGCCGAGGGCTGCAACGCGATTCTTCGCGCGAAGTGCGTCATAATTGCGACGGGCGCGGATTATCATCGTCTGGACGCCGAGGGGCGCGAGGACTTCGAGGGCTCCGGCGTTTACTACGCGGCCACGGCGCGCGAAGGGCAGCTCTGCCGCAGCTCGACCGTGATCGTCGCCGGCGGCGGCAACTCAGCGGGGCAGGCCGCGATGTTTCTCTCCGAAGGTGCAGCGAAAGTGCTGCTGGTGATCCGCGGCGAAGGTCTAGCCAAGAGCATGTCGAGCTATCTCTCTCGCCGGGTTGAGGCGAAGGAGAACATCGAAATTCTACCGCACACCGAGATTCGCAAAATGATAGGCAGGAAAGTTCTCGAAGCCGTTGAGTTGGAGAACATGCAGACCCATGAACGGCGGACCGTGCAGACGCCGGCCGTCTTTTCCATGATCGGCGCAAAGCCGTGCACCGAATGGCTGCCACCCGAGATCGAGCGCGATGAAAAGGGCTTCATCAAAACCGGCCACGCGGTAGCCGGCGCTCCCGCGTGGAAAGATGCCGCCCGCCCGCCCGGCCCGCTGGAAACGAGCCGGCCCGGCATCTTCGCCGCGGGCGACGTGCGCTCTGGCTCCGTGAAACGCTGCGCCGCCGCGGTGGGCGAGGGCGGCACGGCCGTTGAGGGCGTGCACGACGTTCTGAGAACTTACGCCTGACCATGCCGGCTGATTTGCGAGCGAACGAGCCTGCGGCTGGAACAAAAGCTTCTTCATGGATGTTGCGATTCATCCTTTCGAGCTCCACGTGACGTGGAGCAGCGCCTGCGCATAACCCCGAATCGAAGCGGTTTGTACTGTCGCCTGGTTGTGCGCTGCGGTTACTGAGTTCCGTGAAACGCTGCAACGTAGTGACGCGCGAATTGGTTGAACGTGATCGGCGCCTTATTCGCTCCGAGCGGTTTCACGACGCGCTCAGAGATTTCCAACAACGCGTCGATTTGCCAATCGGGCGGGCCCGGCGCCGAGCAGACTTTGCTTGAATTGTTCCGGCGGAGCATCGACGTAGCGCCCCGGTTCAGGGCCGATGATCGAAACTTGGCTATTAGCCCGCCGGAGTGGTTGATTCTCCCCGAATGAGCACGCTCGCTGAAATCGAAGCCGCCATCCCCGAATTGACCGCGGAGGAGATGGACGCGCTCGCGCGGAAGTTGGACGAAATCAGGGCGGTCCGTCGGGGCAGGAAGCGGGTCTTTACGGGTAACGATGCAGTGCGTTGGTGGCGCGAGATGAAGCATTTGTCGGCAGACGAGGCGGAGGCATTTGCCCGTGACGTGGACGCGGCCCGTGCGGAAATGAATCGGCCGCCAACCGCGCCGCGATGGGAATAGTCATCGATTCATCCATCTTCATCGCCGCGGAACGCGGGCTTTTCGACTGGATTGGCTTTCACTCGCGAATCGGGTCCGAGCCAATCTTTTTGAACGTCATCACGCTGCCGAACTTGCGCATGGCGTTGAACGCGCCAACACGCCGGAACGACGCGAGACGCGTGCCCGCTTCGTTGGCCAGGTCGAGGCCCGCTATCCGCTGCTTCCGTTTGAGCGTGAGGAAGCGCTGGAATATGCGCGCCTTTGGGCTGAACTCGCGACGCGAGGCCTACTTATTGGCACACACGACCAACTCATCGCCGCCATCGCCCCTCGGCACGGCTACCGTGTCGCTACGCTGAACGCCGCCGATTTCAATCGAGTGCCGGGTCTGTCCGTTCTGGACGCTGGAGCGTTCAGCCAGGCGACGACCTAGGGTGCGCGAATTGAGTGACTTCGCAACGGGTGTGCGTCGGCTTCCGTTCGTGGGCGACCACTCAGCTGTCCGTCCTTCGCTATCTCACCGACATCATTGGAAGGCAGGTTCTGTGGGCCGAAATCCACAATGCCGCCCGAGTTGCTCGCCGGACCTAATCCTCGAAGGTCTCGCGATAGGCGGAACATCAGTGCGCTTCATCCTGCACGCTGGATTCTGCGCGGAGATTTGTATTAGTTTGATGCATGTCTCATATCGGCCTGATTTGTCCGGAGTTGAGCGGGCACTTGAATCCGATGACGACGCTCGGCCGCGAGCTGAAACGGCGCGGGCATCGAGTGACGGTGGTGGCGCGGCCGGATGCACGGCGGAAGGCGGAAGCGGCGGGGTTGGGCTTTGCGGCGATCGGGGAACAGGAATTTCCGGAAGGGGCGATGGGGGCGACTTCGGCGGAATTGGGGCGGCTGAGCGGATTGCAGGCGATCCAGTTCACGGCGGAGCTGCTGCGGCGCGGGGTGGTGACGATTTTGCGGGACGCGCCTGAGATCATCGCGCGAGAACAAATTGACGCGCTGGTGGTGGATCAAGTGGCGCCGGCTGGCGGCACGGTCGGGGACCGGCTCGGGATCCCGCATGTGACGGTCTGCAATGCGCTGGCGATGAACAGGGATCCGGATGTTCCTCCGGGCGTGCTGCCGTGGCGTTTCATGCCGGGACCGATAGGCCACGTGCGAAATGCCATTGGCGACACCCTGCTGCGGTGGCTGGCGCGCCCCGTACTCAATGAAATTGATCGTCATCGCAAGCACCACGGATTGCCACGGTTGAGAGGCGGGATCACCGCCAGTTCGGGGCTCGCGCAGATCGCCCAGCAACCTGCGTTTTTCGATTTTCCGCGCCGTGCGCTGCCGGACTCCTTTCACTACACTGGCCCCTGGCACGACGAGAAGAGCGGGGAGGAAATGGCGTTTCCGTGGGAGAAGCTCGATGGCCGCCCGCTCATCTATGCGTCAATGGGGACGCTGCAGAACCGGCTTGAGTTCACGTTTCAAACGATCGCCGCGGCGTGCGTCGGGCTCGACGTGCAGCTCGTCATCTCCCTTGGCAGCCGCGATCAGGATGCGGACGCGTTGGCGAAGAAGTTCGCCGGAGCGCCGATTGTCGTGCCCTTCGCGCCGCAACTGGCGCTGCTCCGGCGCGCGGCGCTGAGTGTCACACACGCCGGCTTGAACACCGCACTCGAATCGCTCGGCAACGGGCTGCCGATGGTCGCGATACCGATCACGAATGACCAGCCCGGCGTGGCGAGCCGACTGGAATGGCTTGGAATTGCGGAAGTGGTTCAGCCCCGTAAACTCTCCACCTCCCGTCTGCGTGCGGCGTTGGAGAAAGTGCTTGGCGATCCGCGTTATCGCGAACAGGCGCGCCGCCGGCAGGAGGAGATCCTCCAGGTGAATGGCTTGTCGCGTGCGGCCGATCTGGCGGAGGAAGCTTTCGCCACAGGTCGGGCCGTGCTCCGAAAAAATTGAGTACGACGCCGGGCCTGCCAATACTCCGGCCGCAAACTTTTGTATGGAAGGGGATTAACCATCGACCGCTCTAATTCCTGCCAGGAGGACCTTCACGCTTGTCTCCACCAACACCTCCACAGGGGTCTTCAAAAACTCCGAGCATGAAATCTTCAATGAAGCGATTCCATGCAAATGCGCCCAGTAAGTCTCCGCCGCACGAACCGGATCTAGCTCTGCGAAATCGGCGTGCGAACCGCGAAGCCTGGTGAATTCGCTAACCAACAGGTGAAAGGCGCGTTCGCCGGGGCTCCCTTTTGTGTTTTTGTCATCTCCACTTCCAAAAACAGCACGGGCGGTCTCTGAATCCGACATGAATACCAGCCGGTAGGTCTCCGTGTGTTCCGAGGCAAAGCGCGCGTAATTTAACGCCATTACCCCCAGTCGCTCCGCTGGATCAGCAGCAACATCACCGCGTTGGAGATACTCGAGAAGCGTTTCCATCCCGAGGCGTCCCAGTTCCCGGACGATTTCCTCGCGATTGCGAAAATAGAGGTAAATCGCCCCGGGCGAGTATTCGATTTCGTCGGCCACACGGCGGATCGTCAATGCCGACAGCCCCTCATTGAGCATGATCTTTTGCGAGACCTTCAGGGCTTTGTCCCGGAGGTCGGTTTTGTGCCGTTGTTTTCGTTCGGCGATACCCATGGCCACAATTTGTCGTTTGACGAACTGAATAACAAGCGGAATATGAACAGCGTTCAATAAACAACGTTCAGTTTACAAACAATATTCACATTATGATACCTTTTGCACTTTTTGGAGCCGCCGGCGCTATTGGCGCCAGTATCGCAGTAGCCCTGCGTGCCACCGCCATCCCATATCGCGTCGTCGGCCGGTCCAGAGCCGCCTTGGAACAGTCCTTCGGCAACGATCCACTCGCGGAAATCGTCACTTGGAATCCCGACGATCCCGCGTCGATTCAAGCCGCAGCGCAAGATGTCGAAACGATCATCTATTTGGTCGGAGTGCCATATACGGATTTCCATCTTCACCCCGTCCTGCTCCAAAAGACTCTCAATGGAGCAGTCGCCGCTGGTGTCCGGCAAATCATTTTGATCGGCACCCTTTACCCCTTCGGCCGCTCTCAAACCGCGATGGTGAATGAAAATCACCCGCGCGAGCCGCATACGTTCAAAGGCCGCATGAGGAAAGAACAGGAAGACGTTCTGCTCGCCGCCCACGCGAGCGGCCGCATCCGCGGCGCCATCCTGCGGTTGCCGGATTTTTACGGGCCGAACGTCGAGCGGAGTTTCCTTCACAGCGTGTTCTCGGCGATCGCCACTGGCAAGCGCGCCCAGATGGTCGGGCCGATCGATCAACCGCATGAATTCGTCTTCGTGCCCGATGTCGGCCCCATCGTGGTGAAGCTGGCTCAAACGCCCGGCGCTTATGGCCGTGCATGGAATCTCGGGGGCGCCGGCACGATCACCCAGCGCGAATTCGCCCGCCGAGCCTTCGCAGCCGCAGGTCAGACGCCGCGATTAGTGGTTGCCGAAAAATGGATGCTGCGCCTGATGGGCGTCTTCAATCCTTTCTTACGTGAACTGGTGGAAATGCACTACCTGTTCAGCCATCCGCTGATTGTCGATGACAGCGCGCTTCGCGAGCTGCTCGGCGCCGTGCCGAAAACGTCTTACGACGAAGGCATCAGGCAGTGTCTCGCCGCCTTGCCGTCATCGGCGTTGCGTTGAGTCGATTTCCCGGTTGTTTCGTCGACGACAAATAATTTAGTTTCCAGTGTCCTAAACGGGTGCGTTCGTTCGTCGTTGGGACAAAGCAAACACCAACCAGAAAACATGAGCACCATTGAAAACCGCAGCGATCGGGAACTCGTTCTCACGCGTATCATCGATGCGCCTCGCGACAAAGTGTTTAAGGCATGGACCGATCCTGAACTCCTCAAGCAGTGGTTTGCGCCTCTGCCCTGGACGACACCAGTCGCGGAACTCGACGTCCGGCCTGGCGGTGCCAACCTGATCGTCATGCGCGGCCCCGACGGCAACGAGTTTCCGAACAGAGGCGTTTACCTCGAGGTCGTGGAAAACGAGCGGCTCGTCATTACCGATGCTTACACCACGGCGTGGGAGCCGTCGGAAAAGCCGTTTATGACAGTGATCCTGACGTTTGAAGACGTGGGCGGCAAGACAAGATACACTGCTCGTGTGCGCCACTGGACCGTTGCCGATCGGGAGGCACACGAGAAAATGGGCTTCCACGAAGGCTGGGGGCAGTGCGCCGACCAGCTGGCGGCCCTCGTAACGGCCTCACGTCCGTGACAAAATAACCGAGGGATCGCTGCCCTACCCGGCGAGCAACCAGCTCTATTCCTTATGCAGATACATTTTACCGGCGGATGCGCATGCGGCACGATTCGATATGAATGCACTGCAGCGCCAATCCTGATGTTCAATTGCCATTGCCGGGATTGTCAGCGCGTCTCCGGTGGGGCGTTCACCCCGGTCGTTTACGTGCCTGCGCACGCATTCCGGCTGACGGGTGGTTCGCTACGTTACTACGCGACCCAAAGCGCCGCCGGTGGCTGCAATATCCGCGGCTTTTGCCCGGATTGCGGCTCCCGAATTTCCGGCGGGGAGGGGCCCGACGGAATCGGCGTCACAGCTTCGAGTTTGGATGATCCAAGCTGGTTTCGGGCGGAATTGGACATGTGGGTTTCAGACGCGCAGCCGTGGGATCATCTCGATCCGAAACGGCCCATGTTTGACCAATATCCTCCTTTGACCTGAGCCGGAAAATGTGAACGGCAGCAAGCTGTCAAAGGGGACACCGCTTTTCCCTTGGCCTCGAACGAGATTGGAGCGGCTTGAAGCTGCCGCTTTACAGCGGCCGTTGGTGAACCGCTGTTCCTCTTAACCTCTTAACCTGGGGTAAGGCGTCTACGTAAAAATGGCCTATTCTTTGCCTTTCGATTTTTCGACGGCCTTCTGGATCTTATGACGGACCTTGCCGTTCAGCTTGGTTTTACGCTTGCGAAGCTGCCTTGCGACTTTGTCCACCACTTTGTCGATCGCCGTATAAAGATCGCCCTCTTTGTCCTCGGCATGAATGTCCGGTCCCGGCACAGCAAGGTGGACTTTAACCCCAAAACTCTTCGTTGCGGTTTCGTCGCGAAAGAGCACGACGTGTGCTGCAAGTATCTCCTCCGCAAGCGTTTCCAGGTGCTCGACCTTGTCGGCAACGTACCCATGGATGGCTGCGGTGAGTTTCAGATGTCTGGGGCTAACGTGGATTTGCATGGCACAAATGTGTGCCGCTTTTGAATGATGACAACTGAAGAAATGCCCCGCAAATACGTACCAGAAATCGCTGGGAAGGACTAACCTTTCTCGATGAGAACCGGAGAAAGTGGACGTATCGACGAAGGTTCACGCAAGGGAATGGTCCAAGTACGCGAAGCATCCGTCTGCTCGGGAAAAAGGGAGTTGAGCCAGTTAAAGGCGGGCGGTGCCGGCTGGCCTGCGGAGCCATTCTCCTGCACGTCGGACGGAGCTGTTCCTTCGTGATCCTCACGGAGGGTTATCTGGTCGGCAATGGGTTTGTTATAGTCCGCCAGGCGGCGCGGAGTTTTCCGGTTTTCGGCAAGTTGCTTGTAGTCGGTGATCCCGTCCGCGATTGCCGTCGCGACGGCCTCCCGGTGTGACACGGTCGCCATTTTCCGCGAGTCCTGAGGATTGGTTAGGAAACCGCATTCGACGAGCACCGAAGGCACAGTAGCCCGACGAATGACTGCAAAACGCGCCCTCTTCAATCCGCGGTCAACTTCATGGAGACGTCCCATAAGCGCCGTCTGAATGGACTGACCCAGTGCAAAACTAGGCATATCGAGTGCATGGCCAGGTTCCTCGTGAAGACTTGCCCAGGTAATATAACCGTCATTGGTCGATGGTGCGCCACGGGGAGCAATGCTGAAAACTTCGATGCCAGTGCCCGCAGGGCCATCGCTGGAAGCGTTGAGATGGATACTAACAAAGATGGAGTTTGGGAAGTTGCTCGGAACAGCGGCGCGGAACTCGAGCGGAATGAAGTAGTCCGCTCGCCGAGTGAGAGCGACTTTGATGCCGCGTTTGACGAGGACGTGTCCGACGCGAATGGCAATGTCGAGGGCGTAGTTCTTTTCGAGCCCATACCAGCTTGCCGCCCCGCTATCCTGTCCTCCGTGACCGGGATCAATGACGACGGTTTCGACTTTTCCGAGGCCTTTGATCCAACTCGGGCGAAGTGCCGGTTCGATCGTCTTCGCGAGATCCATGCGAGAAACGAGCCATGTGCCGTTCTGGCGTAGCGCGGGAAAAGAGAGCCAGATGCGGACGCCATCGATCGCGCATTCGCGGGTATTGGCGCGGAGATCGATGATGCCTTTTTCACCGGTGAGACGGATCTGCTGGGAATCCGCTCCAGACGCAACTTTAAGCGAATAGAACTTCTTTAGGCTGGAAATGGGAATGTATTGACGCCCGTCAATCTTCTCGATTTCCCAGTCGGAAATTCCGGCGGAAAGAGCTGTTCCGACGAAAGACAGCAGGCAAAACAAAAGAAGCGCCGTGCTGCGTTGCCAAGGGGAGGAAAGACGGAAAAGCTTCTTCAATCCGAAGCTGCCGGAAGCCGATTCTGCGTTCAATGCTCGATCGCAAAGGGCAGCGGACAACCGTCGCGGCGCATTTTGCGCAAGGTCACATCCACCGTGTCGGCCAGAGTGAAGCGGTCCAAAATCGCTGCAATCGAATTGCGGACGTCGAGCATCAACATTCTCAAACCGCAATGTTCTTCGTCGGGACACGTGCATCGTTCGTAGGCTGTCTGGCTCACACACGCAATGGGTGCGAGCGGACCATCAATCAGCCGGATCACCGATCCGAAACGGATTTCCTCCATGGGTTTGGCAAGATAGTAGCCGCCGAGACGCCCGCGCTTTGCGTCGACGTAGCCTGCCGCTTTGAGCTGCATGAGAATCTGCTCGAGAAATTTGACTGGGAGTTTTTCTTTCTCCGCTAGTTCGCTCAATTGCAGCACTTCTCGTCCGGCTTCCTGGGCCAGACCAAGGTCGATGAGGGCGCGGAGGGCGTATTCGCCGCGTTTGGATACTTTCATTCTCTACCCTCACAGTAGGGAAGACTTGCCACAATGCCAATGGGAAAAATCGGCGGGCATTCACTCTCCTCATTGCTCGCTTTTCACCTTCTTCATCAATCCCGGAAAAGCTAGTTCCAACGCAGCCGACGGATCCAGCATCCGTCCCATTTCCCACAGTTCCGTGAAATGCGCCAAATCGTTCACGCCATTGCGTAGCTGCGCAATCTCGGTCTCGTATTGCTCCATTTCCAACGGCACAAAATTCAGTCCGAGCCGTTCCCGCATGACCGAAGCGGCCCCAAAAAGCCTTACACCCGTCTCAAATTGACCGCGTACCCTGCAGATAGTCCCGATGTTTTCGACGAGATGGGGAATGATCCATCGGTTCGCCAGCTCCACAGCAGTCGTCGCACATTCACGTAAGAACGCGAACGCTTCATCCGGTCTTCCCGCCAGAAACGCGATACGCCCAAGGCTCCAGGTATTGAGTTCCAGCAAATAGCGATCGCCTAATTGCCTGCAAATCTCGACGCTTTGCTGTTTCAAACGTGCCGCAGCCGCGTAATCCTTGCGATCCCCAGCGATGGATCCCAATCCAGACAGCGCGAATCCACGCAATTCCAAAGCGCTTGTTTTTTCCGCGAGCGCCATCGTTTCATTGAAGTAGCCCTCAGCGGCATCAACGGAATCTTCGAGCCGTTCGATAAATCCAAGAATTGCGAGGCTGAACCCCGCAAGAACGTCTGCTTTGACTTCCCGGAATATCGCGAGCGACTCTTCCGCGTATTTGCGCGCGACCTTCGTGTCGTCCTGACACCATGCCAGCCGGGCCGCGACGAGAAACGTTTCCGCCAGAAGCAGTGTTGTCGGTTCCCTTGGAACTTCCGCCAGGAGAGCATCCACGTGTTCGCGACCTTCCTTGAGATCCGAACGTACCTCCCAAAACCGTGCCAAAGATACTGCCATCCGCATTGCCTTTTCCAAACGTTCTGGTTGCTGAGAGTCAACCGCCCAATCCATCGCGGCTCGGAAGTTGTAACGTTCGGGAGACAATTTTTCGAGCCAGTGCGCCTGATCTGGCCCTTGAAAAAACGGTGCCGCTTTTACCGCTTTTTTTGTGAAGTAGGCCAGGTGCCGGTCTCGAGTCACGTCTCCATCTGCCGATTCGGCAAACTTAGCCTTCGCGTACTGCCAAACCGACTCCGTCATCACGTAACGCGGCTCGCCCTGCGGACCTTCCTCGATCGTAATCAGCGATTTATCAAGAAGTTGCGACAGAAGTTCCAGCACTTCCCAGTCTTCGATTTCTTCTCCGGAGCAAACGGCTTCCACTGTTTCCAGCGTTCTTCCACCGACAAAGACCGCCAGCCTGCGAAACAAGATTCGTTCTTTCTCCGAAAGCAGATCATGACTCCAATCGATCAACGCCCGCAATGTTTGCTGGCGTGGCAATGCCGAGCGGCTGCCGCCTGTAAGCAGTTGGAAGCGGTCATTCAAACGGGATGCTATCTGCTGAGGCGGCAGGAATTTCACACGTGCCGCAGCTAGCTCGATGGCGAGCGGGATGCCGTCCAGTCGATAGCAGATCTGGGTAACGGCTTTTGTATTCTCAGGCGTCAATTGGAACCGCGGATTCACGGCCAGCGCGCGATCCATGAACAATTTCACCGACTCGAAGGAAGCTGCCTGTTCCACAGTGTAATTGGGCATATCTCCCCACCGCGTCCGTTGTGGCGTGGAGAGCGGCGGCACCGACCATGTCGTTTCTCCCATGATACTTAATGGCGTGCGACTCGAAGCCAGGATCTTTAGATTGGGCGCTACCTGGAGCATTTCCGTCGCCAGCATCGCCACAGGCACAACCAGATGTTCGCAGTTGTCGAAAATCAGGAGCAGATTCTTCCGGCGCAGAAAATCCGCCAGAACTGCGTCTGGCCGGCGTTCACCGTCGCCCATCACGCCCAACACATTCTCAACCGTTTCAGCCAGCTTTTCCGGATCTGACATTTGCGCCAGCTCCACAAGCCACACACCATCCGGGTAGTGTTCCAACACATCTGCCGCGACCTGCAGCGAGAGGCGTGTTTTTCCAGTTCCCCCAGGACCCGTCAACGTGAGCAAATGGGTCGTCTCGAGCAGCCGGCGAACCTCCCGTTGCTCTGCCTCCCGGCCCACGAATGAAGTAAGTTGCACTGGAAGATTGTTCGGAAACCGTTCCAACGATCGCAAAGGCGGAAATTCATCCGGCAGCCCTTCGATGATGACTTCAAAGATCTGCTCGGGGCGGGTGAGATCCTTCAATCGACGTTCGCCCAGATCCCGCAGCCTCACCCCGTCGGGTAGCAAACCGCTGACCAAACCCTCCGTCACCCTCGAAAGGAGCGTTTGCCCGCCATTTCCAGCGGCCAGAATTCGCGCCACGCGGTTTAGCGTTTGCCCGAAATAGTCATTCTCCCGTAATTCCGCGACCCCGGTATGAATCGCCATTCGTACCTTGATGGGATCGGGCGTTTCCCAGGGTGTTTCTGCCAGTCGTTTTTGAGCTGCAGCAGCCGCCTCGACGGCCGCAGGAGCTTCATTAAACACGACACAAAACGCGTCGCCGACGGTCTTAAACACCAATCCTTCATTCAGCTTGATGGACTCCCTCAAGATACGGTCATGATTCGCCAATGCTCCGCCCATCACCGCCGGGTACATCTCCCACATACGGGAGCTCCCTTCGATGTCGGTGAAAAGAAACGTGACGTTACCTGTCGGGAAATCGGCCATTTCGATTGCGGATTGCGGAACGCGGATCGCGGATTGGTTAAAGATCGCGCCGCCCACTGTTGCCGCGCCCAGCCCCGGAATCAAGCTGACAGCATTTTCCTTTTTTACGTTCAGCGGCGCGATTCAGTTCGACCGTATTGCTGGCGGTGCGATTTCGTGAGAATGACGAGTGCAACCCATCCCCTCATGCCTGTATCTCCTCAAACATTGCAATGCGTGAAACCCGAATGCTGATCGGCTTTGCGGCGGACATCGCACCGACCGATTTCAAGGAAGACATTTTAGCAGATACCAATCAACCTGATCAATCTGTCCAATTTTTTCTGAAACTGATCTTTGCCAGCGAGGAGGCCGCCTATTATCAGTTTGATCTATTTCCCGACCTGAGCGCCCGTTTCGTTCTCGGCTCGGCTCGCAAGCGATCCGGCGCAATCCAGTTCATTCGAATTGCCCTGGACCGACCTGAATCCCTGCAAAGTTTCATCGAGATATGTCGCGCTAACCCACATCTGGTGCGAATTGAGGAATCCACGGAAGACGAGTTCGAATCCGCGCCGTCGAACGCGATCTGAAGGCATGACTTCGACCTTTCAGGTGCTAGGGTTGTCGGAGGCCTCGATTCCCCATGTCCGCTTCCCCTTTTGGCTTTCTGCGTGTCAAAGTCATCGCGTTCTCCGTCCTGGATCTGGAACGCGCCAACCGGTTTTACAGCGAGACGCTCGGCCTTCCGCCCGCCTTCGAGGGCGACGAACAGGTCGGCTATTTTCTCGGCGAAACCATTCTGATGTTGAAGGCGAATTGGTATGCGCCTCCCACGCAGCTGCCAAACCCGCGCATTACCATCGCTACGGAAAACGCCCGCGAAACCGAGCGCGCGCTTCTCGGGCGCGGAGTTGTTATTTCTGATCCTGTGGCCTTGTTCGACGAATTCTATGTCGGCAGCTTTCTGGACAGCGAAGGCAACAAACTGTGGTTCTGCTCTCCCGAGAAAAACGCCTGACGTCTCCGGCTTGCCCAAATGCCTCGTTGCGGCTTGAATCCGCCGGGTGAAACCGCCATTTACAATCGCGATCCTCACCCTGTTTTTCGGCATTCTGCTGAGCCATCCTGCACGATCTCAGTCGGCGAAGGCCGCTGATATCGCGCCGACGCCCAATTTGCTCGACATGGTTTCCATTCAGAGCATCGAGCCCTCGATTCAGATCGATCTCAAATATAAGACGGCTGCCAACGTCACGGGTAAACCTATTTATCCGCCCGATTTCCAAGCTCTGCTTCGCCGAGGGGTGGCGATTGAGCTTCAGAACGCCCAATTTGCCCTCCGCAAATACGGTTATGGACTCCGAGTCTGGGATGCCTGGCGCCCGATTTATGCCCAGAAAGCTCTTTTCGCCGCGCTTCCCGATACGCGTTACGTCGCCGATCCTGGCCTTCATCCGCTTCACAACCGCGGGGTTGCGGTTGACGTTACCCTTTATGATCTCGCCACGGGCAAGGAACTTCCCATGCCCACGGATTTCGACGCGATGGACGGGTCAGCCGGTTATTTCTACAAGGGCGATGACTATCAAATTCTGCGTCGTGTGCAGCTTCTTCAAAAAGCGATGCTGGACAATGGCTTTCATCCTACGCGGACGGAATGGTGGCATTTCGTAAGTAGGCAGTGGAAACATTACCCCCACATTGACACGATCCCGGTCGCGTCCGTCTTACTCGGAAACCGTAAGGGCAGCTACGAACATCCCGCTCATCTTTCACCGGAGAAGCTGGAATGCGTCAAAATGACACTGTGAATTTCTGCGCTCAAAGTCCTGCGTCACAATGTCGCATTTTTCATTCTGGAGTGTATGCGGAACTTGTTTATTACAAGCTACTTGTGCGGATTTGCGTTCGCGGCACGGCGTAAGCTTTGGAAGGAAGACGCAAGCTGTCTGTTCGCAGTCAGCAGCCTCTTAATACCATCCAAAACTATGAACCTAATCCACTATCGTAACCCTGAGCGGTCCGTCTGGTCGCCCTTCGACCGGTTGGCCACTCTCCAACAGGAAATGAATCGATTGTTCGAGGGAAATTTCGGCGAAGGCCCGTCCAATTTGTTTGGCGGCTGGAACCCGCCTCTCGATGTGTATCAGGACAAGGACAACGTCACGGTCACCGTCGAGTTGCCTGGCCTAAATAAGGATGAAATCGATATTTCCATTCACGAAGGCGCTTTAAGCATCAGCGGCGAGCGCAAACAGGAAGCCGAAAAATACGACGGCGAAACCTTTCGCAGCGAGCGGCATTTCGGCCGCTTCCTGCGCTCGGTCCACCTTCCTGCCGTCGTCGATGCCGACAAAGTCACGGCCAGCTATAAGGACGGTGTGCTGACGGTCGTTCTGCCGAAATCGGAAGAAGGAAAACCGCGGCAGATCACGGTCAACGCCTCCTAATAGCCAGCCAATCCACCCAAATGGCGGGACCCGATGGTGGGTCCCGCACAAGGCTAAAGAACTTACCCAAAATTCACATTATTTATGAGCACATCCACTTTTACTACCGCGGAATCGGCCCCGGAAACAGCCGACCGCCGTCTTTACACGGCGCCGCTGGCGACGATTCGCCGGAACGGCGAGGCAACGACGGTTTTCCTGGACCTTCCAGGCGTCGATGCCGCAGGCCTCGATATCGCCATTGAAGAGGATCGTCTAACGGTTACGGGACGGAAAGCCGCTCGCCCACAGTATGGCGATCCGGTTTACACGGAAATTCGCGACCTCGACTATCGCCGTGTTTTCGAGCTGGCTCCCAGCATCGACACCACGCGAATCAGCGCGAGCCTGAAGGACGGCGTGTTAACCCTGACGCTTCCCAAGGCGGAAAAGCTGAAGCCGCGTAAAATTGCGGTCAGTTAATCCCACCTGCGATCGGCAATAAAAACACAGAAAGCGGCGTTCGCGCCGCTTTCTTTTTGCCGTAACGATCAAAAGCCTCCGTGCAGGTCGATGGGACCTGCGGGTTCTCCTCTGACCGGCCTACTTCGTTTTTATGACGATTTCCACCCGCCGGTTGAGCTGTTGTTCTTCGATGCTTTTGCTGCCCGGGACGAGCAGGCGGGATTTTCCGAAACCGCGGGTCTGAATTCGCGTGGCATTGATGCCCATACTCTGAACCAGCCAAACCTTCACCGCATCGGCGCGCTCCTGGCTCAGGGTCACGTTGTAGTCATCCGATCCGAACGAGTCCGTGTGACCTTCAATTACGAACGATGCCGCCGGATTTTTTTGAATGAGCCGGCCCAATGCCTGCAGGCTGGTCACGGCGCCGGGGCGCAGATTGTAGCTGTCGTAGTCGAAAAGCAAATCCGTCGGCATCAAGATCGGTGCCGTGCCGGGCTTGAGTGGGCCCGTCTGAGTGATGAGTTGATCCAATGAGCTGAAACCGGGAACGGCCGAATCGGGGCCCGCTGTGTCGCCAAGTTTTTTGGTGTTCGCGTCAGAGCGGCTATCGGTGCTGGAATCGGTGAGCCCTTGGGCACGGAGAGCTGGTTGATTCAGGGATTCTGGTTTCTCGGCGGTCAGCTCTTTACGGAGCTTTTCCATCTCGTTGTCGAGCGCCTGAGCGCTGCGTTCTTCCATTTTGGTGAACGCCGCGTTGATATTTGCAGGATCGACTTTAGGTTTTTCGTTCTGAAGCGGTTTGGAAAGGTCTGCCGTTGCTGGCGTGGCACGGATTTCTTTCATTGCCTCCTCGAAGGATTGTTTGGGATCGGGAAGCTGGACATTTGCAATGTCGGCGAGTGGCTTGGTTGCGATCGTTGCGGGAGCGGGAACTTCACTCTGCTGGAGAACTTTCGGGTCGATCTGCGCGCGGCTGAGCTGGAATGGCCGTTGAACAAGACGCTCCTCCTGAATCGGGACGAATGAGTTGAGGCGTTTGAACTGAAAAAATAAAACGATTCCCGCATGGATGAGCAGCGAGAGAAAAAGCATTGGGAAAAGCCACCGGCGAAATGCCCAATCCGGTCCAGCGGTTGGTTGGGGCCGGGCAGCGCGGCTCGATCGGGAATACGAATACGCGGAATATGCCATTGGCGCGCAAGATACCGCCTACGCGAGAAGTTAAAAGTTAAGAATTACGGGTTAAGGGACCGATGTGGACGGAACCAGGGCGTTTCCAGGCGCGCAGTTGAATTCTTAATTCTTAACTCTTAATTTCCACAGACAATGGCCGTTCAATACAGGGACTACTACGAAATTCTTGGCATCTCTAAAACAGCGACCCAGGACGAAGTTCGCAAAGCGTTTCGCAAACTCGCGCGGAAGCACCATCCGGATGTCGCTGAGGAAAAAGACAAGAAGGCGGCGGAGGCGAAATTTAAAGAGATCAACGAAGCTTACGAGGTTCTCGGTGATCCTGAAAAACGTAAGAAATACGATCAACTCGGGCCGAGCTGGCAGGAATACGCTGGTGCAGGTGCCGGGCCGCAGCCACGTAGAGGGCGCGGGCGCACAGCGGCAGGCTTTCCGCCAGAACCGGATTTCGAATTTGGCGGGACCGGTTTTAGCGATTTTTTCGAGCAATTTTTTGGAGGCGGCGCGCGCTTTAGCCGTGGGGGTTTTACGGACGGCAGCCGGATGGGTTTTGGTGCCGTTCGCGGTCAGGACGTCGAGGCGGACTTGATGGTGACCATCGATGAAGTCCTCCATGGCTCGAAGCGAACCGTTTCCTTCCGCCGCGGACACGAAGGGAAGGTGGAGACATACACGGTCAAGATTCCCCCCGGCGTTCGCGAAGGAAAACGTATCCGCCTGGCAGGACGGGGCGAGGCTGGAGCGCAGGGAGGCGAGGCCGGCGATCTGTATTTGAATGTGCGGATCGCAAAACACCCAGACTACGAGATCGATGGGAACGATTTGATTTACCGGGTGCAACTCGAGCCCTGGCAATTGGTGCTGGGAGCGGAAATTGCCGTTCCGACACCCGACGGAAGAGTGAAGCTTAAAGTCCGTCCTGGCAGCCAGGTTGGCCAGAAACTGCGTTTGCGGGGAAAAGGCCTTCCGGGAATGACGACCGGGACGCGCGGCGATTTCTACGTCGTGCTGGAAGTGGTGATTCCGACGGAGTTGACGAAAGAGCAGCGGGCGGCCTGGGAGAAGCTGGCGACGGGAAATTCGAGTCGCACGACCTAAATAGCCATCAGCGCCTTGACCTGAGGTGATGGAAGGAGACGCCGGGTTCGTTCACGCCTTTTCGTGCGCCTTTTCGTGATCCTGGCATTGCTGCACTTCAATGGTTACGTGAACCAGCTCCTCGTGCTCGTGGAACAGTTCGCGATACGCCTCGACCGACTTGGGTTGATGGGCAACGATCGAAACGATTGCGGCAAACTGGCCCGCGCCTACCTGCCAAATGTGCAGATCGGTAATGATGGAATCCCCGTCGTTCTCAACGGCGCGACGGATCTCATCGGGCAAGTCGGAGGTCTCCGGAGTGCGATCCAGCAGGATGCCGCTGGTGTTTCGGATAAGGCCGTAGGCCCAAACAGCCACGACGATGCTGCCAGCGATGCCGATGACTGGGTCGAGCCAGGACCATCCGAAGAATTTACCGGCGAGCAACGCCACGATAGCTGTCACTGACGTCAGTGCGTCGGCAAGCACATGAAGGTAAGCGGCATGCCTGTTGAGATCGTGATGATGGTGGTGATCGTCATGGCTGTGGCCATGACCGTGTCCGTGGTGGTGATGGTGATCCTTGAGAAGCAGGGCGCAGGTTAAATTGACCAGCAGGCCGATGCAGGCGATGACGATTGCTTCGTTGAATTGGATGGGTCTCGGATCGAAAACCCGATGCGCGGACTCACCCGCCATGAGGAGTGCGATGATGGCGAGAATCACGGCACTCGCGAAGCCGCCGAGAACGCCCATTTTGCCCGTGCCGAAGCTGAACCGGGGATCCGTCGCGTGGCGGCGGCTGAAATAGTAGGCCAATGCTGTGATGAGAAACGCGGCGACGTGCGTGCTCATATGCCAGCCATCGGCGAGCAACGCCATGGAATTGAACGCGATGCCGGCGACAATTTCGACGACCATCATTGCGGCGGTAATGCTGATCACGATACGCGTTCGATGCTCCGCAGTCGTTGTGTCCGCGGCGTAGTCGTGGGAATGGCGCCATGCGCTGGAGTCGGTCCGATGCATGAGGAAATGATATGGACGACACCGGAAGTGTCCGCAAACCGGTCTTCAGGGCTGGCGGAATCGCTTAACTTTATCGTCGCCCTTCTAGCAATGCCTCGGCGTGTTGGCGGGCGCTGTCGGATTGGCCTCCGAGCATACGGGCAATTTCAGCAATGCGTTCGCTTTGCGTGACTTCCGTGAGGCGCGACAGGGTGCGGCCGGATTCGACATGTTTGGAGACGACGAAATGACTTGCAGCCCGGGCGGCGACCTGTGGCAGGTGCGTAATTGTCAGAACCTGGTGCTTTTCGCCCAGTGAACGCATTTTCTCGCCGACGGCGTGAGCAATTTCGCCTCCGACGTTGGCATCGACTTCGTCGAAAACGAGAAGAGGAACGGCATCCTGCCCCGCGAGCGCCGATTTGACGGCAAGCATGACGCGGCTGATTTCTCCGCTGGAGGCAATCGTGCGCAATGGTTTCGCCGGCTCGCCTGGGTTGGGCGCAAAGAGGAATTCCACGGTTTCCAATCCCGTTGATCGCGGTTCGGCGGACGGCGTAATGACGATTTCGAAACTGGACTGTTTGAAACCAAGGTCGCGCAGCTGGCTGGTCACTTTTTTCCCAAGAGGACCAGCGGCTTTTTTGCGCACCGCAGAAATGATCGCCCCCGCTTCGAGCATTTCCGAGGTTGTGGCAGCCAATTCGGCATCGAGACGCGCCAATTCGGCGTCGCGCCCGGTGATTTTTTCGAGGCGCGCTGTGACGGTTTGGCCGAATGCGATGACATCCTCGATGGTTGGCCCGTATTTACGCCGAAGTGTCTGGAGAAGATTGACGCGGTCTTCGAGCGCTTGAATCTGCTCCGGATCGAGGTCGAGGGAATCGAGGCGTTTTTGAAGCGTTTGTGCGATGTCTTCGAGTTCTTCGACCAGGGTGGAATGGCGGCTCGAGAGATCGACGATACTCGAATCGAGCCTTTCCAGGTCGCGCAGATGCCGGTGAAGATCCGTATGGCGAGCGAGAATGGAACCTTCTGCTTCGGCAAGGGCATCCAGAATGGCGGCGCCGGTTTCAAGGATGCGTTTCGAATTGGCAAACGCGGTGTAGCGCTGTTCATCGGCTGCCGCTTCAGCGGCGTCGAGGGCAGCGTCATCGATCTCGCGCTTTTGGAACTGGAGAAGGTCGATTTCCTGCGCGACTGCCCGTTCGCTGGTGGCCAGTTCATCTCGCTCCCCGCGCAAATCAGAAGCTTTGTGGAAAAGCGCCTCATATTTGGACGGATCGACGGCTGCGAATCGATCCAGAATCGAAAGCTGGCGTGCCGTTGAAAACAGCGATTGGTGGTCGTGCGGACCATGGAGGTCGACGAGATCGTCGCCCAGTCGTTTGAGTGTCGCGAGGGTCGCCGCGCTGCCATTGATGAATTGCCGGTTCGTTCCAGCGGCCGTGAACGAGCGTTTGAGCAATAGCTGTCCATCTTCGCAGGCATCAATGCCCTGTTCCTCCAGATCGCGGTTCAAAGCCGCCGTGTCGCCATTTCGAAGTGAAAATACCGCCTCTACCGTGCAGGTGTCTGCACCGGAACGCATCAACGTCTTGTCCGCGCGATCGCCAAGCAACAGCTTTAACGCGCCAAGAATGATCGATTTACCAGCGCCCGTCTCGCCAGTGATTGCCGTGTAGCCCGCGGCGGGATGCCATTCTAAATGCTCGACGAGCGCCAGATTCCGAATTCGGAGAGAGGTAAGCATTTCGAGTGCGGATTGGGGATTTCGGTATGCGGATTGGCAGTGGCGCGATCACTGAATCCTGAAACCTGGAACCTGAAAACTGAAAATTGAAAACTTTTGGGAAGGTTGCTTTTGACGGAGGCGCCTCCTATTATTTGCCCTTCACATGGCTACACCCAAGATTGACCCTTCCCTTCACAAGGAACGTAAGCCGGAATGGATCAAGGTTCGTCTCCCTTCGAACCCGAAGTTTTTCTCAACTAAAGCCCTGATCTCGGACCTTCGGCTTGTCACCGTTTGCGAAGAGGCTCAATGCCCGAACCGATGGGAATGCTGGAGTCAGGGGACGGCGACATTTATGATCGCCGGTGAACGGTGCACGCGTGCCTGCGGGTTCTGCGCGGTGAGCACCGCGAAGCCTTTTCCGTTGGAAGTCGACGAGCCGCAACGGGTGGCGCAAGCCGTTGCACGGATGGGGCTTAAACATGTCGTCATCACGGCCGTTGCGCGTGATGACCTGGCTGATGGTGGTGCCGAGCATTTCGCGCGGACGATTGAGGCCGTGCGCAGTGTGGACGCGGAGATGATTATTGAAGTTTTGACTCCGGATTTTAACGGCAAGGACGAATCGCTCCGGGCTGTGCTCAGTGCAGCCCCGCATATTTTCAATCACAACCTTGAAACGGTCGAACGTTTGACGCCGCTGGTTCGGTCCCGGGCGAAATACCGGTTGTCACTCGATTTCTTGCGTCGTGCGAAGGAGATTTCGCCGTCCGTTGTGACCAAGAGCGGCATCATGCTGGGCCTCGGCGAGACGGAAACGGAGCTTTTTCAGGCGATGGACGACCTCCGCGAGGCGGGTGTGCAGGTTTTGACCCTTGGCCAGTATTTAAGACCATCGCCGAATCACTTGCCTGTAGTCGAATACATCCGACCGGAGACGTTCGAACTGTACGGCGACATTGCGCGTAGGAAAGGTTTTGACCACGTGGCTTCCGGCCCGCTGGTTCGCAGTTCCTACCACGCCGCTGATTTCCATCCTTTGGAACGCAAATAGGGGATAGAGCGCAGTTGGAAGTGGCCTCCGGAAATCCGACCCCGACTGTTGCGGCCGTGATTCCTGCATATTGCGAGGAACGTTATATCGCAGCCGTTGTTGCCGGTGTCCTTAAATATTTGGGTGAGGTCATCGTGATCGACGACGGTTCGCCCGACAGCACGGCCAGCAAGGCGCGTGAGGCGGGAGCCGAAGTCATCAGGCATGTGCGGAACGAGGGCAAAGGCGCTGCGCTTAAGACGGGCTTGCGCGTGCTGGAATCCAGACCGGCGGATTATTTCCTGGTGCTGGATGGCGACGGTCAGCACGATCCGGATGATATTCCGAATTTCTTTGCCGCCATTAGCTCGAATCCTTCAGCAGCAGTCTTTTGCGGAAATCGGATGGGTAACATCGATACGATGCCGCTCGTTCGCCGCTGGACGAATCAATACATGTCCGGGCGTGTGAGCCGGGCGTGCCAGCAGATCGTTCCGGACACTCAATGCGGTTTTCGACTGTACCGCCGCGATACACTGCCGCATCTTCTCTGCGAGACGAATAAGTTCGACTACGAGACCGAAGTGCTCCTGCTCATTGCGCGTCACGGTTTGAAAATCGATTCCGTGACCGTAAAAACGATTTACGGCGACGAAAAAAGCAAGATTCATCCTCTGCGCGACGCGATCCGGTTTTTTCGTTTGATGGATCGCTATCAATCATCGTCATCCGCCGGTGGAAACGGGAGTTCGACGTAGCGGTTTTGGACTGTTTTGGCGGTGACGGAATACGGTGATTGCGTTACGATGCAGGCATGCCGGTTGCCACGGAGAAAACTCGAGATCAACTCATTGCCGAACTAGGCTCCGTCGAGGGCAAGGCGGAAATCATCGGCGGGGAAATTGTTTTGTTGCCTATGACTGGATTCAGGCCTTCTCGTGCGGCGACCCGTATCGTGGTCAGCCTTCTCGCCTTCGAGGAACAATTCAAGCGTGGCAGGGCGGTTGCTGATGGTGTCGGTTTCCTCGTCGATCTCCCTCACCGCGATTCCTTTTCGCCGGACGCTGCATTTTTTATCGGTCCGGATTCTGGTATGAAGTTTATCGAGGGCGCGCCGGTTTTTGCCGCCGAAGTACGGAGCGAGAACGACTACGGTCCCGCAGCTGAACGGGCCATGGCGGAGAAAAGGGCAGATTATTTTGCCGCGGGCACCCTGGTGGTCTGGGACGTGGACTTGCAATCCGACGAGGTCGTTTCCGTCTATCGGGCGAGCGATCCCCTTCGGGCAAAGGTTTATTGTCGTGGCCAGATCGCCGAGGCCGAGCCAGCACTACCCGGCTGGACCCTCGCCGTAGACTCTTTGTTTTCCTGAGGAAGATACTGGCATTTGGGCATGTTTTTTGTTCAGGGCGCCGGGCGGGCAATAATCCTGGCGTCTCCTGAATCCGCCCATTTGTTCATGCCGGGCGTGTCCGGGGGTGGCGGGATTTCAGACAAATGGGAATCGGTGGAAGCCGGTGCGGAATTACTGCCGAACCCAGTCTCCCGGTTTAATCCTCCAGGGCAAATTTTTGGGTTGCGCAGCCCGCCGCAAGCCTGCACTACTCCCTTTTTTCCAAGCATTGGACCCTTTCTGCCGGAGTCCTTTTACTGTTCCACCCTCCCAGATCCATGAACCGTCGCCACGCATGTCTCCTCGCGGCTTTGCTTTTCTTCATTCGCACTTTGCCGGCCCAGCTCACCCCCACTGCCCAGATTGGCAATGCCGGATTCGAGGAAGGGCTGGCGCATTGGAAAATCGTGGGCCAGGCAAGCGCGGATGAAAGCAATCCGGTGCAGGGCAAAAAAGCGCTGAGGATTGAGCGCGACCCGGTGCATCTCCCGCTTACCATCGTGGCGTCCGAGTCCTTTCCGATTCCGGCGGGCGTGTGGACCCTTTCCGGGGCCATTGAACACGATCTTTACAGCCCGGACCTCTCCTTCAACGTCTCGATCACGGTGAGGATGTATGACAAAGCGGGCAAAGAGATGAAACAGAAACGTCTGCTTTCCGCCAGCGCCAAGAGCGGCTGGACGAAATTCCAGGAGCGTTTCGATGTGCCGCGCGACGCGGTGACGGCCGCGGTGTTTGTCGATTACAACAAGACCCACGGCTGGTTCCGGCTGGATGATCTCGCTTTGCAGTTTGCGGGCAAAGCAGTGCCGATGGAAGGCGGCGATCGGCGCGTGATTTTCAAAAGCAATCGCGTGGGCCATCTCTTTTATCCGGGCGACGACGTGCTCATGGAGCTGGTGGTGGAAACCCCGGAAAAACTCTCGGGCTCGCAGTTGAACGCGGCCTGGGAACTCACTGATTTTGGCCGGGTGCGCCTGGCGCCCCCCGAGACCGTGGCGCTGACTCCCGACGGGACGGCTGAGAGCGGCTGGAACCGCTACCGCGGCCGGCTTGATCTGCGCAACCTCCCTTTGAAAACGGGGCCTTACTATGAAATCCAGACCACCCTGCGGCTCGGGGCGGAATCGCCGGCGCGCGACACGGCTTCCTTTGCCATCCTGCCGGAGCCGGTGACCCTCGGTTTCGACCCGCTCGAGAGCCCCTTTGGCGCGCACACCTGGGACGCCAGGGTCTACGAATATTTCCCGCTGGCCGCACGGCTGGGCCTGCGGCGCTGCCTGGTTTTCTGGAGCTGGCCGAGCAAAGCGCCCTATGAGCCCAACTACAAGGGGGGTGGCTATGACAGCCGCCTGGGCTGGCCCAAACGCTTTGGCCTTGCGCCCTATGGCGTCCTCTACCCGGTGATGAACATCGAGCATAAAGACGGCGACGATTATTCGGAGGAAGCCCTGCGGGAAGGCATTCGTCAGAGCATCGAAAAATATGGCAAGGACGGCCTGTGGGGCTTCCAAATCGGCAACGAACCGCCCTCGTGGAACCCCGACATGGTCAAGCGCGACGTCGAGACCTATCGCATCGTCTATGAGGCCATCAAAAAGACCGATCCGAAAATCGTAGCCATCGGCTCGGCCATCGGGGCCAGTGAAACCTTCTTCAAGGCCGGTTTTCAAAACTGGCAGGATGCCTACAACATCCACGGCTACTCCGATCTTGGCGAACTGCGCTCGGCCATGCGCCACTATCACGAGCTCTTCAAAAAATACGGCGGCGAAAAACCAATCTGGTCCACCGAGATCGGCTCGAAAAGCCAGGGCCTCCCGCGCGACGTCATCGCCGCCGATATCATTCGCAAGTCGATTTGCTTCTTTGCCGATGGCGGCGGTTTCCTCACTTGGTTCGCTGTCGGCGGCATGCCCGATCCCAAAGGCGAACGCACGGGAACGTATACCGATTCGATGGATCTCTTCGCCTCGCGCTACAACATGCACCTCCCGCGCCTGGACGCCGTGGCCTTCTATCACCTTATCAACATCCTCTCGGTGAAGAAATTCGTCAGCACCGCGGCCTATCCCGACGGTCTGGAAGCGTTCCTTTTCCGGGATAAACAGGACAATGCCGTGGTCATCGCCTGGAATATGCAGCGCAGCTCGGATGTCTTCCTGCCGCTGCCTGGCGTGCACGAGACCGCCGTCACCCAGATGGACGGCAATTCCAGCCGCCTCGACGCCGGCGGCAAGGGCCTAAACCTGCGCATCAGCGAAAACCCGGTCTTCATTACCTTCCGGGGCGGCCCTTCCTCCTTCCCCGCGTCGCTAAACCCATCCGCTTTGCAGGTCGAATCCCTGCCCGGTGCCCTCACCCAGGGCGAAAGCAAAAAGGTGACCTTCCTCACCGCCAGGGATGCGTCCCAGACCCTGACCCTCAGCGGGCCGCCTTCCTGGAAAATCACCGGTCCTGAGACCGCCAGCCTGACCGATGGCTCGAAACAGCTCTCCTGGCAGATCGAAGCCCCGGCGGATACCACCGCGCGCGTGGCCTATTTCAAACTCTCGGACGGAACCTTCACCGCCCAGGGCGATACCGAACTGGTCTTCAAGCTTCCGGTGAAAAGCCGGGTGAGCGTCGATCTGTTGCCGGAGCCCGCCCAAACACCAGGCCAGGCTGAGCTGACGCTGGTGCTTACCAATGACTCCAGCGCGCCCCAAAAATTGGGTTGGAAAGCCGAGTTGGTTAGCGAACTCGCCATGGAAAACGGTTCTTACAACCTCGCGGAGGCGCGACCGGCCCGGGCCTACTTCGACAGTGTGGCCAGGAACTCTGTCACCTTGAATCCCAAGGAAACGCGCCGAATCAAGCTGGCGCTCAAAGGCGTGGACCGGCTCTCCATTTACAAAGTGCGCGCCACCGCCAGCGACTCCACCGGCAACGAGGTCACCCGCGAACGCCTGGCCGGCGGCTTTGCCCGCGTGGTGCGTTTCAACGGCCAGCCCATCGCCGAGGGCCGTCTCGATGAGAACGCCTGGAGCCAGGCGCCCGTGCTCGACATCAGCGAGGCCCGGCAAATGTTTTACCCCGAAAAAGATGCCAAAAGATGGGTGGGTCCGGCCGACCTTTCCGGCCAGGCGCGCATGATGTGGGATGACCGCTATCTCTACATCCGCATGGAGGTGGTTGACGACGTGTATTGCAATCCCGGATCCGGTTACTCCATGTGGAACCAGGACGGCATCCAGTTCCTCATTGATCCCTTCCGCCAGGAAGTCGAAAGCCGGGGCCGCTACGATTACTCCATGGGGCTGGGACAAAAGGGTGTGGAAATATTCCGGCACATGACCGCCGACCCGTCCTTGAAAATCGGACTCTCCCCCGAGATCAAGCTCACGGTGAGCGACCACGGAACCGGCGGCGGCAAAATCTATGAAGTGGCATTCCCGTGGCATTCCCTGGCGCCATTCCAGCCCAAGGCCGGCGCCAACCTCGGCCTGGCTGTGATTATCAACGAAGACGACGGTCCCGGGCGCAAATCCTTCATGGGCTGGTTTAGCGGCGTCCATCTCAAGGAAGCCCTTTTCGTCGGCGACCTGATCCTGGATAAATGAGCCTGCGGGCTGAAATGACAAGTGACAGAACCAACGAACTTAAAAACCGTGTGGAGCGTTGATTCTGAAACAACTTGAGTTGGACGAGGGCGAGCTTAAGCCCATCGAGGCTCATCTGCCCGTCTTCCCTTTTCGTCATTCCGCCAACCCCGCAACCTCCTGGGGCAATCCTTTATCACCGGACCAGTCTTTCTCGTCGATCTCCCTCACCGCGATTCCAATACGCCTTTTATTGTTAGCCGCTTCCGATCGATTGCTCGAAGAGTCCATACGCGGAGGCGGCGAAGAATCGGCGAGCTCGTCGCCCCCCAGAAATGTCGCGAACGCAGGACGCCTTCTGTCTGGCGCGTGTAAGGCGTGCAGCCAACGGTCCTCGTTCTGCACCGGGCGTGGAGGCCTGAAACGGCCTTCCGGGGAAGGGATTTCGCATCTGCGTGCCGCCTGGGAGGTGGTTTGTGTGCGGAAAAGTCCCCGGCTTGGCGTATGGAGGGAAATGGCCGCGATCGCGGGGAAAAGGAACTTTTTCAGTTGGCGGCGAAACCCGGGCGCATTCAAGAAGGATTGAATTCCGGTTAGGAAAGCACTGATTTAATCCGCAGATTTCGAGATGGACGCAGATTTCTTAGAAATCCTTCAAGGTTAGGCATTTCTAGGTTCATGGGATTTGATCGTGCTGCGGAATGCTTCGAGGTCGGCCTCCGAATGAAAAGCAGACTTCGGAACGCCCATGCTGGAGACTGGCGAGAAGAAGAGATGGAAGTAACCCGGTGTCTCGCGGAGAAAACGAAAACTGTGCCAGAAGTGGTGATGGACAAGGTTGGCGTTGCTGAGAACCAGCCGGTCAGGAAGTAGGTCGAGCTGGAACGGGAGAAGACTCGCGTCGAGGTTGTCGTCGGAATAATAGTTCTTTGCGAATCGGGCGCGGTGCCAACGGTTGCCGATGGTGCTGGCGCCCCAAATGAGTCCATAAGCGAGTATGGCGGTGAGGAAACTGCCACTAACGATAGCAACCGTGACGATGGTTGTGGGCATGAACAGATACCAATACACTTTCGACGGCGTTGGATCGGAGAAACGGCGAGAGACGTAAAACTCATGTTCGCGGTTGAGTTGGCGCACGTCATCACGGGAGAGTTGAAAGTGTATTGTCACACGAGATGCGGGCGAACGCCTAACATACATTCGACCGCGGTTCTGCGGTAGAACTTTTGTCGCACAGCGGCGGTGTAGCTGGGGAACATAGCGTGAGCGTATTGAGCGAATGCGCAAGGAGTCAAGGCGAAAGGGCTGCGGAGCGGCACGTTGCAATCATCGATACGTGCGTTGCAACCTCCGCCGGGCACGTTGCAATCGTTGCCACGTGCGTGGGAGCCATCGCCACGTGCGTTACAACCTCCGCCGGGTAGGTTGCAATCGTTGCCACGTACGCGGCAATCGTCACCATGTGCGTGGGAGCCATCGCCGCGTGCGTAGCAATCGTCACCATGTGCGTGGGAGCCATCGCCACGTGCGTAGCAATCGGTCACCACGTGTGTGGCAGTCGTCGCCACGTGCGTGGGAATCATCGCCACGTGCGTGGCAGTCATCGCCATGTGTGTGGTAGGCGTCGCAGATCATCTGTTTTCCCCTTGCGCAAGCCCTGGCGTCATTCCGCCGCGCCCACCCGTTGGACCTACAAGGCCATCTGCCGTGGATGATTCCAGAACACAAATAGTAGAGAAGAAATTACGGTACAATATCGATCTGAATTAGTGAGCGCCTTACTTTGAAGACGTGTTCTCATGTCTCGATTGTAACGTAAGTTTTCCTTAGGGAAACGCTGATTAAATCAATGCTTCCTTAGCTTAGTGTTCTTGGTGCCCTTGGTGGTTAATTCCAATCGGTTAGAGAGGAAGCGCAGGAATGGGGCAAGCGATTCGGCAACCCTTCAGGGAGTAGCCGTCGGCGTTGGCGTGGGAGTGGGTGTCGGAGTCGGAGTTGTGAAGGCCTCCAGCGTTACGGATGCTGCCGCGAAGTTCCGCAGAAAGAGAACGTCCTTGGATGGATCGTCGGGGACTTCGACGGTGATGGTGTATGGCAAAGGAAATCCGATCGAGCCATCGGTCAGGACCTGCAACTGACTCAGGATCCCATCAATGACGTCATCGCGGCCGACATTTCCCAAACTGTCCGAGATCTGGTCATCGATCGATTCCAGGAGCACATCGAGGACGGGCTGGCTGCCATTGTCCGAGGCATAGGATATCAAAAGATCATACAGGGGCGTCGCCTCGGCTTCCGCGAGATGGATGTTTAGCTTTCCATCGATGAAGAGCATGTCGCTCCCATAGAGCGCCATGGCGCTCGCGGTGCTTCCCTCGCTCGAGGCCTTAAGAGAAACTTCCGAGAGATCGATGGTGACATTTCGATCGGCGCTTTTTTGCCAGTCAATGGCGACCGGATCGCGAACGACACCGAGCGCCACGGCCTGAGGCTTCAAAGCAGTCTTTTTTTCCACACGGGTTTGTACTTCGGAGTCGAGGGTGAAGGTGGCGCCGGTGAGAGGGTCTGGACCACCTGCCTGCTTCTTTGTCGTTGCAAGTGCCTTGGCTTCCTCGAGGGCTTGGGCATTTGCCAATTGATCGGTTTCGGCGATCAGCGGGGCTTCTTCGCTCTTATCAACCTCCTTGAAGGCGTTGGGGTCCTTTTTGCTGGGCTGGGTCTTTTCCTTGATGTCGGAGGCGAGTTGTTCAGGACCCGCGATGCCGCCTGCTAGGGAATTTAGGATCTCGGTTAGCCTTGCTTGCTCGCCAGCGTTGGCTTTGTCATTGCCGTTGTTATTTCCCGCCGGTTTTCTGCTGACCCGAAAATCTTCGGTCTTGGGATTGGACACCCTGGCGGCCGCGGTGCAGACGCCGGTTGTCTTTTTCACCTTCTTCGCGTCGGCTTTGATCACGATAGTCTTTTGCATGCCGTTGACGCTGGCCTCAGCGACTTGGGAATGCGCGGTGAATGGGATGACGAAAAGAGCGCAGGCTAACATGGAGAGTGCGAGTGACCACGCGGCGCGTGCCGAGGGATTGGGAGGAGCTGGCTTTGGAATCTTGTAATTCATGGCAATTTAATTGCGTGGGGGGTGGATTCAGAAAAGAGGGACGCACACGCGCGGTGGTGACGCTGGGACTGGCGCGGTTTTGCAGGTCGGGCGAAAGGGACCACCCGAGCGGACGGCATTTGCTCGCGGCACGATTCGCGTGGAATCGGCGCTTTCATGAAACAACCGTATGACGGGGTGGGGGCGGATCAAGGGGAAGTGCGAGCTGCCATGGGCACAATCGCGACGGCGATACCAGCAGGTCCCAAAACTCAGCGCACCGTCGTCCGTCCGTTACCCGACGACCTCGTTATCCTCGGTTGCTTTTGGGAAGGCTTTGCTGCGGGATTTGATAAAAGCGAAATCCGCGTTGTTCGATTTCGTCGACGAGGGTTTCGATGAATCGAAGACTCGCTGGATTTCCAGCGCGGTCGTTTTTGCCTTCGTGCACGAGCAGAATCGCACCGGGGACAAGGTGGCGAAGAATGTGCGCGGTCGAGCGTTCGATGTTGCAGACGATGCCGTCGTAGGCGCGGACGGTCCAACCTGCAAGCGTCATTTCGCGGCCACTCAGGAGACGATGTAAGAACGGGTTTTTGACTCCTGCCGGACACCGAAAATAGGGCAGGGGAATGACGCCCTCATCTCGGATTCTTTTTTCGCAGCCGTCTATTTCCCTGGCTACGTGCCCGGGGGGAAGCATCCAGAACCACGGCAAAGGATGCGTCATTGTGTGATTGGCGACGGAATGGCCGAGGTTGGAAATTTGCCGGGGCACACCTGGAAACTTCGCGATCTGGTTGCCTCGAAAGAAAAACGTGGCCGTAATACCTTTGACGTGAAGCATTTGCGCCAGTGGAATCGTGTCGGCGGACGGTCCGTCATCAATGGTAAGCCAGATCTCATTTTCGCCCGGCGGCAACCGATTGAGGACGGGGCCCAGCCAGTTTGAAGTGGGAACGAGCCATCCGATGAGAAGGAGTGTGTTCGTGCAGACGGCGTATACGCATGCCCACCATGCGAGGTTGCTGGCGATGACGAGTGGCGGCGCAGCCAGCGCTGTCAGAAACAGCAATCTTCTCCACCAACTCCAGGCTTTAGTTAGCTCCAGATGCGGAAGCGCCCTGGAAGGAGTCGCCTGTGTTGTTTCCATCGTCACGCCCGTCCCAGCTATTTGCCGGGATTACTCCCATTCGATCGTCGCCGGCGGTTTGCTCGAGATGTCGTAGCAAACACGATTGACGCCCTTGACCTCGTTGATGATTCGGGCAGAAATCCGCGCAAGCAAATCATACGGCAATCGCACCCAGTCGGCGGTCATGCCGTCCTGACTTTCGACGATGCGCAGGGCAATCGTATTGTCGTAGGTCCGTTCGTCGCCCATTACACCCACGGAGCGCACAGGCAGCAGCACCGCGAACGATTGCCAGACGCGGTAATACCACTCCGAAGATTTCATTTCGTTGACCACTATTTCATCCGCATCCCGCAAAATTCGCAAACGCTCTTCCGTGATCTCGCCGAGGATGCGAACAGCGAGCCCGGGCCCCGGAAATGGCTGGCGGAAAACGACTTCCTTCGGTAATCCGATCTGGACGCCCACCTGCCGGACTTCGTCTTTGAAAAGCTGACGCAACGGTTCGACGAGCTCAAAATCCATGTCTTCGGGCAAGCCGCCGACGTTGTGGTGACTCTTGATGAGGGCCGCTGGATTTCCGGAGATGGAGACGCTTTCGATGACGTCGGGATACAGTGTTCCCTGGGCTAAAAATTTGTAGTGCGATTCGTCACCAGGCGGATGGTCCGCTTTCAATTCCCCGGCTGCCTGCTCAAATACGCGAACAAATTCGTTGCCGATGATTTTGCGTTTCTGTTCGGGATCGGTCACTCCGCTAAGCTTCGAAAGGAAACTTTGCGAGGCGTCTACGTATTTGAGTTTGATGTGAAAATTCTCGCCGAAAAGCCGCTGAACGGCTTCTGCTTCCTTGGCGCGCAACAGACCGTTGTTGACGAAAATACAGGTCAATTGATCGCCGATCGCCTTGTGCAAAAGGGCGGCGGCGACTGAAGAATCGACGCCGCCGCTGAGACCAAGAACGACTCTTTCGGAACCGACTTTCGCCCGGATTTCTGCGCAAGCCTGGTCGATGAACGAGCCCATGGTCCAATCCATGTCGCAACCGCAGATCGTGTAGACGAAATTCTGCAGAATTTCCCGTCCACGCGGCGTGTGGGCCACTTCAGGGTGAAACTGCAGGCCATAAAACTTCCGATCTGCGTCTTCGACGACCGCGAATGGCGAGTTTTCGGTCGTGCCCACCGGCTCAAAACCGGCGGGAAGCTGCGTTACTTTATCGCCGTGACTGTTCCAGACGTCGAGCGTCGCCGGCAGACTCCGGAAAAGCGGGCAGTCGGTTTTTACCGATAAATGACCCGGTCCGAATTCGCGTCGCCCGGAATATTCCACTTTGCCGCCGAGATGGTGTGCCAAAAGCTGCATCCCGTAGCAAATGCCAAGCACGGGTATTCCAATGGCGAAAATCGCTGGATCAGGTTGGGGGGCATTTTCCGCGTAAACACTTGCGGGTCCGCCGCTGAGGATGATTCCTTTCGCGCCAGTCGCGGCTACATCTTCTGCTGGCGTGTCATACTTCAAGATCTCAGAATACACCTGACACTCGCGCACGCGGCGGGCTATGACCTGGGTGTATTGGGATCCGAAGTCGAGAATGACGATTTTGGAAATTCCTCCGCTCATTTTCGCTGTCTCTTACTCCTTGGTCTTGCTCTTGCTCTGCCGTTCCCCGCTATTTTTTGACAATGGTCATCGTCATCGCGTCGCCGCGTTTGATTTGATCGACGATCTGCATGCCATCGGCCAGCACGTGACCGAATACGGTGTATTGCATGTCGAGGTGCGGTGCGTCTTTGAGGACGATGTAAAACTGGCTGTTGGCTGAATTCGGGTTGTTCGTCCGAGCGGCAGCGAGTGATCCGCGTGTGTTTTTGTAGGCGCGATTCACTTCGAGCGGGAGATCCGGATATTTCGATCCGCCGGAACCTGCGCCCGGGACGTCCACGCCGTTTTTCGTTTTCGGATCGCCTACTTGGGCGACGAAATTTGGCACGATGCGATGGAACCGGATGCCGTCGTAAAAGCCTTCGTTGGCAAGTAGAAGGATGCGTTCCACGTGCTTGGGAGCCGCATCCGGAAAAAGTTCGAGGTAGAAATCTCCCGCGGGGACGCCGACGCGAATAACCGGGTCTTTGCGATCAAGAAACTGGGAATCAGATGGTTTGGAGACAGGGGTGTCGCTCATCTATGGACCAAATCAGACTGCCCGGAGTCAGGCAAGTGCGGATTTTCATGTCTTGGTTTGTGTCCTGCTCTTACTTCTTTCTCTTGCTCTGGCAGGACGCGCTTCGACGCCAGAGGAAGAGAAAAATAAAGAAGTACAGCACAAAAAAAACGCGCAGCCCGGTCGGGCTGCGCGTTTTCAAAAGGACTTGTCAGTTGATTCGGAAATCCGAATTACCGGCCACGTCCGCCACCACGTTGGTCGAAGCTGCGGCCACCGCCACTGCGTCCGCCGCCACCGCGCTGCTCGAAGCCGCCACTGCGTCCGCCGCCGCCGCTGCGCTGTTCGTAACCGCCACGTCCGCCGCCGAAGCTTCGTCCGCCGCCGGGAGCGTCACCTTTGGGGCGCGCTTCATTGACGGTCAACGAACGGCCGTCGAGCTCGAACCCGTTGAATTTGGTGGTCGCGTCCGCCGCTTCTGCGTCTGTCGCGTACGTTACGAAAGCAAAGCCGCGTGATTTACCGGTGAATTTGTCCTGCATGAGCGCGACTTCTTTGATGGCGCCGGCTTGCGAGAACAGGTCCTGCAGGTCCATCTCTGTCGTGTTGAACGAGAGATTACCTACGAATAGTTTGTTACCCATTGTCTTGTTGATCGATCAGCTTCAAACGGTCTGCTTCTTTTGTTCCCGCTCATCGGGTTTCAAATCGTCACTGACTGGATCAACTGACGGTTCACCAACTGCACTTGCGCTTGTCTGACTAGCGCCAAACTAGGGCGAAGGCGCTTGAAAGCAAGCAGTTTTCCATTGTTTTGTATCGCGGGAAGGCTGCTTAAAATAGGACTCGCGCCGGTGGCGTTTGCCGTCCATTTTGCCGAAATGTTTACCGGAATCGTCGAGGAAACTGGCTCAGTAAACTGGCTGCGCCGCACCGCTACAACCTACCAGTTGCTCGTCAGTAGCTCATTGGGCCGCAAAGTTCGCCGCGGAGACAGCGTCGCCATCAACGGCGCGTGTCTTACCGTAACGACCCAAACCGACGACAAAATCGGATTCGAGCTCCTGGAAGAAACGCTGAATCGCACGAACCTTCATGGACTGAAACCGGGTTCAAAGGTCAACATCGAACGCGCCATGCGCGCCGGGAACCGGTTTGATGGTCACATGGTGCAGGGCCATGTCGATTGTGTCGGCACTGTTGGCTCCCTCGGGGCCCATGGAGGTGACCATAAACTGGAAGTCCTTTTCCCTTCCGATTTCGGCCAATACATCGTCTACAAGGGCTCCATCTGCATCAACGGCATAAGCCTCACCGTTGCGGAAGCTTATGATTCGAGCCTGGTGTGCTGGATCATCCCTTTTACTTACGAAAACACAAACATCCGCGACCTGGAAAAAGGCCAGATCGTCAATCTGGAGTTCGACATCCTCGCCAAATACGTGGAGCGCATGCTCGCGCGGCGGGAAGCGTAAGCTGGTGACCGAGGTGATCGGGTGTTGATGCGGAAGTTCTTTATTCGATTTTCGTTCCCAGCACTTCCAAAAATTTCGCCAGCCACGCCGGATGCGCGGGCCATGCGGGAGCCGTGACCAGGTTCCCATCCACATAAGCTGCATCCACGGCGATGTTCTGAAATTCTGCGCCAGCCAGCTCGACTTCCGGTCCGCAGGCGTAATAGGCCGAGCATTTGCGCCCCTTCAAAACGCCAGCGGCTGCCAAAATCTGCAGGCCGTGGCAAATCGCAGCAACGGGTTTCCCCGCATCGAAGAAATGCCGCACATAGCTGACAACGTCGGCATTGAGCCTCAAATATTCCGGCGCCCGGCCACCGGGAATTACCAGTGCATCGAAGTCCGCCGGACGCACGTCTGCGAATGTCGCGTTGAGCGTAAAGTTGTGTCCCGGCTTTTCCGAATAGGTTTGGTCGCCTTCGAAATCGTGAATTGCCGTCCGCACTTTATCTCCGGCGGATTTGCCCGGACAGACGGCTGAAACCTTGTGCCCGACCATCAGCAACGCCTGGAAAGGGACCATGTTCTCGTAATCTTCGACGAAGTCGCCGGTTATCAGCAGAATATTTTTGGAATTCATAGGGGTGGAAAAAGCTACGCGGCTGGCGTGTCCTGTCGAGACGAACAAGTTGAACCAAAGCTGGTGCTGCTACGGGGTGCGTCTGCCTGTGCTGGCAAGTGCCATGCATCCGTTTGCACATGCGGCGATGGCAACGAACGCTCCTGCGAGCCATTGAAGCAATCCGCGGAAGCGCGTCTCGGCCATTTTCACAGGCAATGACATGGGCACCGAAACGATTTGCGCGCCGATGATTTCGTCCATTTTCCAGCCGAAACCGTTTGCCGTTCCGTACAGTTTGACCATCTCCGGAGGTGCTTTGTCCGGAGTGCTATGGCATTGGAGGCAGCTTACGTTGCCAATCTTGATCGGACGGGCGAGGAAGAGTGACTTGCCGTTGGGCGTGTCGCGGGTGCCAATGAACTCGGCCTGTTGTCCGGCGCCGCCCCGGAATTGGTTGACCACGTCGGTTTCCCAGTCGGTGGAACGATTGCGCGGGTTGGTGGGGTTAAGCGTGGCTTCCTTGTAGAAGTAATCAGGAAATTTTTCGCGCAGGTAGTTGAAGATCTCTGTCGCTGCGAAGGCAGGCACCGACTGAGGATGAAACTCGGAGTCGAGCAATTCCTCGGGTTTGTCCTTTACGGAATCGATCAGCTTTTGCTGGATCTCGAGGACGCGCTGTTGGCCGAGGAGGAAACCTTTGCGCGCACTGGCTCGCATGCCATCCGCTTCAGCCGGATCGACCGCCTTTGGCAATTCGTCCATCGTTTTCCTGAACTCCGCGATTGCGGATTCCAGTTTGAAATTCTTGTGCTGAAGAAGAGGAGCAACCTGTTTGGTAGTGTAGGCGCGGCTCGACAACGCGGTCTCCATCATGATCCGCGCGTTTTGGGTCACCTGATCACGCGCATTGGCTTGCAGGACAAGATTTGCGGCGTAACCAATCGCTCCGAGGCATAGTGCAAGCAGCGGAAGGAAGAATAGGTTGAATTTTAGCAGGTTCATGGCGGAACGCCCTTGTTGTCCGTGGCGATGACGCAGCGGAACCCGATGTCGTCATGTCGAAAACTAGGATCATAGCCGCGTCGATGGGAAGAGAGCATTTCCTCCGGGCGCGATGTCGCCCATGAGCCGCCGCGCAGGACGCGCCATTTGGCTGTGTTGTTGTATAAATCCGCGCACCATTCCCACACATTGCCGCCGAGGCCGCGAATGCCCGCCTCATTTGGAGGGAGGTCCGAAACGGGTGCTGTGCGCGCAAAACGATCTTCACGGTTGATGATTACACTCCATTCCGGTGGGGCTCCCGAGCGTGCCTCGGCACCTGCGTAGTTGTCATCGTTTACCGGTGGCGGGTGATGGGTTCCCCACGGGTAAACGCCGGCGATTTTTTCGCTGCGAGCCTCGGGCGTGTTGCCGCTCTCGTTTATGAGACCGACTGCTTGGCTCCATTCGAGATCAGTCGGAAGGCGATAGGTTTTCTGCGAGGGTAACGTGCCTTCATTGCGTTCCTTACGGGTAAGCCATTCGCAAAATTGGTTCGCATCCTCCCAGCTCACGCCCACGACCGGGTGATTCGGTGTCTGCGGAAATCCTGGATTTTTCCAGCTACCTCCGTGTTGCTTGAACCCGTCTTCTCCGAGCGAGAACATGCCGCCTTCGGCGTCGTACCCGGTGGCGTCAACGAACGCCTGAAAGTCACGCACACGCGTCTCGGAATCGGCAAAATGGATTCTTCCCACTGGCACAAAGCGCATTCCGACGCTGTTGGTCCACTGCTCGCCGGCCTTCAACGGTGTGGCGGATACCGGACGCGTCAATGGCTTTACGGATGAGAAGGAGGGAGAAGATGGAGACTCGTCTGTCGTCGGTTCCGAACCCTGCAAGAGCCAAAACGCTGCAGCTCCCGCGGCGACGGTAGCGATTGCCGATGCCGCGACCATGGCAGGTCGGATCTTGCGTCCGGCACGTTCTCCAGCAGCGCTGCCTACAAAATCTCTCATCGGATTCTGTAACGGGGAGCCATCTTCGCTGTCGACGAGGCCAGTATCGAGGGTCTGCGGATCCCAACTCGCTCCGCGATGGATGCCAAAGATGTCTCGTTCGAAATTCATTTCGTCATCGGAAGAAGGAACAGCCGTCGACTCTGCGGCTTTCAGATTCTCGATGCAGGCTCTTAACTCCACGCGTAGTTGAGCGGGTGACTGGATGCGTTCACCCAGATCCTTCTGTAACATCTGGCGCAGCACGGCTATTACATCCGGGGGAATTGCCGCCAGGGAATCGAATGCCGGCGGCCGGTCGAGATGCTGTGCGATAACGCTTGCTACCGAACCGACAAACGGCGGTTGGCCAGTCAGCATGAACCAGAGGGTGACCCCCAGGGAATAAATGTCTGAACGCACGTCCTCAGCGCGCCCATCGAGTTGTTCCGGACTGGCATAATAAGGAGTGCCAACAAATCCGCTGGTCGTGAGCGCGCCGCCCGCCACTTGTGCCATTGCGGATTTTACGAGGCCGAAATCAATAACTTTGACCAAAATCTCGTCATCGCTTTCGCGTACGAGCATGAGATTCGACGGCTTGATGTCACGATGTACCAGATGCTTCTTTTCGGCGGCGATGAGCGCGCTGGCCACCTGCTGGGCGATTTCGAGCGCGAGTAGCAATGGGAGTGGCCCATCCCGCTTAACAAGCGCGTCGACTGTTTCGCCATCAATAAGCTCCATCGCATAGTAGCAAACGTCGCCATGTTTTCCGAGGTGAAACACCGTGGCTACGTTCCGATGTCGCAGCTGCGCTGCCCCACGAGCCTCACGCAGGAACCTCTCGGCGGCAATTTCATCACCTAACAACCGGGCATTGATTACTTTGAGGGCTACGACACAGCGTAAATTGGTGTCGAACGCTTTGTAAGTAATGCCCATCGCCCCGCGGCCCAGTTCGAAGAATGTACCATCGGGGTTCTCCAGGAGCTGATAATGCTCGAAAGTTGCCGCCATAATCGCTGGGGGTGCCGGAGACAAAATGATTCAATAACACTTCGCTCAACGGAGTCCAGAGCCATCATTTCCCAATCCGGAGAGAGATTTCAGGAACGTTTTCCTCCTATACTAATACCACATCGGAAAACACTCACTTCTCCAGCTGTTCTGTGACCGCTGCGCAGAGTCCTAGAAAAGTCTCCTCGGCCAGATTCAACGGACGTGATTTGAGATACATGGCAGCCCATTTTCGCCGGATGCCGGGGCGCGGCATGGGGATCGCGTTAATCGATCCGTTCTCCAGCTCGCGGACGGCTCCCCAGCGCGGCGCGATTGCGACACCAAGGCCGAGTTTTACCAGCTCCTTGATTGCCTCCATGCTGTTCATCTCAATGTAACGCTGCAGCCTGAGTCCCTGACTAAGCAGGTAGCTTTCGATCATCTGAAACGTATAGCTGTGCCGGTTGTAGAGAATGAAATGCTGCTCCCGAAGCTCTTTTCGGTTCATTTGCCCGGAAGCACTCCACGGATGCATCGGACTCACCAAAAATAGCAGGTTGTCTTCGAAAAGATCGCGTGCTGCCAGCTGCTCCATGGAATCCGGCTTTACACCAAGGGCGATGTCGATGGTGCCGCTTTCCAGACCATCGATCAAATTCGGCGCATCCTCAGGGATCACCGAAACGATGTAGTGGGGAAAACATTCCTTAAACTCCCGCAGGACAGTTGGAAGAATGAACTGCGACGCCGACGTGTTGCATCCGATGCGCAGTTCGCCGCGATCGATGGCGTCCATGTTCAAAATTCGCCGACGCGCGTGGCCCATTGCGAGCAGAATAGCCTCCGCGTCCATCTGAAGACGCTGCCCCTCGCGCGTCAGGAAAACGCGCTTGGCGCTTTTATAAAAAAGCTGGCATCCCAGATCCTCCTCCAGCGTCCGAATCGTATGGCTGATCGCGGATTGGGTAAGACCCAGCTCGCGCGCCGTCTGGGTAAAACTGCCAAGCCGCGCCATGGTGACAAAAGCGCGTAACTGGCGGGAATCGATCACTTCCAACATGTGAATTACCTCCAGTCTCCGAAAAGCCGGATCATTTTAAGGGGTTTTGATGGCTTGTTTTTCCCAGCGTGGCGATTTTTGCTCATTAAGGCTTTCGTTCGAAGGGATTGAGCTGAGGTAATTTCAGATGGCGTCTGGCCGGTAAGAATCCGCCGTGCCAGCGTCCACGCCTGGGTCGTTTTCCCGGTCGAATTTCGAAAACACGTCGCAGGAAAATTCATCATCTTGAAATATGAGCAGAATTCATGCACTGGCCAACAACTATTCATGATCTTTATGCGAGTTTTTATATGGCATGGCATCCGCTTTGCTAAACGACGCTGCCAATGCCGAGCCCTCGCACGATATCAGCCAAGCCGCCCGTTCCCGCCTCCGTGCCGAATGGAGCGCCCGTTTTGCGCATCGGTTATGTGGCGTTGGTGGATTCCGCGCCGATCATTGCCGCCCAGGAATTGGGCATCTTCGCCAAGCATGGCTTGAACGTGGAGCTTTCTCGCGAAGTCGGCTGGGCGACCATTAAGGAGAAAATTTTCTACGGCGAGATTGATGCTGCACATGCCCCCGCTGGCATGGCGTTTGCAATGAAGCTCGGGATCCAGTGCCGGCCCTGCGACGTCCTCACGTCGTTTATTCTCAATCTCAACGGCAACGCCATCACTCTATCCTCCACACTTTGGAAAAAGGGCGTCACCGATGCCGCGAGCCTGCTCCAGCTCATTCGCGGCCATCGTGAAGAACGTCTGGTCCTCGGCGTCGTCTCCCGCGTTTCTTCCCACCATTTTCTGATGCGGCATTGGTTGCAGTTGGCCGGCATCGATCCTGACCGCGACGTCCGCATCGTCGTTATTCCACCCGCGCAGATGTTTCCGACTTTGCGCGCGGGGCTTCTTGACGGCTATTGCGTTGGCGAACCATGGAATTCCCGGGCCATTCTCGAAGGTGTAGGCTGGTGCCCGGCCACAAGCCTCGACCTGGCCCCTCAGCATCCGGAAAAGGCGTTCATTGTCCGAGCTGATTTTCCGGAACGCCGCCTGGAAGAATATCTTGCTGCCATTCGTGCCTTGTATGAGGCCGCAAAGTTCTGCGAAGACCCCGCTCATCGCGAAGAACTCATCGCCATGCTCGAACGGACAGCGCTCCCCGGGACTGCGGATTATATGCGCAATTCGCTCATCGGTCCGTTCCAGCACGGCTGCGGCATCACGAAAACGCTGGCTGATTTCCACCGTTTTTACCGGGAGGAAACGAATCGCCCCAATTTCGACAAGGCCTCGTGGACGCTCGAGCATTTGCAATCCGCCGGCATCGTCAAGCCTGGCGAAGTTAACGTCCGTGACCTCGCCGGCACCGTATTCCGCGAAGATTACTTCGATCTCGCCCTAGCCTCCTGACCCACACAACCATCCATGCAAATACCTGACGCTAATAAAACCGCCCCAACGACAGTAGTCTCCCGCCGCCAGTTCCTCGGTTCTGCCGCCAAAGGGCTGGGCCTTGCAGCGCTCCTCAACGGCCTGCCAGGAGGCTGGGTCGGCAGCGTTTTTGCCGACGACGCGCCGGAAATGGCTGATATTAAGATCGGCATTATCGCTCTAACGGATTGTTCGCCCTTCGTCATTGCGCACGAAAAAGGCTTTTTCAAGAAATACGGAATCAACTCCACCATTAGCAAAGGCGCCAGCTGGGCCGCGATCCGCGATTCGCTAACCAATGGAGATAATCAGGCGACGCACATGCTCCTCGGCATGCCGCTGGCCTCCACCATGGGTCTCGGCGGGGCCCCCAAACGCCCCATTGTCATTCCCTGGATCGTCAACCGCAATGGTCAGGCTATCAGCCTAAAAGCGGATTTTGCCGGAAAAGTTGCCGACGACCCCAAGGCGCTCAAACCGTTTGTTGATCAAGCCAAAAACGCCGGCTTGCCGCTAACATTTGCGATGACTTTCCCGCCGGGCACCCACGCGATGTGGATTCGTTATTGGCTCGCCGCCGGTGGAATCCATCCCGGTGACGCCAAGGGCGGCGGCGCGGACATCCAGCTGATCACCGTGCCTCCTCCGCAAATGGTTGCTAACATGAAGGTTGGAAAGATGGACGGCTTTTGCGTCGGTGAACCCTGGAACGCTCGGGTTATCGCGGACAAGATAGGCTATACGGCCATCACGACCCAGGCCATTTGGAAAGATCATCCGGAAAAAGTCTGCGCCTTTACCGAGGATTTCGCCGCCAAAAATCCGAAAACGGTCAAAGCCGTTCTCAAAGGTCTGCACGACGCCAGCGTCTGGCTCGACGACCTCAAAAACCGTGTTGAACAAGCTAATATCGTCGGCGCTGCCAGTTATATTAACTGTCCTCCAGGTCTCATCGGACCGCGCCTCCTCGGTAAATACGACATGGGTGACGGCCGCAAGTTCCAGGATCCGAATTACATGATCTTCAGCCAACGCAACTGCAACTATCCTCAACCGAAATACGCCAAGTGGTGGCTCACACAATTCCGCCGTTGGGGTATGGTTTCCGGAGCGCCCGATTACGAAGGTGTGGCCAAGCAGGTCATGCAGCCGGGAATCTACGAGGAGGCCATGAAGGAAATTGGCTACGCCTCCGGCGGCCTTGATGACAAGCCCGAAACACTCTTCGACGGAGTCACATTCGACCCCGCCAAACCTGAGGAATACGCAGCCTCGTTCGCCGTCAAAACGCCCGTTGGCTAACATTCTTTGAACCTGCCCATGCCCACGCAGTTAACATTCGGAATTGCACCCCTCACAGACAGTGCGCCCTTCGTCATTGCCCGCACGGAAGGTTTCTTTGCGCAGTTTGGCATTGATCCCACCATCCAGGTCATTCGAAGCTGGTCGGCCATGCGTGACGAACTCATGTCGGGGCGATGTCACGCTGCCCACATGCTCTTCGGCATGCCTGTCGCGAACGCGGTCGGCAGGCTGGGACTCAACGGTAAGCCTCTCGTCGTCCCATGGATTGTCAGCCGCAACGGGCAGGCGATCACCCTCCACAAGAAATATTCTGGAGAAATCAAGGGCGACGCCAAGGCGCTCAAAACGGTTGCTCATGAAAAACGCGACAAGGGACGCCCTCTCGTTTTTGGTATAACGCTTCCCGTTGGCACTCACGCGATGTGGCTTCGCTACTGGCTCGCGTCGGGCCTCATTTCGCCCGATAACGACGTCGCCCTCATCACGATTCCGCCGCCGCAAATGGTGACGAATATGCGCATGGGAAACCTCGATGGTTTCTGCGCAGGCGAGCCGCTCAACGCCCGTGCCATCGCTGAGAGCATCGGTTTTACCGCCATTACCAGCCAGCAAATTTGGGCCGATCACCCCGAAAAGGTGTGCGTTTTTACAGAGGAATTTGCGGAAGGCAACCCGGAGGTTGTAAAAGCCGTATTGAAGGCACTGCACCTCGCCAGCCAGTGGTTGGCCGATCCCGCAAATCGGGATAAAACTGCTGAAATCCTTTCCCAACCCGAATATATTGGGGGCGGCAAAGACACGATCGCCCAGCGTCTCAATGGCAGCTATCCTTTGGGCGACGGCCGCTCGGTGGAAAACGATGCGTCTCCCGTAACATTTAGTGGAAACGGCGCGAACTACCCACAGCACAAATATGCGATCTGGTGGCTGACCCAAATGCGCCGTTGGAACATGACGCTGGGATCGCCCGACTATGCTGGTATAGCAGCTCGCGTGATGCGGTCGGACTTCTACCAAGCCGCGATGCAAGAACTTGGGGTAACACCCGCCGCCCAGGATTTCTCCCCGGAAACGCTCTTCGACGGCGCAGCATTCGACCCGGCGAAACCGGAAGAATATGCCCGCTCCTTCAAAATTCACAGCATTCGCACCGAATAAACCGATACTATGAACTTCCTTAAAAAATTTGACGATTGGCTTCTGCCCCTCGTAGGCGCGGTGATCATCATAGGCCTGTGGTCGTTGATTGCCGGACACGAGAAAGTAACCAAGGACGAATTCGGTTTCGAGAGTGTAGAAAAAGTCGGCCTGTCGAAAGACCTTCCAGGACCTGGCAAAACTTGGCATGAAAGCAAGCTCTATGTTGAGCAGCCCTTCGCGAAACGCGGCGAGCTCGATCAGGGCATCCTTGCCTTCACTTGGTTGTCCCTCAAACTGGTCGCGCAAGGTTATATCATCGCGCTCCTCATCGGCACGCCCATCGGATTTTTTCTTGGTCTCTCGAAAACATTCACCAAGATCTTCGACCCGATCATTCAAGTCCTCCGTCCAGTGTCGCCGCTGGCGTGGCTTCCGCTTGGCATGGTTCTCTTCAGTTCGTTTGCCATTAAAAACGGCGCGGGCCGGACGATCTTCGGTGCATCCGATGCCGCGGCGCTTTTCACCATAGCCATCTGCTCCATGTGGCCGACTGTTTTGAACACTGCTGTCGGTGTTCGCGCCATTCCACAGGACTATCTAAATGTCGGCAAGGTCCTGAAACTTTCGAAGGTGAAGATGCTCTTCAAAATCCTGCTGCCGGCAACGCTACCTTACATGTTCACCGGTTTCCGTCTGAGCTTGGGTCTTGCGTGGTTGGTGATCGTGGCTGCGGAGATGCTGACGGGTCGTCCTGGAATCGGCGGTTTCCTTTGGCAGCAATACAACGCCAATATCTACGAGCAGATCATCCTCTGCATTTTGACCATCGGCCTTGTGGGCTTTGTCCTGGATCGTCTGATGAGCCTTGTCGAATCCCGTTTCAAAACTGCCTAAACGCCATGTCATTTCTAGAGGTCAAAAACGTTAGCAAAGGATATGGTCCGCCCTGGAAGCGGTCCGAAATTCTCGAGGACATTAACCTGTCCATCGAGGAAGGGGAGTTCGTGTCCATCATCGGCTATTCCGGTGCAGGCAAGACGACGCTGATGTCGCTGCTCGCGGGCCTGATCAAGCCTGACAAGGGAACCGTTACTCTCGGCGGAAAAGCTATGTCCGGCCCAGGCCCCGACCGCGGGTTGGTCTTCCAAAACTATTCGTTGCTACCATGGTTGACGGTCTATGAAAACGTCGCTCTCGCCGTGGACCAGGTTTTTCCGAAATGGAGCGCTGCCGAACGGAAGGCGCACACGGAGAAATTCATCAAGATGGTGAATTTAACGCCAGCGACCAAGAAGTTGCCGCGCGAACTTTCCGGCGGCATGCGCCAGCGTGTTTCTGTCGCGCGGACGCTGGCGATCAATCCTCGCGTGCTTTTGCTCGATGAACCTCTGGGCGCTCTCGATGCGCTCACCCGTGCGACGTTGCAGGACGAAATCAGCCGGCTCTGGCAGGAGGACCGGAAAACGGTTGTACTCATTACCAACGATCCAGACGAAGCCATCCTCCTTGCGGATCGAGTGATTCCGCTAACTGCCGGTCCGAAAGCGACTCTTGGCCCGTCCATCCCGGTAACCATCGAACGCCCGCGCGGTCGTAAATGCGTAACTGAAGACTACGACTTCAAACAAATCCGAAACGAAGTGATCGACTACCTTCTCAAAGCACGTGACAGACACAAGGCGTCGCTGTCCCGAAATCTTGTTTTACCTGACATCGAACCCGAGGACATCTCGAGTGGCCGTCGTGTTTCCGGAGGGCGCCGTGGTCCGGTTCGCAAGAGCGAAATCAAACGTGAAAACGTGGAGGTGGAAGTATGAGCGCCTACTGCGAAATTTCGAATCTCGTCAAAGCCTATCCGACTGCAGAGGGCGGCCAGGCTGTGATCGTGAAAGACTTCAATCTGCGCCTGAAGAAAGGCGAGTTTGTGACCGTTATTGGCCACTCGGGTTGCGGAAAATCCACGCAATTGATGATGCTGGCCGGATTGAGCAGCATTAGCGGTGGCGGGATTGTTTTGGCGGGAAAAGAGCTGAGCGGTCCGGGCCCTGACCGTGGCATCGTCTTTCAATCGCCGTCGCTTCTTCCCTGGATGACTGCACGGGAAAATGTGATGCTGGGTATCAACCAGGTTTTCTTTACTGCCAACAAACAGGAACGGGGTCAGATAGCCGAGTACTATCTCAGTGTCGTCGGCCTTGCTGACTCGACGGATAAGTATCCAGCGGAGCTCTCGCAAGGCATGCGGCAGCGCGTCGGTATCGCGAGGGCGTTCGCGTTGAAGCCGAAAATGCTGCTGCTCGATGAACCTTTCGGAATGCTCGACTCCCTAACCCGGTATGAGCTCCAGCAGGTGCTTCTCGACTTGTGGCGCAAGGAGCGCATCACGGCAATGATGGTCACGCACGACGTAGATGAAGCGCTCTATCTCTCCGATCGCGTGGTGATGATGACGGATGGTCCGGAGGCGACGATCGGCGACATTCTCGAAGTTAAATTTCCCCGGCCACGTGAGCGCAAAGTCATCATGGAACATTCGGACTACCAGAAGTTGCGCGAATATCTCATCGAATTCCTCGAAGTCCGCGCGCATCAGCGGACGCCGTTCTCGCCGCCCAATGGTGCAGAAGCCACTAACATCCACTCGGCGGATTTTGGCGCCGCGCTGGCTGCGGTTTAGTTGGAAGATTTCGCGACGCAATCAAGCGAGCGAACAATGAAACCCCAATCCCACATGATAAAAACGTTGTGCAAAAAAATGAGAGGGCTGCCATACGCGCGTCAAGCGGCGCTGGCAACCCTCATGGTGACCGCATCGCCCGCCTTTGCCGGGGACATGGCGATGTCGTCTGGAAAAGACAAAAGCATCGTTCCTGCGAAAACGCCAGAGACAAATCCGTTGTCGTTTTTCGACGGCGCACTCGTCTTTGACGTCCAGGAACGCATCCGAGGGGAGTACCGGGAGAACAACTACGATTTCAACAGCGCGGTCGATGCCGTGACCGATGATTCGTGGCTGCTTTTACGGTTTCGCCTCGGTCTCGCCATCAAGCCCGTTAGCTGGTTGAAAATCTATGCGCAAGCTCAGGATTCCCGCGAGGCGTACTCGGATCGCGCAGATATCCCAAACGTGAACGGCGCCGAAGGCGATGACGCGTTCGATTTGCGTCAGGGCTACATCATGATCGGCGAAACGAAGGGATTCAGCCTCACGGCCGGTAGACAGATTCTGTCGTATGGCGATGAACGGCTCGTTGGTCCGCTCGACTGGAGCAATCTGGGAAGGACGTTCGATGCGGTAAAAGCGCGCTATGCTGGCGATAAATTCTCTGTGGACCTTTTCGCTTCCACCGTCGTTGTGTTTGAACGCGGAGCGTACAATCAATCCGACTTTTTCAACGGAAATGAGACGCACCGCGATCAGGTTTTTGCCGGAGTTTATTTCAGCACGACCCTGCTGGACTTCCAGACCACCGACGGATACGCATTCTATCTTCACGAAGACCAAAAGACCATCGGAACGGAGTCGAACTTCGGAACGATCGGTGGACGGGTAAAATCGAATCCGAAGAAATTCAATGGTTTCGACTATGACGCCGAAGCTGCTTTCCAGTTCGGTGACCTCCGTTCGAAGGATCTGCTTACTGGTGCCGTTCACGTGGGAGGCGGTTATACATTCCTGGAAACACCGTGGAAACCGCGCATCGGCGTGGAGTATAACTTCGCTTCAGGAGATTCCGATCCGAACGACGGCGACGTCGAGACGTTCCAGAATCTGTTTCCCACGAATCACAAGTTTTATGGTTACATGGACTTGTTCTCGTGGCAGAATATCCACAACCCGGCGATCAGCTTCAAGGTTAGCCCTGTCAAGACCCTGACTGTGCAGGCTGACGGCCATCTGTTCTGGCTGGCGGATACGAGCGATGCGTGGTATCGCGCCAACGGAACTCCGGTTCGGCCCATCACTCCCAGTGCTGGCAGCTATGTAGGCGCGGAGATCGACCTGACCGCAACCTGGAAACCATCCAAGCACTATTCGCTCCAGGCGGGATACTCCCATTTCTTCGCCGGAGAGTACGTTGATGACACGGGCCCTGGGAGTGATGCCGACTTCGGCTATCTCATGGCGACCGTTGATTTCTAAATCCCTAAACACAAATCGTTAATTCCCACCATGGAGACCGTTCCATTCATTCCTGATTCCGCACCATTCACATCCGAACAGCGCTCGTGGCTGAACGGCTTTCTAGCCGGCTGGTTATCGGGCGCGAATGGAACGGCTCCGAACGGGGCCTCTGCCGCGCCTGCGGAAGCAGCGAAACCGTTGTTAATCCTATTCGGCAGCCAGAGCGGCACCGCCGAGTCGATTGCCAAACAGGTCGGCAAAGAGGCTTCAGGAAAAGGCTACGCGTCGCGTGTGCTGGACCTGGCCAAACACGAAACGGTTGATCTGCAAAAAGAGAGCGACGTGCTGGTCATTACCAGCACGTGGGGCGAGGGAGACATGCCGGACAATGCCCAGCCGTTCTGGGAGCGACTGTCGGCAGCGGATCATCCAAAACTCGAAAATGTTAGATACTCCGTTCTGGCACTCGGTGACAAAAACTACGGCGATACATTCTGCCAGGCAGGCAGGTTGCTCGATCAGCGGCTGGAGCAGCTGGGTGCAGCGCGATTCCGGGAACGGATTGACTGCGACGTAGACTATTCCGCGAACTTGCGTTCCTGGCTGGATGGCGTGTGGGAGAAGCTCGCCGCTGCGCCGGCCCCGGACGCTTCCGCTGCGCCGGCACCTGCACCCGCAGTAGCCGCTCCGAAGATTGAAGCCAAAGCACAGGAGCCGTATTCAAGAAAGAATCCGTTTTCCGCGCGGCTGCTCGTTAACCGCAAGTTGAATGCTCCCAGTTCTGCCAAGGATACGCGACACTTCGAGATTTCTCTGGCGGGCTCCGGACTAACCTA
>DATDBU010000020.1:0-24552 GCA_036524675.1 Chthoniobacterales bacterium | reverse complement strand
AATCGACTTGAAGCGCTTGTCGGTTTGCGCTGCGGCCAACGAGTATCCCCCACCGCCGCAGATGCCGAGCAGGCCCAGACGCGTGACATCGACGCCCGGATAGCGGGAAATGAAGTCCGCCATGCCGTGAATGTCCTCAATCCGATAAGCGGGCTTGTCCACGTTGCGCGGCTGACCGCCGCTCGCACCCTGATACGCGGCATCCGCGGCGATCGTGATGTAGCCCTTTTCCGCCAGGCGCTGGGCATACAGGCCTGCGACCTGCTCCTTCACACCGCCATTCGGGTGCGCCACTACCACCGTCGGATAGGTCTTCTTCGGATCGTAGTCGGCAGGGGTATAGACGTTGGCGGAAATATCCAGGCCGTTGAGCTTGTAGGTGACCGGGTGGATGTTGACCTTGCCCGCCACGTTCTCGGTGATCGCGCCCTCGTATGTGAGCGTGAAGGGATTTTTTCTATAGTCCGCCGCATTGGCATCCATCGCGGAAATCGCGAGGGCTGCGGTCAAGGCGGCAGGGATCAATTTTGCTTCTTTCATGTGAGTTTCCTTGTTTTTGAGATGCTTATCTGGGCTCGAAGCTTTCGTGGCCCCATTCGAGTCGGCGATCCATCCAGTGATCGGCGTCCACTGAAGACGGAAAACGGTTTACTTCAGCGTGCTGTGTCGAAAGCCGCGCAGCCTTTGACATGCACATGATTGTCCTGCGCCTGCGCAAATGCGTGACTGAACAGCGCGGCAGTGAATGGAAGGGGCAAATTAAGCAGTTGCTTCATGGTCATGTTCCTTTTGGGCTACCGCATCCGGCGGTAAGAGCAACTGGCGGACGCGCCGCTTTTGTAACGAGATGTGCCACTGCCGCATGGCCGGCATATTTTGTTACAATTTTTCAATGATTGGGCGCCGGGAAACGGCCAGCCGCCGTGATACAGAATTTCGATTTCGACGTCCAGGGGGTCAGGCTCCCGCCGGATAAGTCTAAATAGACTCAGCGGTTGGCACCTTGCGCTGCATAAGCTGCATAAGCTTGCACTTGGTTTGTGGCCATGATCTTAAATAACTTCAATCAGAAGTTTCTAACTGGCAGAACACGCCAGCCCCGTCAAACCGGTTCGTTTGGGGCGCTCATTTGTCTAAGTGCAACGGTGGCTACTTTGAAGCCGAACGCTTCAAGCCAAAGCCAGCGCACCCTGAAAATATGCGCACCAAACAACCGATTTGATGGGGGCTGTGCGCCCCCAAACCCCGCACCGCTCGCCGCGGCAGGCGTTTGGGGGGAACTTCCAGCAAAGCTTGCCTTGCGGCAAGCGCTGCCAAAACCCCGATCCACCAAAACTTTTTCCTTGCATGACTACATGCCTGTAATCCGCGGTTGAATTCTCTTCAGCGGATTTAGTTAGCGTTTCCCTAAGTCTGGACTTTGCGTCTTTGCATGAGGAATTTTTCAGGACAGCACGCAGTTAGTTGGGACGGCCGTCAAAGACACCCTTGACGACGGGAACCGCCGAGAAGGCGTTGGGCCAGCCGGCATAAAACGCGACATGGGTGATCACTTCGGCGGCCTGGGCTTTGCTGAGGCCGTTATCCATCGCCCGGTTGAGGTGAAACGGTATCTGGGCGACCTGGCCGTTGGCGATCAGCGCGCTGACCGTGACCAGACTGCGATCCCGAGGCGCAAGGTCCGGGCGCAGCCACAGGTCATTAAACAACAGTTCCCCGGTGTAATGCACGAGTCCCGGCGATACCGGCCCGACGTTCTCCTGAACGGCAGCCGCACGGCGCTCCTCCGCGGCCTGATCCATCGGGAGAAGGTCGGGCGAGGCCGGAGGGAGTTGATTGGCTCCGATGCCACGCTCTGCGAAGATACCTTTCACGACCGCAACTGCCGACATGGCATTCGCCCAGCCGGAGTAGAACGCGAGATGGGTGATGATCTCGGAAATCTCGGCTGGCTTGACACCATTCTCGAGCGCCAGGGTGAAATGGTAGGGCATCTCGATCGTCTGATTGCGTGCGATCAGAACTGCCAGAGTCACGATGCTACGGTCTCTCGGCGACAAACCGGGACGCTTCCACAGATCGCCCAGAAGAGGGCCTTTGGTGTATCGCTCGAGCGCGGGCGAGACCGCGCGGACGTCCTCGAACGTGAGAGTTGAAGGAAGGGCTTTCGATTTTGGTGTGGCCAGTGTTTGGTTCATCTGTGCGTAGGTTGAGATCATCATGGAAAGCGACGATGCGGTCGCAGTGAGCGTTTTCATTTTCTGGTTGTTTTGGCAAACGCGTGAGTTCGAAGGCTGGTTTGCTGCTCGCGGATCAGGCAATGGTGTCACGCCGGCATGACCTTGACCGTAGCGGACCGGGCCCGTGCACCGATCATCGAACTGAGGTACGGGCTACCGTGGTACTTTACCCGATAGGCATCGTCGATGGGGTCGTTAATCGGCCCGCCAACTGTCTCGAAGGTGACTTCCTTCGTCATGCCGGCGGCAGTAATCCGACCCTCCTTTTGCCGTAGCGCAGCCTGATACCAACGAGAGTTTCGTCCGTTGTAGGCGCGCACGTAGAGCGCGTCGTCCACCGCGACGGACCAAATCCATGTCGGGGTGCCGTAGGTCACTCCGTCCTCGCGGAACGGCGAGATGTGCAGGTTGTCGGCCTCGGCAATCGTGCGCACTTCGTCTTTTAACCATGTTGTCATAACGGAGCAACCTTACCTCGCATGGGCGAGGCCGCGCGTCCGCCCTTGCTCGACCTGTTGCGATCTTGCTCAAACCGCGCGTGATCCGAACCGTCGGAGCGGTGGCGGCCCACCACCGTTTTTTTTAGCGGAGGGCCAGGCCGGCCCCGCTCCGCAAGCATAACCGGCGCTTTCTGTGAGCTCGATGCGCAATTTATTATGATGCTCTGTTTAATGATCAACCCAGTGCGTTGCGCTGGGCGCGGGCCAGATCATCCGGCGTATCGATGTCGGAGGCGGCTTCGGGGCAAAGAATGAAGGCGAGTGAAGGTTCGCCGGCAATCAACTTTTTCGCGCCAATGGGGCCGGAGAGTTGAGACAAGGCCGAAAATCGCGCGGCGGTAAAGAGGGCGGGAACGCCAGGTGGGTCGTCGTTTTTCCGATAACGCGCAGCGACGACGGAGGCTTGCGTGCGTTGTTGCTCATCGCTTAGCGAACGAAGCTTTACCGGAGTGACGTGCGGTTGATCGCACAGCATGATGATGACGGCATCCAGTGGTTCCGCGCTGTTTTGCAAAGCGAGCATGCCGGTGGAAATCGATCCGCCCATGCCGGCGGCCCACGCGGGATTGACGGCGATTTGCACGGCAAGACCGGTCAGGGTTCCGCGGCATTCGCGTTCGACAGCGCCCAGCACGACGACGACGGGGCCGAGTTGCGAAGTTAACGCCACATTTGCAGCGTGACGCAGCAGTGTTTCGCCGTTCCAGGGAATGAGTTGTTTCGGGCGGCCGAGGCGGGTTGACGCGCCGGCGGCGAGGAGAATAATGCCCGTTTTTGGCATGCTTCAGGCGGCCTGCTCGACGGGACGCGGTTCTTCCGAGTGGATCGAGCGCTGGCGGTCCCGGAGAAATCCGCCGCCGCGTTTGGCCAGCACGGCGGCGGCTTCGGAGACGATCGAGAGGGCGATTTCCTCTGGCGCTTCGCTGCCGATGTCGAGCCCGGCCGGGGCGTGTAGATTTTCGATCCAGGACGGGTGCAGTTCCCGGTAATCTTGAAATTGCGCGAGCAATTCGCCGTGGCGTTTCCGGGGGCCGAGCAAGCCGACGTACGGGAGTTGGAGCGGCAACAAGCGATTCAATGCGGCGAGGTCGCGCCCGAAATGGTGAGTCATGATGAGCGCCGCCGTCTGGTCGTCGGCAACGAAATCCTCCGGCAAATCGGAGGGATGCGGCAGATGTTCGACGACCCAGCCCAAACCATCGGCAAATGCCTGGATCGGTGCGACTTCCGGGCCGGTGCCGAAAACCAGCAGACGAATCGGCGGCGAAATCGTGTGGATAAATGTGCCGGCATGCTCGACAACCAGCGCGTCGCCGGGCAGCAGTTCGGAGCCAGGGTTTTCGCCTTCGAATCGGGTGCGAACGCGGCACAATTCCCGGCGAGCCAGCTTTTTCGCCAGCAAAGTGAGGAAATTTTCTCCCTTCTCCGCGGCGGGAATTTTTTCGACCAGAATTTCCACGAAACCGTTGCAGCCGTAGAGCAGACGCGTGTCGAACGTGATCAACTCAGGCACGCCGGACGCGATGACAGCCAAGCCGCGCCGGGCGATTTCTTCTTCCAGACAACCGCCGCTGAGAACGCCGAGCGTGTCGCCGCGCATGTCCACGAGCAAACGCGCGCCGGGCTTGCGATACGTGGAGCCGCGTGTGCGCACGAGTGTGGCGAGCGCCCACGGCTGCGTGCATTCCGCGATTGCGCGTTGCAGGATTTGGGTGAGCGCTTTCACGCCAGACCTCCGTTGATCAATTTATCCGGCGTGATCGGCAGATCGCGGACACGAATGCCGGTCGCGTGATAAACCGCATTCGCAATCGCCGCGGGAATGCCGACGAGCCCGAGTTCGCCCATGCCTTTGACTCCGAGCGGGTTGACGATTTTGTCGTCTTCCTCGACGAAAACCGTCTCGATTTTGTGCGCATCGGCGTGAACCGGGACGTGATAATCGGCCAGCGTCGGATTCAACATGCGTCCGTAGCGGTGATCGACTTCGGTGCCTTCCATGAGCGCCATGCCGATGCCCCAGATCACCCCGCCGATTTCCTGGCTGTGCGACGTTTTCGGGTTCATGATCCGGACGCAGGCGGTGGCTTCGATCACCCGCGTCACGCGAACCGTGCCGAGCTGCGGATCGACTTTGACCTCCACAAACTGAGCGCCATGCGCGCCGGTGGCGTATTTTTCGCGTTCCGGCGACGGCTTGGAATCGTACGTATCCGAAACTTCCGGGAGACCGTTTTTCTGGAGCAGGGTGGCGATATCGACGGTTTTCGACGGATCGGATTTCAAGTGCAGATTTCCGTCGGACATCTCGACGTCGTCCACGCTGGCGGATGACAAGGGCGAGGAGGCGTCTTTTTTGGCCAGGTCGAGCAATTGCCGGCGAATGTTTTGCGCCGCGCCGAAAATTGCCGAGCCCACGCTTGCCGTGGTCCAGGAACCGCCTTGGGACGGGGCTTTGGGATAGAGGGAGTTGCCGAGTTCGAATTTAATTTTGGCCGGATCAAGCCCGAGATGTTCCGCCGCGATGATGGTCATGACCGTGTAAGTGCCCGGGCCGATATCGGTCGTGGAGCTGGTCACGTGCGCGGAGCCGTCGCTTTTGTAAACGATTTTGGCGCTCGCCGGTTGCTGAAACGCGCCCCAAACTCCGGTCGCCGTTCCCCAGCCGACCAGCAGGTTGCCGTCCCGCATCGAACGGGGCTCCGGATTGCGATTTTTCCAGCCGAAGTTCTCGGCTGCAATCGAGTAACACTCACGCAATGCCTTGCTCGAGAATGGTTTGCCAGTTTCGGGATCCGTCTCGGCGTAGTTGATCAAACGCAGTTCGAGTGGATCGATTTTGAGTTGGTAGGACAATTCATCGAGCGCGCATTCGAGCGCAAACATGTTCGAAACGGCCGCCGGCGCGCGCATCGCGGCTGGGGTCGGCAGATCGGTCGCAACGTTTTGATACAGCGTTTCGACGTTCGGGCAGTTGTAGAGGTTCGCGCGACTTTGAAATAATCTTCAGCGTAGTCCTCGAATGTCGATGTGTTGACGACGGCGCGATGCGAGATCGACGTGAGTTTGCCGTCTTTCTCCGCGCTGATCGCGATTTTTTGCCACGTGTCGGGCCGGTAACCATGGCCAGTAAACATCTGGCGTCGCGTGTAAACGAGCCGCACGGGACGTTTGACTTCGCGGGCGGCGAGCGCGACGAGCGACGGGTAATAATTCACGTTGAGCGACGACCCGAACGCGCCGCCCACGAAAAGCGCGATTACGTTGACGTTGTCCGGCTCGATTTGGAACGTGCGGGCGAGATAATCGCGGACTTGGTAAACGTTTTGTGATTTGTCGAAAATCGTCAGTTTTCCGTCTTTCCAAAACGCCGTCGCGCCGTGCGGTTCGATCGGGTTGTGGTGCTCGATCGGGATATTGTATTCCTCTTCAACTTTGACGGGCGCGCTGGCGAAGGCGCTGGCAAAATCGCCGCGCGGCTTGGGCGACCGCTGCGCATTAACTTCCCTGGCGGAATCCATGGCCGCGCGCAGATCCGTCGCCGGTTTCTGCTCGTCGTAAGTGACTTTGATGAGCTGGGATGCGTAACGCGCTTCTTCGAATGTATTCGCCACGGTGACCGCGATTGGCTGACCGCTGAACACGATTTTCGGGCTCATCAACGGTTTAAACTCGGTGTTTTCTCCGCCACTACCTGGAGTCGCCGGAAATAATTTCGGCGCGTTGAGGTGGGTGAAGATTTGGAGCACGCCCGGCGCTTTTTCAGCTTCGCTCGTATCGATGGATGTGATCGTGCCTTTGGCGATGGTGCTCAACGTGAGATAGCCATAAGCGACGTTCGGCATCTCAAATTCCGCAGCATATTTTGCCCGGCCGGTTACTTTGGCGACGCCGTCGACGCGGCGCATTTCTTTTCCGATGTAACGCATAAATGGGATGGGTCAGACGGTTCCGTTGGCGCGGAGCAACGCGCGAACCATCGCGCGCTGGCCGAGTTCGACTTTGTAGGCGTTGTGAGCGAGCGGCTGGGCGGCCTTCATTTCGGCTGCGGCCGCGGCGGCGAAATTTTCTTCGGTCGCTTTTTTGCCAATGAGCGCCTTTTCGGCCTGGTGCGCCCGCCCGGGTTTGTGCGCGACACCGCCCATGGCGAGGCGTACGTCCCGGATCGTGTCGCCTTCGAGTTCCATGGCCGCGGCGACGGAGACAAGGGCAAAGGCGTAACTCGTTCGGTCGCGAACTTTTAGATAATAGGAATGAGCCGCGAAGTTGGACGGCGGCAGTTTGATGCGCTCGATCAACTCGCCGGGCTCGAGCGTGTTGTCGCGCTCCGGATGATCGCCCGGGAGCCGGTGAAAATCGGCCATGGGAATAACGCGCTCCGTTCCGCCCGGCGTGCGGACGTGGATTTTGGCGTCCAGCGCAGCCAACGCAACCGCCATGTCGGACGGATGAACGGCGACGCATTGTTCGCTCGCGCCAAAAATGGCGTGCATTCGATTGAGTCCTTCGCGAGCGCCGCATCCGGTGCCGGGAGCGCGTTTGTTGCAGGGCAACGCGGTGTCGTAAAAATAGCCGCACCGCGTGCGCTGGAGCAGATTGCCGCCGTTGGCCGCCATGTTGCGAATTTGCGCGGACGCCGCGGCAAGCATGGCCTGGGTGAGCAACGGATAACGTGTCCGGATGAGCGGATGATTCGCCGTGTCGCTGTTTTTCGCGAGCGCGCCGATGCTGACGCCGCCGTTCTGTTCGGCGATTTCCGTAAGATGAAGCCGGGTGACATCGACCAGATCGGACGCGCTTTCGACGTTGTCCTTCATAAGGTCGAGCAGGTTCGTGCCGCCGCCGAGGTAACGGGCCTGCGGATGAGTGGCGACCATTTTCACGGCTTCATCGGCCGTCGCGGCACGGGAATAATTAAACGGTGTCATGGGTAGTGTCATGGGTAAACTCCTTTCGGATTTCGGCAAGTTTTTCCTCGGTGGCGAAGCCCCAGGTCTGGGTGGCTTTGCGACCGGAATGAACCGATTGAATCGCCGCGAGAATTTGCGGATAAGCCGCACAACGGCAGATATTACCGCTCATGCGCTCGCGAATTTCGTCGTCCGAAAGCTGCATCGGCGGCGATTTGACATCGGCGGTGACGTAGCTGCATTCGCCGCGTTTGGCTTCGTCGAGCAGCGCGACCGCGGAACAGAGCTGCCCGGGCGTGCAGTAGCCGCATTGAAAACCGTCGTGCTCGATGAAGGCTTCCTGCATCGAGTGCAGCTCTTCCTGCGTGGCGAGGCCTTCGACCGTGGTCACGGTTTTGCCGCCGACCTGCGCGGCGAGCGTCAGACAGGACAACACCCGTTTCCCATCGACGATGACTGTGCAGGCGCCGCATTGACCGTGGTCGCAGCCTTTTTTCGTGCCGGTCAGCGCCAGTTTGTCGCGAAGCGCGTCGAGCAAAACGACGCGCGGGTCGAGTTTCAGCGTTTTCGACGCGCCGTTGACCGTGAGCTGCACGGCAACGCCCGCGCCTTCCGCGAGGGCCGGAGCGGCGGCGCCCTGCGCGAGGGCGGAGGTCGCGGCGAAAATTTGTTTTTCGGTGGCGAGCTGGTAGGCGAAAATCCCCGCACTCGCGCCAAACATCAGCTTTAAAAAATCGCGGCGCGGCAGACCGCTTCGAATCATTTCATCGAGGAGTGCGTTTTCGTCGTCGGAAAGCGGTGTATCCGCTTCCGGATCGGGTGTTCGAGGTTCGTGCATGGTGGTGCGTGGTGTTGGTTGAATACCGGACGGTTTCTTCGTTATTCGCGACTCATGGCCGAGGTTCGGCATGAGTTTTTTACAAAGAAGACTGCACAATTCGCCCGGGAGCGGTGTGCGAACTGGGCGATCCACATGGAACCGACGCTAGCACGTCAAGAAGCGGAATGTTTGTCAGACGGCGGCCTGCTTTGTAACAAAATGTGCCGGTGGACTGGACGTGACACACTTTGATACAAATTTTTCGCTCTTGAGGCGCAGGAGGCTCCAATTCAAACCTTACTTTTTTCGAGTTGGAAACATTCAAGCGCCTCAACGCCGGAATCTATTTTGTCAATGATGGTTAGTTCGGGTTCAGTTTCCGCCTGACCGTCACAATCCTGGCTGGACCAGTAGGCGGCATCACAAGCGGCATCGGTCGCTTTCAAAAAACTCTGTCGGATCCAACAGTCTGCGGGAGGTTATTCCCCGATCGCTTCTCTGTCGCACCCGATCTCGCTCCACCTATCGCGATTTTGCTCAAAAGTGTTCAACAGCCACGCGGACGGCAGGTGAAGTAGCGCTTGATGCGCATCCTTGCTCTCGAATTATCCTTCCTTCTCGACCAGATAACGGAGCCACACCATGCCGCCTTCCAGTGTCTCCGTGCCGATATGTCGCAAGGACTGACCGGCTGCGGGCTCTTCGTTGGGGCTACCAACATATTCGAAGATGGTCGGCATGCCCGCCAACCCATCTATCGACGGATAAACCAGGAGACTGATTTCGTCGATCAACCCGGCTTTCAGAAACGCGCCATTGATTACACCACCCCCTTGGAGAACGAGCGTTTTCGCGCCGAAAGCCTCTCCGAGAATTTCCAATGCCCGCTTGATGTCGTGTCCATCCGGGCCAGCGAAGAGATAGGAAACTCCGTCTTCGCGTAGTTCCGCGAGATATTCGTCGGGAACCTGCTCACCGAGCACCGCAACAATATGGTCCCCATAGGCGTTATCCTGGCCGTAATGGCACTTTCCCTTGGGATCGAAGCACACCGCGAGATCGCGCCCATTGCGATTCGCGAGATAGGTGTCGCGCAAGTTTTCTCCGGTGAGGTTCACCACTCGCGCTTTTCTTGGAAAGTCCTCGATGACTTCATCCATGGTCTGACGGCCAACAACCCATCCGTCCCCTTGGAATTTCTCTGAGATCCGATCGTAATGCTGCCGAAGCGTAGATTCGTCGATTCCGGCCGCTGGTGCGGAATACCGGTCAACAACGAGGCGTCCATCAATCGAACTCGCCATGTGACAAATAATTTTGGAACGCATATTGAAAGAACAGTCTATCGCGCTGTCTTGAGAGATGCCATGTCGATGGAAATGCGATATCTCTCGATCAAGCTGAGGTGAGTTACGTGATTTGCCGATTGGCAAAGGTTGTGGCCCGACATTTTCGAGCCGTTCACATTTTTGAAACGAATCGAGCGACACGTTTGCCGAGCAATTCACCGGTCGATTTGTCCGCGTTGTTCGGCGCCTCGTCGGGCGATTCATCGGGTCGGGCCAGCGCCATCGCTCCGATCCAACTGCCCAGACGATTCACTCCGTTGGGCTGCATCGGCATTTCGCCCGTGCCGATCCAGATCATGCCATGCTCCATGGCGAGTGTGTGAAAGTATTGGAGCGTGTTGAACTTGTCGCCGCTCGGGGCGCCGGAAACCGTGAAACCGGACGCGAACTTGTCGCGCCACTTCTGGGCCGACCAAGCTTCCACAGTCGCGTCGGCAAACGCCTTAAACTGCGCCGCGGGGCCGCCCATGTAAGTCGGACTGCCGAAAATGACGGCGTCGCTCGCATCGAGCGCGGCCATGACGTCATCATTCTTGTAGCGGCCCTTAACAATGTCGTCGCCTGTGATGGAGAGCAGGTGGGTTTTCACGCCTTCGACGGAAGCCGCCCCGTTGCCAATGGCCTCGGCCAATTTTGCCGTGTGGCCAGAGCCTGTGAAGTAGATAATGGATATAGTTGCCATGTATTTTGAGAAGTTTGTGTCGAGCAGGAGCACGCATTACAGCGCGCCGACTAGGATTTCATATCAATGACGAAACGATACTTGACCTCTCCCTGCTCCAATCGATGAAACGCCGCATCGATCTCGCTTGTTTTAACCAGTTCAATATCAGCGGTAATCTGATGATCTGCGCAGAAGTCGATTACTTCCTGCGTCTCGGCGATGCCGCCGATGTTCGAGCCAGAAAAACTCTTGCGCCCGTTCACCACATTAAACGCACCGACTTCCAAGGGCTGATTGGGCAAGCCGACCAGAACCAGGCTTCCATCGACTTTCAAAGCGTCCAAATAAGGATTCACATCATGTTTTGCGGAAACCGTGTCCAGAATCATATCGAATCCAGTCTGCCCCTTCATTTGGGAGGAATCCGTCGATAAAACCGCCTCATCGGCCCCCAGCTTTTTCGCATCGTCCATTTTTGCGGCAGAGGTCGTGAAAACGACGACGTGCGCATCCATCGCCCTGGCGATTTTGATGGCCATGTGGCCCAAGCCACCAATACCAATGATTCCCACCTTTTTTCCCGGTCCCGCCTTCCAATGTTTCAAAGGGGAATACACGGTGATTCCCGCGCAAAGCAGTGGGGCGGATGCCGCCAAGTCAAGCGACTCCGGTATTTTCAGAACATAGTTGGCATCGGCCACGATGGCTTGGGAGAAGCCGCCGTAGGTTTGTCCACCCAAGTGCTTGTCGGGGGCGTTGAAAACGACCGTCCAGCCATTCTCGCAAAACTGCTCTTCCCCTTCGTGACAGTGAGTGCAATGACGACAACTGTCCACGATGCATCCAATAGCGGCCAAATCTCCGACCTTGAATTTGCTAACCTCACTACCGATTTTAGTAACGCGCCCCACGATCTCGTGTCCTGGCACTATCGGATAGGTGGTGGCCCCCCAATCGTTTTTCACCGCGTGAAGATCCGAGTGGCAAATCCCACAGAAGAGGATGTCGATCTCGACATCGTTGGGCAACAAGGCCCTCCGTTCGATGTTCATTTCATGGATGGAATCAGTCGGAGACTCCGATCCGTAAGCCTGCACGGTTGTCGTTTTCATAAAATTGTCATGAGTTGATGGAATTAAGCCGTCGCTGGATGACCATGCGTTCATGGTCAGACGATTGTCATTCTCCATCGACGGTGAGGTCATGGAGATCGACGTGTCAGTCCTTGCCGATCTGATCCATCTGCTTCGCGTCCATGCGACCGCCATGCACGGTGATCTTTGCCATGGCCGCCTCAATCTCGCGCAGGTCTTCCGGCGTGAGGTTGACGTTGATCGAACTCAGGTTCTCGCGTGAATGGTCCAGCTTGGTGGTTCCGGGGATGGAGACGATCCAGGGCTTTTGCGCCGCCAGCCAGGCCAGGGCGATCTGGGCGCGCGTTGCACCCTTCTTCTCGCCAAATGCCTTCAGGAAAGCGAGGATGGGCTGATTGGCCTCCATGACCTCGCGGCTGAAGCGGGGGAAGGTCTTGCGCAGGTCCACCTTCCCATCGAAGCCGGCCTGTGCATCCAGAGGCAGCTTGCCGGGCAGGAAGCCCTGACCCAACGGCCCCCACGGCACGAAACCGATGCTCAGTTCCTCGCACGCCTGCAAGACGTCGTTGTGCTCCACGCTGCGCTCCATGATCGAGTATTCGGTTTGGATCGCGGCCACGGGCTGCACGGCGTGGGCGTGGCGAATGGTGCGCGCGCTCGCCTCGGACAGGCCGAAGTGCAGCACCTTGCCCTGCTGGATCAGATCCTTGATCGTCCCGGCCACGTCCTCGATCGGCACGGTCAGATCGACACGGTGCTGGTAGTAGAGGTCGATGCGGTCGGTCTTCAGGCGCTTGAGCGACTCCTCGACCACGCGGCGGATGCGTTCGGGACGGCTGTCCAGGCCGTTCGTGCCGTCGATCTTGAAGCCGAACTTGGTGGCAATGGCCACATGATCGCGCACCGGCCCCAGCGCCTCGGCGACGAGCTCCTCGTTCACGTAGGGGCCATAAACCTCGGCAGTATCGAAGAACGTGATGCCGCGCTCATAGGCGTCGCGGATCACGCGAATGCCTTGGGCCTTGTCGATGGGCGGACCGTAGTTGGCGCTCATGCTCATGCAGCCGAAGCCCAGTTCCGACACTTTTAGGCCGCCCAGCTTGCGTGTCCTCATGGTGTAGGGTTGGTTGCTGCCGCCCTGTGTGGTTTGCGTGGACTGCGCGGCGGCGGTGCCCGCCCACGATGCAGCGCCCATTGGCAGCGCCGCGCCAGCGGCCGTTATGCCTACTGCTTTGAGGAAACCACGTCGGTTGGATGCCAAGCCGGACTCTTTTGCGGTCTCACGATCATTGATGTTCTGCGAGTTCATGCTCGATACCTTTCAGGTTGGAATGGATGAATAAGGATTCTCTGTTGTTAGGTTCTTACTTCAGTTCAAATCTGACCGTGACATTTCCCGAGCCGACTGCATCTGCTAGTCCGCTGGGATCATTGATACGACCGATCTTTGTGTAGCTGGATGAAGTTGAAAAACTCTTGTAGAACAGCACCAGACCGCGGGAACTCCAGATCATCAAATCGCCAGTATGGATGGCCCCCGGATTTGAGTCATTCGTGGGCAGGTTTTTCGAAAACTTGAAATACTTCTCGTTTCTGTTCACATCGCTCATGTCCAACGTTAGCGGCAACATTGCTTTGAATGCGGTCGCCGTGGCATTGTCGTAGAGTGTGGCTGTGAAGGTTTTTGATCCTATCTGAACTTTCATCTGATTCTCTGCCGTGTTCTTGTTGTCATTTTGGGCCACGCCCTTTGAAGGAATCAAAGAAGTCAAAGCAATGACCAAGATGCCAAGTATCGTTGCTCGATAATTCATGCGGTTGTCCTAAGTTGAAGTGTGCTTCGGCCTACTTGAGATTCTTGGTGAAAAAGGACGTGAGCTTGTCCCACGGAATCAAATTCACGCGGCCGTAGAGATCGACATGGCCCGCACCCGGAACAATGACCAACTCCTTGGGTTTTCCGGAATTTATTCATAACTTTTCTGCATCTAGTCTTCTGCGCGCTCGATCCGAGCTTTGAACGAACGCTCTTGCGTGAGGAACTGATTTCCTGAAACGATCCGCCCGATCTTGGCCAAGTCTTTCGAAGGCGCGTAGCCTTTGTAAAAAATGGCCAAATTTCCCCAAGGAATATAATAAGTAATATCCCAGACTTCAGCCTCGTAGTTAGCATCGCTGTTTTTGATATTCAGCTTGCGAGAGAGATAGCTGATCTTCTCGCTTGATGCGAAGTCCTCGAAGTCGGCCGTTAAGGGAAGCAGCGAAACGAACTCTCGCGCCACAGGGTTATCTTCGAGAACCGCAACAGCTGTATTTCCATCGATGGTGATATTAATCTTCATTTCCCTTTTATCTCTGTTCGTTTCAGGAGCAGCCTGTCCCTTTGTGTCTGAGGGTAAAAGTGACAGAGCGCCAATCAGGAAGATTGTTAGGGTATTCGTAATCGCGTTCATGTGATCATTTCCCTCAGGTTCAGCGGTCGCGCTGTATCAGGCACGAGCTGGTCGCACTCAAAATGCCATGGCCTCATCATCGCCTCAGGGCGGCGATTGGCGTACCCTCATCACCCTGTTTCAAATGTTGGGTGAAAAAAGATGTGAGTTTGTCCCATGGAATGAGGCCAACTCGGTCATATAGATCGACGTGGCCGGCATTGGGCACGACGACCAGTTCCTTTGGCTCACCAGCAAGCCTGTAAGCATCTTCACTGAACTCCCGGGAATGAGCGGTTTCACCCGTGATGAAAAGCATGGGACGAGGAGAAATCGTCTCAATGTCTACGAACGGGTAAAAGTTCATGAATTTAACGTTACTGGTAAGCGTTGGGTGGGTTGTCAGTTGTGGCGACGAGCTTTTAGGAGTGAATTCCCCTCTTGGAGTGCGGTAGAAGTCATAAAATTCACGCTGAATGGGGTGAGTGTTTTCATTCAGCTCATGATCTGTCCCGCTGGTGTATTTGGTTTCACTACCCGTGAACTCGACATAGCGTTGCTCGGCGGCCTCCTTAAGCTCTGCTTTTCGCTGGTCGAGGGTTTTGGAATGTTTAAGCGCGTTACGGTTGGCCGCGCCCATATCATACATGCTGACCGTCGCGATGGCTTTCATGCGCGGATCAATTTTGGCCGCACTGATGACAAAGCTGCCACTGCCGCAAATCCCAAGAACACCGATACGCGCTCTGTCGACAAATGGCCTGGTGCCCAGGAAATCTACCGCAGCGCTAAAATCCTCAGAATAAACGTCCGGCAAAACCGCGTTGCGAGGCTGGCCTTCGCTCTCTCCCCAGAAAGACAAATCCAAGGCCAAAGTAACGAATCCCTGGTCGGCCAATTTTTGGGCATACAGATTCGAGCTTTGTTCCTTCACCGCGCCCATAGGGTGCCCGACAATGATCGCGGGATTTTTTACATTCTGGTTGAGATTTTTTGGAATGAAAAGATTCCCGACAACGTTCATGTTGTATTGATTCTTAAAGGTGACTTTCTGCGCGGTTGCCTGATCGCTTTTATAAAAATTGTCCGCCCCGTGGGACATATCTGCGCCCATTGCAGAGAATGAGCCGCTCAGAAGTGCTAGCGACAAAATGATCTTTTTCATAGGTTTTACTTTGTTTAGTGATAGTAGGTTAAATAGATGGTATTCTTTGACGACTGGGGACCTTGTCCACGAAGCTCATTGGATTGTTCATTTTCGAACGCTACTCCGGTGCGGTTTTGCCGTCGCACCGCTTCTTGCTCTACCTATCGGGATTTTGCTTCTAATTGATGAGCGTTGCCATGTCCTGCGGAGCTTCGACTGCCGCAGATTCACCAGGCGGTTTGATGCGATCCCCATTGCCGACGATCAGCGAGGCAAGAGCCAAAAGAACAGCACCGCCGACGAAAGGTGCCATGATCGAGATATGGTCGAGTAGCAAACCGCCAAATGCCGCGCCCAGCATGATTGAGAGCTGAATCGCTGCCACCATCAACCCACCTCCACTCTCCGGTTCGTCGCTGACTCCTTTCGTCAGCCATGCGCCCCACGCTACCGGAATCGCCGAGTTTAGCGTTCCCCAAGCGAACATCGTTGCCGCTACTCCCCACAGCACATGCCCGCTCGCCAGCATACCGAGTGTGACTGCTCCCAATGCCAGCGGCAGCCCCATGAGCAATGAATAAAGACGGCGCCCAAGCAACGCAGTGGCTCCATATGTGCCCAAAAATCCGGCCACTCCCAACGCAAACAAGAGCAATGACAGTTGGGGCACGCTGACCCGAGTATAGCTTTCAAGAAATGGCCGTAAATAAGTAAAGACGCTGAACGCTCCTGCGAAACTGAGCATCGCTCCTAGCATGGCAAAGGCGACATTCCGCCGTTTCAGCAAGCCGAAGACTTTGCCGACAGGATTGGCCGCTTCCGGCCGCATGGGTGGCAGGCTCACCCATTGCCAGATTAAGCTGATTACGACAATAGGCGCTAGTGCCCAAAAGACTCCGCGCCAGCCGATAATTCCGCCGAGATAGCTGCCAATAGGCGCAGCAAATGCGGTGGCCACCGCATTTCCTGTATATAACACTCCCAGCGCCTTCGGAACAGCCTCTTCCGGCACCAAACGCATGATCGTAGCGGTGGCCAGCGCCCAAAAACCGCCGATAGTCATGCCCAGAAGCGCCCGAGCCACCATTAGCACGCCGAAGTTCGGAGCCTCGGCAATCAGGACCAACGAGGCCAGCATCAGAGCCGTCAATCCCGTCAGCACATAGCGCCGATCGAAGCGGCCTGCGAGAGTTGCAATGAGCAAGCTGGTTACCACTGCGAAAAGACCGGAAATTGAGATTGCTTGCCCCGCCATTCCGTTCGTCGCGCCCAAGTCAGTGGCGATCGGTGTCAACAGGCTGACGGGCATGAATTCCGAGGCAATCAGCATCGCCGCGCATAGCGACATCGAGCCAACCGCGCTCCACATCTGTCGCTTGGAAATGCCTCCTTGCGTCGCTTTCGTTATCGTATATTGCGTTCCAATTTCCATAGTCATCAAGTCCCGGATGTTTGGATGTTGCCGAGGCACATCCGATGGGTTCAGTTGCGATGAAGTTACTTGGATACAGCTTTTCCGTCGCACCGCTTCTTGCTCTACCTATCGGGATTTTGCTCTAAAGTGAGGAGTCCTGCTGGACCATCAATCACGCCGGAAGAGTGCCTGTTGTACGAGCGAGTGCGTCGAGCAACTGAGCTTGGAATTTTGTATCGTGGACAGCGGGATGCGGCTTAACGCGTCGTTGATGATGCCAATACCCTCCGCTAGTAAGCGCTTCAGGATCATTGCTAGTAGCAAGCCACTCTTGCGTAAGATGTCCCAGCCGCAGGTCATCTGGCGCATTAGTTCCCCCCATTTTGGTAGGCACCCAGCCCGGATCGACAGAGTTGCTGAGAACGTCAGGCCAAATTCGAGCGACGGCCGCGGAAAGGGTCGTCACGAAAAGCTTGCTGTCCGAGTAGGAACCAGTGGAGGTGCGACCAGTCCAGTCCATGCCACTAAGGGTTGTTCGTCCACCGGTGTGCATACTGCTGCTCAAATAGATCAGCCGTTTGGGGCGACGGAGTAACGCCGTGAGTAAATACGGAGCAACGACGTTTACTGGGAGCACTTGTGGACCGGAGTAAACACCCGCGTTATGAATCACTGCATCCATCTGCCCGATCTTATTGACTTGGCTGGCGAGGTCTCGCGTCTGCGCGAAGTCTGAAAGATCCCCGATTGTCGCGACGGCTCCCTGATCCACAAGGTCTTGCACGGCGGTGAGCCGAGCTTGGGAGCGAACATGGACAACGACTTGGTATCCGTCAGCGAGCAGCGTTTTAGCCGCAGCATGTCCAAGCCCGTCAGCGGAGCCGGTGATGAGGATACGAGCCTTCTGGTTGGTGTTCGAAGGAGACGGTGCCGAAGTTTGTTCCTTCCGAGGATTCAACGGGGCTTGTGCGATGGACGTTGCGGTTGCCACAAGGGACCCCGCGACTACTCCGAAGCCCAATCCCACTCCCGTTACAAGAAATCTCCGACGGTCCATGGACGAACCGTGCTTTTCGCCTGAATTTTGGTTTGTTTTGTGGAGTTGATCACACATACGGATGGCAGTTTTTGTTTGTATGGTTTTAAGCGGCACAACCTTCACCAAGTATTATCAGAACGGCGCACAGTTGTTCGCCTTACATATTGGGATCTTGCTCGAATGTGCCGATTTTCTATATGTCTGCGGCGCGGCGACTGCCATAGATTCGTCGGATGCTCGAAAGCGATCTTTGTTGCCGATGGCAGTCCGCGATCCCGCACGTGCCATCAACACGGCGAGAACGGACGCAATGATGAGCAGGACTGCGCTCGCGTCGAAAGTTGCTTGATAACCGCTCCGGTCGAATAGGAATCCACCAACCATCGCCCCTCCCGTGATCGCGAGTTGAATGATTGCCACCATCAGTCCACCGCCGGCCTCCGCATCCTCCGGCAACGTCCTCGCCAGCCACGTCCACCAGCCGACCGGCGCCGCCGTTGCAATAAGCCCCCAGATTCCCAACAGGATAGCAGTCGCGACAACCGAGCCGCCAAAGAAAACGAGAGCCAAGGCGATCGTAGCCATCAGCAGGGGAATGGTTATCAGCGTCCGGTAGAGATTTTCCTTCAGGAATTTCCCGATCGCAATGGTGCCAACGAAACCGGACACTCCGATGATAAGTAGCATGAACGATAGCGTGGAAACGCCGACGTGGGTCACCGTTTCGAGGAAGGGACGCAGGTAGGTGAACAATGCGAATTGCCCCATGAAGAAGATGCTGACTGCCGCCATGCCTAACGCGACGGAAGGCTGTTTCAGCAACTTGAAGACGTTCTCGGAACCCGGTCCATTTTCAACCTTCATCAAAGGGAGGCTGAGGAGTTTCCAAACGAAAACAACCGCCGCGACCGGAACGACGCAAAAGAAAGCTCCTCGCCAGCCTATCACCCCGCCGAGAAAGCTACCGAGAGGAGCGGCTACGACCGTAGCCAGCGCACCGCCTCCATTCAAAATCGCCAAAGCTCGAGGAACATTTTCGTGCGGAACAAGCCGCATTGTCGTCGCTGCTGACATCGACCAGAACCCGCCGACAGCGATGCCGATCAGCGCCCGACCAACCATGAACATAATATAGTTCGGAGCGAAAGCTACGATTGTTCCTGATATCGTCATCAGCAACGTCAACGCCAGGAGCAACAGTTTGCGATCCAGCCTTCCGGCTAGTGAGGAGATGAAGAGACTCGTAAAAACTGCGAACGCACCGGAGATCGAAATCGCCTGTCCGGCTTGCCCCTCACTTATGCGTAGGTCGGCTGCGATTGGAGTCAACAGGCTGACCGGCATGAACTCGGATGCTATTAATGCGAATGCGCCGAGGGACATTGCAAAAACGGCTCCCCATGGTGCCGGTCGATTGCTGAGCTCGTTACTATCCGAGGAGGCTTGAGCAGTAATTTCCATGTTCCGATCTTGTTATGCGTTGGAGGTGATCACACCTTGGAAATACCCATTCGAACCAGGCCCGCGCTTTTTAGAGAAGTTCAGACCGGTCTTCGGTCGTGATACGGCATGCGGATGCGAGGACTTCCTTGCCAAGGGGTACTTTGGTTCCGGTAAATTCACTCAGTCCTTGCCGATCTGATCCATCTGCTTCGCGTCCATTCGACCGCCATGGACGGTGATCTTGGCGAAGTCTGCCTCGATCTCGCGCAGGTCTTCCTGCGTGAGGTTGACGTTGATCGAGCTAAGGTTCTCGCGCGAGTGGTCCAGATTGGTGGTGCCGGGGATGGACACGATCCAAGGCTTTTGTGCCGCCAACCAGGCCAGGGCGATCTGGGCACGCGTTGCACCCTTCTTCTCGCCGAACGCCTTCAGGAAGTCGAGGATGGGCTGGTTTGCCTGCATGACCTCGCGGCTGAAGCGGGGAAAGGTCTTGCGCAGGTCCGTCTTCCCATCGAACCCGGCCTGTGCATCCAGGGGCATTTTGCCGGGCAGGAAGCCTTGACCGAGCGGCCCCCACGGTACGAAGCCGATGCCAAGTTCCTCGCACGCTTGCAGCACGCCGTTGCGCTCCACGCTGCGCTCCATGATCGAGTACTCGGTCTGGATCGCGGACACAGGCTGCACAGCGTGGGCACGGCGAATGGTGCGCGCGCTCGGCTCTGACAGGCCGAAGTGCAGCACCTTGCCCTGCTGGATCAGGTCCTTGATCGTGCCAGCCACGTCCTCAATCGGCACGGTCAGATCGACACGGTGCTGGTAATAAAGGTCGATGCGGTCGGTCTTCAGGCGCTTGAGGGACTCCTCCACCACGCGGCGGATGCGTTCGGGGCGGCTGTCCAGTCCGTTCGTGCCATCGATCTTGAAGCCGAACTTGGTGGCGATGGCGACGTGGTTGCGCACCGGCCCCAGGGCCTCGGCGACGAGTTCCTCGTTCACGTAGGGGCCATAGACCTCGGCGGTATCGAAAAATGTGATGCCGCGCTCATAAGCGTCGCGAATCACGCGGATGCTCTGCGCTCGGTCCACGCCCGGGCCGTAGTGGCCGCCGCTATTGCTCATGCAGCCGAAGCCGAGTTCCGAAACTTCCAGGTTGCCCAGTTTGCGAGTTTTAATGGTGTAGGTCTTTCCACTGTTGCCTCTTGCGGATTGCGCTGCGGCCGGCGTAGCCAGCGATGCGGCACCGAGGGGCAGCGCCGCACCTGCGGCAGCCATACTTGCTGCCTTGAGAAAACTGCGCCGATTGGAAGTCACGCCGTGCTGTTTCACGGCGTCACGATCCTTAGTTGGTTGCGTATTCATATTCGATGCCTTTGATGAAGTGAATGGATGAGTCAATCAATGAAGGTGATCACACTTTGAAGATGCCCATTGAACCAATAAAAACAGTCCAACTCGGTCGTTCCGTTGTTAGCAAATTGAGTGACGAGCACACTGTGAAAAACTCGATGTTGCGGTTCACTGGAAGCACCTGTGGACCTGAGTAAACACCGCGTTATGAATCAGTGCATCCATCTGCCCGATCTTATTGACTCGGCTGGCGAGGTCTCTCGTCTGCGCGAAGTCTGAAAGATCCCCGATTGTCGCGATGGCTCCCTGATCCACAAGGTCTTGCACGGCGGTGAGCCGAGCTTGGGAGCGAACATGGACAACGACTTGGTATCCGTCAGCGAGCAGCGTTTTAGCCGCAGCATGTCCAAGCCCGTCTGCGGAACTTCGACCGCGAGGTATTCACCAGTCTGTTTCAAGCAATTGTCTGTGCCGACGCGACGGCTTTAAGAGGGCAGGAATTGCCTGAGACCCGCCATACGCGGTTGTAGACTGAGGAGACGTTGATGCCCGCCTTTCTGTTTCTTCATGCCGGCAGTCTCGTGCACCACCGACCGCCCTTCTCTCGCGATCCTGCGCCGCCTGTCGCGTTCTTGCTCAAAAAAGTTTCCACCGTGGCCCGAATGCGCCGAGCACGAGGTGCTCTGGGCCTTTTGCCAGCGGTGTGGAGATACCGGCCTGCGGTTGGCCTCGGCGACCGCCGTGGTCGACCACGCCGCATCCCCTCTGGGAAGGCCGCGCCTTTTCCTGGCGCAGCGCCACACATTACTCGCCCGCGCCAACCGTCAGTCGTGTTGACCTGATAGATAACCCGCGACTACGCGGTTTGGCCGCCGTCGACGACCATGGCGTGCCCGATGACGAAGGCGGCCCCATCCGAACATAGCCAGACAACGGTCGCGGCGATCTCCTCGGGCTTACCCATCCGTCCAATTGGTTCCTGCGCAATCACCCGCTGCTCTCCCTCGTGGGTGCCTCCGGTGAAGCGATCCATCATCGGCGTGGCGATAATGCCGGGGCACACGGCGTTCACGCGGATGTTTTGCGCGGCGTAGTCGAGGGCCGCTGACTTGGTAAGGCCAATCACGCCATGTTTCGCGGCGGAGTAGGCGGCTTGACCCGCGAAGCCTTTGACACCGGCGCCCGAAGCGGTGTTGACAATCGCGCCGCCTCCTTGCTTAAGCATCAGCGGAATCTCGTATTTCATGCACAGGAACACGCCGCTGAGATTGATACGGATGATGCGGTTCCATTCCTCCTCCGTGATCTCGGAAGCTGCCGTGATTGGCTGTTCAACACCTGCGTTGTTGAAGGCAAAGTCGACTCGTCCGAATGCTTCGAGCGCCTTGTCCAGCGCGGCCTTCAAGTCCTCAGCGCGCGACACGTCGCACCTGACCGCAAGCGCGCGCCCGCCGAGTCCCTCTATCTTGCGGGAGGTTTCCTGGTTGCCTTCTTCCGAAACATCGCCGACCACCACATTTGCGCCCGCGCGCGCGAATGCCAACGCCGTCGCGCGTCCGATGCCGTTCGCGGCTCCAGTCACAAACGCAACTTTGCCGGAATAAGATCCATTCACTTCTTGCTCCTTGTTTTGCCTATTTAATCAACTCGATTGTCGCTTTCAGTTCGCCGGACGTATTCAGCGCTCCTGCATCGCCATCGACCTTTCCGAGTTTGATCAGCCCGTCTGAGTAGCCGAAGTCCTTGTAAAAGATCGCCAGGTTTCCCCACGGCGCGTAGTAGGTGATGTCTCCAGGATCGGGATCGCAGCCTGCGGGCGCGCCTTCGGTAGATAGCTTCCTCGCCAGGTAGCTGATCTTTTCGGTCGAGGCGTAGTTTTTCAGCGTCAGCGTCAGTGGGAGCAGCGAAACAAAATCCCTGGAGGTTGCGTTGTCAGCGAGCGTGGCGGTGAGCGTCTCGTTGTCGAGTTTGATACGAATCTTCATGCTGCTTGTCTCGCCAGGCGTTCCTGCCGCGGATGCGGAGCCATCAACGGCGTGCGCGGCGCGACATCCAAGCGCGATAGCTCCCGCCATGGCCGCGGTTAGGAGCAAAACGGAGAGTAACTTTCGCTTCATCGTAGCATAGTCATCCCTCCATCGACGGTGAGGGCGCGGCCAACCACATAGCTCGCTCCCGGACTGCAAAGCCACAGGATGACCGAAGCGATTTCCTCAGGCCTGCCCGCACGGCCGATGGGGACATTCTTCGCCAGGTTGGCATACGCCTTCTCGTCGCCAGCGACGACATCGCCGTCTTTATCGACGTCCGCCAGGACGACAGCCGCACCCGCCTCCGCCAATGCCCGCGCCGTCGCTAGTCCCATACCTGCTGCGGCCCCCGGTGACGAGCGCCACTTTACCGCTGAAGTCCAATGAATTGTTCATGATGTAGTTCCTCTTTCAGTTTGTTCAACCATCGTATTCTCATCTTGAGTATCAGTATGGCGTATGCATCCATCGTTAGAGGCGATCTTGTAGGTTGTTGTCACCACGGTAGCGGCTTGCCATCACGGAAGACCCGCCATAGGTCCGTGATTGGCTCTACGTTGCTACGTCCCCTCACTCGCCGCTCGCTTAGGCCGTGCGCGGGAGCTTCGTCCGCAGCGAGCCTCGCCTAGGGCACATTGGTCGCGTGCCAGAGAACCATCCGCCAGGCTCCGCCCTCCTTCACCCACAGCTCGGTGAAGCGCACACGGATGTCGATGTCCTTCCCGGACGCGGTCACGACGATGCGACACGTCCCGGAGACGATTCCGGCGTCGCCGTGAACGCGCACCCCGCGTTCCTGGTCGGTGATCGACTTGTATTGATACCTGCCTGTCTTCAGGGCGTCGAGGAACTCGGCCTTCGTCTCCACCACGGCGTTCGCGTGCGTGAAGGTGAGATCGTCGGTCATCATCGAGCCGACCGCGGCCGCGTCGCCGGCGATCGTGGCAGCCCGACGTTTCTCGTGGGCGGCGAGGACGGCCTGCTCGGTGGCGTCGGCCGCCGACGCCGCAGCCGCCCACAGGATCGACCAGGCGACGGCGAGCAGAGTGGTTAGGACCCTGCCGGCGCGAAGCCAACCGACGCCGGCCTTCCGCGAGCTTGTCGTGTTCCTCATGTTCTTGCCTCCTCGTACATCCGCGAACGGCACCGCAGATCCTGCGTCGGCGACCGCATTTGCTGTGACCAAGCGGATACCCGATCGAGCGCCAGTGACGAGTGCGACTTTGCAGGTGAGATCTAATGAATTCATAACGAGCTCCCTTCTTTTGATTTGTTGCTTGTTGCGCGACACGAGCGCCGGACTGAAGCCGGGGAATTGCCGCGAGGCCAATCCGTCGCGGCCCCCGCGGTCTTCTGGAATGCGCAGCGTGAGATGCTCATGTGTGATTTCCAGATGCCGGTTACAGTGGTTGGCGCGCGTTTGAGTGGCGCGAGCGGCATCAGTCCAGCGTTGTTGAGCATCACGTCAATGCGCCCCAACTTTTGCACGGCCGTATCCACCAATCTTTTCACCTGGTCGCGATCGGTGACATCTGTGGCAACAGCCATCGCCTTGCCGCCATTACGGTCAACTCGTCAGCCAATGTTTTGAGACACTCAGCCCGTCGCGCACCTAGCACAACGCTTGCGCCTTCGGCAGCGAGAAGCCGGGCGCTGCCTTGAGAGGCCATGTCGATGACGAAGCGGTATTGCACAATCTACCTCCGGTCCTCAGCATCCTTCACCTCGTCTCGTGCGAGCGAGGTCGATAGCTCGCGGTAGGCGTTGATCTGCTCCTGCAGCTCCTGCACCTTCTGCTCGGCTATGGCGATGGCATCGGCGCCTGCGATGAAGCGGCGCGGCGGCGGCTCCTGGCCCGCGACCATGATGAGCGCTTGGGCGAGCTTGGCCGGGTCGCCGGACTGCTGGCCGTTCTGGGCCTCATACCATGCCCGTCGGGCGGCGTGGCGCTCGGCGTAGTCCGCGATGGACGACTCGGCGTAGGTCGTCGACTCCTGAGTGAGAAGCTCGGTGCGGAAGAATCCGGGGTTGACGATGGTGGTGTGGATGCCAAATGGGGCGACCTCGGGCTGCAGCGCCTCCGTCCATCCCTCAAGGCCGAACTTGGCTGCGCAGTAGGCGGA
>DATDBU010000019.1:0-5420 GCA_036524675.1 Chthoniobacterales bacterium | reverse complement strand
CGGCTACCTGAGCGAAGAGGGGGTGAAAGCCGTGGAAGCGGACGCCAGGGGAGAAGCGACGGGGATCCGGGTCCTTGCCGCCACCGGGAGACAAAAACACGGACGAAGCGTGGAAGAGCTGGAAAAACGCGCAGACCCGCCCGCGCCCGGACCGGGAGCAACGTTCATGGAAGAGATGGAATACCGGGTGAACACGAAGGAAGGCCGAACCCGCTACAAAGAGCGCCAGCAAACCGTGGAACCGGTGTTCGGGATCATCAAGGAAGCGCTGGGCTTTCGGCGATTTTCGATGAGAGGGAGCGCGAAAGCAGGTCTGGAATGGACGCTGGTGTGCCTGGCGTACAACCTCAAACGCCTATTCACCGTAACGGCGCAGGGCGCGAAGGCGTAAAGGAGGCCGCCGCGCCGCGCCGGCCCGAGCTTGAGGGCACGGGAAGAGAGGCTCCCCGTCGAATCATCGCTTCAAATGCCAATGCAAAGAGCGGAATGGATTTGTTGTTACCAAATTTTAATAACAATACAGATCTTCAAGCTTATCCAGATTCAAGTCCGACAGGCTGCTAGACGCCTACCAATCTCTGTCATCGATTGGAAGGAGAAGTAAAGCCAAGTCGCCTGTAAAAGCTTTCAGTGCGGTCGAATTCCTTAGATGGGTCAATGCCTGCTCCGTTGATCGCGATCATTGATGCCTCTATCAAATAACCTGGCCCACTTGGTCCTTCGTTTTTCTTAAGCGGAAATCTAATTTGCTTTAAAACACCGTCCTTCCCACCACCTTTGGACAAGGGAGCGATCAATTCGATGCAAAATATGCCATCGAAAAACGTTGCAGGATGCGGAAATGCGACAAAACAGTAACTTAGTCCGGCTTTCTTCACGGTTTGAGACGGCTCAATGCCATCAAACAGAAAAAGACTCCTATTTGCCCTAAAATAATCCCAGACCGCTTGATTAGCCACCGCTTCGTCTGTTACCCCTTTCAGATCTGGCCATTTCAGGGCTGATGCAAAAACAGTTGGATCGGCGAAGAGGCAAGGCAGTTCCTTTGTAGTCACATCGGACAAAAGATGCACATAGAACGATGAAAGCACCTGCTCAGGGGTCTCGATACTTTCCTCAGCGATCAACGGTTGCATGAACGCAGCCATTGCCAGAAAGAACAACAGCAACCATCTATTTGATCGGACCATGGTCAGCAGCCAACGGCAGGTTAGTAGTATAAGTCAGATTGGGGTGACTCCTTCCCACAAAATTCGCCCCGCCTACGTCCATCATTTCGTTCACCATATCCTGACAGTTGTGACCGGTTACGTTGTAATCATCGTCTGCCCATTCCTTCGCCTTGTCTCGTGCTGCTTGGTCTCCCTCAGGGTCCGTTGGATACCTAGTGTATTGTCACACTTGTAATTTAGGGTAGATCGACTTTAGTTTCAGGCGTGCGTCGTCGACCTTAAATTGCCAATCGACGCCTCGTTGCCGGGCATTGCTGTGATGGTGCCAGGCGCTTGTTTCTGCGCGGAGGTCTTCGAGTGTGGCAAACCGGCGTCCCGTGATGCACTGCCGGGTCATCGAACTGAGTTCATTCTCGGCGATATTGAGCCAACTGCCGTGTTTGGGTGTATGGCAAAACTCCACCCTTCGCACCAGCGATCGCGCCTTTTCCGGGGCAAAGGTCTCGTAAAACGCTCCTTTGGTGTGCGTATTCAAGTTGTCGCTGACCAAAATCACCTTCTCAACCCCGGCGTATCGCGTGCGCAATAACCCCTCAACTTCCTGCGCCCAATCCACCTTGGTGCGCCGGTCGCGAACCGCAACCTGACGCCATCCGGCCAGCGGTTCGCAGAACATAAAAATGCTGGCGGTTCCCGCTCGCTCGTATTCGTAATCCACGCGCCGTGGATGCGCCTGGGTGGCGGCCATCGGCTCCCTCGTTTCCCTCAGTAACTGAATGGGCTGTTCATCCATGCACACCACCGGATACTGCCTGTCATAAGGCCGGGCGTAGACCTCCAGCACTTCCTCCATGCTCGCGACGAACTCGGCATCCGACTCCGGCGGGATCACCCACTACTCGATCCTCCTTTGCGTAAATCGGTTTTTTTTAGCGTCCGGCGCAAGGTTTCGTGGCTGACCGATCCCACAATTTCAAGCGTCACGGCTTGTTCGGCCAACAGACGCAACGTCCAGTTGGAAAATCCTTTCGGGGGTTGCCCCAAGCGTAACGCGATGATTTTGGCTTCCTGCGCTCCATCGAGCACCTTGCGCCGCACCCGGCTCTTGGGTTTGCCCTGGAGAGTGGTCTCGAATCCTTCGCACACAAGACTCTCCCTGATGTTCTCCACCGTTTGCGTTCGGCAGCCGTAAGCCTCGGCAATCCTGGCATCCGACCAACCGGGGCCGTCCGCATCGGCCTTCAGGAGAATCCGCGCTCGTCTGACCCGTTGCGCCGCGACACCTCGCTTCTTCAAAAGCGCGTTTAAGGTTTCACGCTCTTCTTGTGTCAATCGAACAATGTATTTTTTCGGCATGGTCCAACCTCCTTGGTTGGAATCCAATACTGACCGAAATCCGCCGACTTTTCTACCCTAAATTATAAGTGTGACACAACACTAGCTTGGCGATCGTAACCCTGCTTCTTGGCATAATCCATCGCATCTTTGAGACTCCCAAATGAGGCTTCATCGAGTTTGCCTTTACCAATTGGGCTTCCCGGTTTCTCAGGCCCAAAGGAATGATAAGTGAAGTTGTCTCCACCCGGCTGGCCGACAATCGCACCACCATGACCGTTACCACCGGCCGCCTTACTATTGTTGATGTGCCAAATATCTAAGCCCAACGGATCCAGCCAGTTCGCCGGATTGTTGCCCACATACCGATAAAGGTCCGCATCTTCACCGGCGAATCCGATCGGGTCGGCTTGCAGAAAGCGGCCCAGGTCGGGACTATAAATCCGGTTCCGGTAGTCGTAGAGGCCGAGCTCGGCCAGCCATTCGCGCCCGGTGAAGAGGAAACGGTTGTCCCTGGCTGAGGCTGTAATGGCCTGTCCCGAGCCGTTGGAAAATGCTGGCTTGCCAAAAGCGTCATACTGGTAGCTTTCAACGACATTCCCATTCGAATCGGTCAATGATACCGTGGATCCCAGGCCGTCTTGATGGAAGTAAAGCGTGCCGCTCGAGTCGATGCGGGCAAGGATTTCGTCCATCGCCGCGCCATGGATGTATTTACGCAGCAGAATGCCGTTAGCCGCGTATTCCGCGATGAGATTCCAACCGTCGTAAACAAACCAGGTCGATACTCCGTTGACGGTGCGGCTCACCTGCCGGTTATGGCTGTCGTAGGTAAAGCTCGCAGTTGTAGCGCTGCCCGATATCATTCTCAGCCGGTTCTGTGCGTCATAGGAATATGTCGAACCGTTGAAGGCGACCAGATTGCCATTCCCATCATAGACCGGCGCAGGCACGGAAGAAACAGCGGTGTATTGGTTGAGGCTGTTGGTGGAGTAGGAAGTCGTCAGCCCGTTGTCGGTAACGGTTGTCCGATTGCCGGCGGGGTCGTAGCCATATTTGACGGTGCGCGCAGCTCCATAGGCAGCCTGCCGGATCTGGTCGATCGCATCGTAGCCGTAGGATTCTGTCTGGTTGGCGATGCTGGATCCTGTGGCCGCTTTGGCGGTGCGATTGCCAACGCTGTCGAGCGTATAGGTGAATTTTGCAAAAACGCCCAAGCCATGGCTGTGCTGGACCGAGATCGGGCGGTTGGCATTGTCATGCGCGTACGCAGTCGAAGTGCCGTTTTCCAAGGTTCTTCCCGTGCGGGTGCCAGCGGCGTCATACGAGTAAGTCGCCAGCGGAGGCGGTCCATCCAGCGACACTTCACGCAACTGGGCCCTGGCATTCAAAGTATAATCGACCATGCTGCCGTCCGGATAAGTAAGCGCTATCCGGTTGCCGTCCGCATCGTAACCGTAGCCGACCGTAAACGCTGGCAGTTGCGGATTGATGGCAGAAAGGTTCTGCATTTCTGCTGTCAACCGGTTTGCCGTATCGTAGGCGAATGAGAGCGCGCTCTTTCCATTGTTACTGGAAGTCAGCCGGCTTGCGGCATCGTAACTTCTCAGGACTGAGGGCGTAATGCCATCGTTCCAGATCGACTGAACCAGACGATCCCGGTTGTCATACGTGTAGGTGCAGACCTTCCCCGCCCGGTTGGTGTAAGAGGTCAACCGTCCTGCATCGTCGTATCCGTAGGATTCGCGGGATCCACCCGGGTAAATCATCTCCCTAAGACGGTTCAGGGCGTCGTACGTGTAGGAGTAAGTATTATTTTTGGCATCTGTGAGGGAGACCAGGTTGCCCGAAGGGTCATACGCCATCACCGTCTTGTTTCCGGCAGGATCCGTGATTCCGATCATGCGGTCCTCAGCGTCATACGCGTACTCAGTGACTCCCCCGTTGGGGCGCGTTTCCGTCAGGAGATTATCCCGTTCATCATAGGTGTATTCAGTCGTGTTCCCCAAGGAATCCGTCTGGCTGGTACGACGGTTCCGCGAGTCATAGGTAAAACTCAAGGTGACGCCATTTGCGTCGGTTATCGATGCGACGTTTCCAGCAGCGTCAAACGTGGATACAACCGTGGACGCGTCGCCTGTTCCATGGGCTTTTGTGATGGAAGCCGGGCGCAGGTTGGCATCGTAAACAAACTTGGTTTTCCGGCCGCTGGGCAGCGTAACCGTGTCAATCACCGGTTCCCATGGCGCTGCATAAGTACTGCTCGTCGTGTTCCCCAACGGATCGGCTGCAAGGGTTATCCGCTTGAAGTCGTCATATTCATAAACCCAGCTGTTTCCCAACTCGTTGGTGAAGCGCGTCAGTTTTCCAGACCAGTTGTATTCGTAGGTCTGGCGCGCGCCACCCGGGTGGATGACTTCTGTAATATTGCCACGGTCGTCGTAGCTGTATGCGGTGGTGTTTCCCAGGGCGTCCGTAACGCTGGAAAGCCGGTCGAGCGAATCGTATGCAAATGACGTAATTTTCCCATTTGCATCCTTCGTGCTCTCCTTAAGCCCCCTGCTGTCGTAGGTGTTTTCCGCAACGCCTCCATTCAGCTGGGTATGTTTGAGCACCTGGCCGAAGCCGTTATAGGTAAAGGATTCCTGGCCCCCGTCCGGATAGGCGATGGCGGTCACACGGCCCAGCGTGTCCCGCGTGTACGTGGTTGTCTTGCCCCGGGTGTTCATGTGCGAAAGAATCCTATCCAAGGCATCGCGCGTCCAGGATTCCGTGGAACCGTCCGGGTAGGTGACTGCCGCACGATTGTCGAACCGGGTAGGCGTGCGCAGAGTAATGTTTCCACGGGGATCCTTCGTGCTGGTCAGGAAACCAAGTCCGCCCTGGTCGTAGGTAAAACTGGTCGTCTTGCCC
>DATDBU010000018.1:0-8446 GCA_036524675.1 Chthoniobacterales bacterium | reverse complement strand
TCATGCATGACGCCGCCGCCCCAACTGTGGAAAGCGCTGGGACGGTCCTTGGATTGAAGAAGGGTAGGCAACTTGGCCTTGAACGCCTCGTTCTCCAAATAGTTGAACTGGACCTTCACGCCAGGGTTTGCACTTTCGTATTGCTTGGCAGCCTCCTGCCAGATGGTCAGGATCTTGGGGTTCGTTTGAAGATGAAGGATTCTGACGACGGTTTCTGCCCGCACGGACGAACTAAGCAGTCCTAACAGGGCACAAACTAAGGATAGTGTGAGTTTCATGAGGTTGATTCTATGATGAAGATGCGAAATCCTGTCGCATCGTTGCGTTTGCGGTTTTGGGGGATTGAGATTCGGTGTACGCCTAAGGACTTCGGGCTGCGCAGTATGATAAACTGACAAGCACGCTCCTGACAAGGATGCTCGCAGGCATCCTGCTTCCGCCTCCATGACATGGACCCCACCAGTCGCCGCGCCGCGATGATCGACACCCCTTCGATCGAGCGATATCTTTCTCGGTGCATCTTGACAAGGAGCAGTGCTATCCCTTGACCGCGCCGGAAGTCAGGCCCGCGATGATATGTTTTTGGGCCATGAGGTAGAAAACGATCGCCGGAGCCAGCGTGAGGCTGATGTAAGCGAGCACCTTGCCCCAGTCCGTACCATATTGGCCTTGGTATTGCATGATTCCCAATGGCCAGGGGTAAATCGATTCGCTGTTAATCATCACGAGGGGCAACAGGAACGCGTTCCAGCTTCCGACCAGCGCCAGAACCCCTACTGTGGCCAGAACCGGCCGGGACAAGGGCAGCGTGATCTGCCAGAAGAAGCGAGTGTAGCTGCAACCGTCGACGACTGCTGCCTCGAGCAGCTCTCTTGGCAGCTGCGAAAAAAAGCCATGCAAGATGACAACGGCGAAGCCCAGGTTGAAGGCTACTTGCGGGAGGATCACTCCCCAGTACGTGTCAAGCAGTCCCAAATCACGCACACGGATGAAGACGGGCAATACGGCCGTCGCGAAGGGAAACGTCAGACCGAGCGCGAGATAGTTGCTAATCCATTTCCTGCCCGCAAACCGCATGTGGGAAATCGTGTATGCCGCCATCGAGCTCACGAGAACAGTCAGGAATGTGCTCACAAAGGCTATGAACGCCGAGTTTCCGAGCATCTGCCAGAAGCGGGCGCTTGTGGCGATCTCGACGTAATTGTCGACGATCCATTCCCGCGGCAGTCCAAATGCGTTGGTGCGCAGGTCACCCGTCGTCTTGAAACCACCGATCACAGTGGCCCAAAGGGGCAGCAGGGTTGGTCCCGCGAGCAGGAACAGCAACAGCAGGCGGTAATAGCGAAAAAGACCTCCACGATTGTCCATAACTTAACGTTCCTCCGATTCGCGCATGAACAGCCGCTTGTAGAATACCATCACCAGCACGCAGATGATGAAAAGGATCACCCCGACGGCACTGCCGTAGCCGACCCTCATGCGCTTGATTCCAAAGGTATACAGGTATGACACGGCCGAGTGAGTCGAATTCGACGGGCCGCCGTCAGTCAAGGGAATGATCATGTCAAAAAACTGCAGCGAACCCAGGATGCTGAAGAAGAGCGAAAGCACCACCACAGGGCGCATCATCGGCAGGACCACGTGGAGCGTCGATTGCCAGCGGCTTGCTCCGTCGATCTGGGCGGCCTCAAGAACTTCATTCGAGACGCTTTGCCGGCCAGCAACGAAAAGCGCCATGTGAAATCCGAAATATTTCCAAATGACGACCACCAGGAGCGCTGCCATCGCCCACCCCTTCTCGGCCAGCACCTGCGGCGCCTCCAGGCCGAACCAGCCGTAAATCACGGCCACCACACCGTAGTTGCCGTCATACATGTAACGCCAGATCAACCCTGCCGCTACCTCCCCAAGAATATAGGGCATGAAATAGATGGCTCGAAAAACCACGCTCGACCTCGTCCGGTCTGAAATCAATAGGGCCACGCTCAGCGCGAGAGGGACTTGAATAATGGCCGAGACAAGGATAACAAGCAGGTTGTTGAACAAGGCATTGTGGAAAATCGGGTCGCTCAGAGCGCGAGTGTAGTTCCCAAAATTGATCCATTTCGTCGGCGGACCGTAACCGTTCCAATTGAAGAAGCCGTAGTAGCTCGCTTCCAGCACGGGCAAGGTAACGAACACCGTAAAGAGGAGAAGCGCCGGCGGCAAAAAGATTAGGCATGTCGTAAGTTGGCCGGACTGTGAAAAGTCTCGCAGCCGTTTCCCAATGCTTTGTATTGCGTTCATAAGCTGCTCAACGGTTACGCTGGGGGTTAGTCTTTGGCTTAGTGCTTAGCCTAATCACAAGACACTCAGCCTTAAAATTTTAAGATCAGACGAAGATTCGTGTCAAGCGTCGAGTGCGCGCATCGGCACGTCTTCAGGCGGCTCGGCTCGGCGTTGGAGCTTCGCTTCCGTTGATACATGTTGCCTTTGCAAAGAATGTTTTGAGTTATCATGTTGCGCTTAATGGTACTCGTGCTTTTCGCGAACAAATACGCCAGGTCTCAGGCACTCGGATAGGATATCTGACCCCCATTTTGAAGATTCGTCTGACTCTTTTTATGGCGTCGATTGGGCGGATTTCTGAAGCGGGTTCCAGCTGGCGGGCAGCGGTGCTGCCAATGCGCAAGACGTCGACAGAGCAATCGTCTCTCCCGAGGCCGCGGAACGTGCGATGGACTCCATGATATCCAACACGTGGATCGCCAGGTCGGCTCCCGCTTTCGGCTGTCCGCCGGAGCGCACTGCCCGTGCCATGTCCAAGGCGCCCATGCCGCGGCCCTCTGTGCTGCCTTCTGCCTGAACCTCTGCCCAATCGGCATCAGTCGGTGCCTGCAGCCAGTCGCCCGGCTCGGTCTTGTTCGTATCCTTCTTACACAGAAATACGGACCCATCGAAACTGTTGGGATCCGGCAGACGGATGACGGCATCCGTGCCGTGCACTTCCAGCTCTCGCGTAGCGACGGGAGCATCGAAACTGAATGTAGCAGTTGCGACCGGGCCGGAGACGAAATCTAGGAGAGCCGAGACCTGTGTGTCGACGGTAGCATCGAAGGTTTCTCCTGCACGAGGGCCACTGCCGATCGTACGCCGTGCTTGGGCTCGCCTTCCAAAACCGGAGACGGTCCTGACCGGGCCGAACAACTGAACGAGCGCGGTAAGGTAGTAGGGTCCCATGTCGAGCAACGGGCCTCCGCCTTTTTGAAACAAGAACTCCGGATTGGGGTGCCATGCGTCCGGGCCAGGATAGCCGAATGTGGCATTGGCTGAAATCGGAGTGCCGATCCGGCCCTCCTCGATCACACGCCGGGCAGTTTGCAGTCCGGCACCCAGGAAGGTGTCAGGGGCGTTGCCAAGCTGGACCCCGTGCTCTGCGGCGGCGGCCGCAACCGCTTGAGCTTCCTCGACGGACAGCGCAAAGGGCTTCTCGCCGTAGACATGCTTGCCTGCGCGGATCGCCTGGAACGCGACACTGGCATGGACCGCAGGAATTGTCAGGTTCACTATCAATTCGACCTTTGGCATGGCCAGAACGGTTTCAAGATCGCCGGAATTCGGGACCCCGTATTTGGCCGCCTGCGCCGCGGCACGGTTCACGTCAATGTCTGCGCAAGCCAGTACGGTGACATCGGGAAAGCGAACAAGGTTGGTCAGGTACTGGTCGCTAATGTTACCGCAGCCGACAACGGCGATTCCGACGGGTTCTAAGGTATTGCTCATGATATTTCTTTCTGATGAATGCCGAAGTTCCCTTACCGGTTGGCGGTGAATGCATCCGACCCGAGATGCTTGGCGATCCAGGCGGCCGAAATTTGTGTCGAGGCAAGGTTCGTGGGCGCCTCGGGCACGTCGACCTCCACAACGATCCAGCCTTTGAAGGACTCTGGAAGCGTCGCCAATGCGCCGAGCAGGTTGATGTCGCCACGGCCGGGCTCGGTCCAGACGGTGAACTTCTCGCGGGTCGCCTCATGGTAGGTTGCGCCCGCGGCGTTGGAGGCGCTCACTTGATCGGCGTGGACGTCCTTGAGATGCATGGCCCCGATGCGACTGGCATGCCGGCTCATCACCTTGACCGCATCCATTCCGGCCCAGGTCAGATGACCGGTGTCGGGGCCAAACCCGAGAAGGGACTCCTCAACACCTCCCAGAACCGCGTCGATTTCGCTTTCCACTTCGATCGCGCTACCGACATGTGGGTGAAGCATCGGCCGAACTCCCTCGGCGGTAATTGCCGCCGCAGCCGCGCCGACTCCATCGATAACTTTCGCGAGAACCGCCCGATCAGCGCCGGCGCCCACGGCAGGATGTTGCACGCGTTCCCCAGCGACATTGGCGGCCAGGAAGACTTCGGTGTTACCCAACGCCGCCTGCACCGCTGCGTGCCGCCTCGCGTTCTCCGCGATCTGGCCAACAGACGTCTCATGAAAGGATGCTGCGAAGTAGCCTGGCGCAGGAACAAATCCAAACTCGGCGAGGAGCGCGCGATACTGCGAGGGCGTCACCTCCACGGGGGGGTCGGCGTGAATGGCTTTAAACGGCGTGGTCGCGATCTCCGAGAAGGCTTGACGAAGAATCGGAACGGAAAGCTCAAATCCTTTTTCAGTGAGAACCCAAGGCAGGGGGTTTAGAGCGATCTTGGCATTGCTGGTCATGGTTGTCGTTTTCCGGGGAGAGTAGCCTGATCGATGACCTCCCTATAGGACATCTCAATGACCCTTAGAACATTCGTCCGACTTTGTCGATGGATCGCATGACCGTCGATTGCGATCGCCGAAGCTTGCAGCCCCTGGAGGCCACTCACTCACCTTGAAACTTCAAGCGCGTTCTGCTGGGACCGAAACGCTGCGGGCGTTGTGCCGAAAAAGCGCCGAAAATGCCGGTTGAGGTGGGCCTGGTCACAAAAGCCCGTTGTGGCAGCGATTTCGGCCAGCGATAGCGGAGGGTTGCGCTGCCCAATGAGCTTCCGCACATGATTCAGGCGCACTAAGAGGAGGTATTGATGCGGCGTATAGCCGGTAAGCTGCCGAAACATGATAGCGAAATGGCTACGACTCATCTTCGCCATCGAAGCGAGTTCGTCCAGGGAGAGATCGTAGGCGAAATCGGTTTCAAGACGTTGAACGGCCCGTCGAATGCCGGGCGGAACGGCTGCTTTTCTGTTCTGATCATGCACCGTCCCGAGGACCCGCAGCGCCAATGCGCGGGCCAAGGGCTCGAAGTACAGCGGCCCATACGGGCATTGATCTTCCGTTTCTTCCATAAGAAGCCTGCACAGGGCTTCAGTGCGCTGATCGATCGCAAAAAAGTGATGCCAACGCCGCTTTGAAACGACCTCAGAAAGACCCACCTCCTTGGCCATGGCCTCGAAAAAGCGAGGCGAGAAACTGAATTTGACCACAATGCCCTCTGCCTCCTGCGACTCGCCATATACCGGCAGGGATGGCGGGGACAACAGATTGTGACTGCGGCTGATGTGATGGTGGCTCAGCTCAAGCTCGGGAACGGTGATCCATGTGTAGCCTTTCTCGGTCCTTGGCCGGTACCAAAACGTATAGGCGTCCAGCGCGGGCGTCACTGATGGGGGCGCGTTCGCCGGAAAATCATGGATAGTGACAGAAAGCTCCTCGACTCCGGATCGATCGCTCCGGTGAATGATCAGGTCATTAACATTTAGAGCTCCAGCCATTTTGCCTACAGCTTCACGGCGAGGAACATAGCAGTTCGATCTCTCAGGCACACTCAAAAATCTCGCGGGTGCAATGTTCTCAGACTTCGCGACGTCTACCTCCGCTCGCGCTTTCACCCAACGCGGATGATGCTGCCTCGGCGTCGCCATCTGCTCGCTACGCCCAGCTTCCTTGCGCCATCTTGCAACCGACATATTAAACTCGCATATCTCATCCTGGAAAATCGCGCGAACTGCGCCCCCGGGTCATTCGCTGCGATCACACTCGGCAAGCAGCCTCGCGCTTGTCCGGTGGCGTTTGAACGCGACCAACCTCGTCAGTCAACCTTCAAAATCTCTGATCCAGATTCCATAACCGTTCATTGCGACATCCTGATGACGCCTAAGACCAGTTTTTCATAGCTGCAGCCGCGCCTTTCGCTCGGCGAGAATGTCCGCGTATTGCTTTTTTTTCTCAGTTGATAGAAAGCTTGCCGCAATCAAGCTGTCCCATTTCTTGAAAGCACTGCGAAAGCGTTCAACGACTTCAGTCAGCACGCGGGAATTGATCTGTAGCCGTTCCGAAGCGAAATAGTTCAAGAAATCGTTCTTTGTGAGGTTGGACTTTTTTCCACGAATCGGCAGAGCCAGTTCCTCCTGCGCGTTTCCAATGGCGATGGTGGAATTCAGGAGATCGTAGCAGGGCGACAGGTCGATTCGATCATCCCGCGTGATGAGAGAAAAATTCTTCAAGTGCATGTCCTCGTTACCCGTCAGGAAACTGAAGAACGTCCGTTCAAAGAGCTTCACCCGCTCAATGGCCGGAAAGGTGCAAAAGCGGTCCACTGCCGCAGCAACCTTCTCCATCGATGATTCATATTTTGTTTCGCGCGTTGCTCCAGAGAGCTGCGCGAAGTCTTCCAGAGGCACGCGCTTTCGCCCCTCTCGGTCGAAGCGTTTGACGAAATAAGTGAGGGATTGATCGCGAGACCGGACGAGACCATGCAATGGCACCTCAATTCCAACAGCCGCCGCCATGCGCATGGTGAGATCTTCGTTCTCCGGCAATTCCGGGAAATCATGGCTAGGCGGCTTCAGAATGAAACGGCCGTTGCAATCGACGATTTCGAAGGCGCCCGCCTTTACCGCGAGAACGGCGCTCAGTTTGAGCTGTACGCCCTGAATGGACATTTTCCCGGCGCGGCTGAGGGCCTCCCGTCTTTGCTCCTCGGCAGTATAACCTAGGGCAGACAGACTCTGAAGATTTCGGTCCAGCAGCCTCAGTCCGCTCATCGAATAATCTCCCTCACCTTCGAATGTCTCGTAGGTGATCAGGCAGCGCTTCATTCGACCTCTTTCACCGTGAGGGAGCCGACCAGATCCTGACCTGCCACGACGAGTTGGCCAAAAAGATCGCTGCGGTCCAACTTGTAGCGCCGCAGCATGGCCTCAAGCTGAATACCTTCGGGCAGCAATCCCTCGAAGACCGACGGAAAGCGGTCGAATTCATAGATCTGCCCCGCCACCGGCATCGTTAATGACACCGGCTGACCGGCATAGCTTTCAGCGTAGGTGAATCGCCATCGGGCGCCCTCCAACTCTTCCAGCATTCCGGCGAGCTTGCCTTGCTGATAAACCTCAGCCCTCCTCATTTCTGCGGCTCGCTTCCCCCTTCCGCCGTTTGCGCTAACAGCGGGCTCTCAAACCGAATGTTCACATTAAGAACGGAGAGCACTTTGACCAGCGTGTCGTAGCGGATGGACTCCTTTCCGTGCTCCAAGTCGAAGATGACCGTCTTGCCGACGCCGGCAAACTTCGCCAGTTCGATCTGGGATAGTCCTGCTTTGCGCCGATGAGTTTTGATGATCTCGGAAATTCGATTCATATTGCCGCCGTGGCAGTAATATAGAGAGTTGAATCGGCTAACCAGAAAGAAATCAATGAAATATACCGCTATAGCAGTGATTCTATAGTTATTTCTCTGAATTGCTGCCGAAATTGCCCCACTCATTTGCAATAATTACCGCTATAGCGGTATAATCGAATGTTTTGAGACAGCTAGATTTTTGACCGGGGCTCCCTACTTCTCGCCATCGCTTTGATGGGATCTCACGTCTGGCAAGGGACTTGGAAGATTTGCTCATGAAATTATGCCACCACGGATAGCCCCTTCTAATGGGGGCGCCCCGGGAAACTGCGGGGCTTTGCCTTTTTAGGCCTCGGCCTCGTCTTCTGCCTGCTCCATGCAGACGATCAACCCGGCAGAACCTTCACGCTCGTAAGGCTTTCCATCCGCCAGCGCCGGTCGAGCACCCGGTTCTCACCAACAACTTCGATCGTGCCCTTCAACTTGATGTCGCTGCTGGACGCGCCAACCATGAACTCAAATTCACCGGCTTCGACGACGCGTTGGTTTTCCGTGTTTGTAAAATTCAGCATGTCGACGGGGACGGCGAAGCCGACCGTTGCTCGCTGCCCGGGCTGCAACGCCACCCGCTTGAAGGCCTTGAGCTCCTTTACAGGACGAACCAGCGAAGCATACACGTCGCGCACATACACCTGGACAACTTCGCAACCCTCGCGCTCGCCGCAGTTCTGGAGAGTGAAGGAAAGCGCCATCGTGTCGTTGATGTCCACCCGATCCTGTTTGATTGAGAGTTCGCTGTATTCAAATCGAGTATAGCTCAAGCCATATCCGAAAGAATACTTGGTGCCGAAATGATAGGCGATGGGAGTGCC
>DATDBU010000017.1:0-5562 GCA_036524675.1 Chthoniobacterales bacterium | reverse complement strand
CGACGGACATTGGCGTAGGAAGCTGTATCGACATCGATGGAGAACGTCGAAAGGGGATTGCCTTTCACGTCGAGGAAAGGGTTTTCCTCCTGTGCATCGTAGGCTTCCGTGTTGAAGTCTTTGTCGACGGATGCGCGACGTACGCCTTCTGACTTTTCGGATTCGTCGACGACTTTCGCCTGGGCCATCATTTGCTGCATTTGCGCCCGCATGGGTTGCAGCTCTTCGGATTCTTTGGCGGCTTGGTTGCCGCTTGATGATCTCGCCTTGCCAGCGATCATTGGCGCTGACGTTGGTTTCGCCGCGGATTGGAAATCCGCTATTTCGGCAGGTTGAGATGCATCCTGTTGTTTGACACCAGCCGTATCGACTCGCTTTTCGGCAAGGGCAAGTTGAGCACTAGCCGCCGGCGCGTTGGGAGCCAGCCGCATATCCCTGGCGTCGATTTCGTTCGAGCTGGATGGGGCTTGCTGTGAGGCGAGAGCCGGAGCGGGCGTCGCTCCAATCGTGAGCTGAAACGCGTCGAGCGATTTCTTGTTCTCCGTGGAAGCCACTGTCGCGACTTTGCTGCCTTTTTCGTGCCGCAATCCAAGAATTTCCGTCCAGGGAAGAAATGCCCCGGCCAGAAGGCACGCGGCGAGTGCTGTCAATGCGGTGACGAAGCTGACCTTGCGGATTTTTGAGGGAGCACCGGGAGCGATGTCTTTCCGAGCACCATTCTCAGAGGCGGTTGTGGAACCGCCTTTCCCAGTTACTGCTTCGTTGATGCCAAGGATCGCTTCACGTTGTTCATCGGTGAGTGCGGGGGCGGATGTTGTGTGCAGCTTTTCCGACAGAAGCGCGGCCATTTGACGGGTTTCGGTCACGAATTGGCGGCCTTCGGCGGATGTTGCCAGCCAGGCTTCCACTTCAGCACGCCCGGCGGCATCGAGCGCGTCGAATTCGTCGAGGGCGTACGCGGTGAGTTTAGGATCGTCGAGGTTCATCATCCGATTTTCCTTTCGGGTTGTGCTTCGTGTTGTTGAAGGAGTTCGCGGAGCCGTCGCAGACCGGTGTGGAGGAGAAATCCGACGTTGCCGATGCTGAGGGTCGTGATTTCGGAAATTTCCCGGTAACTGAGGTCGTGTTGAAATTTAAGGCGAATGACTTCGCGTTGATTGGCTGGGAGGCTATCGATGAGTTGATGGAGGGCGTCGGCGTGTTCCTTGCGGTCGAGGAGGACGGAGGGCTGCGGTGTAACTTCGTCGGGCAGGTCTTCCATTGCGGGGGTCTCCAGGTAAGTGATTCGGCTGCTTTTGCGGTGATGATCATGGGCGCGATTGCGGCAAACCGTGAAGAGCCACGGTCCAATGTGGTTCCCTGCCGGAGGTTCTGTCTCCCGGGTCAGGCGCAGGAAGGTGTCCTGCACAATGTCGCGCGCCTGATCCAGATCGCCTCCGCACAGGCCGAGGGCGTATTGGATGAGTGGGCGCTCGTAACGGGCGAGAACGGGTTCGATCCAGTGGGCGGCCTCGTTTGACATAGCGGTATTCAGGGAGTAAACGGACGGCCCGCGATTTTCTTAGAGAAATTTTTCCGGTCGATGTATGCCGCTGTCGCCGGAAACGCCGGAACGTGTAAGATAAAGTTAAAGATCAGGATTAAGGAGCAAAAAACCGCTGTGATTCCGAACGGGGACAAGACCGTAACGGTCAACGAGATTTACGAGTCCATCCAGGGCGAAAGCACCTGGGCGGGGCTGCGTTGCGTCTTCGTCCGGCTGACTTTTTGCGACCTCCGCTGCACGTATTGCGACACGACCTACGCATTTTACAAAGGCGAAAAACAGACACTGCAATCCATCTACGACGCGGTGATGGCCTACGATGCGCCGCTCGTGGAACTGACGGGTGGTGAACCGCTTTTGCAGAAGAACGTCCTGCCGCTGATGGCAGCTTTTTGTGATGCCGGCAAAACGGTGCTCATCGAGACAAGCGGCGCGCATGATATTTCCAAAATCGACCCGCGCGTCCATCGGATCATGGATTTAAAGACGCCGGACAGTGGAGAAAGCCACCGCAATCTGTGGTCGAACATCGATCATCTCACGTCGCGCGACGAGGTGAAGTTCGTGATCGGTTCGCGGGGCGACTACGAATGGTCGCGCGAGCAATTGCAGAAGTATCGCCTTGCCGACCGCTGCGTCGTGCTCTTTTCCCCGAATTTCCACGCGATCGAACCACGGCAGATCGTGGAGTGGATGTTGGAAGACAAGCTGCCCGTCCGCTTCCAACTCCAAATGCACAAATTCATTTGGGACCCAGCCATGCCCGGCGTGTGAGTTGAGATGGTCATGCGGAGCCACGGAGAACACGGAGGAGAAGGGGTGAATTAATTTTCGTTTTTACGTTAAAAAACTCCGTGTTCTCCGTGCTTCCGTGAGACAATTGAGATTCAGATTTTCCAATGAAAGCCACCATTACCAAAGACTTCATTTTCGACTCCGCTCAGACGCTTCCAAATGTGCCCAAAGGCCACAAATGCGGCGGAATGCACGGGCACAGTTTCAAAGTGGAAATCTCGGTTGCCGGCGAGGTCGACCCGCAGACGGGCTGGATTTACGATCACGCGCTCATTGGCAAGGCGGTCAAGCCGCTCATCGAGCAGCTCGATCACGCATACCTGAATGACATTCCCGGTTTGGAAAATCCGACCATCGAAAACATGGCTGCGTGGTTTTGGCGGAAAATCGAAGGTCAATGCCCCGGTTTGAGCGAGATCGTCATCCACGAAACGCCGACGGCGCGCGTGTCGTTCCGTGGGGAGTTTTGACTGGCTAGTTACGGCGTGACGCCGTAAAATTCGCCATGCCGCTGACTATCGAGTTGCCTTCGCAGAAAGAGCAAACTGCATTCAATCTACGCAGATGGGCTGAACTCATTCAGGACCCGGAAATGGCCAAGATTCAGGGTAAGGTGGAAACCGACCGGCACGGCTACGTAATTATGATTCCTTCCGCGATCGGTTCCCACGGTGGCAACCAGTTCGAACTTGGAACGGTCATTAAGCAGCATCTTCCTGGTGGCAAGGTCTTCGTCGAGTGTCCGATCTCAACATCCGACGGCGTCAAGGTTCCTGACGTTGCCTGGATATCCCACGAACGATTGTCCCAAACATCCATCGACCCCTGCTTTTCGTCCGCCCCTGAAATCTGTGTCGAAGTCCTTTCCCCGTCCAACACGCGTCGGGAAATCGCCGAAAAAATCGCCCTCTATTTCGATGCTGGGGCAGAAGAAGTCTGGACCTGCTCGCCCGAGGGAAAAATGGCGTTCTACCTTTCCCCGGAAGGCCCGGCTAAAACGGCCTCCCGTTTATGCCCCGGTTTTCCCAGCCAAATCGAGACTGTCTGAATGACGACTGTGACACGGAGGCGCGGAGAACACGGAGGTTTTTAAATGCAGATCCGATGGAATCGGGAGTTCGTTCTTCTTCTCCGTGCCTCCGGTGACGATGGAGGCCGCGCCTGTTCTTCCGCGGGAGTTTTTGAATGGCCCGCTATCCCGCTGACCATCTAGCTGCCGTCGGGGCGGCCCGCTTCAGAGTTGGTATTTCGGCGGCTGGTAAGTGCTGTTGTAGAAGATTAGGCCGGGAGCAAAATCTTAAAGATTTCCATTGATAGTTTTCACGATTTTGTTAATCCGCTGTTGGCAAATCCCAAATACCCCCATGAAAGCTGTAATGGCAAAACGGATAGAGTCTCCATCAAACGATCGCGTAGGCTCTCCCAAGTTTGCCAACCACGTTAACTCCCCCCTTCTAATGAGTGATAGCATTTTCAAAAAATACGGAGACATCATCGTCGAAGTCTCCCGCACGGTTGATGGTTATAAATTTAGCTGCCCAATGGCTGGCTGCAACAGGACAACAGACGTGCACGGTCATATCATCATTTGCGAGAACCGGATTTATCAGCACCTCCATTTAGAACACAGACTTACCAAGCAAGATGTTGAAGAGTGGCCTCCAGGATGTTGACATTGATGGTGGCAGAGTCGTTGCGTTGTGACTCGTATTAGCGAATAGCTCACCGTCCCAGGAGGGATCAGTCAGCTCGATTCGGCCGCTTCAGCCTGCCGTAAGCGGCTCTTTGATTTCGCACTGAGAAACGGCTTCAACAACTCTTGTGTGGGAATTGATCCACAGCGAGTGCGATCCGTCTCAGCGCTTCGAGTAACAGTCTGCATTGTCGCGGGGCTTCTCCAACTCCCGCCGCTTTATCAGGCGGGCGATCACAGTTTGGATGGCACCTCAGGCAATCCGCCCGAGCAGCCCGACCGGGGTTGAAACGATCGACAAGCCTTTTCCTTCGGCAAGGCTTGGAAACGACCAAAGATTCGACCACGGCGGCGAAACTTGGTCGCCGTCGGGATACCAACACACAGCCGCGCAAGTTGGATGGCGCTAGCCAATGAGTTTGTCGAACTCTTCCACGCTCACGGCTGGGGCAGTGCTGAACGAGATGCCCAGTAACTGGCTCAGGGCCGCCGACGTTTTCATCGCTTGGCCGGTATCTGCCAGATCGACGATCAGCACCAAGTCAACGTCTCCGAGGAGCGCATATGCTGATTTGAGTTCTCCACCGTGCTGCTGGATGGTTGCGACGGTGTCTTGGGTGCGTTTCGCACTGACGGCCTTTATCGCGTCGAGCGAATACTTGCCGAACATGAAGTACATAGCCATGTCACGCCTTCCTTTCTGTGTAGACGGAGTTTACGTGGTGAGTGGGGGATTCGTTCTGGTGAGCAGAACTGAATGCAGGATAGCACGAATTCCTTCGCGCGACGAGGCGGGCGAGCTTAACAACCGGCGTTGGGTGGCATTGCGCTAGGACGCGGCGAGGAGAAACACAGCCAAGCTGCCGCCGCTGAGTCCATCCCATGCCAATGCGAGAAAGGTTATTGCATGGGGGCAAGGGGGTCATCAGAAGCCCTGGGCTGAAAATCGTCATCCACGAAACGCCGACGACGCATGTGCCCTTCCTCTGGGAGTTTTGACTGGCTAGTTACGGCGAAGGGCCGTAAAATTCGCCATGCCGCTGACCATTGAGTTGCCCTCGCAGAAGGAGCAGACTGCGTTCAACCTGCGCAGATGGGCTGAACTCGCTCACGACCCGGTTATGGCCAGGCTCGAGGGCAAAGTCGAGACGGACCGTTTTGGACGTATTATCACGGCTCCTCCTCCAGCATTCTCTCACGGTGGAAAACAGTTCAAACTCGGAACGCTTCTCGAAAAGTATTTGTCTGGCGGAACAGTCACTACGGAGTGTCCCGTATCCACTTCGGATGGTGTGAAAGTTCCGGACGTCATTTGGATTTCACGTGAACGTCTGGCAGAAATGCCCACGGATTCTTGCCTTCCGGTCGCCCCGGAAATTTGTGTCGAAGTTCTTTCTCCCTCCAATCTCAGGAAGGAAATCGCCGAAAAAATCGCCCTCTATTTCGACGCCGGGGCGGAAGAAGTCTGGACCTGCTCGCCTGAGGGAAAAATGGCGTTCTACCTTTCTCCGGAAGGTCCGGCAAAAAC
>DATDBU010000016.1:0-59274 GCA_036524675.1 Chthoniobacterales bacterium | reverse complement strand
AAATTTTCTGATAACGCCGCGCAGCCCATAGCAAATGTCGACACCGGCCACGGCGAGCGGGCTGAAGATCCCGAGACAGACAATGCCTGGCTCACTCCGGACTCCTTTCGCGCCGGCGATCAACGCGATGCCGATGACGACGATCGAAGCACCAACGGTTTTGACGACGTCAGTCTGACAAATGGTCAAAGCCCGCCAGGACGTAAGCGCAGCTTGGACAGCACCCGGCAAAACCTTGCTCTCGGGCGGCTGCACCATTTCTACTATAGAGTCTGCCCGTCAACGATGCCTGCGACGAGCAGTGTCCAGCCAATGGCCTTCTTCTGTTCCTTCTCCAGCTTGTCCGCAAGAATCAGGGCGATGCCTGCGCTGGCCGCCGCACGCGTTCCGATCAGCAATCCCAGTATGGGCAGTGGAATGATAAACGTTTTCATAAGGGCACCCCGGATTTCGCTGCCCGAACCCAATTTGGCCGTTCCCAATTGATTTCACTGAAACGACAGCCGGAACCTTTGGGATTTCGGATATCAAGAATCGCCAGGCCGTGGTTCAATGGCGGAGGAGAATCAATATGAAAGCGGAAATAATCCCCTTCCCGAGCAACACCCGATCTCAAGCCGTTCGAGTATCGCGTGACGCGCAGCCCGCCGCGATCATTGCCGCGCTCGGAATCTCACAGCCGCGCGCTGTCGTCTGCTTGAACGGAGGAACGGCGAAGTTGGATGAAGACCTTTCAACACGCCTGGAGTCAATCCTCGTAGACGGCCTCGCACGCGTTGCTTCCGAGGAATCGCTTACTCTGATCACCGGCGCAACGGATGCCGGAATCTTCTCGATGCTTGGTCGCGGAGTCGAAAAGTGGGGCTTGAACGCACCCTTGATCGGCGTTGCGCCGGACAAACTCGTCACCTGGCCGGGAAAAGAAGCGGGCGACGTCCCACTGGAGCCTCATCATACCCATTTTGTTCTGGTCGAAGGCGATGACTGGGGGGACGAAACGGATGAAATGTATGCGCTGATCAGCGATCTCAGCCACGACTGCCCCTTCGTAGCCGTCTTCGCCGGCGGTGGACAAATTACCGTCCGCGAAATGCAGACCAACGTTGCTCAGCAGCGTACGATGATTTTGATCGCCGGAAGCGGTCGAAACACCGACGCTGTCCTGGAGGCCCGGCGCACAGGAGGTTCATCCGATGAGTCCATCGCGCAGATTGCTGCTGAAGGAAGGATTGTGCCCTTTGACATCCATTCGGACGCGCAGGCCCTGGGAAGATTGATCCAGGAGTTGCTTTTCAGTCCTGGCCGGCGCACTGGAACGGCACGTTGAAGAGAATTCACCGCAGATTGCTCCGATCTTCGCAGATAAAGAATGGGTCTTTTGTTCAATCTGCTTCGATCCGTCATCTGCGGCTTAAATCAGCGCTTCCTGCTAGACAAGACTGTTCAAATCATCAGCGATGGCTTGAAGCGCGTTGCGCGCCGCCTCGTCCTTGGTCTGGGCGATACTTATCTGGATGGTTTCAAGTGTGGCCTTCAGCTTCCATCGCGCAGGACTTTCGGTAAGCACCTGATCACGTAATTCGCTAGCCGCGTTAACGTCACCGGCATCGAAAGCCATTCCCAGCAGCGTCGGGCGCAGCCACTCATCGTCGGAACCCTGCGCCTTCGCGCGTTCGCAAGCCGCGAGGGCGATCGTGGCAGCCGTCCGGGCGCGATCGTCATCGCCGCTTTGTCCGCGGGCTCGATAGAGCCTCGGCAAATTGGACGAGGGAAAATAGTTATTCAAATCCAGCATCATCCCGCGGGCGTAGTGGTCGATTGCTTGGTTGAGATAGCGCCTCTTATCGACTCCATCCGCCGCTTGATACAACCGCCGGTAACGCCCGCCGATCAGGCCTTGCCGCTCCGCACTGTCGCCAGTCGCGCGTACGAGTTCCTCCAAGGCGCCAATGGCGTCGAGGTGATCGCCAGCCATGGACTGAACAAGGCAACGCTGTTCCCGTACTACGGGAAGCATCCGGAGCGAATCAGGCAATCGGTCGATATAACCAAGCGTGTCGGCCCCGTCTGCATAGTCGCGCAGGAGATAGAGCAACTCCAACGCCACGGACGGAACCATGGGCGTGTCTGGATCGTCGGTTCTGTCACGCAAAGCGAGGGCGAGCGCTTTTCGGTTTTCGGCGGGGGCATGACGCACAGCCCTTGTTGCCGCCTGAAACTCGGAGAGCTGTTCGAGAAAATCCTTAACAGTGCTCGCATGGCTGGGATCGACCTTGTCCGGATACCCCTGCAAGGTCTGGTGCATTGGCCCCAGGCCTTCCGCCATTTTCTTCACGTTCTGTTTCAAGATGCCTCTGATGCTGCTTGCCGTTGCGTCGCTAACATCCTCCTCTGGCAGAGGATAACGAATCTGCCGCATCTGATCGAGGTCGAAGAGTGGTTCCGCCCAATCTGCGCTGATCAAGACGCAGCCACGATCTCGCGCGGCGTGGCGGATGCCGATCTCGTAATAGACGTTGCCATTGGGGATCGTGAGATCGGCAAGTACCAAATCGGAGAAATAGAGCCTCTCGAGCATCTCCTTGATGATCAACGCCCCCAGTTCCTGGTCAGCCCGCACCGGCTGATAGCCTGCGTCGTATAACCCGGGGTAAAGCGCCTTTTCCCATAGGCTATCGAAATTGATTTTCACCGGTGCAGACGACGCTTTTGCACGGGTTTCTTTGGTGCCAAAAGGCATTACCATAAAACAGACCGGCCGTGGCCGCTTCCCAGTCACACCACCCGGCGAAAGAATCAGACCCGAAGTAACCATACCGACGCTAATTGAGCCACAGTTAGGGATGAAAGAACAGCGGAAAATGCCGGATCTGCCAAAACCGTAACGTTCCAATTGGAAGTCCCTGCATCGGCGGCTGGTGTAGGAGAATCGACGGCTAGAGACGGAGTGCCGACGGCTGGAACCGGAGTACCGACGACTGGGACTGGAGTTCCGACGGCTGGGACTGGAGTTCCGATGGCTGGGACTGGATTACCCATTGCTGCGACGGGACCGTCAATGACGGCCGCAGGGACGTCGGAGATGCCCACACAGCAACGACCCACAACCCCAGTCATTGCCGCCTACGATCAACGCCTCTCACTCGTGGCTAGCCGTATAAATGGGCCCTCGTCGTCGCCAGCGAAAGCTGCTCATCCACCGGAAATGTAATCCCTCGTCAAAATCCCCAATTTTTACCTTGCAAATGACACAGTCCTTGGTAGGGCAACGTCAACGGCGACCAATTTTTTGTAAAACTCCCGCATTAGGGGCTGGAGTTTCGGCTCGGAATCTGTGAAAGTCCAGTTAATCGGAACCGGAGAGGGAAATCAGAATAGGATGGAAGCGATACAGTTAGCTCGGCAGCGAGCCCTTGCGTGGATGGTTAGCGGATTCCGCCCGCGATAATCCGGTACGGCGGCATTCTTTTTATGGAAGAAATCCTCCCGGAAAAAGATTGGCGGAATCTCATCCGCGACATCCACAACGGCCAGGTCGTTCCGGTGGTCGGACCGGAATTAATCACGATCGCCGATCCTGCCACTGGAAAGCCGACACCCCTTTACCAGTATCTGGCCCCGAGACTGGCCAGCCGCCTGCAGCTCGATCGCCCGGATTCTTTTACCAGCGTCAACGAAACAGCCTGCGCCTATATCCTCGACGGCGGTTCCCGCAAGGATGTTTACGACGAATTGCGCGAACTCATAGACGAACTCCAAGCGCTACCTGGCGACGCACTGCTCGATCTCGCCCGCATCAAGGATTTCAATTTCTTCGTCGCAAGCACTTTCGATCACCAGATGTCATTGGCCCTCAAGACCGCGCGCCCGGAGTTTGATCCACGCGACCATCTTCTCACCTTTCATCCCGTTCAGCCCGTCGACATTCCAGAACCAATTACCGGCACGCGCCTTTACCACATCCTCGGCGACTACAATACCTATCCCGACTTCGCTGTATGGGAGGAGGATTACATGGAGTACATCTGCGGCCTCATCGAACATCAGGATACGATGGAGCGTCTCTTTCGCTTGTTGAAAAGACGCCAGCTTCTGCTCCTTGGGGCACCCGCCTCCGATTGGATCGTGCGGTTTTTCCTGCGTGTCACCCGCCAGGAACGTCTCTCCGACCGTAGCGACAATGTCGTGGGCGAATACCTCGCCGCGAAAAGCGCAAGCCTGGAGCCGCCGCTAATTTACTTTTTCGACAAACTCATCCACGCCACGCGCGTCATTAGTGGCGACCCCGCTGCTTTCATCGCAGAACTTTCCCGACGCTGGCAGGAACGCTACGGACAAGCGGGCAGCGACAACGACTTCCTCTCCCGGCTGCCGAGCGAAATGCCCAGGGACTCCATCTTCATTAGCTACGCTCGCGAGGATTTGGCGGCGGCACTCAACCTCGCCCGCGTCCTGCACAACTGCGGCATCCCCGTCTGGCTGGACAAAGGTCGCCTGCAAGCCGGGGAGAACTACGAAGAGAGCCTCGAAGCTGCCGTGCGCGTCCATTCCAGTTTTTTCCTCTCGCTCATTTCCGAAACCACCGAGGCGGATGCTGAACGCAAACGCTTTGTCCATAGAGAACGCGACTGGGCCGGTTCACGCCATATGGACGGGTTCATCTACTACCTGCCCATCGCCATTTACACGCAGGTTCCCGAACACTGGCAGCCCAAAGCGGAGCCGGAGTGCTTCTCCCGCATCCATTACCATTCGCTCCCAAACGGACAGACCGGCTCCGATTTCGTCGAATATTTGCGCTGGCTCGTTGGGACCTACCGCACCTCCGGGCGCCCCCGGGGCTGACAAGGGGTCCCTTAACACACCATGTCCGGCTTCCCCGCTCCAGCTTCGACCGCCAGTCGTCCCATCGAGGTCGATGCCGATCATCCCTGGCTGGGTCTGGCTTCCTTCGGCGAGGCTACCCAGCGTTTCTTCTTCGGACGTGACACCGAGATCGCAGAAATCTATGTCCGCGTCCGCGAGCAGGCCCTCACCGTGCTCTACGGCCAGTCCGGCCTGGGAAAAACCTCGCTGCTCGGCGCCGGTCTCATCCCCAAGCTGCGCGTCGAAAACTGCCGCCCCGTGCTCATTCGCCTGCGCTACGAATCTGGGGACCCACCGCTTGTGCAGCAGGCATTCAATGCCCTTGCCGCTCACGGTCTGAATCCGTCCGGAGGAAATGTATCCGGGACCCTGTGGGAATGGCTGCACCATATGACTTCGCGTCCCGATGCTCTCGACACCGCGCCGCCCGCGCTCATTTTCGATCAGTTCGAAGAAATCTTCACTCTCGGCCAGCGCGCCGAGCGGCCCGATGAAGTTCGCGATCTTTTTGAACAACTCGCCGACGTCGTCGAAAATCGCCCTCCCGCCGCTCTCAAACGGCGTTTTCAAAACGACCGCCGCCTTGCCCGGGAGTATGACCAAATGCCCAGTGCTGTGCGTGTGGTGCTAACGTTGCGCGAGGACTTTCTTTCCCACTTGGAACAATGGAAAAAACTGCTGCCCTCCCTGATGCGCAACCGAATGGCGCTCAGCCTGCTCAGCGGCCCGCAGGCCTTGGAAGCTGTCGTCAAGCCTGGCAACCTCGAAGGCTGTCGGCTCATCGACGAGGCAGTCGGTGCCCGCATCGTATGCTTTGTCGCCAAGCGCGATCCCGGCACGCCACTCGTCGAAATCGGTGCCGTGCCGCCTTTACTCAGCCTCGTTTGCGACGAACTGAACCGCTTGCGCCTGCGCGACAATTTGCCCTCCATCACCGCGGAACTCGTCGAAACCCAGAGTGCTGATATCCTGCAGACGTTTTACCAACAATGCTTCGCAGATCAACCCGCTGCGCTGCGCCATTACGTCGAGGATCGCATGATCACGGAAGGCGGACACCGCAGTCCCGTAGTTCGCGACGACGCCGTTGTTATACTGCGACGCGCCGGTGTTTCCGATCCTGTCATCGCCTTGGACGCTCTCGTTGCCCGGCGGCTCGTTAACCCGGAGGACCGCGGCGGCCTGCAATGGCTGGAGATCACACACGACGTCCTCGCGCCCCTGGTGGTCAAGTCCCGCGACGAGCGCCGCGAACGCGAGGCGCGATGGGAGGCGGAGTGGAAGTTAGCAGAGCAGAGGAAGAAAAATCGGCTTAGGAACGTCATTTTTGGCGTCATGCTGCTGCTGGTTGTGGTGGCGGGATGGGGATTCGTTGAGGCGAGCCGTGCGGCAAAAGAAGCGGAAGCCGCCACAATCCAAGCCCTTGCAGCCCAAGCGAACGCGGAAAACGCGGAGATTGTTGCCGTCGCAGCCAACGAGGAAAATAGAAAAAATCTGCACTCAGCGAGCATGTCAGCGCTGGCGAATGGGCTGAAAGCCTGGCAAGAGGATTGGGATGAATTACCAAAAGGGCATCGGGCAGAGACCATCGAAGGCAGGACCAAATGGCACGAAACAATCGCATTTTTTTGCCAGTCGCTTGAATTGGAGCCGACGAACCATAGTGCTGCGCAATGGCTTTACAGCACGTTGCTCAATCGCTGGGAAGAAAAACGCGATTGGCCCAACTTTCAGTTGAGGCATGAGGATTCTGTCAACAGTGCGAGTTTCAGTGCTGACGGCTCCAGAATCGCCACGGCCAGCTGGGATAGGACTGCGCGCATCTGGGATGCCGCATCCGGCAGACCCATCGGTGAGCCGCTTCGGCATGAGGGTCCAGTCAACAGCGTAAGTTTCAGCGCCGACGGCTCCAGAATCGTCACAGCCAGTTGGGATAAGACCGCGCGCGTCTGGGACGCTGCATCGGGCAAACCCATCGGCGAACCGCTCCGGCATGAGGGTCCAGTCTATAGTGCGAGTTTCAGTGCCGACGGCCGGAGGATCGTCACGGCTAGCTGGGACAACACCGCGCGCATCTGGGACGCTGCATCGGGCAGACCCATCGGCGAACCGCGCCGACACGCGGGAGATGTCAGGAGCGCGAGTTTTAGCGCCGACGGCTCCAGAATCGTCACGGCCAGTTGGGATAAGACGGCGCGCATCTGGAACGCTGCATCGGGCAAACCCATCGGAAAACCGCTCCGACATGAGGATCAAGTCTATAGCGCGAGTTTCAGCGCCGACGGCTCCAGAATCGTCACGGCCAGTTGGGACAAGACCGCGCGCGTCTGGGACGCTGCATCGGGCAAACCTATCGCCGAGCTGCTCCGGCATGAGAGTCCAGTCATCAGCGCGAGTTTCAATGCCGATGGATCCAGGATCGTGACGGCCAGCTGGGATAAAACCGCACGCATCTGGGATGCTGCATCCGGCAGACCCATCGGCGAGCCGCTTCGGCATGAGGATCAAGTATATAGCGCGAGTTTCAGTGCCGACGGCTCCATGATCGTCACGGCTGGCAGGGATAAGACCGCGCGCATCTGGGATACTGCGTCGGGCGGGCCCTTCGGCGAGCCGCTCCGGCATGAAGACCAAGTCAACAGCGCAAGTTTCAGTGCCAACGGCTCCATGATCGTCACGGCGAGTGAGGATAAGACGGCGCGCATCTGGGACGCTGCATCGGGCAAACCCATCGGCAAGCCACTCCGGCATGTGGATGAAGTCAACAACGCGGGTTTCAGTCCCGACGGATCCAGGATCGTCACAGCAAGCTGGGATAAAACCGCGCGCATCTGGGATGTTACATCGGGCGAACCTATCGGCAAGCCGCTCTCGCATGAGGGTCCGGTCTACGGCGCGAGCTTTAGTGCCGACGGCTCTAAAATCGTCACGGCTAGTTGGGATAAGACGGCGCGCATCTGGGATGCCGCATCGGACAAACCCATTGGCGAGCCGCTCCGGCATGACGATCAAGTCTATTGCGCAAGTTTCAGTGCCGACGGCTCTAGAATCGCCACGGCCAGTTGGGATAAAACCGCACGCATCTGGGATGCTGTATCGGGTAAACCCGTTGGCGAGCCGCTTCGACATGAAGACCAAGTCAACAGCGCGAATTTCAGTCCCGACGGCTCCAGAATCGTCACGGCCAGTTGGGATAAAACCGCACGCATCTGGGATGCTGCATCGGGCAAGCCCATCTGCGAACCGCTCCGACACGCAGGAGATGTGAGGAGCGCGAGTTTCAGCGCCGATGGATCCAAGATCGTCACCGCCAGCTGGGATAAAACCGCACGCATCTGGGATGCTGCATCGGGCAGACCCTTCGGCGAGCCACTCCGGCATGAGGGCTGGGTCACCAGCGCGCGTTTCAATGCCGCCGGAACCGAGATCATCACGGCATGTTCGGATCAGACCGCGCGCATCTGGCAGTTCCCTGAGGACGAACGAGGACAGAAAATTAACAACATCACTTCTGGCGTGATCGCTTGGGCACGCGCCATTGCCGGTCTTACCTTCGGCGAGGATGGCGAATTGGAGATTATCCCCTATGAAAAGCGCATGGAGACTCTGCGTGCGCCTGGTTTACCGGACGGCCCTTGGGCTGACCTTGCCAAATGGATGAACACGCCGCGGGAGCAGCGCACGCTCAGCCCGCAATCCACTCACACGATCCAAGAAATCGCCGAACGGGAGCGCGAGTTCGGGAGCATCGAATCACTACGCTCTGCTCTCCGTTACGACCCCACATTACCCCTGACCCGTCTCCTGCTAGCCAATGCGCTGGAAGAAAAGAACGAAGCCAAGGAACCCGGAGCGCGGGACTTGAGCGTCCCGCAACAAGCCGCATTTCTGCGCCATTACGATCTCGACCTTCTCTCCAAGGCAGAAGGCCGAATGAACAAGGGCGAAGCCGCCGCGCTTTGGGCACGGGCAGCGGAAATTCTCCTTCAAAAACCCGAGGTCAAAGTGGGTATCGGCGTGAAGACGACGCTGGCTAAAGACGAAGCCCTGAAAGCCGCAGAACGCGCCCTTGCGCTGGATCCGCAAAACGCCAACGCCTTGAGCCAAAAAGTAAAAGCCCGCGCCGCTCCGAAACACTGAAAGCCTTTTCCTAACGCAACACTAACTCAATGCCCGCCGAAGGCTTTTCACGGACGGGAAACCGCACCTGAGCGCCACTTCTTTCAGCGTCGCCGCCTGCTCTGCCAGCATACTTCTCGCCGCAGCCCGTCGCAGATCGCACAAGAATTCAGCAGGCGGTTTTCCTGCCTGTTGCGTGAACCGGCGGGTAAAATGTTCGCGCGTCAGGCCCGACTCGGCGGCGAGCTGTTTCACACCGATGGGCTCCCGAAAGCGGGTCCGGCACACTTCGATCGCTCGTTCCACCGGATCGCGCCCAAACCTGACATTCGGGTCCAACTGGCGCGCCCATTCCATGAGAAACGCATAACACGCAGCGCTTACTTCATGCGGGTCGCGCGCGGCCCGGTTCTCGCCCCATTGCGCCAGCTCCAAAAATCGTGTGCTCGCTGCAGAATCCCGTGCCAGCGGCATTACCGGCGAATACATCTGACGAAATGCCCGGCACAATGACACTGCCAGCGCTCCGTAAAAATTGATCCAGGCAAACGTCCACGGCTCGACTGCGTTCTTCGGAAAGAAATAACTCCCCTGCTCGGGAAGAATGGCGATGAAGGCGTTGCCGGGCTCCACGGACCAGCTTTGTCCCTCCAGTTCAAATCCTCCGCGCCCTTCCAGCGTCCATTGAATGATCACAAATGGGGCTTCCTGCCCGCGTGTTGCGTTGCCCCAATGGTATCGCGGTGTCTGCACACGTTCCCATCTGTTTCCGAAGGGAACGGTCAGATGAAGGGCTTCGATGTCGACATTCATTCTGCCTTCAATATCACAAAATGGCCCCTTTGCATCACACCTTGCTCCTTGGAATCGGCAAAGAAAGGGTTAGAAAACCGTCATGACAAAAATTACCCTCGTCGGCGCAGGCAGCGTCGTTTTCGCCAAGAACCTGATCTGCGACATCCTCCAATATCCGGCACTCTCGGATTCCGTCATTTGTCTGATGGACATCGATGCCGGCCGTCTCGCAACGATCGAGACACTTGCGAAACGCATCGTTGCGCAACTCGGCGTCAAAGCCCGCATCGAGGCTACGACCGATCTCCGGAAGGCGCTGAAGGGGGCCAAATTTGCCATCACCACCATCCAGGTCGGCGGATACAAGCCATCAACGGTGGTCGATTTTGAAATTCCGGCCAAATACGGTCTCCAGCAAACCATCGCCGACACGCTCGGCGTCGGCGGGGTTTTCCGCGCGCTGCGGTCCATTCCGGAGCTGGCAAAAGTCGCGAGCACCCTCCAGGAAGTGGGCGCACCCGATCCGTTGTTGCTGAACTACACCAATCCGATGGCGATGAACATGTGGGCCATCGATCGTCTGACCGGCATCAAATCCGTTGGCCTCTGCCACAGCGTCCAGGGCACTTCGCGCCAGCTCGCCAGCTATTGCGGGTTGGACTACAAAGACGTTAGCTACCTGGTCGCCGGCATCAACCATGTGGCGTACTTCCTGAAGTTTGAATACAAAGGAAAGGACGCCTATCCCCTGCTCTTCAAGGCTCTGGAAGATCCGGCAGTTTTTGCCCTCGACCGTGTCCGGTTCGAAATGATGCGCCGACTCGGTTATTTCGTGACCGAATCCAGCGAGCACCACAGCGAATACGTGCCGTACTTCATTCACCATGGCGAGAAGGTCATCAAAGAGTTCGGCATCCCGATCAATGAATACATCCGCCGGTGCGAATCGATTATTTCATCCTGGGCAAGAACGGAAAAAGATTTGATGGATTCAGACAAGCCCGTGCAAATCCAGCGCAGCGTCGAATACGGGTCGACGATCATCCATTCGATCGTGAGCGGCGAACCCAGCGTCGTCTATGGCAACGTCCCGAACACCGGCCTCATCACCAACCTGACACAGGGCTGCTCCGTCGAAGTTCCCTGCCTGGTGGACAAACAAGGTATCCAGCCCACGCATATCGGAAAGCTGCCGCCGCAGCTGGCCGCTCTCATTCACACCAATCTGAATGTCCAGGAACTGACCGTCGAAGCGGCAGTAACGAAGAAGCGCGACCTGATCTATCAGGCCGTCATGATGGATCCGCACACGTCTTCCGTGCTGACTTTGGATAAAATCTGGGCCATGTGCGACGAGCTTATCGAGCAGCACCAGAAGGATGGCTACCTCGGTCAATTTGCGCCGGTGGCGAAGAATACGGGCAAGCCGTTGGCGGCGATTTCCCGCGTTTTCCTCTCGATCGAGCCAGAGGGCGTGCCATTCCTGGGAGAGACCGGAACGACCGATTTTCAGCTGGTCGCGACAAACGAGTTGGGCAAGGCTTTTTCGGGCACAGTCGAGATCGGCATTTCCGATCCGGCGGTCCAATTTGTCGGGTCAAACACGCTCCAGGTCGACGTCGCGCCTGGCGAGACAGTTTACGTGCCGTTTGCGCTGAATAAAACCCGTGAGTTTGATGGCGATCTGACGCTGTCCATCCTCTCGCTTTCACCTGAAACGATCGAAAAGGATCTCTGCCTGCCAAAACGGGAAGTCGTCGAGATTCCCGTGGGTGAAGGCAAGACGGGCCTGGAAATTAAATGGTCCGGCAACACAGTCGCTGAAAACAGCTTGTCGCTGACACCGGCAAAACTGTTGCTCGAAGCGCACGTGGACGACACGGACGTGAAAATCGACGAAAAAGCCTTCTGGGAAGGCAGTGCGGTCGAGATCGGTCTCAAGGATGCCACGTCAACGACGGCCCAAACGTTGGCTCTCGTTGTTCTGCCGAACGCCGAGAATCCAAAAGTGCTGCGCGATGGGGAGCTGTTCCCGGGGGCCGAAGCTTCCATCCGTGGAGGGAAGGCCGGTTACGATTTATCCCTGGAAATCGATCTCGCATCGGCTGGGTTCGATGCGGAAAAACCTTTCCTACTGGAGCTGATCTACCACGTGAACGCGCTGGGAACCGCGCACGGCAAGATCCGTCACGCCTGGCAAGGTTCGAGCCATCTGAAGCGGGACGCCTCGCGGTTTGCGCTGGCCATCCCTGTGGCAGCCAAGCCGGCGAACAAACCTTCAACAAAGAAGACGCCGACGCCGGAACTGGCGGCCGTTTAAATCAATCGGCCAGGATTGCTCCGCATTCTTTCGCGCCCGGGACTGCTGGCCCCGGGCGCGATTTCGTCGGAAACTCATGCGCGGGGACGAGTTGGTACAAAAAAATAAGAAAACCCGTTTAGCCTTTTACAGCCTAACGGGTTTTCTCAGTCTTGGAGGGAAATTTCAGTGGGAACTGTTCCGAGATTAATCATTGAACTCCTTGATGCAAGCCCTTTTCTTTAGTTATGACGAATATTTTCAAAAAGACCATTTTCGGAGCTCTGCCCGACCCATCCACCGGTGCCCGACATCATCTTGACGAAGCGGAATAACGCGTCTATACGGTCGGAAAATTGGCTTTATGCGGCAGATCCTTCTTCTTATTCTCTCCATTCTGGCAATTTCCTGGTTTTCTGGTTGCAGCAGTTACGACACACGGCTTGCCTCCCGCGATACTCAATATTTGATGGGATCCGGGATTTCCTCATCCACTGCTCCCGGGCAGGGATACGATGGCGTTTCTTATTGGGACGGCGATGGCGTCAGCGGCCCGCCATCGGTCCAGATCCATCTCGAGCAACAGAAGGCTTACTTCTACAAGGGCGATCAACTGGTGGGCGTTTCACAAGTCTCATCGGGACGCGAGGGATATGATACGCCTGCAGGTAACTACAAATTCATCCAAAAGAACAAAGACCACGTATCGAACTTATACGGCAGCTATGTTGATTTGTCCGGTAACGTGCTCGTAAGGGATATCTCCAGCCGTGATCCCAAACCGCCAGGCGCGATCTTTAGAGGAGCTCCAATGCCGTATTTCATGAGAATCGTCGGCGGTGTAGGAATGCACGCGGGTTTTCTCCCCGGCTATCCAGCGTCGCACGGTTGTATCCGCATGCCGGAAAAGATGGCGGAAATTTTCTTTTCCAATATCACGGTCGGAACTCCGGTGAGCATTTACAAATAACGAACCATGCCTGAGCTGCCTTTCGAATTGGAAGTGGAGGAAGTCTACGGTTTGCGCGAGCAGGGTGAGGACTTCTTACTACTCGACGTGCGTGAAGCTGATGAAGTTGCCACGGCCAAAATCGAAGGATCGGTTCACATTCCCCTCAACGATCTCCCGGCTGCGGTGCAAACGGGAAAGTTTGCGCCTGGCAAGGACAAACACATCATTGTGCATTGCCATCATGGGATGCGTTCGGCACGAGCAACCAGCTTTTTGCGGGCGGCCGGATACGGAACTGCGCAGAATATGGCCGGCGGTATCGAGGAATGGTCCGCACGAGTGGATCCGGGCGTTCCGCGGTATTAAGGGACCCTAGGCAGTTCCGAAATACCGATCCCCAGCATCGCCCAATCCGGGAACGATGTAACCGCGTTCATTGAGTTTTTCATCCACGGCGGAGGTGAAAACCGGAATGTCCGGATGCGCGGCCGTAAATGCCCGAATGCCCTCTGGACAGCTAATTACACAAGCATAGCGAATGGACGTCGCGCCCTGTTTTTTCAATAGCGAAACGGCGCTGATCGCACTGTTGCCCGTGGCGAGCATGGGATCGACAAGGAGGACGTCGGCTTTCTGCAAACACGGTGGAAACTTGAAGTAGTACTGCTGCGGCTCGAGCGTTTCTTCGTTCCGATACATGCCGATGTGCCCGATCGAAACACCCGGCAAGATTCGCGCCATACCGTCAACCATCGCAAGGCCGGCACGGAGAATCGGAACGAGCACCAAAGGCCGCGCCAGCTTTGCTCCGGACGCAACCCGAAGCGGCGTCTCCACTTCGATGGGATCCGTAGAAATCGTCCGCGTCATCTCGAACAGGATCAGGGCAGAGATTTCCCGCAGTTGCTCCGCAAAAACCTCAGGAGTCGTCCTCTTGTCACGCAGTGTCGTCAGACGCGCCCGCAAAATCGGATGATCGATGATGGTGACTCCCGGGTGATCGGTCATGGCGGAGCGTTTTAGCGATGAAACCGGCAAAGGGAAAGGCGAAAAGTCGCAATTTCCCCACCGGGCCGGCGATTGATGGACCGGCACGGATTTGAATCGACAACCAAGTCGCGATTTGGATAACTCACGCGAGGTCTTACTGAGGTTATGTCTTTCTCCCGATTCCTGAAGAGTGTCGTGTTGTGCACCTGTTTAGCCACAACATTTTTTACGTCGTCCGATGCGCTAGCCATCGGTTTTAACAAACTCCTTGTGGAAATGATTCGCGATCGCCAGACGCGATTGTCGAAAATGGAGAACTTCGACGACAAGCAGGAGCGGCTCCGATTCAAACTTAAAGTAGCCAACACGGATGTCAGCACGCCGATGAATGATATTCAGGTGAAGGTATGGATTTTTGGCGAAAGCGTCTTACAGCGAAACCGCATCAAAGTCTTTTCCATCGATGAAAAAACGCTCTCGCTACCGCCGCGCAAGGCCGAAGAATTTTTCACGACGACGGTGAGTTATGTGTACGACGACCGGCACGCCGCCCAATATGGAATCAAATACGGCGGCTGGGTTATTGTAGTGAAGGATTCGACGGGCGCCGTCCTGTTACAGAAGGCCTCCACAGACCGATTTCTAAAGAATTCGGAAAAATTGGAGTCACTGAGAGTCAACGCGTTTTACGACCGGGAATACAACCCGGCAAACGCATCCTATTGAGCCTGCCGATACTGCAGACCGGCAAACATCGCGTAGCACAGGCTCAACAGCACGCCAAAGCCGATCGTGACACCGTACATCGTCGGGTGAGCAAACGGATTTCCCAAGTGCCGAACCACGTCCCATGCCAGTCCAGTGGGATTGGTCACCACGTCCCAGCTGTTCCAGCGCAAAAACCGCCCGAGATAAATCCCAAAGCCGGCCGCAAAAAGTGTGATTACGACGAAAATCCAGCCAGCCACCGTCCCCCACGCTTTGGCGACCATGTCCTGCATTTGCTGCAGTGAAATGAAACCAATAATCAATGCAACCGCCGCACACGACATGAGCAACAGCAGATCATACCAAAGCGGCACCCCTCTTGGCCTGAGATGCAACAGATCCGTCAGGATGTAGGGCGCGTTCGGGAAAAACAGAAACCACATTGGTGCGATCGACCACCGGATAGCCTGATTTTCGGTTCGCCGCAAAATCTCGCTGAAAACCAGCGGCAAAACGGCGAGGAACAAATTCCAAATCAAAAAAAGGTAATCATTCCGTTCCACAAACGGTTCGCGTCCAGCGACCAGCGCAACGCACCAAACCCCTGAAAGAGTCAGCAAAAGCCAACGTATCCGATTCGACATATTGGCCCTGACTGATACCGCAGAAGCGGAAAATCGAAAGAGGAAATGTTTGGCGCCCGTTTTCGGAGCCCTGAACGAAAACGGCGAAAGCGCCCTGACCCGTCAAAGCTTATCTTTCGTCAATCGGAACGACTGTTCGCCCTACTTCCGGTCCGGCGTAAGCGCTGAGCGGACGGAAGAGACGATTGTCTGCCTGCTGTTCCAGAACATGCGCCGTCCAGCCGGATGTGCGCGAAATCGCAAAAATCGGCGTAAACAGATCGGTCGGAATGCCAAGGGAGTAATAGACGGTTGCCGAATAAAAATCGACGTTCGCGTTCAAACCTTTGCGGTCCTTCATTAAGGCCGCGATGCGCTCAGACATCTGGATCCATTTCGGCTCGCCGAGTTGGTTGGAGAGCTTGATCGCCATCGCCTTGAGATGCGGAGCGCGCGGGTCGAGCACTTTATAAACGCGGTGCCCGATGCCCATGATCTTCCTTTTTTGCGCGAGTGCGTCTTCGATATAGGCGTCGACTTTGTCCAATTCGCCGATCTCTTTCAGCATGTGGATAACGCCTTCATTCGCTCCGCCGTGCAGCGGACCTTTGAGGGCACCGATCGCCGCGCTGATCGATGAATACATATCGGAAAGCGTCGATGCAACGACACGCGCTGTGAACGTCGAGGCATTGAACCCGTGCTCGGCATGCAGCACATAGGCAATGTCCAGCGTGTCGGTCGCCTCGCGAGTGGGTTCCTCGCCGGTGAGCAACCAGAGAAAATGGGCTGCTTCGCTAAGATCCTTGCGGATGACTGGAAGATCCTGCCCCATGCGCGCCCGGTGAAAATACGCTGCAATGACGCTGATTTGCGCGCAGAGTTTGATGGCGATGGCCTCATTCTCACTCATGACGAGCATCTCGCGGTGGGTCGGGTAACAGCCCAGCATGCTTATGCCCGTGCGGATAATATCGATGGGCGCGGCGGATTTTGGCGCGTTGACAATGAAATCGACGACGCCTTTCGGCAATTCGCGCTCGGCGCGAAGTGCCTTGGTCAATTTTTCGAGTTCCAACCGATTGGGCAAATTGCCATGCCAGAGGAGATAAATGACTTCTTCATAGCTGACTTTTCCGGCCAATTCGTTGATGTCGTACCCGCGATAAATCAACTGGCCGACGTCTCCGCGGACGTCTCCGATGTGAGTTTCCGCGGCAATGATTCCTTCAAGTCCTCTGGAGATAACTGGCATTTTTGGTCTGGGTTAAGGTTGTTCGGGTGTAAGCTAGACAACAGCTGGGAGTTTGTATCGGCTGTTGCCTCTGCAGGGTTAAAACTTATTTCTTTTTGCCTTTGCCCCAGTGTTTAAGGAGCGTGTCCGCCATGTCGGCCGGGGTAGGCGCGACAGCAATGCCGGTGGCTTTGAGCACTTCGATTTTGGCTGCAGCCGTATCTTCCGCACCGCCGACAATCGCGCCGGCGTGCCCCATGCGACGGCCGGGAGGCGCAGTGGCTCCAGCGATAAATGCTGCGATCGGTTTGGAACAATTGTCCTTGGCCCAACGCGCCGCTTCGGTCTCCGCCGAACCGCCGATCTCGCCGATCATGATGATGGCTTCCGTCTCGGGATCATCATTAAACATTCTCAAAACATCGAGGTGCGATGTGCCGTTGACCGGGTCGCCACCGATGCCGACGCACGTGGTCTGGCCATACCCTCGCGTCGTCAGCTGCCAGACTGCTTCATAGGTGAGCGTGCCGGAGCGAGATACCACGCCGACGTTGCCTTTCTTATGGATGTAACCGGGAGCAATACCAATGCGACAGCCGCCATGCGAATTTTCACCGTAACCAGGTGTGACCAAGCCGGGGCAATTCGGTCCAATGAGACGAGTTTTCGAACCGCGGAGGGCGTGTTTGACCTTCACCATGTCGTTGACCGGGATTCCTTCGGTGATGCAAACGACAAGGTCGAGTCCCGCTTCCGCGCCTTCGAGGATGGCATCAGCAGCGAAAGGCGGTGGAACGAAAATCGCGGCAACCGTTGCTCCCGTAGCGTTGACGGCCTGTTCGACCGTATCGAAAATCGGAACGAAATCGGAAAAGAGCTGTCCGCCTTTTCCGGGCGTGACGCCGGCAACGACGCGTGTGCCGTAATCCAGGCTGAGCTGGGCGTGACGCGCGCCGAAGCTACCTGTAATACCCTGGACAAGGATTTTGGTATCGGGTGTGACGAGAATAGACATGCAAAAGAATCTTTAAGGTTGGAATCAGGCGGCTTTCTTCGTGCCTTTGACGGCTGCAACGATTTTCTGCGCCGCGTCGAGGATGTTATCGCCGCTGATGATGGAGAGGCCGCTGCTAGCGAGCGTTTCCTTGCCGGCAGCAACGTTGTTACCTTCGAGCCGGACAACGAGCGGAATGTTGAGGCCGGTTTCGACCGCCGCGGCGAGAATGCCCTGGGCGATGACATTACAATCCATGATTCCGCCAAAGATATTGACTAGAATCCCCTTTACGTTCGCGTCACCGAGGATGATTCGGAAAGCCGCAGCCACCTGCTCCTTGCTCGCGCCACCGCCGACGTCCAGGAAGTTGGCCGGGCTGCCGCCGGCATATTGAATGATGTCCATCGTGGCCATCGCGAGTCCGGCACCGTTTACAAGGCAGGCAATGTTGCCGTCCAAGCCGATGTAATTGAGCGAATGTTCCGAAGCGGCAACTTCGCGAGGATCTTCTTCGGTCACGTCGCGCATGGCGACGATCGCTGGCTGACGGTAAAGCGCGTTGTCGTCGAAATTGAATTTGGCATCGAGCGCTAACAATTCGCCTTTCTTCGTGACGACGAGCGGGTTGATTTCGACCATCGAACAGTCGCATTCGATGAACAGCTTGTAGAGATTCGTGAAAATCTTGCCGGCCTGATTCATTAATTTGCCGGTCAGCCCGAGGTTGGCGGCAATTTTCCGCGTCTGATAAGGCATCAATCCCAGCGCCGGATTGATAGCGGTGCGGATGATTTTTTGTGGGGTCTTTGCCGCGACATCCTCAATATTGACGCCACCTTCCGTGCTCGCAATGGCGACGGGAGCAGAAGTCCCGCGATCCAGTAAAATCGCAAAGTAAAGCTCGCGCACGATATCCACAGCTTCACCGACGAAAACCTTCTGAACTTCCTTGCCTTCGGGTCCGGTCTGATGCGTGACGAGGACCTGTCCGAGCATTTGGGCTGCCAGATCATACGCTTGACCGGGAGTTTCGCAGAGGTGGACGCCACCCTTGAAACCATTCTTGAACGTGCCTTTGCCGCGTCCACCGGCATGGATCTGGGCTTTGACGACGATTTTTCCGCCGAGCTTATCAGCAACGGCTTTCGCTTCGTCGGGAGTGAATGCGACTTTCCCGGGTTGAGTCGCAACGCCAAATTTCGCAAAAAGTTCCCGGGCCTGGTATTCGTGAATATTCATTGAGAAAAGGCCGGACGAACGGGGGTTGTGCCGGCGTGCGCCAAAACCTATGAATCGCCTTGCAAAGCGTCAACACTGCGCGGGAAAAAACTTTCGCGGAGACCGCTTTATGGCTTCCCGCCCTGTTGGCGCCGGGCTTCCAGTCGGGCGCGGCTCATGCGTTCGCGTAAGCCGCCCTCAGCCAGAAAAGCCTTTTCCAAGGCGCGGAGTTGCTGGTCCAGCAGGTAGTTGGTTTGGTGGATGAGGCAGATGAGAATATTGGCCACGATCTGCGGCGGGCGGGTGCCGATATAGGTCCTATAGGACTCATAAGACGTATTTTCTCTCGCGCCGAGCCTGCGAACGAACAACGCCTCTCGTGAATTCTTGTCCCAGAGCGGATGGTCGCTCTTGCGCAAGAAATCCCGATAGTCCTCGAGAAGTTCCTCAAGGCTGGCGCGGGCCACATTTACCAACTTGATTTCCATTTCCTTGGAAGTGCCGCTGGCCTGGCTCCCTTCGAGGATATTCTGTTTGCCCGACCTGGCCGCCTGCACCATCTGGTCCACTGTGCGGTCGCGCCTGTCGAGAAACCGCTCGCAGAACTGCACCGTGCCGTCATAGACAATGCGTGCTTTCTTGAAGGAAAGCAGATTCTCGTAGCCGCCGTGGGCCGGGATGAAATTCTGGGGCATATAGGTCGTATAGGGTCACATGGGACCTATTCTTTCCCTAAGCTGCTCAGCCGACTAACGAATTCATTATTCATACCCGATTTCCTGACCTACAAACATTCCTGTGAGGGTTAACAAACGCTCTAGAGCGTTGCATTTTGATTCAACAAAGCCAAGCCTTTGCTAACTCTTCTGCGAAAAAATTTACCAAGCCATCGCGTGGAAACCCCCGTTTCACGCACCCGCGCATCCATTGAACGCTCCGAAGTGGCCGCCGAACGCTCCGAAGTAGTCATTGAACACTTCCGAGGGATAATTGATTTCTCCCTTGGCAGTGTTTATCCGGCCAGAGATGCGGTTTTTCGGACTTTTTCCTGCAAACGGTATCCTCCACTCATGGTCGATGAGCGGCGAAATGGTGCGCGTTGTGGCGCCGAGCAGTGGGCATGAATTCATCCCGCGCATGCGACGTTTTTTGTTTGCGCGGATGCGGGGTCGAGGTGAGGTGACGCATCATGGACGAAGAATTTCTCAATCAGCTCCGCGAGCTGGATCTGCGCGCGGAGGATTTTGAAGAAACCTTCGCGCGTTCCGCCGGGCCGGGCGGGCAGAACGTGAACAAGGTGAGCACGTCCGTGACGCTGCGTCACGTCCCGACGGGCGTGCAGGTCACGGTGCAGGACAGCCGTTCGCAGATCGCAAATCGCAAGCTGGCGCGGGAACGAATTTTGGAAATGATCAGGGCGCAACGAGCCGCTGTCCGCCTGGAAAAACAACATGCCCGGGAAAAGAAGCGCCGTCAGAACCGGCCCAAACCGCGCAGACTCAAAGAGCGAATTCTGAAGACTAAAAAGCAACGCGGCGCCGTGAAAAGAAACCGAGGGCGAGTGGCGGAGTGAAAGGTGTGAGGGCGCAAAGCGTGAGACTCCGCTCCTGCGGGACCACAGCTAACTTTTCACCTTTCACCGCTTTATCCTCACAGCTTCGAGCATGTAGCTGTTAAATGGCGTAACGCCCCACATCGGGCGCAGAGTAACATCCAGGCCGGCATCAATAAAGGGACGCTCCAATTCATCGCGCGTGGGAAAATTGTGGCCGGGGTCCGGTATCCAACCGCTCCAGGCGATGAGTTGCTCCTCGATACGAGTCATGGCAAAGCGCCAGGTCGGCTCGTTGAGCGTCAATCGGACAAAGGCGACGCCGCCAGGAGCGATACTGCCTGCGATTTTTTTCAGAAGTCGTTGTTGCTCGCCGTCTTCGAAATAATGCAGGACGTCGAGCATTACGACATCGCCCGAATGCTCCGGGAAATCCAAGGCACTACCGACACGAAAATCCGTGCGTTCCCCAGCTAGCACCGTGTTCGCAAGCTGAATTTTGTGCCGATCAATATCCATCCCGGTAATTGCCGGCCGATGCCCCACGGCACGCAGACACGCGGCGAGAAGACCCATGCCGCAGCCGAGATCCATCAACGGCCGGGGCGATTCCCGCAGCCGTCTCGCGACCTCGGGGTATGCAGGATCGAGGGCTATTTTTCCCCGGGAATAAAAGTAAAGCGAACGCCACTTGCTGTAACGCTTTGCGGCGCTGCGGAACTCACCTTTCATGCCTTTATGCGGTCACCGTCCGCGCCTCCCGCCGGTACGTTGGCAACAACAAGGCGCCGCCGATTCCCCATGCCATGTACAACAGGGCGCCGCCGATTCCCACCGCCGTAGCCGAGGCCCGCGGGACGCCACAGAGATCTCCCAGTAACGTGATCAAAGTCGTTTCCCGGACGCCAAATCCTCCCAGACTCACCGGTAACGCCGAGATGATATCAACTGCCGGCATCAGCGCCATGAAATCCAATATCGGGATATCCACTCCGAATGCCCGGGCAGCACAGTAAAAGGTGATGAAATGAGCGATGAGCATGAACACCGAAATCAACGCAGCCACGAGCGTCCGTGGCCAGGCGGCGACAAATTGGAAGTATGCCGCGGTGAAGTCAACAATTTGGGCCCTTGCCGGCGCCCACTTTGGCAGCCGATCGACGAAACCCCGGCTTGCCATCAGGAAGGACACAAGGAGCAGCACTACAATGATGGCCAAATAGACGAACACAAAATGAATCACATGGGCAACAACGGCGCTTTGAGTAAGCCAATCGATCCGCAGCAGCATGAACGTGGCCGAGCAAACCACGAGCGCCCCTACACCGCTGAGTCGGTCCATTATCGCGGACAGAACAGCGTTGTGCCGAGGGTAGCCTTTCGCGACGAGCCATACGATTTTTACAACGTCCCCGCCGACGGCACCGAGCAGAAAATTGTTAAAAAATAATCCAATGAACGACAGACGAACGGTTTCCCAGGGACCGATCGGAATGTTGTTCATGCGGAGAAAAATGCCCCAGCGGATGACGCCCAGGAAATTTCCGAATCCTGCGGCCAGCCACCCAAAAAACAGCCAACCGCCGTGAGCGGAAGTTAACGCCTGCGCAGCTTGTGCTCGAAAATCCTGTTCCCAGAAAAGCCACGTCAGCAGGGCGACACTGACGAGGGCCTGGAGGGAGAAAATCAGCCATTTTTTCATGCAAACCGTTCGAAGGACGAGCCTTCTATCGAAGATACGGCCAGAGGAGAAGTGGCATCAGTCGTTTTTTTACGGCGTTTTTCTCCCGCGGGCCGATGTCATAATGAATAAACAGACGACTGTCGAATTTCCTTTTCACGCAATCGTCCCTTGCAGACTGAGCCAAACAAAGGGCGATTCTAACATGTCAGATCGATGGCCATGCGCCCCCATTCCGAGTTGAGCCTCATCACGCGTATTGCCCGGCTTTACCACGAAGATAAGCTCACCCAAATGCTGATCGCCGAGGCCTTGGGAGTGTCGCAGGCTGCCGTTTCGCGCTCTTTAAAAAAGGCGGAACAACTGAACATCGTCCGCACAACCGTCGTCAGTCCGCCCGGTATCTTTGCCGATTTGGAGGACTCGCTTCGGGAACAGTTCGGTTTGCAACAAGCGATCGTTGCTGGAGCCTCACGCGATTCGGAAGACGCGATTCTGCCGGCCATCGGCTCGTCGGCCGCTCATTTTATCGAATCCACGCTGAAATCGGGAGAAGTCATTGGCATCGCCTCGTGGAGCAGGGCTCTGCTCGCGCTGGTGGATCAGATGCATCCCCTGCCCCGGGTCCAGGATTGCACGGTCGTACAAATTCAGGGAGGAATTGGAAATCCAGCAGCGGAAAAGCATGCACATCATCTCGCGACACGATTCGCGCGGCTGGTTCATGGGGACATCCGATTCTTGCCGGCTCCGGGAATTGTTTCTTCGGGCGAGGTCAGCAGAATCCTGATGCAAGACCCGGCGGTGCGGCAAACCCTCGATTTGTTTCCCAAAGTAACGCTGGCGTTGGTAGGAGTGGGCGCCCTCGAGCCATCGGAATTGGCGCTGAACAGCGGCAACGTCTATTCGGACGAGGACGCCCGGGCCCTTCGCGAAGCAGGCGCGGCCGGGGATATCGTAAACCGTTTTTTCGACAAGAACGGCGTGGAGATTACCCGCCCCTTCGGCGACCGCATTATTGCGATTACGCTGGAGCAATTGCAACGTATCCGCCGATCCGTCGGGATCGCCGGCGGCGTACGCAAGGTTAATGCGTTGCTTGGAGCGTTGCGGGGCAAATACATCAACGTCCTTGTGACCGATCAATTCACTGCCGACCAGCTGCTGAAAGCAGCGTAGGGCGAATCTGGCAAATATTTCCGAGGCCGGGCCTCAAGAGCGTCCTTTTCCTCCTCGTTCTCGTGCTCGTCCCTCGTCCTCGAGCCACTGTACACATCGAGGACGAGAAGGACTTGTGCCTGTCTACCAAGCAGAATACGTACGCGTGATTTTTGCCACTTCCGGCTCCGGCTTGACCCGGTTGGCCAGCCGGAGCAGACTTGGCAACTTCTCATGAGCCAAATCCCAGTTGAACACAACGATCCCATCAACGCGCGAATTCTTGCCATTTCCGAAGACAAGATTCAGGGATTTGTGAGGGAGCCTTTTCAAGTCATCGCCGACAAATCGGGCGTTGCGATCGAACAGGTTCATCAACGGATCCGGGCCATGCTCGAAGCCGGAACCATCCGACGGGTACGCCAAACCCTCGTGGCAACCAATCTCGCGGAAGGCGCGCTCGTGGCGTGGCGCGTGCCCGCGGAGCAGTTGGATTCAGCGTTCGATTTCATGTCGAAAGAAGACCCGTTTTCGGGTCACGTCGTCATCCGTTCCACGGATTCCGTCACGGCTGGTTCCGACTACAAGCTCTGGACCACGTTGAAAGTTCCTGCCGGTTTCAGCCTTGCCGAACATTGCGAGCTGCTCCTCTCGCTGACCGGCGCCACCGATTACCGGCTGATGCCGGCAAAAGGAATTTTCGCGCTGGGCGTTGGCCATGTCCGCCGGAAGACGATCGCTCCGGGGGATAAATCGGATGCACCCGCGACCATGCTGAAAACGGGTGTCGTGGATATATCCGAGCTCGAATGGCGCGTGCTTCTGTCCCTTAAACGCGAGCTTGCTCCGGACGAAATCCGCCCAAACCCGTGGCAATCCCGTGCCGACGAAGCTGGCGTTACCCTGGACGAATTTTGCTCCGTCGCCGAGGCTTTGAACTCCCGGAAAGTGATTGGCCGTTTTTCGACGTTCCTCGAACACGTGAAACCCTCCGCAACCGGTGTCCGGGTTACGCGCTTCAACGCCCTGTTTCACTGGGCCGTTCCCGTTGGCCGAGAAATTGAGGCCGGTTCAGAAATTGGACGCCATGAAATCCTGACGCACTGCTACTGGCGCGAGGCCGGGGCGGAGTTTCGGAAGGTGAACATCATGGCTGTCGCACACGGCACTGAAAAGCCGCGCCTGCTCGAGCATAAAGCTGCCATTGATGCACATCTCGCTTCAGTCGGCATTCCGGTTCATTACACGAACGTTTTCTGGGGCGGCCGCAGCGAGATCAAGCCTTCGGAAATCTCGCCATTCGTTCACCGTGAATGGACCTTGCGTTACCGCCCGGTCGCCGCAGTGGCGTGAATCAGATAGTAACCATAGTTCTTTTCCGTCGGATGCCGGACCTCCAACACGCGGTCCACTTTTCCGAGTTTTGATTCGACGGTTTTAAGCACCTTGGTGTCCACAATGGCGGCGCCGATTTCGCCGGATTTGAGCTTTTCGGCAACGTCCCTGGCTTTTAGGAACCGAAGCTTATCCAGGTAAAGCAGCATCCCCTCGTCTCGGCCTTCGGCAATCGCGTAAGGCCACTGCCGCGCAGCCGTAGTTTCGCGCACCTGCTGCCCAAATTTAACGAGCGCATCCTGGTTGTGGCGGTATCCAGCCCTGACGTCCGCCACTGTATACGATGCAAATATCACGAGACCCGCAACGCATAGCCAAACGGCGGCTTTTTTCTGTTTGATCACAGGGAAAACAGCCGCAAGCCACAACGCAAACACGGGAACGACTGGAAAAATGCGGTCCACGCGTTTGGACGGGACGATGCTCATCACGACCACTGCCCCCAGTGCCCAGCAGGCAAGCCACAATGTCGCCGGATCGCGTCTCACGTAGTCCCGCACGCTCCGAAAACACGCGGAAACAATGACGGCGAGACTCCACGGGAAGCACTTGGCAAGCAAATGGGGAATGTAAAAGTAAAGCGTCTGATTGTTGTGCACCGCTTTTTCCCCGGTCGTAAAACGCCCAAGAAATTCTTTCACGACTACCTGATCGTAAAATGCCGGATCATGGCGAACGCGCAGCCAGGTCCAGATTAGAAACGGAATCACGGAAACCAACGACGCCAAGGCGTAGTGCAGCAAAATCCGCCCGCGGTTTTGATTTCCCTTGGCGAGCAAACTCCAAACCACCAAGCCGGGCAGTAGGAAGGCGTGATAAATCGGCCCTTTGGTCATTGCACCCAGACCCAATAACAAGGTCGTCCAAGCCGTATCGTTCCATTCCCATTTTTCCTCTCGTTGAAGCCGCCGCCAGATGAGCCAGCCACTCGCGAAGATGAAAAAAGTAAGCACCATGTCGGTGCGCACCAGCGTCGCGAGCCGGATGGCGAGCATGTTCCAGGCAAATGCACCGGTGGCAACGAATCCGCCGATATCTCCGGCCAGATGCCTTCCGGCATTCCAAAGCAGAAAAAGAATCGCCACTGCCGCTGCAAATGATGGTAACCGCCACGCCACATCCCATGACCCTGTCAATTGGTGGATCCCCGCTGACGCCCAGCCTACCAACGGCGGTTTTGTGGCGGGTGTCTGACGCGGATTGTGCTGGTACCACCAGTTCCCCGCTTCCACCATCTCGTAGGACGTATAAGCCTGCTTCGCCTGATCGTAATCATCCAGCGTCCACGGCAATCCCCGAATGGCCCAAATCCCAAAAATGGACGCGAACCACAACCACACGAGCCAAAGCGGTGCAGTGGCGGAACAACTAGATTTCAGACAGCCTCCTCATGATGATTCGCGGATCCTGTCTCAAATCCAGCAACGCATGCAACACCACGCCACGCGCTTCGTTGACATAGTAAAGGCCATAGTTTCGGTTGAAGACGAACTCTCCGTATTGTCTGCCCGTGCACCACGGGTCCAGCTTCTGGAAAGAGTTCGAGAAGACTTAAGCTCGCGAGAACTTCCGCGTAAAACCGATCGCCGAAACCCTCCTCGCTCAGCTCCAGACGCGCATAGATCGCCTGCACATCGGCTTCCGCGGCATAAGTCCAGACGACTTTCACATTACCCTTTTGCGCCGAGACGTTGCTTCAGGCGCATGATCCCAGCCGTCACTTCATCCGTCGTTTTCACCTCGTTCGGATTCGCGTCGTATACAGCGAGACGTTCATCAAGCAATTCCGCCGTTCCCGGCGCGAGGGATACCTGTCGGGAGACATAGGTCCAAAGTTCCCACACGAGACGCAGTTTTTGATCCACCGTCAGGTCTTGAATCGCGGGAATTGTCTCCTGAATCATGGCTAAATTTTACCGTTGGGCTGCGGTCGTTCAAGCTCCCCGTCGTGCCCGGGCGAGAAAGGCAACCAGCGTCTCGGCCAGCTTCAAACCGATGCCTTCCACGGACGCAATCTCTTCGGGCGTGGCCTTGGCGAGACGCTTGATCGAACCGAAATGCTGCAGAAGGAGTTTTTTTCGATTTTCGCTCACACCGGGACAATCGTCCAGAATGCTCTCGGCGATGCGGCGTTTCATGAGCAGCTGATGAAAACTGTTTGCAAAACGATGCGCTTCATCACGAATGCGCTGTAGAATGCGAACTGCGCCGGAATCCAGCGGCAGTTGCAGCGGCAGCGGACGCCCGGGACGGTAAATTTCCTCGTTTTCCTTCGCCAGACCGATGATGTGCATTTCGTGCAAGCCCAAGCGCTGCAGCTCCTTGCACGCGGAAGAAAGCTGTCCGCGGCCACCATCGACAATCACCAGGTCGGGCAGGCTCGGACGGTCTGCACCCTGCAGGCGTTGCATCGCTTCAAAAGGATTTTCCTGGCTGAATTCATCCGCGGGAGCGGCTTCGGCGAGAATTCTCGAATACCGCCGCCGCACCACTTCCGCCATGCTCGCAAAGTCATCCTGCCCTTTTACCGTTTTGATCCGGAACCGCCGGTAACTCGACCGGTCGGGCACGCCATTCCGGAAACAAACCATCGACGCAACAATGTGCGTGGCGCTGATATTCGAAATGTCGAAACATTCCATGACCGCCGGCACCGACGGCAGCTGCAGCGCGTGACACAGCATTTCCAAGTCGCTCGCCGGATCGATCGCACTCGGCAGCGAATGCCGCGTAAAACGTCGCATCGGCTTCATCGTCCGGCGCAAATCCTCAAGCATGTTCCGCAGCTCCGCCGCCCGCTCGAAATCGAGTTTTTCCGCGGCCTCTCGCATTTCCTGTTCGAGCGGCTCCAGAAGTTCCTTGGATTGACCGGTGAAAAATTCGCACGCTGCTGCCACCCGTTCGCGGTATTGCTCCGCCGTGATGTCCGCGAGTTTCATGGGAACTTGATACGTCGAGGATTTCAGCTCCCGTGGAGTCGGCGTCCCACGACCGAAGGTCAAAACACCGAATTTTTTCCGCATGAAAGCCAGAGTTTTCCGAAGCGCGCCCGCGTCGGCAAACGGCCCGTAATATTGCGCCGTATCGTCCTTTTTCAGCCGTGCCAGATGGAACCGCGGCCACCCTTCCATGAGATCGACCTTCACCATCAGGAACCGTTTGTCATCCCGGAAACTAATGTTGTACTTCGGCCGGAAATCCTTGATGAGCTTTCCTTCCAATAGCACTGCCTCTGGTTCGCTTTTCACGATGTGAAATTCGAAGTCCCAGACGCTCTCCAGTAGCGCCCGCGTCTTCAAGTCCGCTGTTAACTTGCGCGATGGCATGAAATACTGCCCCACCCGCTTGCGCAGATCACGGGCCTTGCCGACGTAAATCACCCGGTTGATCCGGTCGCGCATCAAGTAAACGCCTGGCTTGTGCGGGACATCGTGAAGCTTTTTCTGGAGATCGATTTTTTCTCGAAGGAATTGGGGCATGAAAACGATTGCTGACGCCCGAATGTAAAAGAGACGCACCGAAGGCGCCATTCGAATCCACATTCCGCCGGTTGCAACCCCTTCACATGTCCAGTATAGAACCCGGCAATCATGATGAAACGCACGGCTCCATTACTAGCCGGGCTCCTCTTTGTGTCTACGGCATTTGCTCAGGACGCAGCAGCGGTGGCGCCGGTTCCCCCTGTTGAAGGTCCGGCCAGCCTGCTCAGCCTCGTAAAAACGGGCGGCTGGGTCATGATCCCGCTCGGACTGGCCTCGGTGATCACACTTACACTCATCCTGGTTTACCTCGTGAGTCTGCGCCGCAACACCATCGTTACCGGGCAATTCATGGAAACCGCTGAAGCGCTGTTGAAAAAGCGCGACCATCGCGGCCTGCTGGCGGTTTCAACCCGCCACAATGAGGCGATCGCCCGCATTGCAGGACGGATGCTCGATTTCGCTACGAAAACCCCAGGAGCCACACTCCAAGGTGTTCGGGAAGTCGCGGAAACCGAAGGCAGTCGCATCGCAGGCAATCTGAACCAACGCATCGTTTATCTCGCCGATGTCGCAATGCTCGCCCCGATGCTCGGATTGCTGGGCACCGTCACCGGCATCATCAAATCCTTCGGAACGCTCGGCGCCAAAGCGGCGGACGCGTCGCGCACGTTGCTCCTGGCTAAAGGCGTGGGCGAAGCACTGGTCACGACTGCGTCAGGACTCATCGTGGGCATCGTAGCCATGGCTTTCTATGCGTTATTCCGCGGCAGGGTGCAGTCTCTGATCGCGGAATTGGAAGGAGCAACGGCGCATCTGATGAGCTTGTTTTCGGCCAGTTTCGAGAAAACTCCCCGCGAAGCCGCACGCCGCTCGGTCATCGACGATGACGATTTTTGATCTGATCTCGTGAATTTTCGAAAAAATCAGCCCCTGGTCACGCCAGCATTTCAGCTTGCGCCAATGATCGACGTCCTGCTGGTCATTCTCGTTTTTTTTATCGTGACGTGGAATTTCGCCCTGGAAGAAAACGAACTGGACGTCAAGGTTCCCTCCGCAAAGAGCGGCTCCGAGGCTCAGCCGCAGTTCTCCCAGGTCGTTGTCAACGTCACGTCCGACGGCACCTATATCATTAACAAAAAACAGCTGTCGCCCGAGGAATTGCTCACGCGGCTCACTAAGCTGTCGCAATTGTATCCCGATCAAGCCATCATCCTGCGCGCAGATGAGAACGTGGAATACAAGTACATCATGAAGGTTATGGACATCTGCCGGCAGGCAAATATCTGGAACCTTCTGTTTAATGCCAGCAAGCCGCAACAGTGAGTAACATCCAACGCAGGCTGTCCCAGGCCCTCATTCTGGCCGTCGCCGCGGGCGCCGTGCCTCTCTGTGCCCAGGAAACATCCCCGTCCCCTGAGCCAGAAATTCGCCGTGCGGAGCCCGTCCGAACGCCCATTCCTTCGCCGACCCCACAAGAACCACAATATCCCCGGGCCCTGCCCTACGAACGCCCGACGCCGCAGTCTACAGGAACACCCACGCCGGAAGAAGACGTAACGTCGTTACCCCAAGAGCCAGCCGGACCCATCCCGACGCCTATTCCTTTCCAGCCGTCTAATCCGTCTGACGCCCCGCAGGTCATTACAGGCGCAACGCCGCAGCCTACGCCCGGTCAGGATGAGGAAGGCACCATCAGGATCGCTCCCCGCACCGGCTCAGGCGCCGGGACCTCCGGAGCTGCAGCCGATCAACTCGATTCCGCCAACGGTCTGTATTCACGGAAAATGTACGATCTCGCGGCACCGGAGTACGAAAAATTTCTGGCTAATTATCCCAATGACAACGGGCGCCAGTCGGCTCTCTTCCGCCTCGGAGAATGTTACCGGGCTCTTGGCAATATGGCGGCTTCCGTTAATTGCTATCGCCAGATCGTCACCGAATACACGTCGGGCGAATTTCTTGGCGCCGCGTCGTACCGGCTCGCGGAAGCCTATTACTCTCAGCGACGTTACGATGAAGCCATCACGCTTTACCGGCGCGCCGCCGCCAACGCCGTCAATGCCGATCTGAAACTTTCCGCCCGCTACTACGAAGCCCGCGGACTCGAAGAAACCGGGCGCCGGGCTGAGGCGCGCCTTGTTTTTCAGGATATCCTCGCGATTGAAGGAAAAAATCCGTTCCGAATCGCCGCCAGGCTTGCGATTGCAAAATACGCCGAAGATACCGGCAACCCAGCTGAAGCTCTTGCTCAATACGAGCAGGTTGCCGCCGAAACCAATCGTAATGAACTTCGGGGAGAATCCTGGATGCGTGCCGCGAATATGGCCGCCACGCTCAAACAATTTGCCAAAGCCGCTCAATATTACGAGAAGGCGATCGAAGCGCCCGGAACCGGCCTCTGGCGTCCTCAAGCGCGGCTTGGGTTAATGAAATTGCGCTTCGATGCTGGAGATTTTGCGGGTGCGATCCGGATGTATGAATCCGGGGACATCACCGAGGGCGGCGCCGCTCCGCCCGAAGTGCTCATTCTGGCTGCAAACGCTTATCGTCAAGCGGGACGCCCGCTGGACGCCACGAGCATTTACGATCAGATCATCAATGGTTTCCCCGACAGTCCCGAAGCCGCGGAAGCTCGCTATCAACGCCTGCTGAATCTTTCCGCCTCCAACAACGCTTCGTTGCCGGCCGCAATTGACGATTTCCTCAAACAGAATCCGTCCTCAGATCGCGCCGACAAGGCAAAGCTCCTCAAGGCGGAATATTTCTACAAAAACAAACGCTATCCTCAGGCAGCGAAGGTTTACCAGGAAGCGTCCAAGAACCTGATCGACGACACGCTGAGATCGGAATGTCTGTATCGGGCAGGCTGGTGCTACAGCCAGGCCGAGGATTGGCCGAACACGATCGACGCAATGGCCGTCTTTATCGCCGCATTCCCGAATCACAGCAACGCGCCAAAAGCGCTCATCCAGCGCGGCTTTGCGTCTCTGCGATTGCATGCCTACTCGGATGCGGTGCGCGATTTCGATACGCTCATCAATAAGTATCCAACGGCTCCCGAACGCGAACTCGCCATAGCCCAAAAGGCACTCACGCAAGGTCAGCAGGAGGACAATCAGGCGATGTCTGCGACTTTCCGTCGGCTCCTCAAAGAATATCCGAATTCATCGTCCGCCGCTCAAGCCCATTACTACATCGGCTGGGCTGCATTTGAGGCGAAAAACTACGACGGTGCCCTCGCGCCACTGGACGAAGCGCGAAAACTCGATTCGAAGGCCTATTTCGACGACGCAAGCATTCGCATTGTTTTATCCAATTACTACCTGGAGAAACTCGATGCCGTTTCACAGGAGGTCGACTATTACCAAGCTCAGGGCGGTAAACGCGGGCTCCCCGGTGAGATCTTCCGTTGGCTCGGCCTGAAATATTACGACAAGGGAGACATGGCAAAGGCTGCGCGCTATCTCGAAGCCCACATTGCCAATATTCCAGGGAACCCGGACAACGAAGTCTATTACATGCTCGGCGACGCTCTGGTTCGGGAAAAACAGTGGGACAAAGCCCGCAAAAATCTTGATACCTACATCGCGGGCACTCAGGAGCCAGGCCTCAAATGCCGGGGAACTCTCGGTCTCGTCCGCCTCGAGCTCGGCCAGAATAACTACGATGCCGCTCGATCCAAGGTCAACGAAGCGCTTGCTTTGCAGCCCGAAGGCCGCCTCAACGCAGAAGGCCGCATCCTTACCGGCGACATTGAGTTTGCTGCCGGCAATTTCGAGGCAGCAGCCAAGAGTTATGCCGCTGTCGCGTTACTCTACGATGATGCCGATCTGACGCCCGCCGCTCTGGAAAAAGCCGCTGATGCCTGGCAAAAGGCAGGAAACACGTCTGAAGCCGAAAAAAATTTGCTCGAGCTGAAAAACCGCTTTCCCGACTACAAACTGACGCTCAGCCACTAAGCCGTATTGAAAACTCAGGCCTCAAAGCGTGCGAAGGCCGGCTACAGCGTCCTCCGCTTACCCGCCAGGCGTCATTTCGCCAGCGCCAGCGCCGTGTAGGGCTCTTCCCGAATCGGCGACGTCTTCTTCCCTGCTAAAAGCCGCCACCAGACATACGCACAGGATGCGACGAGCAGCAGAACCAGCACCAAAAACACACCGGTAACCACAGCGTTGATCTGGCTGCTGTGAAGTTGCGTCTGCCACGCCGCAAGTTTAACCGGGTCCGGGCTGCCGGCGGCGATCCTGTTTCTGAAATCCGTGGCAGCGCTCAGAAAGCCCAGGCGCGGGTCGGGGCTGAAAATCTTTAGCCATCCAGCGGACATGGTCACCGTCAGCAGCCAGGCAAGCGGAATGAGCGACACCCACAAATACCGGATACGATTCATTTTGATCAGAACCGTCGTGCCAAGAGCGAGAGCGATGACGGCAAGCAACTGATTGGCCACGCCGAAGATCGGCCATAGCGAGTTGATACCACCAAGCGGATCAACGACGCCTTGATACAAGAAGTAACCCCACGCCGCAACGAACGCCGTGCTGGCAATCCAATTTGCCCAAGACAAATCGGTTCGCCCCAGCGGTTTCCATAAATAACTCAACAAATCTTGTATCAAAAATCGCCCTACCCGTGTCCCGGCGTCGATGGTCGTCAGGATGAACATCGCCTCGAACATGATCGCGAAGTGATACCACAGCGCCAAAGCCGCTTTGCTTCCCAACGCACTCGAAAATAGATGCGCCATCCCGACTGCGAATGTCGGCGCGCCACCAGTCCGTGCGATCATGGTTTTCTCACCTACGGATTCCGCCAGATCGGCCATCTGTTTTTCGGCAACGGGATATCCCAGCGCAGTCACTTTCTCCACTACGGCAGTCGGCTCGCCTTTCATGTTGATCGCGAAATATTCGCCCGGCGGCATCACGCACGCGGCTATTAAAGCCATGATACCCACGAGCATTTCCGTGATCATCGCCCCGTAACCCACCACCCGGATGTCCCGCTCATTTCGAAGCAATTTCGGTGTCGTGCCTGAGGAAATGATCGCGTGAAATCCGGACACCGCGGCGCACGCAATGGTTATAAAACAAAACGGGAAAACAGCGCCGGCAAAAACCGGTCCTGTTCCATCGATAAACTTTGTCAACGCAGGCATTTGCAACACCGGAGCGATCACGATGATCGCGACCCCTAGCAATGCCACAGCACCGATTTTCAAGAACGTGCTCAGGTAATCTCTTGGCGCCAGCAATAGCCACACCGGCAGCACCGAGGCAAGGAGTCCGTAGCCCATGATGCCAAATGCCAGCGATTTGCCATCCAACGTAAGCCATTTTTCCAGAGGCGACCCGTGAATCCATTGCCCCGCGACCACGGACAAGAGCAACGCCGCGACTCCGGCAATAGTAATCCATGTGACGCCTCCACGGGATTTCCGCATGCCGATTCCCATCGCCATCGCAATCGGCATCGACGCCAATATCGTAAATAGTCCCCACGGACTCTCCGCCAGAGCTTTCACGACAACCAACGCCAGCACGGCGAGGAGGATGACCATGATTGCCACTACACTGATCAACGCCACGAGACCGGCAAACGGCCCCACCTCCTCGCGAACCATCTGGCCCAGCGATTTTCCCCGCCGCCGCGTCGAGCAAAACATCACCATGCAATCGTGGACCGCTCCACCGAGCGTGGCGCCAATAAGCATCCACAGCATGCCCGGCAGAAAACCGAACTGAGCCGCCAGGACGGGCCCAACCAAAGGTCCCGGGCCCGCAATTGCGGCAAAGTGATGACCAAATACGACCCATCGATTGGTCGGAACGTAGTCTTTGCCGTCCTCGTGCACGATCGCCGGCGTCGCTCGCAATTCGTCCAACGTAAGCACTTTGGCCATCAGCCATGCCGAGTGAAATCGATAGGAGATCGCAAACACGCAGACGGAAGCGACGATGATCCAAAGCGCATTTACCGATTCCCCACGAGAAAGCGCGAGCGACGCGATGGCGGCGACACCGGCCAAACCCACCAGCACCCAGCCAGCCCATGCCATCCATTTTCGGGGGGAATTCATCGAAAGACCGATCGGTTATGTAAGTGAGAGACGGGCGTTGAGCAAGACTCGGTTTTTCACGGATAACGAACGCCGCGTCCGTCCATGTTTAAAACGGGATCAACGAAATGTTGCTCCTACTCGTAATCACAATCCTTCACTCTCGCCCTCTCACGGCGGCGAACCAATTCTACCCAGCCACAATCCGGCCGCCGTATGTCGTCACATATTCCCGGACGGCTTCCTGCCAGGACCGCGGAGTTTGCCCGGTTAGTGCCGTGAGGCGCGCCGTGGACATGACCGTGTTGCGTGGACGCCTGGCTACGAAGGCTTTCAGGGATTTGAGCGGAATAGGATCGACGTGGGTCGCCTTAAGCGCGAGCCCTGTTTCGTGCGCCACATCGAGCGCATACTGGGCATAATCGCGCCACGTACAGAAGCCGCTGTTGCATAGATGCAGGATGCCGCCGGCGCGCACTCCGGTAAAAAACGGCTCAATCATCGCCGCTAGATCGAACGTGTACGACGGCGTCGAATCCTTATCGGCAATGGCAGCCACCTTTTCGTCCGTAACGGCCCGTTTGAGCATCATGTCGATAAAACTCGGCCGATGCGGACCGAAGACCCACGAAACGCGGGCAGCCAAATGATCCGGAGAGACATCCAGGAGCGCAATCTCCCCTGCCCGCTTCGACTCGCCGTAAATGCTGATCGGTGCGACTTCGTCCGTCTCGGCATACGAGCCCGCTTTGGCCCCATCAAACACGTAATCCGTGCTGATGTGAATCAGCTGTGCGCCCCGCTTCCACACAGACTCAGCGGCAACCCGGACCGCCTCAGCATTGACGGCAAACGCCTCGTCGGGATGCGTTTCGCAGTAGTCAACATTTGTCAGCGCAGCACAATTGATCGCCACGTCGAATCCGGGCTGTGCGTCAATCGTTTCGCGAACATTCTTCAAGTCACTGAAATCCAACGCCTTGCGGTCAAGCCCAACGACCTCATGCCGGGTTGAGTAAATCTCTCTGAGAGCGCCGCCGAGGCGTCCCCCGCTGCCGATGATGAGAACACGAGCCATAGGTTAACGCTTCAAAAGAGGTTCCCACCAGGCGCGATGCGCGAGATACCAATCCACTGTTGCCGGAATGCTCGTTTCAGGGCGATGCAAAGGTTTCCAGCCGAGTTCGCGCTGGATTTTCGACGAATCAATCGCGTAACGGCGGTCATGTCCCAGGCGATCGGTAACATATGAAATAAGACTTTCCGGCTTTCCGAGCCGCTTCAAAATGGCTTTGACGACTTCAATGTTCGCCATTTCCCCATCGCCTCCGATATTGTAAACCTCGCCTGGCTTTCCTTCGAAAAGAACTGTGGCAACCGCGGCACAATGGTCCTCGACGTGAATCCAGTCGCGAACATTGAGACCGTCGCCGTAGACCGGCAACTTCTCGTCATGCATGGCTTTAATGATCATGAGCGGAATCAATTTTTCAGGAAACTGATAAGGCCCATAGTTGTTGGAGCAGCGCGTAATGAGAACCTCCTGTCCGTACGTGTGGTGGCACGCGAGCGCGAGCAGATCGGCACCGGCTTTGCTCGACGAATACGGTGAACTGGGGTCGAGCGGCGTCGTTTCGGTAAACTTACCTTCCGGCCCCAGCGACCCATACACCTCATCGGTGGAGATCTGCACAAAACGCTTCACGCCGTGGGTGCGCGCCGAATGCAATAAGACGCTGGTACCCAGCACATTGGTGCGGATGAATTCGTGTGGCGACGCAATGCTGCGATCGACGTGGCTCTCCGCGGCAAAATTGATGATTGCGTAATACGAATGCCGGCTCAGAAGCGCCTTGATAGCCTTTTCGTCGGCAATATCGGCCTGGACGAATTCGTAGCGATCCGGATAGTTCTTAGGGAGATCATCGACGGTGTGGGTGTTGCCTGCGTACGTCAGCAAATCGACATTGGTAACGAGAGTGGGCTGGTAATGTTGGAGGAAAAATCGAAGGAAATTGCTGCCGATGAAGCCGCAACCGCCAGTAACCAAAATACGCATAGACGCGCGTTTGTAGGTAGCGAATGCCCGAATGGGAAGGACTTTCGATTACGGATTGCGGATTGCTGCGCTCTCCGTGTGACGTATTTTGAGCGCCAATCAAAATCCAAAACCGAAAATCGAAAATGCCGTTGCGGTTTCGCTCGCGCAGTTTTCTTTCCGCGTTCTGAACTCCACAATCCACAATCGAATGGACGTTTATTACCAATGCCAGCGCTGCACGAATTGCTGCAAATGGCCAGGACAGGTGAAGTTGACCGACAAGGACATTGCGGCCATGTCGCGATTGCTGGAAGTCAGCGAACGCGATTTTATCGAACGCTACACCCGGCTGCGGCTGGACCGGCGCGGCTTGGCGCTGATCGACAAAGGAAACGGCGAGTGCATTTTCCTCGATGGACGGGATTGCGCCGTTCAAGCAGCCAAACCGGAGCAGTGCATCGGTTTCCCGAATAAGTGGAATTTCCCCGGCTGGCGCGAGGTCTGTGAAGCAATTCCGGTCCCAGTAAAAAACTTGAACACCAAGGAAGCAAAGGTGTGACATCCGTCATTGCCTTTGCTCGCTTCTGTTAGTCTTTGAGGATGGCCATCGAGTTTCCTCATTTGCTGAAGCTGTTTCCGCCGATCGGGTTCCGGTTCACGATGAATCTGCGCGCCCTGCAACCGGAAGCCTTCTTTTCACCCAAGGATGCGACAGGTGACCTCCAGATGCAGCGACGGAAAATTCTGGCCGGAGAGCTTGAACATTACGTCGGCCAGACGCCTGGCGCGCAAATCGGCCTTTTGGCAAAATTCCTGCGCCGTTGGACGCAGGCGGAACATCTGGCCGGAATCGCTGCCGATCTGGAACCAGATCTCGTCCTAATGCAACTCGATCCCTCTGGCAGCTGGACCGTGGCTGCGGGAGCTGTTTGTTTCCCGACGGCATGGAGCCTGCCCGAAAAGTTGGGGCATCCGATGGACTTCGTTCACGGCCCGGTTCCGGGTCTAAACGCTCAAATTGGCTCGAAGATCGGTCAGTTCTTCAATCGCCTTGCCCAGAATCCCGGCACCGCTTACGGCCGCGAAAACTGGGGACTCTCCGCGTCCCCACAACTGGACCAGCATGTCCGTCATAAAATCCCATCTATTCCGGCAAAGCCTGACCTCGCCGAAGTCTGGCTTCGCGTCGAAGACCAAGCCCTGATTGCCCTCGACAGCGGCACATTCCTCTTTGGTATTCGCATCGAAACCTACCCGCTGAACCTGCTCGCCCAGGATTGCGTCCTCGCAGGTCGTCTTGGTCACGAACTCGAAACGATGCCCAGCGACATGTTGAGATACAAACGCCTCGACCAATGCCGCCACGCTCTCGTCAAAGCTTTGACGGGCGCGAAACACTAATCTCCAAGAAGCGCTTTTAGTTCTTCATCGGATCGTCGGGCATCTCGGCCATCAGCTGGAATTGGGGCCCCAGCCGGCGCATCCACTTCTTCCACGTGGACTCCGTGGCGGCGGCGTAATCGCCGTCGGGTTTCTCCACCACCCACGCGTCCGCGTCCAGTTCAGCATCAAGCTGCCCTTTTCCCCAACCGGAATAACCCACAAACGCCAAGACTCCGTGCAGACCTGACGGATCCGTCGAGTCCAATTCCTCGACAGGAATGTGATGCTGGAAAATCAACTCCCGATGCACAGCGTCCCAGCGCAGCCGGGCAATGACCAATTGGTCCGTCCCCACCGGGCCGCCCTGCAGCACGGGCACTCCTGCCAACGGCTCAAATTCCGGCGATGGCAACACATCACTCAGTTTCTGTCCCATGGGCCGGTTCACGACGAAGCCCAACGATCCCTCACTCGGATCGTGCGCCGCGACATAAACAATCGTATGGCGGAAATTGGGATCGCGCGTAATGGGATGGGCAAGGAGCAATTTGCCGGTCAAATCCGTAAGGTCGGAAGACATGACTGCAGGCTAAACCGGAAACTCACGGCCGAAAAGTTCGGAGTAAGGGCAAGTGTCCCAAATGGAATGGCAAAACGGCTAGGCCACCGCAAGTTCGCGTCGAGCAATCGGCTGGTAAAACGTGTCGCGTTGATACGGTTGAAAACCGGCTTCGCGGATGGCCTTTTCCATGGTCTTGACCGTCTGCCCTTGCGGCGTCGTCGCTCCAGCCATGTGAAAGATCTTTTCTTCCATGATCGTGCCGTGCAGGTCATCAACGCCATAGTTCAACGAGATCTGTGCGAGCGGCAGAGTCATAGCGACCCAATAGCCGGTAATGTGATCAAAGTTATCAAGGTAAATTCGGCTGATAGCGATGTTGCGCAGCGTATCGAAAGCCGTAGCGGGTGGAATGTGGGCAAGTTCAGTCGTTTCCGGCACAAAGGCGAAAGGCACAAATCCCGTGAACCCACCGGTTTCGTCCTGCAGTTCTCGGAGCTGGCGAAGGTGATCGACCCGGTGTTCGACTGTTTCAACATGCCCAAAGAGCATCGTGCAGGTGCTGCGCCCTCCCATTTGATGCCACGTGCGGTGTACTTCCTTCCATTCCTCGGCGCTTTCCTTTCCCCGACAAATGCGGTCCCGAACTTCAGGATCAAAAATCTCCGCGCCACCACCGGTAAGTGATCCGAGACCCGCTTCACGCAGGATTTCAAGGGTCTCACGGATGCTCTTCTTGAAAATCCGGTGTGCAAGATGGCGAATTTCGATCGCTGTGAATGTCTTCAGATGCAAATTCGGATCGAGCGCTCTCAGCGAACGAAGAAGGTCCAAATACCAGTCGCCTTTGAGCGTCGGATGCAAGCCGCCGACCATGTGAATTTCGGTTATGCCGTCAGCAAGCGCCCCACGGACGGTTTCGATGATTTCCGGAATCGCCATTTCAAATGCATGCGGGTCGCGTTTCCGCGCGGCAAACGCGCAAAACTGACACGAGAGAATGCACAGGTTCGAATAATTGATGTAGCGATTCAGGATATAAGACGCGCGATCGCCGTTTTTACGCCGGCGAACGAAATCGGCGATCAGGCCGATACCCTGCAAATCATTCGACTGGTAGAGCGTGAGTGCATCGGTTTCACTGATGCGCGAGCCCGTGGAGACCTTGTCGTAAATCGGGCGGAGTTCATTCGTCAACAGACGTTCGATCATCGGAGTTTATAAAGAATTTCGCAAACGAGTGTGGCATCGCGAGTTGCGTGTGGCAAGGCAGAGTCCCGGTTTCGTTTGTGCGCAGGAACAATTGCCGGATTCCTTGCTGCTTCATTTTTCCACTTTCTCGTTCCATGTTCCACAGTTATGGCTAGCGATCATATGCTCGGAACCTGTCACGAAAAGACGATACTCATACGCCCGGAATTCATGAATTCGACCGGTAGTCTCTTCGGTGGAAACATGATGAAATGGGCTGACGACATGGCCTTTAATGCGGCTACGCTGCAATTTCCGCAATGCCATTTTGTCACCAAACTGTTTGGCCAATTCGACTTTACATCGCCGGTCGCACAGGGAGACATCATTAAAATTTACAGCGTTGTGGAAAGCCGCTCGACGTCCTCATGCAAAGTGCTTGTTTGGGCCGAAAACGCGACGACGGGCGCCGACGTTTTCCGGACGTACGCCGTGATGGTAAACATTCGCAATAATACAAAAGCGCCTATCGATTGACGATGGACTACCGCTTATAGCCTATGGGCCGTACCGGAGTGCTTCCGCCCTTTTATCCATTGCTGCTTGGCTGCTGCACCTGCTGCGGGCGATTGACTTGGATTACGGACAATGGAAAACGCAATTTGAGCTGGTCGTTGAGCCGTATTTCAACCGCGTGAGAGCCGTATTCCTGGAATTGCAGACCGCCGAAGAAATGAACGTTGGTCGCATGATGCTCCAGGCTCTTCAACTCGAATTCGATCGCCGTCTCAGCGAGGACTTTCTTCTCGTCGGGCGCAAGCAGGCGGGATGTCTGTTTAAATTTGCCAATACCGTTGATCCAGCGGGTCCAAAGGCAAAGTTTGAAAATGCCAAAAGGGACTTGTGGCGCCGGGATGACATTGACGACGCCGATCAGCGAGTTAACGCCATTGATTTCCTGGCGGACGTCTTCGCACAAAATGACACCCTGGATGTCGGGCAGTACGTACTGCGGGGTAATTTTCATAACAAGAGGCAAAAAATACTAACGAAGGAAGAACAACAATAGAATCGCGCCGACAACAATCCGGTAAACACCGAAGCCAATGAACGTATGCTGTTGCACAAAACGTAGCAGCCATTTTACCGCCACAAAGGAGACCACGGCCGAAACAACGGTGCCCAGAGCAAGCAGCGCCCAATCCTCTTGAACCCCGTGACGGACTGCCTCGAAAATTTTGAGACCGCCCGCTGCAAGCAGCGATGGAATGCCGACGAGAAACGAAAATTCAGTAGCCGCAACGCGGCTCGCGCCAAAGATCATCGCAAAAAGAATCGTGCTTCCAGAACGCGATGATCCCGGGAAAACAATCGCGAACAATTGTGCTAGTGCGACGATAACGGCTCCCGTCCACGAAATCGTGTCCGCCAATTTGCGCCCCTTGAGCCATTTTTCGACGATGATAAACGCAAAACCGCCAACGATGAGCGCGATAGCGACCGGAATGAGCTCTTCCGGGAGCTGAAAATTGAGCTTGTCGAGAATCAATCCGCCAACACCGGTGATAAAAAACGACACCATGATTTTCGCCAACAGATCGCGGCTGGCGGGCTCATGCAATCGCGTCAGCATTGCAAGCCGCTCCTTAAACAGCGGCAAAACAGCAACGACAGCGCCGCATTGAATGACAATGTTAAACAGATCGCTCTGGCGAGGCAGCCAGTGCTGGGTAAGCAGGAGGTGTCCTGTGGAAGAAACAGGGATGAATTCGGTGAGTCCCTCGATGATTCCGAGGATTACAACAGTTACCCAAAGTGGTAGCATTCAGCAGTTCTTTCTGGAAACGCCGGGGGATGCGCGGAGTAGTTGTGTTGAAGTGGTGGAGATTGAGTCGAATACAAACAATCAGATTGCCTGATCGCCTCGCTCGTCGGTTCGGATACGGATGGCGTCTTCGAGGGGGAGAACAAATACCTTGCCGTCGCCAATCTTCCCCGTCTTGGCTGCATCCACGATGGCCCGCACCGCTTTTGGAACGTTCTCGTCGGCGACAACGATTTCAAATTTTACTTTGGGCAGAAAATCGACGGTGTACTCGCTGCCGCGATAGATTTCGGTGTGGCCCTTTTGACGCCCGAAGCCCTTCACTTCGCTCAGCGTCATACCTTCGATACCGATTTCCGTCAGTGCTTCCTTTACGTCGTCCAGCTTGAACGGTTTGATGATCGCTTCGATTTTTTTCATACAGGTCCCGCTTTTGTAACGGCCTGTCGCAGTTTGGCAAGCCGCTAACGCCAGACTCCGAACATTTTATTCCGGTTCTGGAGAACGATTTTCGCAAAATCCAGCGATGACACGAGGGTAGAGTTCGTGCTCAGCCGCTTGTATGCGGGCATGAAGCGTTTCCGGAACGTCGCCTGGCTCGACGGGAACTTCTGCCTGGGCAATGATTTCGCCGGTATCGATGCCGCGATCGACATAGTGGACGGTGCAGCCCGTTACGTTATCACCCGCCAACAGCGCCTGTTCCCACGCGTGAAGACCCCGGTGTTTCGGAAGCAACGAAGGATGAATGTTGATTATTCGACGCGAAAATTTCGTGAGAAGATCGTGCTTAACGATTCGCATAAAGCCTGCCAGGACAACGAGTTCGACACGGTGTTCCTCGAAAATGGCGGCAACCTTGGCCTCGATTTCCGGCTCCAGTTTTGTCCGGAATTTTCCAGGATCAAATGCGATCGCCGGAATGCCCATTTCGCGCGCGTATTCAAGAATGCCTGCGCCAGCAACATCCGAAAGAACAACGGCAATTTCGGCGTTGAGTTTTCCTTCGGCAATTTGCGCAGCGATAGCTTTGAAGTTGGAACCTTTGCCGGAGCCGAGAACACCGATGCGAAGCGGAGAAAGCGTGGGTTCGGTGGTCATGAGGGCGTGATAGTGGAAAACCGTGAATTGGTGAAAAATTTTATTCCACGCGTTTCATTTTAGCCACCGTTTCCGTCGTGGAACGTCCCGGGACCAGCGGTAGGAAGCGGATTGCTGTCCCCGCCGCCTTCAGGGCAGCGCGTTCTTCCGCGTTGAGCGACTCCTCAGTGTAATCGCCGCCTTTTGCGTAAATGTCCGGTCGGATGGCCCCTATAAGGGCAGTCGCACGGACTTCGGGAAAAATAACCACAGCGTCCACGCACGCGAGAGCGGCGAGGACCTCCGCCCGGTCGTGCTCGGAGTGGATGGGGCGACTTGGTCCTTTGAGCTCACGAACGGATCTATCGCCGTTGAGTCCCACCACCAGCGCGTCTCCCAAGGCTCGCGCGCCTTGCAAGTAACGCACGTGACCAGCGTGCAAAAGGTCGAAACAGCCGTTCGTGAAAACGAGTCGAGCACTGTTTTCGATCCCGAGCAGCTGCCGAATCTTCCCGGCATCTTCGATTGGCAAAATGTGTCCCATGGTTTGGCTGCCACCAGAAAACCCAAAGACTACAAAGAAAGCAATGTCGTCGCCTCTTCCCGTTCCTTTCGTTGAATGGTCTCACGACGCTTTGAAAAATCGCGCGCGCCGGTTGCATAGCAATGCAACGCGTGCCAGCGTCAATGCCCTATGGAATTCAGACAACTCGGCGGCTCCGGCCTCAAAGTCCCTGTTCTCACTTTTGGCACCGGCACGTTTGGCGGTGGAAACGAATTTTTCAAAGCCTGGGGCGCCAGCGATGTCGCCGAAGCTACCCGCCTCGTCGACGTCTGCCTCGAGGCCGGCGTCAATATGTTCGACTCCGCAGACGTCTATTCGAGAGGGCTTTCCGAAGAAATCCTGGGTCAGACCATTAAAGGACGCCGCGACAAAGTCCTCATTTCAACCAAAGCAACTTTTCGTTTTGGAGAAGGCCCGAACGAAGTCGGCTCTTCCCGGTTCCATCTCACCACTACTCTGGATGCCACTCTGAAACGTCTCGGCACCGACTACATCGACTTGTTTCAACTCCACGGTTTCGACGCCATCACCCCTGTCGAAGAAACTCTCTCGACACTCGATGGCTTCGTGAAAGCCGGTAAAATTCGTTACCTCGGTGTCTCGAATTTCTCCGGTTGGCACCTGGCTAAATCCCTCGCCATTTCAGAAAAATACGGTTGGACCCGCTATGTCGCCCATCAAGCCTACTACTCGCTGGTTGGCCGCGACTACGAGTGGGAACTCATGCCTTTGGGCCTCGACCAAAAAGTCGGCGCCGTCGTCTGGAGCCCTCTCGGCTGGGGACGCCTCACCGGCAGGATTCGCCGCAGCCAGCCGCTCCCGGAAAACAGTCGCCTCCAGTCGCAGCTTGTCCGCGATATCGGACCGCAGGTCGCCGACGAATATCTTTACAATGTGGTGGACGCCCTTGACGAAGTTGCCGCGGAAACGGGCAAAACTGTCCCGCAAATCGCGTTGAACTGGCTTCTCTCCCGTCCCACGGTCTCGACGTTGATCATCGGCGCCCGGAACGAGCAGCAACTCCGCGACAACCTGGGCGCCGTTGGCTGGGCGCTCACCAAAGAGCAAATCGCCAAACTCGATGCTGCCAGCGCTGTCCCGCTCCCCTACCCGTATTTCCACCAGCGGGGCTTCACGGAACGAAACCCGGCCCCGGTCTAGCCGGACGCCTCCGGCGACCGACTCGGCATACCCAGAAAACATGGCAGGCTTTCCGGCCTGCCGTAAACGCAACCCGCGACGGTAATAACCGCCGTTTATTACCACGATGAAAAGACGCCATTGGATGAATCACTTCGGCGGGAGCAGGTTTAAAAAACTATGTCTCTCGCTCCGGCGCCCGTCCTTCGTGAAGAAAGTCCTGCTGTTTCGCCACGCACTTCCATCTCTCACTCGGCTGCGCGATGGGCAGCTTCAACGTTCTTCCTGCTGGACGGCATCGCGTTTGGCACGTGGGCGGCGCTGATTCCCACCTTTAAACAACATTTTGGCGTTACTGACGCCGGACTAAGCCAGGCGCTGCTGGGCATGGTCGTCGGATGCGTCATTTCCATGCCACTTGCGGGAAATCTGATCGCCCGGTTTGGAAGCCAGCGCGTTGCCGTCGCGGGTGCAATTACGGTTTGCCTGGTCCTGCCGCTGCTGGCTCTCGCGCCCTCATTCGGCCTTTTTGTCGCTGCGGCATCGCTGTTCGGAGCATTCAAAGGCGCACTGGACGTGGGCGTGAATGTTCAAGCAATCACGGTCGAAAATGCCGTCCGGCGCCCAATCAACTCGTCATTTCAAGCGTTGTGGAGTCTGGGTGGTCTCATCGCTGCGTTCCTCGCCAGCCTCTGCATTAAGCACGGTGTAAGCAGCATCCTTCTAACAACTTCCGTGGCGGCGGCACTCCTGTTGTGCGTCGCTCTGACTTCCGGCCGGTTGATGCCCGATCCCGTGTCGGAACGTACACCTCCTACTGGATTCCAGTGGCCAAATCCTACTTTACGCTGGCTCGGCTTTTTGGCGTTCATGGCCCTCTTCGCCGAAGGCGTGATGATGGACTGGGGTGCCGTATATGCCCGCAGCGTTGCCGGCGCTTCGGAATCCGTGGCTCCGCTCGCTTACGCCGTCTTTTGTTTTTCCATGGCAACCGGCAGACTCATCGGTGATTGGGCGATTCGAAAAATGACGCCTACCAGGGTCTTTCGACTCACCGGCATTCTCATGATGGCTGGTCTGTGTATCCTCATTTTTGTGCCCGTATGGCCCGCAACCTTTGCAGGGCTGCTCGTGGCTGGACTCGCCATTTCCAACTGGGTGCCAATCCTTTTTGTGGCCGCGGGCCGCGCTCACGAATCTGGCGCGGGCCCCGGCATGGCAACGGTAACGACCATTGGCTACTTCGGTTTTCTGGCAGGTCCGCCAATGATCGGCGCATTGAGCGCCGCGGCCGGACTCCCGCATGCCATGATGGTCGTTTTGGTTTTCGGAGCCGTCATTTCGACATTTGGCGTCACGGTTCTTCGCCGGCAATTGGCCGGTTAAAACTCCAGGCAGGCCTCGGCTACAGTGAAGCCAGCAATACGTCGCCCACTAGCTTGGCGTTATTTGGCTGCGATAGCTTCATTGTTCCTGCTCTTTAACTTTAACCTGCTCTGCGACAATGCTGTTAGCGGTCTCGCAGAGTAAGTTAAAGGTAAAGTTCAGGCGCAGGAATGCGTTCCCTTGTTACGTAACGGCGTTCTCAAATAGCTCGATAATCTCCCCCGTTGGCCCTTTGAAAAACGCGATTTTAACTGGCACAACCCCCATTTCCGCAGATTGAATATCGACGACCCTCGTCTCTTCAGTCACTTCGCGGCCCGCTGCGCGCACCCGCTCCAGCAGACCCGCCGTGTCGTCCGTCCGGAACGCGACATGAAGGATCACACTGTCCGCCTGAGGCGTCCCGGAGCCGCCGGCAAAAATCTCCACATAGTTTCCGTCGCCCGTATCAAACATCACACCCCGCCGGTCCCCTTCGCCCCAGGAAATCTTTTTCTTAAACCCTAAAACATCGGTATAGAACCGACACGCCCCTTCAAAATCCGCGGCTCGAAGGGCAATGTGATGAAATCCAGTAATGGTGCTCATGGCACTGTCTTAGGGGAAGCACGGGTTACCGCCAACCTGAAACTGGTTGCTTGGGAGGTTAAAAAAGGAGCGACAACGGTATTCGGCGCCCTTTTCGACCAGATTGAGCACACAAACCGGTCATGTCGAAAAATTCGTTGCGTCCCGTTGAGTGACTTCATGGTGAAACACATGTTCGAAACATCTTCCGGCACGGAAATCGCTTTGCCCGACGCATGGTCCCGCTTTCAAAAACCGGCCCCGCTGAGGATCCGATTGTTCATCGCGGCTGGCACGTCGTTGCCGCATCCGCCGATATCCCAGCCGGCGAGTTGGTGAAACGCAATCTCCTTGGCGAGGATTTGATTCTGTGGCGAAATAACGACACCGTCATCGCCTGGCAGGATTTATGCATTCATCGCGGTGTCCGGCTTTCGCTCGGCAAAATCGTCGACGGCTGCAGGCTCCAATGCGCGTATCACGGCTGGACGTACGACCCCTCAGGCGCCTGCGTCCATATTCCCGCACATCCGACCCTGAAACCGCCGCCCAAGGCGCGGGTCCGCACCTACGCTTGCGCGGAGGTTGCTGGTTTGATCTGGGTCTCCCTAGGTGACAACTCGGGGCCTCTGCCCCATCTGCCGGAATTGGATGACGCCGCGTTTCGCCAGGTAAGAAGCGGCCCCTACTTCGTCGCCGCCGGAGTCACGCGCTTGATCGAAAACTTTCTCGATGTCGCCCATCTGCCATTTGTGCACGAGGGTTATCTTGGCACTCCCGACCAGGCGGTCATCGATGATTACAACGTCGAGCCGCTCGGCGAAGGCCTTTTCGCTCCTAACATCGGCATTTTTCAGCCAAATCCCGATGGCTCGGGAAAAGGCGGAAAAGTTTTTTACGATTACGGCGTGTTGAATCCGTTCTGCGTCTATCTCCGGAAAAAACAGGGCTCTAACATCATGACGCTCCTCTATGCGATTACGCCCGTGCACGAGACCTCGAGCATCGGCTGGTTCGTGACGATGATGAACTACGCCCATGACGTCCCCGCTTCGGAAATTGCCGCATTCCAGGATACGATCATTTCGCAGGATAAACCTATCGTGGAATCTCAACGCCCCGAGCGCGTCCCGCTCGACCTCGCCGAGGAACTTCACCTCCGTTCCGATCGTCTCGCCATCGCCTACCGCCAATATCTGCGCAAACTCGGCCTCTCCTTCGGGACGGAGTGAAACGCCGTGCACGGATAGGAAAAAGCATGGATGGTCGAGAGACAAATCAGGACTGCGAGAACATGGCCTTCGGGAACAGATCGCCCGCCCTTCCAACCCTTTGCGCGCGTCAAATCGGCGACGCTGGTTACAGCACAGAAATCATCCCGCCGTCCACGTAGAGAATTTGTCCGTTAACAAAGGATGAGGCGTCGCTGCAGAAGAAAACCGTGGCGCCGGCGAGTTCGGCAGGAGTGCCCCAGCGGCGCGCCGGAGTGCGGTCCTTGACCCATCGGTCAAACTCGGGATTGTCCGCGAGTGTCTGCGTCATTTCCGTGATGAAATAGCCCGGACCAATCCCGTTGATCTGAATATTGTACGGCGCCCAATCCGCGCACATCGCCTTTGTAAGCATTTTCAAACCGCCCTTGGCCGCCGTGTACGGGCCCGTGGTTCTGCGCCCGGCGTCAGACATCAACGAGCAAATGTTAACGATCTTTCCGGCCTCCCGCCGGATCATTCCTTTGACGACTTCCCGAGAGACCAGCATGGCGCTGGTGAGATTCGTGTTGATGACTTCGTTCCACGTGGCGATTTCGACTTCATCGAGCCGGACGCGGCGTTGGATGCCTGCATTATTGACCAGACAATCGATGGGACCGGAGGAGTCGAGCTCGGCGACGGCGGCGATGATAGATGTTTCATCGGTGACGTCGAACGCTGAGCCCTCCACCAGAAGATCTTCGGCAAGCAACTTTTCGACTGCCTGCCCGAGTTTTTCCGGATTACGCCCGTTGAGGATCACGCGGGCACCATTTTGGGCGAGGCCCCGGGCGAGTTCGAAACCGAGACCGCCGTTGGAACCGGTGATGAGGATGCGTTTATCGAATAGGTCGAAGAGGGAACGTTTCATGCAAAATATCGGGTTGCCGCCCGGAAAAGAGCATGGAATGATAGCGCTATCAAACTAAATCTTTGATGTCCTCGAAAATTCCAAAAACCTCTCCCAGACTCACTCACAGGGTCACTTTGAAAGATGTCGCCCACGATCTCGGCGTCGGAATGATGACCGTCTCCCGCGCCCTCAACAAACCACATCTGGTTGCCGAGCCGCTTCGCACGCGCATCCTCGAAGCGGTCGCCCGCATTGGCTACGTGCAAAATCGCGCAGCCAGCGGCCTCGCATCAGGAGGCGTGCCCCTCATTCCCGTCATTTTGCCAACGCTGCATCACTCCGTTTACGTGCCGCTTCTCGACGGTCTCTATTCCGTGCTGCCGCAAGCCGGTTTTGAAATCCTCGTTTCGTGCACGGAATACCTCGTCGGCACCGAAGAAACGCTCGTTACGAATCTTCTCGGCTGGAACCCGCGCGGCATCATCCTTTCCGGCATCGATCACACTCCATCAACGGTCGCCCGGCTCAAACAGGCGAAAATTCCGGTCGTCGAAGTGATGGATACCGGCGGCATACCCGTTGACCGCAGCGTCGGTTTTTCGCACGAGGCAGTTGGGATCACGGCGGCCAATTATCTGGCGAGTCTTGGACGGCGAAGTATTGCTTACATCGGCACGCTGGCAGAACTCGACAGCCGCAGCGTCCGGCGCATTCACGGTTTTCAGAACGCTTTAAAGACGCTGGGTTTGCCGGAAGGCTTGGTCGAGAGCTCAGACGGTCCGTCCTCCATTGGTCTCGGGCGCCAGCTCCTCATCCGGCTTCTGGAGAGGCAGCCCGGGACAGACGCGATTTTTTTCGGCAACGACGATCTCGCGGCAGGCACGCTGTTCGAATGCCAGCGGCGCTCAATCAAAGTGCCCGAACAGATCGCCCTTCTCGGCTTTAACGATCTCGAAATTGCCAGTGAAGTCACGCCAGCCATCAGCTCCATCGCAACGCCGCGCCGCGAAATGGGCCGTCTCGCGGGCGAACTTCTCATCAGCCATTTCGAAGGAAAAACGGCCTCCGTCGAGCGCAGTATTGACCTCGGATTCCGGTTGATCGAACGCGGCACAACGAAAATCCAACTATGAACAAAATCGAAATCCTGGCGCTGGCACCTTTGGCGATCATCAGCAAAGCACTTGAGGATCAATATGTTGTGCATCGTTTCTGGGAAAATCCCGATTTGGAAAAGCACGGCCCCAATATCCGCGCCATCGCGACCAATGGTCCGACCGGAGTGAGCGCGTCGGTCCTGGAAAAACTGCCTGCTGTCGAAATCATCAGCGTTTTCGGCGTCGGCGTGGATGCGATCGACCTGCCGGAAGCAAAGCGGCGCGGGATCGCCGTGGCAACGACGCAGGGCGTACTGACCGACGACGTGGCCGACCAGGCATTGGCATTGCTGATAGCGTTATCGCGACAGACCGTCGCGGGTGATCAATTCGTGCGTTCTGGCAATCCGTCCTGGTCCTCCTTTCCCCTCACCCGCCGTGTGACCGGCAAAAAAGTGGGAATACTCGGCCTCGGCAGCATAGGCAAGGCCCTGGCTCGCAGGCTCATGGCGCTGGACATGACGATTTCCTACACCAACCGCAAACCGGCGGACGTGCCGTTTCAGTTCGTTCCTGATATCGAGAAACTGGCGGCCGATTCAGATTTCCTGATCATTACAGCCAGTGGCGGCGAATCGTCTCGGCACATTGTCAACGCGCGAGTTCTCGACGCGCTCGGCCCGAAAGGCATGCTGATCAACGTCGCACGCGGCTCTGTCGTGGACGAAGAGGCTCTCATTTCCGCACTGGAAAATCGCCGGATCGCAGGGGCGGGGCTGGATGTCTTCGACAATGAACCGCGAATTTCGCCCAAGTTTTTCACACTTAAAAATGTCGTCCTCGCCCCGCATGCGGCGAGCGGCACGGTCGAGACTCGCGAAGCCATGGGCAAACTCGTCCTCGGCAATCTCGCCGCGCATTTCGCAGGCGAGCCGCTGCTGACACCACTCGATTTTTGAACCCCGAATCTGGCTCGCCGCTCAGCCATTTTCGGATAGCGACATGTGGCAGCCAGGGCGCGATTCGCCCCATTCGTTAAAAATCCCTTGTGTAAGTCGTGTTCACCGGAAATCTTCCCGGCTCCTAATGAGTCTGGAATTGCCTACCAATAATCACACCGCAGCAAACGATCTACCCCTTCTTCGCGACCTGGCGTCGAAGGTCGGAACGCCCTTCTGGGTTTACGACGCTGCACAATTGCGACGCCAGATCGATGCCGTTCGCGAGTTGACCGACGCCCCTGGTCTTCAGGCCCGGTTTGCGATGAAAGCCTGCCCGGCGACTCGCGTGCTTCAGGAAATCCGCAATGCAGGCATCTGGATTGATGCCGTTTCCGGAAACGAAGCGCTTCGAGCGATCCGCGCCGGATTCGACACGGGTTCTCAGCCCCCGATCATCCTTTATACAGCCGATGTTTTTCGCGATAACGGCCTGAAAGTCCTCCTCGAAAACAGTCTCATGCCAAACGTTGGCTCGCCCGGCATGGTCCGCGACCTCGCGTCTTCCGGCTACAACGGTCCCATCGCCCTCCGCATCAATCCCGGATTCGGACACGGACACGTGAACGCTTGCGACACCGGCGGCCCCAGTTCGAAGCACGGTATTTGGTTTACGCACGCGGCAGAAGCTGCGCGGGAAGCAGAAAAAGCCGGGCTCCGCGTGGCGATGCTGCATTCCCACGTCGGCAGCGGGCCGAAAATCGATGAATTGCTCGAAAACCTCGACCAACTCGCACGTGAGTTTGCAGAAATTCTCCCGGACTTTCCGGATGTGGATGCCGTAAGTCTGGGTGGTGGAATTCCTCACGATTACCGCGCTGGGACGGACTTCGATCTTGCTCCCCTAGGCAGACTCTTGAAGCTGTCTCGCGAACGCCTTTGCAACGCTGCCGGACGGGAAATACGTGTCGAAATCGAGCCGGGCCGTTTTTTTGTCGCGTCAACGGCGATCCTGGTGACGTCCATCACCGACGTGAAATTCACGGAAACCAATACCAAAGGCCCGGGCGCCAAGTTCGCGATGGTGGACGCCGGTTTTGTCGATCTATTGCGCCCTGCAATGTATGGCTCTTTCCACCGGATTACGCTTCCGGGCCGCAGCATCGACGAACCGCGCGAACCTGTGGTTGTCGCCGGTCCACTCTGCGAATCAGGCGACGTTTTTACCCGCGATTCCTCCGAATTGCTGGCTCCACGCTCACTTCCCAAACCGAATCCGGGCGACTTGCTCGTGCTGCACGATGCCGGCGCGTATGGGTATGCGATGAGTTCCAACTACAATTCCATCGGCCGCGCTCCGCAGGTGATGCTCGAAACCGACGGGGCGGCCCGCCTGATTTCTCGCCGCGAAACGGTGGACGATCTCCTGCGCATCGAGACTGACGAAAAGCTCTGAGTTTTTGCGCCCGAGGGACCTTGCCCCGGTGATACCATCCTTGCCATAACGCATCTTCGGGCGTGGCGGCTCAGAGACCATTTTGGCTATCGATTGAAAGAGGATGCACGCCGTCACCGACCGAGCCATGGTGTCGCCATGGCAAGCGTTTGGCTGATCAATGGCATCCCGGCGTCGGCAAAACAACGACTGCGCGCGCCCTCGCAGAGCGTTTTCCGCATGCTGCTCACATCGAAGGCGACGAAATTCAGGACCTCATCGTGTCCGGTGCCGTCAATCCGGGCAGCCAACCAAGAGATGAAGAGAATCGCCAGATCCATCTGAACGTGAAGAATCAATGTCTTCTCGCCAAGTCTTTTACCGAGGCGGGTTTCGAGACAATTGTCGATTACGTCGTCACCAGCCGCGATCGACTCGCCGAATACAAGGCTCACCTCGACGGCATCAATCTCAGGCTGGTTACGTTGTCACCGGGCAAACACGTGGCCCTCGAGCGCGATGCGAAACGGCCGGAAAAAACTGTCGCCCAATTCTGGACTCACCTGGAAGAAGCCATGGTGGAACAGCTTACCGGTGTTGGCCTCTGGATCGACAACTCGGACACCTCCGTCGAAGAGGTCATCAATTCCATTCTCACCAACGAATCTGCCGCAGCTGTATAATTCTATTTGAGGCAACCAGCACTGCTCGTCCTCGTCCTTCGTTCTCCTTCTCGTCCTCGAAAGAACAGCGGCTCGATGACGAGGGACAAGCACGAGGAGGACAGAGAATGATCCAAGGCGCGAAAACAATTTCACGGCCGCTGGAATGGCTTATCGTCCCGAATGCAACGAATCATCGTTTCTATGCTGGCCGTCGTAATGTTCGGCTTCGCCGCAACTGCGTCATTGGCCGGGGGATCATCCGCTGTCCTCGACAGTTACATCAAAGTTTCCGACGCGCTTGCCAAAGACGACCTTGCCGCGGCGAAAACAGCGGCAGCCGCCCTAGCCGATGTTTCCAAGACCGAAAAACAAGACGCCATCTCCACGGAGGCCGCAAAGGTGACGACACCGACATCTCTCGGCCAAGCTCGGAAAGCCTTCAAAGCTGTGAGCGCCGAGGCTATAAAGCTGGCATCCGGCAAGGACGGTTATCACGTAATGACCTGCCCCATGGTCAATGCGGATTGGGTGCAAACGAGCACCACGATCGAAAACCCCTACATGGGCAAGGCAATGCTGGACTGCGGCACGGAGAAAAAATAAGCCTGAAACACTCCTCATCGTAATTGTTCAACCTCGATACTCGTTCATTCTCCTTGAGGCCGAGCGGTGGGAAGACCAAAGAAAGACTACGATTAAGGAATAGAGTAAGATTCCTCGGGACAAACGAGCGGGAATAATTGCGAGCTTCACGTCTCTGACCTCCATCACATGCATATTCGCAAGCCACGCTCTTGGGATCTTCCCGATTCCGCCGCCACTTCCGAAGCCGACTACCTTCGCCGGCGGGATTTTCTCCGCATCTTCGGCCTTGGCCTTGCCGCGAGCGCTGTATTTCCTCCGGCACTCCGAGCAGCGACGGCAGGATTTCCCGCTTCATTGAACCCTGCGTTCAAGCTCAACGGCCTGAAATTGACGCCGTACGAATACGTCACAGGCTACAATAATTTTTACGAATGGGGTCTCGGAAAAGATGATCCCAAGGACGAGGCGAACCGCGGCTGGAAAACCGAACCATGGACCATTGAAATCGGCGGCCTCTGCGCGAAACCAGGCAAGTTTGACGTCAATGACCTCGTCAAAACTAGCGGCGGCATCGAGCAACGCAATTATCGGCACCGCTGCGTTGAGGCATGGTCGATGGTCGTCCCCTGGGACGGTTTCCCCCTGGCAAAACTCGTTGCCCTGGCGGAGCCAAAACCGGAGGCCAAATATGTGCGGTTCACGTCATTCTACGATCCGCAAAACTGTCCGGGACAACGCTCGGACGATTTTCCGTGGCCGTACACGGAAGGGTTAACCATCGCCGAAGCGAACCATGAACTCGCCTTTCTCGCGACCGGCATTTACGGGAAACCGCTCCTCAACCAAAACGGCGCACCCATCCGTTTAGTCGTTCCGTGGAAATACGGATTCAAAGGCGCGAAATCACTCGCAAAAATCGACTTTGTTGCAGATCAGCCGAAGACGCTGTGGAACGAATACGCGCCCAGCGAATACGGCTTCTATGCCAATGTTAACCCTGAGGTCGATCACCCACGGTGGAGCCAAAAGAGTGAACGCGTCATCGGCGGCGGTTTCTTCTCCGCAAAACAACCGACGCTGAAATTCAACGGATACGAGAAAGAAGTCTCTGCGTTGTATGCCGGACTCGATTTGCGGAAGAATTTTTGATCCGTGCTAATCAAGGTTGTCTCCCACAAGCTTTTTGCGCTCACCGTTCTAATTGGTGTAGGCGTTTGGTTTCTGATCGTTCCAGGCTTCACGAGCGTCTTGGGTGCGAATCCGGTTGAACAGCTGCTGCACCGGACTGGTGAAATCGCCATCTGGACACTCTTCGCGGTTCTTACGCTAACGCCGTTGCGCGTGCTGTTTCCCCAATCACGACTGGTCAACGCCTTGAACCGACACCGTCGGGCCATTGGCGTCACCGCCTGCATCTACGGCGTCCTGCATCTGGCTTGCCACGTTCTCTACGAAGGCGACTGGGATAGTATCCAGCGCAGTCTGACCAAGCCATTCATCTGGTTTGGATTATCGGGATTGACGATCTTAATCACCCTTGCTTTGACGAGCAACAACTGGTCCGTCCGCAAGCTGGGCGGAAAAAACTGGAAACGTCTTCATCGCCTCGCTTACGTCGCCGCCGCGTTGCTCATCTACCATCAAGCCATCGCCGGCAAAGGCCACTGGCACATCGCGCGCTGGTTGCTTTTTACACTTCTCGTGCTACAAACAGCCCGCCTGATCAGGATTTTCCTTCGGGGCAAAGACACGCAGAAAGCGATCCGCCGCTCAGAGACCGCCTAGGGCACCCAAGCGTCCTGCTTGTTGCTTGTGCAAAGGAAAACAAGCGAAACGTCGTCTGCCGATTCCATTTGCGCCGCATCACCCGACGGTCCTGGTCCCTTTCCCCGCCTAAGCATCAATCTTTTGGTGACGCAGCAAATTTATTGAAGCTCCTGCCGGGTGAATTCCGTAGTACGGCAAACTCAAGCCGTTTTCCGGCGCTTGCATCGATATGGAAATCGCTTTACGGTGCCTATAACGATATGGATACCGTCACACTTTCACCCAAGTTTCAGGTTGTCATTCCACAGGCGATCCGCGAAGCTCTACATCTCACGCCCGGCGAGAAGTTTCGGGTTTTTCGCTACTCCGACAGAGTAGAATTCATCCCTGTTCGCCCGATTCAGCAGATGCGCGGCTTTCTCCGTGGGATGGACACGACCATTGAACGTGAGGAAGATCGTTTGTGAACACCGGAAATGTCGTCGATTCGTCAGGCTGGCTCGAATACTTCACGGACAGCGACCACGCTTCCTTGTTTGCTTCCGCCATCGAGGACGTCGAGAACCTTTTTGTGCCGGTCATTTCGATCTATGAGGTCTTCAAGAAAGTCCTTCGAGAACGCGGTGAGAATGACGCGCTTCAGGTCGCCAGCATGATGCAGGTCGGTCACGTCATTGACCTGGACTGTGCGTTGGCGCTGGAGGCAGCGCGGCACCCATTGCCGCTGGCCGATAGCATCATTTACGCTTCGGCCTTGCGGCACAAGGCAACGCTCTGGACACAGGACGAGCACTTCAAAGACCTGCCAAGTGTGCGTTTTTTTCCGAAATAGCCGACGGCTGTCATTTGGATCAGCCTCCACAAAGAGCGAATCATACCAGTGGGCCCTGACATCAAAGTCTCCATACAAAATTTCCGTAGATTCAATGATGGCGGATTCCACTCCGCCATTGGGTTCTAGATGGAGCAGTTGTCCCTCGGCGGTGCAACGTTCAGGATCGACTGATGACAGCTAAGTAACCCGTGACAAGCATGTCGTATGTTGCTGCACAACCATTGCATGACGCACACGGCCCGCCGCCCCGGCGTTTCCGCTCGGCTGAACAGCAAGCCTCCAGACTGACGAGCAGACCTTCATTTCAACTAGCGCTTGGCGCGGCTCGGACAAAGTTACGAAGAAACGAGGAAGCATCTAAGCTAATCCACTGATGGACTAATTGGCGGCGAATCTACGGGCGTAGACGCAGTCGCTGAATCGCCTCTACTCGCTGCAGCACCGGCGGGTGGGAGTGATATAGAACGACGGTGAGCCAGTGTGGACGGAGGTTTGAGAGGTTGCTCTTCGAGAGTTTTTTCAGCGCATCAATCATGGCCTGAGGTTCGCCGGTCGTTTCAACAGCGAAACGGTCCGCTTGGTACTCGTGTTTCCGTGTCAGCACGCCCGCGATGACGGCCAGGACCCTGGCCAGAGGACTGTAGAAAATCATGAACAACGCAAGCCCCGCATATACCGACATTTCCCTAACTCCGAAAGCCTCGAACAATGCGGGCGTCTCGATGAATCGGGAGGCGAGGAAGAGGAACACGCCGACGTTCAACACGGCGATGGCGAGGTGCTGAGGGATGTGCTTCAGCTTGAAATGGCCGATCTCGTGTGCGAGCACGGCAACGAGTTCCGGCACGGTGTGTTTTTTGATCAAAGTGTCGAAAAGCACGATTTTTTTCGTCCGGCCAAACCCCGTGAAGAAAGCATTGGCGCGGGTGGACCGCCGCGAACCGTCCATGACGTAGAGACCGGCGATGGGAAAGTTTTCTTTTTCGCCGTAGGCGAGGATCGCGTCCTTTAATTCCCCGGGTTCGAGCGCGGTGAACTTGTTGAAGAGCGGCATGATCACCGCCGGCGCGAGGAAGACCATCACGATCATGAGCACCGCGCTCGCGATCCAAACCCACAGCCACGCGAGCGGCTCTCCTGTGCGCAGAAGCCAAAGGACGAGTGCAAAAACAGCACCGCCGAGCAACACGCCGATCAGTAGGCCCTTGAGCTGGTCGGCGATCCATGTGCCGGCCGTGGTCTTGTTGAACCCGAACCGTTGCTCGATCACGAACGTGTGATAAAGGTCGAACGGTCGCATGACGAGCGTGCTTCCGAGCCAGAGCAGGCCGAGGTAGCAGAGTCCGCTGAGGGTTGACCCGAATTGCCAGCTGCGCACGACGGTGTCGAGCCAGTCGAAGCCGCCTGCGAGCCAGAAGACGGCGAGTACGAGGAATTGGAACGTCGATTCGGCCCAGCCGAAGCGGGTGTTGACGGCCGTGTACCTGAGAAGTTGTGCGTATTCACCGCGGTCGTAGACGTCGTGAAAATCCTCGGGCAACTCGGGTCGCAGCGATTTCAGGTTCAACCAGCCGGCGAGAACGTCGAGCAGATACGTCGCGAAAAGAAAGCTGAGAAGAATCCAGGTCCATTCGTTCATTACTCAATATTGAGACCAGAAGCGGAGCGTTGCCAGCGGGGACCGAAAAGGATCTTCCCCGGCCCTTTGAATGCCGAAACCAGGAAATTGCCGCGGCATCCCCTCGCACCGGACCGGCACAGACCAAACGCGGCTGGCACTGGCGAAGCAGGCTAAATGTCATCCACCTTCGCAGCAATCATCCGCCCGCAAATTCCGAAGGAGTCCAACGAAGACACTTCTTCCGATTGAGATGTTACAGGAGAAAGAATTATGAAGAAAACGGACTATCATGTAGCGGCCATCGCACTGGGTTTGGCTCTTGCACTGCCGGTGCAAGCGGACACGATCGCCTCTAACGCGGCAGCAAATTATGGCGGTGGCAGGGCCGATTTCAGGGCAGTCCCCAAATACGTGGCGGTATCGTATTCCCTCCGTCAACGTCTAGCAGGATTCGAGGGTGCAGCAACCATCGCCATTCGGTATTCGAATGGAAGCGTCAGAGAAGTATCGATCCTTCGCAGCTCAGGGAGGGCGCTGCTCGATGCGGCGATCCTTCGCGACGTTACGAATCGTTACTGGGTGAAGAAGGGCCGTTCCGGATTAGCCACGCAGCCGGTTGATCTTACATTCCCGTCTGCAGGAGATCCGGTGCAGACTGCTAAGAAGCTCGATTCCGAATGGATCCTCCGGGTCGGGCCCGATGCTGAAAGTCCGAGGCGCTGAGCGGCTCGAAATAAGCCAAATTTCAACGCCCCCTCTCCGCAACCTTCGAAGTGGGGGTGACTGGCTATGCCAGACCCTTCATACGCGCATCCCCGCCAAATCATCAATCCATCAGACTGGCGTGCTGCGTGTCAGCCACAGCACGCCTGCGCGCAATTAAAAGGAAATCACCTTTATTTCTTAGGCGGTTTTGATTCCTTGGGCCAGATACTTTTTAGCGAATAGACCTGCAAGTTCTCCACATTCACGGTGCCATTCTTGGCGCTTACGCTCAATTGGGAAGCGGGCTGTTCCATGAAGAAAACCATGGTGGAGACGCGTTCACCATCGTTGACAAATACTTCTACTATCGCAGTGTCTACGAAGACGTGCAGCTTCAGCTTTCCATCCGGCAGCGGGAGAAAACTTGCGCCATCGCTGGTGAAAAACGGATTCTCAAACCCGTAGGTTTCACGTCGATTCACATAAAGCTGCCGTTTGCCCCAGTCATAACCAATGCTTACTTTTTCGCCCTTGGAATTCCGCACATCAAAGTTCACCTGCTGTTGGGAGTCTGCCGAGACAGTCGTCTCAAACTCAAAACATGGATTTCCATCCAATGGAATCTTGACAGTCGGTTTATCGCTGACTTGCGCGGACCCATTGTAAAGCGTGCGATCGCGAAGGGGACCGAGCGAGATCGGTTGCTGTATCAAAGTTAGGCCCTCCGCGGTCTCACGCAGGGTAAGGAATCGCGGCACTGATTGCGCACTGCGCCATGGACTGGTGGGCACTTCCTGCGCGTATTGCCAATTGCCAACCCACGTTATGGCGATAACATCGTCCGTCGGTAAATTATTGTAGGTTAGCATTGCATATGCATCTTTGCCGTATTCCATCCATCGGGTCACGGCGTCTTGAGCCGTGAAAGTCGTTCCGTCAAAGTCCCCAATGAAATACTGGGTGGCGCTTCCGCCTTGCGGCACTCCAGGATTAATGGACACCAATAGGACCCATTTCTTTTGGTTGGTTCCCTCTATCGGAACATGGATAAGGTTTGGACACTCATAAGCCTCACCAAGCGTTCCCGCCGGACCGAAACTGCTCAAATAGGTCCATTGCTTGAGGTCGGACGAGGAATAAAACTGGATTTGATGATCGTTGGCCAACGCAACTGCCATGATCCATCTGTTCGTGGGCCCATGCCAAAAGACATATGGATCCCGGAAGTTTGAGTTGTTTACATCAAGAACCGGATTCCCCGAATAGTTCGTGTAGGTAGTGCCGTTATCCAGACTATACGCAACGTTCTGCACCTGCGTGGCTGGGTCGGCGAAAGGCGGGTACTTTGCAAGCGTGTAAATCGCGACCAAGCCTCCTCCCGGTATTCCGCTGAAAAAACCGGAAGTATTGTTGGAATCTACTACCGCGCTGCCGCTAAAAATGTGTCCGCCGGTCTGTGGTTCACGCGGGATGGCAATCGGCAAGTTTTCCCAATGAATCAAATCCGAACTTGTGGCATGACCCGAATGGCGCTAAGATAAGGCAGGTTTGGGACGATTTTTCGGGACGCGGCGGACGGGACCTTCGGTGGATTCGAGCAGGAACTTTTGGCTTAGGGAACGCATTTCCTTGATGATTTCCTCCAGGCGCCGGTGATTG
>DATDBU010000015.1:0-12333 GCA_036524675.1 Chthoniobacterales bacterium | reverse complement strand
ATGGGAGTGAATCAGGGACACGAAGCGACACGGACCGCCCAGGCGATTATTAACATAGCGTTGATGACCGGCAACATTGGGCGTCCGGGGACCGGCGCGAATTCCGTCACCGGGCAATGCAATGCCATGGGATCGCGCCTGTTCAGTAACACAACAGGGTTGCTGGGTGGCCACGATTTTCTCAACGCAGAACACCGGGCGAAGGTGGCCGGAATCCTCGGAATTGACGAAACGCTCATTCCCGATCAGAACAGTCTGGCATACGACCAGATCGTGGCCGGAATCGAATCGGGGAAGATCAAGGCATTGTGGATTATCGCAACAAACACTGCGCATTCCTGGATCCATCAAAACGGTTTCCGGGAGTTGCGGAAGAAGTTGGAGTTTCTCGTCGTGCAGGACATGTACTATTCGACAGAAACAGCGGAAATCGCCGACTTGTATTTACCTGCGGCGGGCTGGGGCGAAAAAGATGGGACATTTATTAACTCCGAGCGGCGTATCGGGCGAATCCGCAAGGTGTCAAAGGCGCCCGGAATCGCGCTATCCGACTTCCGTATTTTTCGGCTGATCGCGGATGCGTGGGGCTGCGGAGAAATGTTCAAGGAATGGACGTCGCCGGAGGCGGTTTTCCGGGTGATGCAGCGGATTTCCGTTGGACAACCGTGTGATTTTTCGGGTATCGAAGGCTACGAAATGTTAGAACGCGAAGGCGGTATGCAATGGCCGCTGCCCGCCGGGGCGAAACCGGAGAAGCAAAGGCGGCTATTCGAGGACGGAAAGTTTTTTCACCCGGATCAAAAGGCAAAGTTTTTGTTTGAGAGCCCACGGCCTGTCGCGGAGGACACGACTTCGGACTACCCATTCGTATTGCTGACTGGGCGCGGAACATCGTCTCAATGGCATACGCAAACGCGAACCGCCAAAAGCGATGTGCTCCGCAAGTTGTATCCGAAGGAATGCTATGTCGAAATGCACCCTGACGATGCGGCGAGCCTGAATATCGGAGAGAATAGCCGCATCGTTGTGCGTTCCCGCCGGGGGAAACTGACGGCCACGGCGTTTCTGACAGCGACCGTTTCACGCGGACAAGTGTTTATCCCCATGCATTACGCGACGACCAATCAGCTCACCTACGCCGATTTCGACCCCTACTCGCGCCAGCCCTCATACAAGTATTGCGCGGTGGCAATCGAGAAAGCCTGACGGCGCCGGGACGACGCAAACAGGGGCTGGCTAAACGACGCATCCCATGCGAGTCAGTCCCCGGTATTGAGAATCTGACGGCAACGCGGGAAAGACGAGCATCCCCAAAATTGCCTGCCGGCATTGGACCCCTTCCGGGCAATCCGTAGAATCATGGGACTGCCGCACGTAGGACAGGTCCGTTGACACTCCTCAGCCGGTTTCGAACCAAATTCGACATGCGCCCGTGCTCCCCCGAAAGTCTGCACTTCCGATACAAGTCGCAAGAGCTCCGGTCCATCCATAAGCGCCAGTGCCTTACCAGCGGCAAATTGACGGGCTTCGCTTGTGAAGGTCGATGTCGTCACAAGTATCCCGGCTGTCGCCCCTTCGGCTGCCATGACTCCGAAAAGCTCCCTGACCGTCGGCGCGCCGACCGGCCTGTTCGTTCGAAGTTTGCATTGAACCAGGGTCGTTTCGCCATTGCGCTGGAGGACGAGATCGACGCCGCCATCGGGCCCGGCTCCAAGCTGTTCCTCGACGGAATATCCTTTTCGCCGAAACACTTCGCCCATCAGGTTCTCAAACGTCTTCCAATTCAATTCCTTCAGGGATTGGATCCCGGTCTGTTCTTCCAGCTTGCGTCGCGTCACGAGTGAACGGCCAAACGAAGCCAGACTCGCAAGGGCAAAAATAAACACGATGAGCACCCTAAATAAGCCTATTGCAGGCCCGAGCGAATGGAAACTTGGTGGCAGGGCTGTTTCCAACAGCGGCCCTCCGAAATACACGATTGCGGCAAGTCCGGCCGCGACCCACCATGGCAACAGGATCAAAAGCTCGATGAAAGACGGATTTTTTCGGGACACCTGTCCGTCACCCTAACAGGTCAATTTGCTTCCTCAAATCCTAACGTGCTTGAAATTGCCGATTGGAAACATTGCCGCGAATTCTCCGAGCGACGTGGATGTACGCGGGTGGTCGTTTTTTGCAAAAGGGCTAGAGACAGTCTGATGAGAATTGCGGCAATTATCATATCTCTTTGCATATTCATAGAAGCTCGGGCGAAACACCTTGGGCAAAGGGTTGTTTCAGGCATCATTTCCGATCGCGAAATCCTCTTTTCGACACTCGCGTCGAACGAAAACGCCGTCGCGCGCAACGCCCACCAACGCGTCCTGGCGACTTGTGAAGATCGCATGCAACGGAGCAAATTAGGCGTCACCTGGAACAGCCGCTCCGCAGCCCAAGCATTGTTCTGTCCTTAGGCAGCTGTATCAGCAAAACGACCGATTGACCCCGGCGCCATGTAATGCTTGAATGTTAGTCAAAGGCTTTGTGGGAGGTGTGCCTGAAAACACCGAAACATCCGCCGAGTGCGGGTATGAGGAGCGAGCGCCGAGCTTTCCTGGTAGCTTACGGGATCACGTGTTGAAGAGGCCGCTGTCCGAACAAAGGAGTCCAGCCCTATGCCGCAACTCGCGACACGACAGAGATCGCCGAATCGAAAAAATCAATCGTATCCGACCCCAGAGAAGTATTACCATGATCTTCTCTTCGTAACAGTGACCCTTGTGGTGCTGTTGATCCTTACACGGTGCGGTTTAGACACCGCGTCGGGGCGTATTGTCCTTGTGGCAATGCTTGCCCATCGCTGCTCAAGCAATCCCTCATTTAAGAGTGTGGTGATTGCTCTCGCGTTCCTTTTCGAGTAGCTGAGAGGCTTCACGAATAGAACGCTGATCCTGCCGACGAGAGTCGGTACGTCAAACCCCGGCTGATTCAGCTACCCGTAAGCTGCCGCGAGAGTTTGGCGGCTGGTTGTTTGTTGTTTCGGTGAAGCTGTTTTTGCCGGTGGCTAATCCCATTTTCGATCGAGGTAGGGACGACACGCAGCGATATTCGGATTAAGTGGAAAGTGTGATGACTTGTGATTGACTCCGCGTGACCCGTGAGTGTACGCCAGTGAGTAGTTTTTGCGGCACTGTAAGTCTCTCTCCCTATGAAAATCAGCGTTCTGTTTTCCGTAATTTTTCTGGCAGGCGGCCTCGATAGAGCGTTTGGCGAGCTCACTACCATTGATGGAAAACCTGTTGCTGGAAAAGTCCTGTCCGTTATTCGCAAGGACGTAATTTTGCTCGAGAACGGTCGCCAAGTACCCATCAAACTAGCCCGGCTCTCTACCGAGTCCCAGGCCGAGGCCATCCGCGAAGCAAAATCGCAGAAAACATGGGATCCGTACCCTACCATGAACATCCAGGTGCAGGTCGCGACCAAACGCCGCCCGCAATCAGGCAGTTGGTATATGAAAACCATGAGCATCGAGCCCAAAGTCGTCATCACGGGCGTCAGCAGTATGGAGCCTATTCCCGCGGCGGAAGCCGTAATGCTTATTGTTGTCATGGATACGCGGGCCAAATACACCAACGGAAGAGAGAAATACTCCGTGAAAAGCACGGAAAAATTGCCCATTCCGGCCGCCCTCAACGGAGCGCGGCGTCAGTTCGATTTCAAATCCAGCGAAGTCGCCTACGACTCCTACCGCGACAATACTAATATCGGTGGATTCGTGTACAAATTTTTCGTGTTCGCACTGCGTGAACCTGAAACTGGACGCATCGTGAACTTCCAGACCAACAACGCCCGCCTCCAGGCCGCCGGACAAATCAATCCGGACATTTTCACCCAAATTCTTGGCCTTTCTCAATCCGCAGATTTCCCGGCACAGTTTGAGTAGAGCGAGGAGAAACGATTCGCGGAGTGACTTCTGTCTTGGTGAGGTCTTATCACGAAGGCGTCCGGAACCGAGAAAGACAATTTGGAAGTGTTTTCGAGAAGTTCCGACCTTCGGCGAGCATTTTCGTTGAAGTCCGGCATCTGACGATACCTGAGCTGGCAATCGAAGTAGAAGCCATCGCTGTATTGCAAGACTAATCTAAAACCCTGTAAATCGAAGTCCGATGTAGCAGGCTTGATGGCCCGCTGCATGGTTGTCTGGAAGGGACGACTCACAAAAATCGCCACAACGTTCTAGGCCTGTTCGGGAGCAGGCCAAGCCACAATGGCAAGGAGCCGAGGCTGGCCGTACTGTCGAAACGGGGATGGCGAATCGATTTTGAAAAACGGAAAATCGTTCCCTTGACGAAGCATCCGTGGTCCGCATAGTCTGAGGCCAGAGGCTTGAAGGTTTGATGACGGATTTCGAGAAATTGTTGGCGCCACTGTCCCCGGACAATTCCTGCGGGGAAGACATTAACTATGCGGCGGAATTTTTGGAATTGGACAGCCTGATTCGCGGCAAGGCGGAAACGCAGTTCTCCGAGGCGATCCGGCCCGACTGGAAACTGGTCCACACACGCTGTGAGGAGCTTTTTGCCCGGGCAAAGCATCTTCGCGTGGCCGCGATCCTCGCCCTGGCTTCTTTGCAAGTTGATGGTATTCCCGGCGCCGCCGGTGCGCTGGATTTCCTCGCAAAACTCCTTCGCCAGTATTGGGAACCGCTCTATCCGAGACTTGACCCAGAAGACAATAACGACCCTCTGGAACGTGTTAATATCATCGCCGCCCTCGCTTCTCCACCAGGCACGTTCGGCGATCCATTTCGCTTCGTTGAACGTTTTGCCGACGCGCCAATCTCCAATTCGCGTCAATTCGGAAAGTTCGGCTTTTCCGCGTTCAAACAGCGGCCGTCTGTGGAATCGCCCGAAGTCGCTCCGCCCGAGCCTGCTCATGTCGATGCTGCCTTCAGGGACACGCCTTCTGAGGATCTCAAGGCAACTGCAGCAGCGATCAGGAAAGCTGCGATCGCAGTCGACGACATCGAGAAGTTTCTCGACATCACGATCGGCACTGATCGTGCCCCGAGTTTCGACGCCTTGAAGAATCAACTTCAGGAAATCAGCGGAGCGATCGCTCCCTTCCTGGGTGAGCCCGTAACGATAGCCGCACCGGTCGAGGAGACCGGCGCACCTGGGATCGCGCCGGCAGCGGCGACGAAAAGCGTGCCCGGATCGGTCAACTCACGGGCCGACGTCATCGCGGAGTTGGATAAGATTATTGCATACTACGCAAAATCCGAACCGGGCAGTCCTATTCCACTCCTCCTGAAACGTGCCCGGCGACTAGTGGATAGCGATTTCCTAACGATTATTGGCGATCTTGCTCCGGACGCTGTTCCGCAATTGCGCGGCGTTACCGGTGTCACAGAATCCGCGGGTTAGACAGCCTCCAGTCAATTTAAGATAAACCTTTACAACGTCAGTCCGTCAGCGAAATGTAGGTACCCATCAGACAGACTCAGGGGGAACAGGAGAAGGAGAATCTATGGCTAAATCAAGCAGTCAAAAGTTCATTGCGAGGAATCGGGCTCCGCGCGTTCAGATCGAATACGATGTCGAACTCTACGGCGCAGAAAAGAAGGTGGAGCTCCCATTCGTCATGGCCGTCATGGCCGATCTCTCGGGCAAGCCGGAAGAGGCGCTGCCGGCCGTAGAGGACCGCAAATTCCTCGAGATCGACGTCGACAATTTTGATGATCGACTTAAGGCAACAAAGCCCCGCGTCGCGTTCATGGTTCCCAACACTCTGACTGGTGAAGGCAACCTTGCGGTCGATCTGACCTTCGAAAGCATGGATGATTTTTCACCTGCTGCAGTGGCCAGGAAGGTGGACGCCCTCAACAAACTTCTCACGGCTCGCACGCAACTTTCGAACTTGCTTACCTATATGGATGGTAAGAGCGGCGCTGAAAATCTGATCGCGAAAGTTTTAAACGATCCGGCTCTGCTCCAGGCGCTCGCCGCGGCTCCGAAACAGGAAGAAACTCTGGCGTAATCGACAGCCCAGCTAAACGAACCGAACCATGGCCGAACCGCTTACAGAACTGCAACCCCAGCCCGCAGCCGCAACCGTAGAAGTCACCGAGCTCGAGTCCCTCCTTAATCGCGAGTTTAAACCTAAAACCTCCCAAGCACAGGAAGCCGTTCAGACTGCGGTCAGAACCCTTGCGTCGCAGGCGCTTTCGGAAACCGCCCTGATTTCGAAGGATGCCGTTACTTCGATAGAGGCGATCGTTGCCGAGATCGACCGCAAGCTGTCTGAGCAGCTCAATTCCGTGATCCACAGCGAGGATTTCAAAACGCTCGAAGGCACGTGGCGCGGCTTGCACCATCTCGTTACCAATACGGAAACGGACGAGATGTTGAAGATCAAAATTTTTAACATTTCCAAAAAAGAGGTCGGCAAAACGCTGAAAAAATTTAAGGGGACTGCCTGGGATCAAAGTCCGCTATTTAAAAAGCTATATGAGGACGAATACGGGTCGCCTGGCGGTAGCCCTTACGGCTGCATTCTCGGCGACTATTACTTCGACCACTCTCCGCCTGATGTAGAGATTCTAACTGGCATGGCTCAGATTTCTGCCGCGGCCCATTCACCGTTCATTGCTGCGGCAGCGCCGACTCTCATGAACATGGAAAGCTGGCAGGAGCTCGGCAATCCCAGGGATTTGACCAAAATTTTTCAGACACCCGAATACGCCGCATGGCGGTCGTTGCGTGCGTCCGAGGATTCGAAATACGTTGGTCTCGCGATGCCGCGTTTCCTTTCCCGTCTACCGTATGGGGCGAAAACATCGCCGGTAGAGGAATTCGACTTCGAAGAGGACACGGAAGGCGCCGATCACAACAAGTATACGTGGTCGAATTCCGCCTACGCCATGGGAACGAACATCACGCGCGCGTTTAAGCTCAACGGCTGGTGCGCGCGCATTCGTGGCGTTGAAAGCGGAGGCATGGTCGAAGGTCTGCCCGTTCACACTTTTCCCACGGACGACGGCGGTGTGGACATGAAATGCCCCACGGAGATCGCCATCACCGACCGGCGCGAAGCCGAGCTTGCGAAAAATGGCATGATGCCGCTTTCCCACTGGAAAAATACGGACTACGCGGTCTTTGTCGGCGCGCAATCTCTCAACAAACCGGAGGTCTATTATGATCCGGATGCCACTGCCAACGCCAACCTTGCGGCTCGGTTGCCTTATCTCTTCGCCACCTGCCGGTTTGCGCATTATCTGAAGTGCATCGTGCGCGATAAGATCGGCTCGTTTAAGGAGCGCGTAGACATGGAACGCTGGCTCAACCAATGGATTTCCAACTTCGTTACGTCGGATCCCAACGCCTCAGAATCCGTCAAAGCGCAGTATCCGTTGGCTGACGCCCAAGTCGTGGTGGATGAAGTTCCCGGCAACCCAGGTTACTACACGTCGAAGTTTTATCTCCGGCCGCACTTCCAACTGGAAGGCCTTACTGTTTCGCTGCGGTTGGTAACAAAACTGCCGTCCGCCAAGGGCGCCGGTTGAAGGTCGAAGCGCGGCTTTGGGACCAAGTCATTTAATTTACGCGTAACATCACCGCTTTAGACTGTTTCCCGCGCTGTTGTGCCTCACGGGAGGCAGGTCGTACTGCGTCTTCCGACGCGAAACTGGCACCAACAAACAATAACGAACGCTATGGCAGCAGTTGATTACTTCTTAAAGATCGACGGGATAGAGGGCGAAAGTACGGATGATAAACACAAAGCAGAGATCGATCTGCTTTCGTTCAGTTGGGGCGAGACCCAGATGGGAGCCAGTGCAGGCATGGGCGGCGGCGGCGCCGGAAAGGTTCAGATGCAGGACTTTCAGTTCGTCGCCATGACATCGAAAGCCAGCCCCAAGCTCATGCTTGCTTGCGCGACCGGCGAACATATCAAGAGCGCGGCCCTGGTCGCCCGCAAGGCGGGCAAAGAGCAACAGGAATATTTGAAGGTCACGTTTTCGGATCTGCTCGTATCATCCTATCAAGTTGGCGGCACCGAAGGTTCTGTCCTTCCGACGGATCAGGTCTCCGTGAACTTCGCCAAGATCGAATTCGAGTACAAAGAACAGAAACCCGATGGCACTCTCGGTGGTGCAGTCAAGACGGGTTACGATGTGAAGGCAAACAAAACCCTCTAGGCCGTATTTGAGATGGAACGAACGAAAGGTAGAACAAGCTCCAGATTGTTGGCTCCTCGGCGGAGGCAAGCAGGATGCTTGCGCTACTTTGACCTCGCTCTATGACGCCTCAGGAGTTCGTCAGAACCGGCGATTTGGGTGGGGCGCTTGCCTCCGCCCAAACCGCTGTGCGCAAAAATCCGTCGGATTCCCAAGCGCGTATCTTCCTGTTTCAACTCCAATGCGTTCTCGGGAATTGGGAAAAGGCATTAACGCAACTCCAGGTGCTCTCGGAAATGGATGCCGATTGCATGCTCCTCGCGCAGATTTTCCGGCCGATTCTAGGTTGTGAAATGTTGCGAGCCGATGTCTTTGCCGGAAAACGGACGCCTATCATTTTCGGTGAACCCGAAGAATGGATGGGAAAACTGGTGCATGCCAACCGGCTTTCCGCCACCGGCGAATTCGAAGCTGCGGCGGAATTGCGGACAGAAGCCCTGGACGCGGCCGAAGTAAGTTCTGGCGACATTGACGGCCAGCCCTTTGAATGGATCGCCGACTCGGATTCCCGTCTTGGTCCGGTGTTGGAAGTCATTATGGATGGCGTCTATCGCTGGGTTCCATTTTCCCGGACGTCGTCCATTCATCTGGAGGTTCCGCAGGATCTGCGCGATCTCGTCTGGATTGCGGCGCAATTCACATGGACCAATGGCGGCGAAGGTTCCGGCGTCATCCCTGCGCGTTATCCGGGTTCGGAAACAGCAACGGATTCTGCTCTTCAGCTGGCTCGAAAAACGGAATGGAAGGAATTACCGGGACACCTTTTCTCCGGTCTCGGTCAGCGGATGCTAACTACCGATCAAAATGAATTTGGTCTGCTGGATATCCGCAAAATTCAATTCAACCGCACGACCAAAGCCGGAAACATACCGGAACATGTCTGATCCCACACAAATCGAAATTTTCCAGCCGTGCCTTCTGGACCGGCTCAGCGACGATGAGCCCGATAACACCAAGGAAAGCCGGATCGGCCGTGGGTTCAGCATGCAACGTTATCGGGAATCGGTCTTACGCGATTTGCGCTGGCTTTTGAATGCGCCGGCCAAAAGACCCTTGGACGGCCTTGCCGATTTCCCGGACGTCGAGCGGTCGGTGATTAACTTCGGGACTCCTGACCTGTGTGGAATTACGCCCAGCAGCCTCAATCTGGGCGAGCTCGAGCGCGAAATGGCCGAATGCATTGCTCGGTTCGAACCGCGCATTCTCCGCCACACGTTGACGGTCAGGGCCGTTCCGGGTGTAAACAAATCTTCGCCGAATATCATCGGGTTCGAAATCCACGGCAGCCTCTGGGCGGATCCGGTTCCCGAAGAGCTCTTCCTTAAGAGCGAACTCGATCTGGAGACAGGCCAGGTATCCCTCTAACCTTATGGATCGCCGGCTGCTTCATCTTTACAATGTCGAGTTGCAGCACATCCGCCAAATGGCCGGTGAATTTGCGGCGGAGTATCCAAAAATCGCGGGTCGCCTCGCCTTGGACAAAGATGGCAAGGAAATCTGTCCTGATCCTTTTGTGGAACGTTTGCTTGAGGGCTTTGCGTTCATGGCGGCACGCGTCCATTTGAAACTCGACGCGGAATTTCCTCGGCTTACGCAATCGCTCCTCGAAACCGTCTATCCTCACTATCTGTCGCCCACACCGTCGATGGCCGTTGTCCGCTTTGAGCCCGAACTCGACGACGCCGGCCTGGCAGAAGGGTTTGCGATACCTCGCGGAACTTCCTTGCGGAGCATCCTCGGGCGCGGTGAACGAACTGCGTGTGAGTATCGCACGGCGCACGCGATCAAGCTCTGGCCGATCCGTCTGGATGCGGCGGAGTATTACATCCGCAAAGCCGCGACTTTGGAGCTTCCTCAACAGGCGCCCGCGCGCGCTGCCCTACGAATGAGCTTCCGGGCGACTGCGGGACTGACGTTCGACGCGATTCACCTCGACAAACTCACCTTTTTTCTTCGCGGAGTCGATGAGCTGCCCGTGACGATTTTTGAGCAAATTTTTGCTCACAAATCCGGCGTCTGGATCCGCAATCCTGCTGACAAGGGCAGGGGCTGGACGCAACTCCCAAAGCAGGTGGTCCGGCGTGTCGGCCTGGCCGACGATGAGGCTCTACTTCCACGCAGCCCCGAGAGTTTCGAGGGGTATCGGTTGTTGATGGAATATTTTGCGTTTCCGCAACGATTTCTATTTTTCGAAATTGGAGGATTGGCGGACGCCGTTGGGGCATGCAAGGGCGATACGCTGGAGTTGGTTGTGGCGCTCGATCAGGCCGACAACCGGCTGGAGGATCGTGTCGATGCCAGCGCGTTCGACCTGTTTTGTACGCCCGTAGTTAATCTGTTTACAAAACGAACGGATCGCATTCCCCTGACGGACCGGACATCGGAGTTTCACGTCGTTGCCGACCGCACCCGTCCGCTGGATTTCGAAATTTATAGCGTGCAAACAGTCACCGGTTACGGAACGCGTGCCGGAGAGGAACAGGAGTTTGCGCCGTTCTACCTTGCCCGGGACACTGAACCGGGCTCAACGGGGTTCTACACCGTGAACCGCGTTCCTCGCGTTTTGACCGAGAGAGAAAGACAATTTGGCAAACAATCGGCCTATTCCGGTTCAGAGGTCTATCTGTCGCTGGTCGACGCGTCCTCGGCACCGTATTCGAGCGAATTGCAGCAGCTGGGCGTCACGGCCCTCTGCACGAATCGGCATTTGCCGATCCGGATGACGGGTGGCATCGGTTCGTCGGATTTTTCGATCGATGTCAGCGGCCCCATTCATTCCGTCCGATGCGTGACTGGGCCAACCGCCCCGCGCCCCTCGTTTGCCGAAGGCGAAATGGCGTGGAGATTTATCAGCCACCTGTCGCTGAACTATCTTTCAATCAGCGATTCGCCCGGAAACGAAGGCGCAACCGGTCTGCGAGAGTTGCTGAAGCTTTATTCGGATCCCAACGATCGGCAGGTGCACAAGCAAATCGATGGGGTGCGCTCCATCACGTCCACTTCCATCATGCGAAGGGTACCGACGCCGGGGCCGATCACGTTTGCGCGCGGCCTGGAGGTTACAGTCACGCTGGATGAGAATGCTTTTGAAGGCACGGGCGTGTTTCTGCTGGGTATGGTGCTGGAGCAATTCTTCGCCCGGCATGTCGCGCTCAATTCTTTTACCGAGACTGTTATCCGAACCGAACAAAGGGGGGAAATCATCCGATGGCCAACGAGAATGGGCAGGCGACAGATCCTGTAACAGCTGAACTGCAGGCTAATCCGTTCCGGTTCGACTTTTTCCGGGCGGCGCGCCTTATTGAAAATTATTTCCGGAACTATCCGCGAATCGGACGGACGCTTTCCCCTCATCAGGATGCCGTGCGTTTCGGACAAAATCCGTCGATGGCGTTTGCGCCGTCCACGCTGGAAAGCCTGGAGGCGTCCGCCCATGGAAAACCACCCCGGTTGAACGTGCATTTCTTTGGATTGCTCGGCCCCAACGGACCGATGCCCTCGCATATCACTGAGTACGCCCGAGACCGAAAGCGGAACCTTCGAGATTCGACGCTGGCCGGGTTCTTCGACGTTTTTCACCACAGGATGCTGTCGTTTTTCTACCGCGCATGGGCGTCCAACCAAAAGGCGGCGGATTTCGATCGCCCGGAGGAATCGCGTTTCGCGACTTACATTGGCAGCTTTTTCGGAATCGGTGACCGGAGTCTGCGGAATCGAGATGAGATTCCCGACGTTGCGAAGCTGCATTTTTCCGGACGGCTTTCCTCCCAGACACGAAACGCGGAGGGACTGGAGGCGATATTAGGCGACTTTTTTAATGTGCCTGTGACGATTGACTCGTTTCGCGGACATTGGTTGACGTTGCCGGAGGAATATCGCTGCCGCCTTGGGGTCTCGCTGGAAAGCGCTTCGTTAGGGGTTAACAGCTTCGTGGGTGCGCGTATTTGGGACGTCCAGAACCGTTTTCGCGCCCGGTTTGGTCCCGTGACTTTCGTTGTGTTCAAGCGGCTGCTGCCGAACGGCGACGCCTTTGCCCGCGTCAAGTGTTGGATAAAAAACTACACGTCGGGGCGGTTTTGGTGGGATTTACAGCTGGTCCTCAAACGCGACGAAGT
>DATDBU010000014.1:0-7479 GCA_036524675.1 Chthoniobacterales bacterium | reverse complement strand
GACAACTCGCGTGCCGCTGCCTTGGAAAGGCTCGAAAGCAACTCCGAGCCAAACCAAAGATCGCGAGTGCGCCGCGCCGCCGCAATGAAATCCTGCACGGGGCCGATGGAGAGTGCGAGAAGATGGGGGTTCATGATTGGTGGAGAAAGTACCCGTCGTTCTGCGCAAACTTAAGAAATGCTTCAAGAGATGAACCGCTATCTGAGAGGCCAGACAAGGGGGAGTTGGTGTAGTGAGCCAACGTGGAGTTGCCGACTGCTTGATTCGTAATAATGTCGCTAACAGGAGCGGTCGACTGCAATGCCACAGCATCCACTCCAGGAGTGTTCAAGGCGATGATCGCTGGAGCAAAGGCTCCATCGACTGTTGCGAGAACTTTTAATAGGACTGGGCTGCACATTCGCTCGCCAGCTTCCATTTCCCCTCGGATATTTTCGCGCCATGGAACAACTTGAGTGTCTTCTGGATCTCCCGTGTTCGCGTCTTTAAAATGAACGACAATAGGCAAGCCCAACTCTGCACGCGGATAAAAATCCAAATCCGAAAACTGCGATAACGCAGAATGAGACCTAGACCTTCTTCCGGTGGACCTCCGTACGGCTTCTGGTTCCGGCCATCGAGAGCGACCTGGACGATCCCTGCCTGGGTTTCGACCGAAATCCTGTCCCTGACGAAAATACCTCAACAGGCCGATGACATCCGCCCATGCCTCGCCCGCATTGCGTTCACTTTTACCGACGAGCATTTGTCCTTGCCAGATCGGCCAATCTTTTGATGCGCGTGATCCAAGCTTACGCGAAATATCGAGTTCCCTCTGGTAGCCTTGGTGCCATGTTCCTATTTTTTCAATCGAGGCAGGAGAAAATGAATGGCAAAGTAGGCTTCCACACCCGCGTCGAGTCCGTGCACCGATACCGCCAAAATTGATCCACGCTTTTAGCGCGACTTTCACTTCATGCTCGTTCGTATCAGGGTAGGTAAGATCAAGCCTGAATTTTACCCCTGTGCATGCCAAAGCTGGCTCTTCTTCGATCCGGCCGTTTTTCTTTTTTCCCTGAAACGGAAAGAGCGCGTAAGCTGGAAATCCAGGCTCAAATCTAGCGAAGCTTTTATCAGGAGGAAAAGTCGCGCAACGTTGCTTTTTGCCTGCGTCGGTGACAGTGCTTACGATTGAGATTTGACTCGGATTACTGGCGCTGCCCCACAATTTTTCTTCCGCTTCTGCAAGCTCTTGCCAGGTGGCAAATTGTGCGCCAACGGTTGCGCGCCACCAAAACCGTAAGTGCCCGCGGATCGTTGTGCCGCGGATAAGCGTCACGGGATCGCATTCTCCGGGCGTGGCGCCGCCACCGAAGAGGGGAGTAATGACCTGAATGTCCAGGCTAAGAGTTTGGACACCGGAATCATTGGACGTTGGCTTTTCTGGAACGACGAAATCGGAGGGTAATGAGCGAGGCATAATGAAATATTGCTAATGGGGCAGGAGATAAATTGCTTCGATTTTATGCAAAGAGCCTTTCGAGTTCTGTTTTTAGATTTTGAGCGTCTTCTTCACTGATGTGATTAGAACTTCGAAAGCTGGGTGTGGCCAGGGTGCGAATGTCACGCGAGTTGGCTAAGATGGTATTATTCTCTGGCAGCAACTCATCTCCAATGAGCATTTTATTTACGTAAGTGCCAAAATGCTGGGGACTGGCCGCCGTGTGCAACTGATCAATGCCTGATTTTTTCCGAGCTTGATTTCCAGACTTGGCTTCAATGAAAGCGATCCGATTGCCCTTCCGCACGATAAAGTCGATTTCGATCTGTCCGGTTTTGAATGAATGGAGAGCCTCATATGGTAAGCCGGATAAAATGTGCCCGATTTCTCGTTCGAACGGGTCGTTAGTGGAGCCTCTGCCCGATGGATCAAATCCATGTATCGAAATGTAATCGGATATATTTAAAATCTCAGGTAAAATTTCCTGATGAGGGCCAGTGGGAGGCTCGGCTGCATTTGTAAAATCGTAACGATGCAACACTTCATCGTTTCGACGAGTCTCTAAATAATAAATTCGCCACTTATGTTTGCGGGCTAACTCGTACCCAGCAAGGGCCATAGTCTTGGTGCCGCCAGTGAGATTTAAGGCAATATGGACTCCATTTGGTAAAAAGTCTTCGACTGTGTTTTCGATTTTCTCAGCTGCCGCCTTGATGTCATAGCTATCGACGTCTGGAAGAATTGCACTTTTTGGAAGATTCAAGGTCGAGGCGATATTGTTTGCCGCTCGCTTTACGGCATCCTTCGAGGTCGCGACCAGAAGGTGTTGCACGGGATCCAACGCCTTATGCACGAGAAAGATGGGAGTGGGTTGCTCGCCAACAAGGCTTATTAACAGGTCTGGATTCATAGTTCGAAGGATCAATTGTGTTTCCAAAGCATCTGCAACACTTGCCACCCCCGAATGTCGTCGCCCAAGACTTCCTGACCGATTGAAGGCCGAAAGCCAGCGGCATAATCCGGGCTTAACACCCAGCATTCCTGGAATGAAGTGTTGTCCAAAGCGGGGTAGTTGTTTTCGTCCAAATATAGTGCTGGACGTTCGGAGGCTGGACGAACGGTGATCCCATCCAGATCAATTAGGATGTCGGCGGCGGTGATGGTATTCTCATGTCCCCAGAAGCTTACCCAAATCCGGCTTGCCAATGCTTCTTTCAACTCTGATAGAGAGCGAGGTTCAATAAATACGGACCGTCTAACGAGCGACAGCGGAAAAGAATTTCCGAGAAGAAATGGAGTGGCTATAGCATTCATTAGGGACAATTATAGGGCGAACTCGCTGTGCTGGGTGCCGGGTGCCGTGATCCACATGCATCCCCGGAGCGAAGTAGAGCCTCCAGCCAAGCGAGGCGGAAGAGGCCAAGGTGCGGGGAGTCGCGCAGAGTGAGGGCGCGGGCGGTCCAGGAAGAGTGGCCGTCTTGTTCGCCCATTTGCATGCAGCCGAGATCGAGGGGCAGACCTTCGGGCGGGAAACGGCGCGCTTGGCCGCTTGCCGCAACACAAGGGATGAAGTTATCTTGTCGGCGTGAGCACGCTTGCCGAGATCGAAGAAGCCATCTTGAAACTCCCGCCTGCGGAGTTCCGCGCGCTATTGCAGCGGATGAAAGAGCGCGATGCGGACGCCTGGGATCGGCAGATCGAAGAAGATGCCAGGAGTGGCAAGCTCGACCACCTGTGGGAGGAAGCCCAGCGAGAGATCGCCGAAGGAGACGTGGTGCCGCTCGATGAATTCCTCCGTAACGGCTAGCTTTCGGAAGGATTTCGCCCGGCTGCCGGGCCGAATTCAGGTTCTGGCGCGGGAGAAATATCGCCTCTGGCAGCGCGACCCGCGGCATCCGTCGCTCCACTTCAAGAAGGTCGGCGAGTACTGGTCGGTAAGGATCGACGACAACTACCGTGCGATCGGGCGCATCTTTGAGGGAAGGATGTATTGGTTCCGTATTTGCGCGCATGACGACTACGAGGGGCTGATTTGATGCTGTGGGCGCGCGGCCGCTGATCCCGCCGCGTCGGCGGCGCGAAGGATGGTTTCCAGCCAGGCGATGCGGAAGAGGCCGATTTGCGGGGAGTCGCGCAGGGTAAGGGCGCGGGCGGTCCAGGAAGGGCGGCCGTCCTGTTCGCCCATCTGCATGCAGCCGAGGTCGATCTTTATGCCCTCGGGCGGGAAGCCTTCGATCTCGATCCGCTTTTCGCCGACGGGGGGGAGTTTGTCGCCCTGCCAGATGCCGCGGGCGTAGAGCGGCGTTTCCTGATCGGGAGTCTCGGGCTCGGGAGAGGTTTCGCCGGGCATGGCGCGCAGGGAGAGGCGGATTTTTCCGTGATGCGTCGCGATGAGCCAGGCGACGAGGCTTTGAAAGAGCCGATCGTCGCCGGGGCCGGCCTGGAGCCAGGCAAGGGCGGAGGCGAGTTCGTGGCGGAAATGCGGGCGCGCAAAACGGATGCCGGGGAGCCACGGGGACTTGGCGATGAACGATGTGGCAAGGTCTTCGGGGACGGCTCTCCCTTTGGTGATGAATGTCTGGAAGCATTCGTGCGCCTTGCCCGCATCGTGCCAGCGGGCGGCGGTGCGCAGGGCTTCGGCCCATGGCGCGGCGGCGGGCAGCGCTTGCAGTTTTTCTTCACACGCAGCGACGACGAGGGCGGTGTGCGTTTCAAGCGTCTGCCATGCTTCGCGCGCGGTCTGGCTTTCGTCGTCACGATCCTGGCCGTCGCGCGCCACATCGCGCTTCGGCTGATCGTCCATGGTGAGCAGCGGGAACGGTTCCTTGGATTTTTCCCCGGTCCAGCCAAGTGTCATCGAGTACCCGCCCAGAGCGGAATCGATAAGGTAAACCTGTCCGGGCGCAATTCGATCCGGGCGTAATGACTGCCACTCCCCATCGAGGACGCTCCAATACCAGATGCCTCCCCTATTTTTGTCGTTCCTGGCGAATTTGTCGAAGCCGCTGGTTCCATAAATCGGCACGCGTACGAGTTCCTGCCGGAGCGGAACGATTCCATCCGCTGGGGACTCGCCCGCGGCGATTTCGCGCCAGTAAACCTGCACGTCGCGCTCGTCGCCGTCGCGAATGTAACGGCCGACGTCGATGTCGAGACCCGAGAGGTCGGGCGTGGTGTCAAAGAGATCGACCACGTCTTTCCGGCGCAGGATATGGGCTTCGGGCAACGGTTCCCCGGCGTGGAGTTTCGCGAGGTCCGCCGGAGATGCTCCGACGGTTTCGGCGTGGCGCATCAACGCCCGGGCAGTGGAAAGCTGCTCCGGCGCGTAGGGCAATGCCAGGCTGGCCGCGGCTTTTTCCTCCTCCGCCTCCAGATTGATCCAGAAGATGTCCGCGCCGTCCGAGTCATTGAATTTGAATTGGCTCCCACCCATTCGTTCGTGCTGCCCCGGCACGACACGCTCAGAGAATTCGCCCTTGCGGTTGCACCGTCCGAATCGCTGCACCAGCGAAGACCACGGAGCCAGTTCCGTGATAAGCGTCCGGGATGAAATATCCACCCCGGCTTCGATCGCCTGCGTCGCGATGATGATTTTTTCATCCGGCTCCTTGATTTGCCCGGAAAGGAGGTCGCGCTCCATCGGGCGGAAGCGCGAATGGACAAGCATCAGCCGGGACAATATCTGTTTTCTGCCGATTTTTTCCAAGGCCGAGTACAGGTCTTGGGCGCGATCCACCCGGTTTAGAATGATGATGGTGGTCGAGCCGGGCTGATGTCGATCAACGACCGCGGCGGCCAGTTGCTCCACGTAAGGACCAACGACTTTGGCGGAATCACTCACAAGGGTCAGTGGCAAGGTGGATACACGCTTCACCGCATGGATGCGCCGGGTGACCTCGGCATCATTCAGATCGGCCGCCTCGAGACCAAGTGCGGAAGGGAGCAATGGGAAATCGGGCGTCGCCAGCAGTCTGGCATCCAGCGTGGCGCTGGCCCACCATGTCATGCAACCAATTGCCGTGCCGATCTTCGCCCGCAACCCCTCCAATTGAGCCGAGGTGCGCACACCGACGCCCATCAATTGCGTTTCATCCAACACCCACAGGCAATCGTTATTCAGCAGCCCAAAATGCATGGGCCAGCGAGCGCGAGCCATGCCGTAGCCGCGATTGAGGGCGCGGGAGAGGAGCATGTCCTGCGTGCCGATGAGAATGGCGGGTTTTTCAGGGTGGATGTCCCATTCGCCTGCATCCGCCCCGCCCATGAGGATGTGAACTTTCGGCCATTCGCCGGGGAAGACGTTGGCCTTGACTAACGCTGCGATCCATTTCTGTGCTTCACCAGCAGTCTGCTCGACGAGAGTGCGCATGGGCAGGCAATAGACGAGACGGCGTGGCCAGTCCGATGCCGGACGGGCGGATGATCCACCCAACTGCGGGACGAAGACGCGATTCCAGAGCCACGCTAGAACGATAGCGGCGGTTTTGCCGAGGCCAGTGGGGATGTTGATCAATTGCGAACCGCAATCGGTTCCGTTACGGAGCGTGCTTTCGTCGTCCGGGTTTGCATTCGGTCCGCACGCGAGACGGCATTGATAGGCATAGGGGGGATTTCCGCCGGTTGCCAGTCGGAAAACGTCCCGATACGTCGGGAAACTCATGTTGGGGGAGAGGGATCGTGTGATGCAAGCTGCTAGGGTTTGCGATGGCAAGGAAAAATTAGCCGTGCTGGAGACTAATACATGGAGATTTAGAGTTCACGCGAGCAGCTTCGCACGTTGGGGCGGACAAAAGTTGTCCCGAGGGGCGAAATTTTTTGAAAAAATTGTGCCTTGTATTCAGGGCAGAACGGTCGGTAGGAGTTGGGGATGCGGTCCCGTTCCGATCCCGGCGTGACGTTGTCGCGACCGCCTATTCAAAATGATTCAACGGGACATCGACTGAAAGCAGCCAGCGGCAATGCAAAAGGTGGCGGCAGCGACAATCATGATTCTTCTTCGTTTTGATGAAAACCAATCCGGCGCTTCAGTTTGTCCGGCGGAGGTTGGAGCAGCGGGAGGAGTTTCTGGTAGAGGTCGCTAAGGGCCGAGTCGTGGAGGAGCAGCGTTTTGTCGATTTCCGCGAGGCGCTTAAGGATGGTGGCATTGGCGGAAAGGGCTTCGCGTTGTTTGATGAAGGCGCGAATGATGAAGACGCTCATCTTCACAGCCCCTGGGCTGTTGAGGACATTGGCCGCCATCAAGGCCCCGTGCTCGGTGAAGGCGTGGGGCAAGGCCTTCGAGAATTTGCGGTTCTGGAGGTGGTCGCAATTTGCGACCACCTCGACTTTCTCATTCGATGTTAGTTCAAAGAGAAAATCGGCGGGGAAACGGTCCTTATTTCTCCGCACCTGTTCATTCAGCCGTTTCGTCGAGACTCCGTAAAGTCGGGCTAAATCGGCGTCGATGAGCACCGTGAGCCCGCGGAGGGTTCAGAATGGGAATGGGTGGAGACTCCGGCATGGGGTTATTAACGGTCTATGGTGGCAGACGGCCTCCGGCGAATGGCAATGGCCGCTGTCGCGGGGTGTGCTTTCGTCGTCCGGGTTTGCATTCAGTTCGCAGGCGAAGCGGCATTGATAGGCAAAGGGTATGTTTCCGACGATTGCAAGTTGGAAAAACATCCCGATACGTCGGCGAACTCATGGCTGGGGGAGAGGCGATCGTGTTATGCAAGCCATTAGGATTTGGGATGGCAAGAAGAATGTAATTTGCGTGTTATGGCCATATCCTAACTGTGCAAGTCCGTGCTGTGAGCGTGTTGATCAACCGCGGATAGCGCCGTATGGAAAAGGTTAGCCATTTCGCTGCGTTCGATTGACGGGGTAGAAAACACGGGATGCCTCTGGACAGTAAAAACAGCGAAAAGGGCGTCTATCCGCCAAGGTGGAGGGTAAGGATGCCGTTACGCAAGCGCGGCGAAATGGGGCGGGAATGGTGTGAACGCCGTTGGCGTCGCGCT
>DATDBU010000013.1:0-14542 GCA_036524675.1 Chthoniobacterales bacterium | reverse complement strand
GTGGAACCAGCCGACCATTAAGATGAGTCTAGGTGAAATGAAAAGACGGTTCGCCATCCGCAGTCTTTGAGACTACATTTTGAGCCGTGAATTACCTGGACCGGATTACCTTCAACCCGAAACAATGCGGCGGTCGCCCGTGCATCCGTGGGATGCGCATCCGGGTGGTCGATGTGCTTGACCTGCTGGCTGCCGGTGTCTCGGAAAATGAGATCCTCAAGGACTATCCCGACCTTGAGCCCGAAGACATCCGGGCCTGTCTGCAGTTCGCTTCGGCACAGGCCAACCACGCCGTTTTACAACCCATGTAAGGTTCGTTCTCGACGCCCAGTTGCCTGCGGCCTTGGCTCGCGCGTTGCGCGAGGCCGGCTACGATGTTCGGGCCGTCCGGGAACTTGGTCTGCGCGATGCCGATGACTCCGAAATCTGGGATTATGCTCTCGCCAATCAAGCCGCCATTATCACCAAAGATCAAGACTTCGCCGAGTCCCTGATGTCAAGCCGTACCGCTCCGGTAATCGTCTGGCTGCGCATCGGCAACACCTCGAACCGGGCCTTGGTGACGTGGTTGTTGCCACTTTGGCCGGACATCATCAGCCGCATCGAGGCCGGTGACAACCTGGTCGAAGTACGCGAAAAACGCTGAGATAGATTTGCGTCCTCTGAGAGCAAGCGGCGGTGCCCGCTATGGTCCCAATGGAGAGATGCACATTGTGGGAGGAGCATCTATTCCCGATGGAGGCTTCAACAAGGAAATTCGAGATGCTTGTAAAGAGAGTGGCGAAATAGCAGTTGAAGCCATCGTGACCACGTTGCGAATATCCCAATTCGGCCCGGCTCGAATCATCAGCCTGTCGCGGGGCACTTCAAAGAGGAACTTCACTTTGGGGCAGCAGGAGAGCCACCTTGTGTTCAGGCTTCAGACTTCAAATACCAACAGGAAAGAGATCGATTTCAACCGAAGCGCGCGGGGGGCTGGTCGCACTCTTGATCTCTGTCAGCGTCCTTCTGGTAGTCGCGCCACTAAAGACGTGTGATCGTTTTAATAATGAGTTTGTTCTGTAAAGCTCTCCGTAACGAGCAGTACGGCGACCATTACCCTTAGGAGCCTCTTTGCGGGCTTTGGCCGAGGATTGCTTGCCCACGCGGAAAGAAAAAGGAGAGGGGAGCACGAGGCGAGCAGCGTTTGACTTCCCGGGCCGTTTTTGTCACTCTGCCGTTACGGAGGAGCGTGCTTCCGGCTTCAAATCCCGGGCAACGGCTCGGGGGCTGAAGACGATTTTCTATCAGTCCTATCAGCATTGAATCATCATGACTATGACAGGCATGGTCGCCGAGGTTTCCGGCGTCAGACTCCGGCTCGCTGGGCATCTTAGCAAGAGCATTACGGAGCGCATCCTGTCTGGAAATTATGAGCAGGACGAGATGCGAGGATTGACCACTATGCTTTCACCCAGAGACGTCGTGATGGAGGTGGGGGCAGGCATCGGCTTTTTGTCTACGTATTGTGCAAAGATAGTGGGTTCAGAAAACACTTACGCCTTCGAGGCAAATCCAGAGCTGGAGCCGGCGATACGGGACACATACGAGCTGAATGGAGTTTCTCCGCATCTGGAAATGTGTATCCTGGCCCATAAGGAAGGTGTGCGCACCTTTTATCTCGAAGAGAGCTTCCTGGCGTCATCGCTCACTTCGAGGAGTCAGCGGACGAGGGCGGTGAAGGTTCCGGCAAAACCGTTGAATTCAGTGATCGCGCGCATTCAGCCCAGCATCCTCATCATGGACATCGAAGGCGGGGAATTCGAGCTGTTCCCGGACATTGATCTGGAAACGGTCCGAAAAATCGTGATGGAGCTACATCCCAGGAACGCGGAACGGGAGAAAACCAAATCACTCATCGCAGACCTCTACGCCCGCGGGTTTGTCGCGTACAAGGATGCGTCGCAGGGTGATGTCCTGTGCATGGAACGTCGAGGGCAATGGCTCGATCGAGAAGTGCTCGATCTCCAGCAGGCTATCGATGGCCTTGCAAGCTCACAGACTGATCAATCTATCGAAGAGGTGAGAGCGTTGATTGCGCCAGCGGAAAGAATCGCTTTCATTGACCCCGAACACCGCTGGACGGATGCGGAACTCTCCGTCTATCGGCCGTTCTTTTTCGTCGAGCGTGACGGCGTGGAGTGGGGCGCGCCCGCCGACGACGATGCTGCGCTAAAGGAATTGACGCGACTGAAGGACCAAGGCGTGAGATATTTGATTTTCCTGTGGTCGGCGTTCTGGTGGCAGGAAATCTACCCGCGTCTCTTTGAAGAGCTGCAAAGCCGCTCCTGTTGCCTTCTCAGGAACCCGCGTCTCATTATATTTCGACTCGAACCGAAATGAACGCTGCGGGGCAGGCGTTACCGGTCTGATTAATGAGTGAATGGGGGGAACGAAATCAAAGATACTTCCCCGACGAGGGCTACGCGGACTCTTGGGCATAAAACGAGGCTCCCAGTTCGTGCTTTGGCGTCGACTATCTCGGAGGAAATTAGCTTCTTCAAGATCCGGCCACGGAATCTGCTCTCCCAGTTTTCTCAAAGGATGCCGCGGATCGCACTGCTCATTGAGTGTTGGCATTGGAAAAGGTTCGGCGACAACCTGAATTGGGGGATTTGATCAGGGAGTAGATTAGAGCGGACATTGGAGCGAGTCGCGACTCTCGGAAACCTGCAAGGATGCCCTGCGTGAGTGGCAGACCATCCATCCATTCGCTGAACGAGGTACTTGATCGACTGAAGATTCCGATGAGGGCCAGCGTTCGCGCCAATCAAGCTCGTTTTCCGGGCATTTTGGGTCAGCACGAACGTCTTAAGGTCTTTCGTCCTACAAATCGGCAGCCACAACATGGCTGCTGAGGTAGGATTGATTCGGCGTGGCCTCACCCCTTGGGGCTGACCTATGGGCGCTCGGCTCGAACCGGGGGGGTCGAATCCCAAGGGAGTGGCGCTCTAAACGCGCCTCGCCAATGATAAAGCTGTTGGCTCCTGAGGTAGGATTCGTAGGTCCTTCTCGTTGTTTGTTAGATACTTATGATGTATTCTTCCCTGTTTGTCTAAACAATTCTGTCATGCTCGGCGAGTGCCCAGGCGAGGACATTCAGAACTCACTGCTGACAGTTTTGCTGACAGTATCCTGATCTGCATCCTGAAGTAGGTTCACATTCTCGGGATCGACTGGAATTCCGGGTCCTGGCGAAGGCTTCGCAAGCCAAACTCTGAAAAATCCGTCGGATAATGGGCAAAGAGCAACGTTCACCCCGCGATGTTTCGGGACATGAGAATTGTGAAAGAATCGATGAGCCGGACTGTTCAAAAAGTCACCACGACACGTCCGCCCAGGATCAAGGCGTTGCCGTAGTCACGAGTTCCTCCCGGGTGGATGATGTACTGGAGATCCGGTTTGAGGATGAGCCAAGGCGTGATTTGTGCCTGGTATGTCGCCTCGATTACGATTTCGTAGTCGGGATTAACGCTGCCCTCACTTGCCAGGACATCCTTGGCCCCATTGGTGAGCTGGGCATATCCGATGCCCACGCCGAGAATGTCGTTGTCGCGGGTGGGGATGAGTCCCTTGTAGTTGAATCCGCCTTCCGCGTAGAATCCGATGAAGTTCCGGTCCTGCGGATCGAAAGCGAGGCGGGCAAAGACGCCGAGACCTTGCGCTTCGTTGTCGCTTGCGGCGACTTCCTTGCCCGCGACGCTTTTTCCATCTTTGGAGAGAACGGAGACAGCCGGATGCTCCTCGCGATAGACCATCTGATCCACGATGAAGTAGATGCCGTAGTTGCCCCAATAGGAACTGTCCGATCCGTCGGCATTCGGAAAGTCGGCCGTATGGAGCCAGGCGCCCACCTTGATCTGGCCCGGCAGCCAAAAGTCGTGCCGCCATTGGGCTTCCGTCATCCAGAAATAGCCGTTGCTCGCGTTGAGGTTCCAATCGAATCCGTGACGATTGACGTTCTGCGCGAAGACATCACCCTGAAAAACCGCCGCAAGGAACGTGAAGTCCTCAGTCGGGTTGAGTGCGAGCCGCACAGCGGGAGCGCCCACCGGATAGCCCGGACCGCCGTTTGGAATATTCAGATAGATGAAGGCCGGCCAGCCGAAGGCCGCATTGATGAAGACGCTGCCGTAGTCCGAAATCACGAATTCCGAATCCGCGGCAAGCTGGCCGACCCGGATGGATACCTTGTCGTCGAAAAGATTTTGCTGGAACCAGAGTTCGAGATTCCGAAACGTGTTGAAGCCGGCGATATAGCTGATCGTCAGAAAATTTCCGGCCAAATCCTCGGAGGCATCCCGACCGGAAAGCCAGAGCCAGCGGGTGTAAAAACTCGCGCCCTGCCAGCCGACGAGAGTGTTGAAGTCGAGATGTCCCTCAAGGAGCATCAGGCCTGTATAAACCGCCCCGCGCTTGAGGCCGCCGGTCGTGTTGCCCCAAACCTCCGCATAATATTCCGCGCCGAGTTCCAGGCCCTTGTCCGCCACGCGGGTGCGCAACCCGCCCCAATCGCCAGTAAAATAATCCCATTCGAGAAATGATTTCCGCTCAGATTGCTTGATAGCGGCGACTGGGGGTACCGCAGGCGTGGACGAGTCCGCATCCTTCCTCTCTTCCGCGAAGAGCGGCCCGATAGCGTTGAGCAGGAAAGCGGCCGTGAGATGGGAAATCTTCATGCGATTTGACAGGAGCCCGCTTGGTGATAATTGATTCTCATTATCAGGCAAGCGAATTTGTTCGATGCAGCGCAAAACCCGTCAACGCGAAGCGATTTTACAGACTATTCGGGAAGCGGAAGGTGCGTTGACGCCGCGGGCGGTGCTGACACGCGCGCAGGCGATCTGCCCGGCTCTTGGCATCGCGACGGTTTACCGGTCCTTAAAGGCATTGGTAAACGAGAAGCATGTTGTTCCGGTGAACGTGGCCGGGGTGACGCATTACGACTATGCCGGGCTCAAGCATCATCACCATTTCGTTTGCCGGGTTTGCGGTTTGGTTTTCGACCTCGCGGAATGCTTGCCGCAGGTGGAAAAGCTTGCGCCTCCCTCTTTTGTGGTCGAGGCACACGAGATCACGCTTCACGGTCTCTGCGGCGCTTGCGTCGGCGAGGCGCGACATTGACAAGACAACAACCCGCTGCTACACACACGCCCGCATGAAATCTCTGAGGAGCTCCTCGATTTCTGCTGTGCTTGCGGCAGTTGTGGCCCTCTTCTTTGCGGAGACGATGCTTCATTGCGCCGACCATGCCGGGTTGCTTGCCGGCGGTCATTCACATCATCACGGCTGTGAAGAACTGCCTTTTCCAAACGAAGGCGATAACGCTGAGCCCGCTCATTCCACCGATGGACACAGTCATTCCGCGGCGCTTCAGGATTCGCTTCGCTGGGAAGGCCGCTTGCCCATTTGTGGAACATTGAATTCTCCGAACGTGCTTCCGCCCCCGGGTTCCATTCGCGAAATCACGCTCCCGCCTCAGTTGTCCTGAGCATTCGCGGGCGCAGTGTGCCCGCGTACCGTCGTTAACGGGTCTTCGCCCGTCTCAAAAGCACCCACTTCCGCGTCCCACGATGGACAGCGGTTCATCAGGGCAACTCAATGAACTTTCCAATACTTCCGATTCCCGGCGGGCTCGCCCGCCTTCGCAACATCATCATTGTCGGCGCGACCGCCGGTATGCTTTCCGCCTGCGGTTCGCTCGACAGCTATATCCGCCAGGCGGATTCCTCGCTTCCGATTCAAGCGATTCACTCTGGCACGGGCCAGGTGATGAGCTTTCGCGCCTTCGAGACGGCTGACCGGCTATATGTGGCCGGCGTGACGAAGGGCCGGTTCCTTAATCCTTCCGCGCACGTGGACATTCAGTTGATCGCCAACAGCGGGCAGATCATCGCGCAAGAGCAGGACGACATCGATCGTGCCCATCCGCGCACGACGCGCGGCCGGCATGGCCCGCAATCGTATGTCGCCAGCTTCCCACTGAGCGAAGCCCGGCAGGCCTCGCGGATTCGTGTGACTTATCACAACGAATCTCACTCCGACGACGATCGCGGCTGAGGAGCGCTCATGAAGACCATTCCGATTTTTGCGGCGGTCGTCCTGTTGGCCGCCGGTCCCGGGCTGCGTGCCCAGGACTCCCGGATGGCGGTGCCGAAAGGCGGCCTCACCCTGTCCGGCGCCATTGCCCTGTCGCTGAGCAACAGCCCCGTGCTCTCCGCGGACCGTTACGGACTACGGGCCGGAGAGGCCCGCTCCATTCGGGCGAAAGTTCTTCCGAATCCCGAGCTTAGACTCGAGGTCGAGAACCTTCCCAGCAGCAGAAGCGGCACCGGCGCGGATGACACCGAAACCACGCTGCAGCTGAGCCAGCTCATCGAACTGGGCGGCAAGAGGTCGGCGCGCATTGCCGAGGCCCGCCTCGCCAATGATCTCGCCGCCTGGGATTACGAAATCCGGCGGCTCGACGTGCTGGCCGAAACGGCGCGCAGATTCATCGAGGTCGTCGCGGCGCAGGAGCGCCTTGCCCTCGCGAAGGAGTCTTCCACGCTCGCGGAAGCGGCCAGCGCCGCAGTCAAGGAGCGAGTCGACGCCGCGCGCGCCTCGGTCGTCGAGCAACGACGGGCGGATATCGCCGTCGCCCAGGCAAAGATCGAGGAAGAACATGTCGAGCATTCGCTTCTTTCTGCGCGCAAGGCGCTCGCTGCGACGTGGGGCAGCGAGGAAGCGACGTTTTCCGGCGCCCGCGCTGACTTTTATGCGCGGCGCCAGCCGGAAGCGTTTGGCAGCCTCATGGCAGGGATCGGCAGCAATCCCGACCTTGCCCGGTTTGCGGAGGAAGCCAGTCTTCGCGAAGCCCAGCTCCGGCTCGCCCGCACCCTGCGAATTCCCGACGTGACGCTGACCGCCGGCCTCCGGCAGTTTGCGGATGAAAACGCGTGGGCCGGTGTGTTCGGCGTGTCTTTGCCGCTTCCGCTCTTCGACCGCGGACAGGCGGGTATCCAGGAAGCCCTGCAACTTCATGGCAAGGCGGAAGCGATGGGGAGGGCCATTCGCGTTCAGCTCGCCGTGAAGCTTTTCGAGGCTTATCAGGAACTTGTCCACTCCGTCACCGAACTGGATGTCATGGCCAACGAAATCCTTCCCGCGGCAAAGGAAGTCATGTCGGCCACCGAGGATGGCTATCGGCAGGGCCGCTTTTCGTATCTGGAGCTGGCCGACGCCCGCCGCTCGCTCATCGGATTGCGGCGCCAAAACATCGAGGCCGCTCTCGGCTATCACCTTCGGCAGGTCGAGATTGACCGGCTCATCGGAGCGGCAGCTCTTGCACCCCAATCTCCCGCGCCCGCGCCTTTCAAAAAGAAAAACTGATTCCCATGAAGATTCTCAAAATCGTTCTCATTCCCGTCATCATTGCGGCGGCGGTTTTCGCAGCCACGCGAATCCTCAACCACGAAACCCCGCCTGGCGGCGAGCCGCACGCCAACGAGGCCGAAGCGGAAGACACCGCGCGCGGGCCGCATGGCGGACGCCTTTTCGGCGACCGCGATTTCCAATGCGAGGTCACGATTTACGAGCCGGAAGGAGTCACGCCGGAGTTCCGAGTTTACTTCTACAAGGACGGCAAGCCGATGGATCCCGCACCCATCACGCTCACGATCACGCTGGAACGCATCAACCGCACGGAAACCATAAATTTCAAAAAGCAGGAGGACTACCTCGTCGGGGACAAGGATGTCGTCGAACCGCACTCCTTCCACGCGACGGTTCGAGCGGGAAACGCCGGGCGCAGCTATGAATGGAAGTTTGATTCCATCGAGGGCCGCACTCAACTCCCCCCGGAAACCGTGGCCAAGGCGGGCATCGAAATGCTGCGCGCCGGTCCGGCCACCGTCCGGGAGACGCTGTCTCTGCGCGGATTGGTCAGGCTCAACGCCGAGCGCATGGCCCACGTCACCCCGCGCTTCCCAGGCATGGTCCGCAAGGTCGCCAAAAACCTGGGCGACTCAGTGAAGAAAGGCGACGTGCTCGTGACCATTGAAAGCAACGAAAGCTTGCAACCATACGAGGTGAAGGCGGAAATCGAGGGAACCATCATCGAAAAGGACGCCACGCTCGGTGAATCCGTGGACAGCCAGCAGAGCCTTTTCACCGTCGCCGACCTCAGCACGGTGTGGGTGGATTTCACCGTTCACCGCAATGACTTCTCGTTGTTGAAGACCGGGCAAGCAGTGAAAATCGAGTCTGGCGACGGAGAGACACCCATCGAAGCGCGCCTCGACTACTTGTCGCCCCTCGGGGCCGAGGCTTCTCAAACGATGCTCGCGCGCAGCGTGGTTCCCAATCCCAACGGGCTCTTGCGGCCGGGTGTATTCGTTGAAGGAATCGTCACCACAAAATCCGCCGAAGTTCCCGTCGCGGTCAAGGTCAGCGCGCTGCAAACCTTCCGCGATTGGGATGTCATCTTCATCCGGGTCGGCAACACATTCGAGGCCGTGCCCATCGAGATCGGCCGGCGCGACGACGAATGGGTTGAAGTGACGGACGGATTGCCTGCCGACAGCGAATACGCCGCCGAAAACAGCTTCATCATCAAGGCCGACGTCATGAAATCCGGCGCGACCCACGACCACTAAGGAGCCGACAAAAGCCATGAAAGAAATCAAAGCCATCATCAAGCCGCAGATGCTCGGACGCGTCGTGAAAGCCCTTCATGAACTCCCGCACTTTCCCGGCCTCACGTTTAGCGACGTGCATGGTCAGGGCCGGGGGCGCGGTGCGAGCGGCAGTTTCGTCCTGAGCGCGGAGAACCTCTTTTTCCATCCGAAGAAAAAGATCGAAATCGTCGCCGCCGATGACATCGCTGAATCCATCGTCGATACCATCCGCCGCGCCGCACACACTGGCACGAACGGCGACGGACTCATCATCGTCACCGAAATCATCCAAACCGTGCGCATCCGAACCGGCGAAGCACAAAACGAGGCCCTTTGAGGGTTTCTTCCAATGTTCGACAAATTGATCCAATTCTCAATTCGCCAGCGATGGCTCGTCCTGCTGTTGGTCGCCCTGGCCGCCATGGCAGGCATTTACAACTATCAACGCCTGCCGATTGACGCTGTTCCCGACATCACCAACGTGCAGGTGCAGATCAACACCGAGGCGCCCGGCTACACGCCGCTGGAGGTCGAGCAGCGCATCACCTTCCCGCTGGAGATCGCTCTCGGCGGCCTGCCCAGGATGGAATACACCCGCTCCCTCTCGCGCTACGGGCTGTCGCAGGTCACGGTCATCTTCCGCGACGGCACCAACATTTATTTCGCGAGACAGCTCATCGCGGAACGGCTGCAATCCGTGCGGGACAGCCTGCCCGAGGGAATCGAGCCGGAAATGGGACCGATCGCCACAGGGCTCGGCGAGATCTTCATGTATACCGTGGAGGCGAAGCCCGGCGCAAAGAGCGCCGACGGCAAGCCCATCAAAGCCTCCGATCTTCGCACCGTTCAGGATTGGATCATCAAGCCGCAGCTCCGCAACGTGCCCGGTGTTATCGAGGTCAACACCATCGGAGGCTATGAGCGGCAAATCCACGTGACCCCGCATCCGGACCGACTGATTACCTACGGCCTGACGATGAGGGATGTCCTCGCGGCCTTGGAGGCAAACAACCTGAATGTCGGAGCGGGCTATATCGAGCGCAACGGCGAGCAGTATCTCATCCGCTCGCCCGGACAGGTGAAGAACATCGAGGAACTGCGTTCCATTGTGCTGGAAAACCGTGACGGTGTGCCGATTTATGTCTCGGATGTAGCGGACGTCTTCGAGGGCCGGGAACTCCGCACCGGCGCGGCGACGAAGGACGGCGGCGAGGTCGTGCTCGGCACGGTCTTCATGCTCATGGGCGAGAACAGCCGCGAGGTGGCCCACCGTGTTTCCGAGCAGCTCAAGCAAATCAGCCGCTCCCTGCCCGAGGGCATTGTCGCCCACGAAATTTACAATCGGACAAATCTTGTGGACGCGACCATCGAGACCGTGAAAAAGAACCTCCTCGAGGGCGCGCTTCTCGTCGTCGTCATTCTTTTCCTCCTCCTAGGAAACATCCGCGCCGCGCTCATCACCGCCGCCGTCATTCCGTTGTCCATGCTCATGACGATTACCGGCATGGTTACGACGCGCATCAGCGCCAACCTGATGAGCCTCGGCGCGCTCGATTTCGGCCTCATCGTCGATGGCGCTGTCATCATCGTCGAAAACTGCATCCGCCGCCTCGCGGAGGAACAACACCGCCGCAAACGGCTCCTGAATCTCGGCGAACGCTTCGAGACAGTGCTCGACGCGACGCGCGAGGTCATCAAGCCGAGCACCTTTGGCGTCTTCATCATCATGGTGGTGTATTTGCCCATCCTTGCCCTGCAGGGTATCGAGGGAAAAATGTTCCATCCGATGGCCCTGACCGTCATCACGGCCCTTGCCAGCGCGCTGGTGCTTGCCGTCACATTTGTTCCTGCCGCCGTGGCGATCCTGCTCACCGGGAAGATTTCCGAAAAAGAGAACATCTTCATGCGGCTCGCACGTGGCCTTTACGAACCCTCGCTCCGCGCCGCGCTGGCCGCGCGCGGCGTCGTCGTCTCGACGGCGATTGCTTTGGTCGTTCTCTGCCTGCTTATCGCTTCGAAAATGGGTAGCGAGTTTCTTCCCAATCTGGACGAGGGCGACGTGGCCCTGCACGCGCTGCGCACGCCCGGCACGAGCCTGACCCAGGCCGTGCAGATGCAGGATCAGTTGGAGACACGCCTGAAGGAGTTCGCGGAGGTCAAGGCCGTCTTCGCTAAGATCGGCACCGCCGAGGTCGCGACCGACCCGATGCCGCCGAGTGTCGCTGATGGTTTTGTCATCATGAAGCCGCGCGCGGAATGGCCCAACCCGCACCGGACGAAGTCCGACTTGGTCGGGGCCATGGAAGAGGCCGTGCAGGACATTCCCGGCAACAACTACGAGTTCACTCAGCCGATTCAGATGCGCTTTAACGAGCTGATCGCGGGGGTGCGTGCTGACGTGGCGGTGAAGGTCTTCGGTGACGATCCTGAAGTGCTTAACGAAACCGGAGGGCAAATCGAGGACGTCCTCAAATCCATCCCGGGCGCAGCCGACGTTAAGATGGAGCAAACGACCGGTCTTCCCCTGCTGAGCATTGATATTGACCGCGCGAAGCTGGCCCGTTTCGGCCTCAATCTGGCCGACGTGCAGGATTCCATCGCCATTGCACTCGGCGGGCGGCAGGCCGGCCAATTTTTCGAAGGCGACCGGCGATTTCCCATCATCGTGCGCCTGCCCGAGAATCTGCGCGGGAACCTCGAAGCCATGCGGCGGCTCCCGATTCCCTTGCCGGCACAACGGGAAACCCGCGTCACCAAAGTTTCGGCCGACCTCGACCCGACCGCTTCCCGATTCATCCCGCTCGGTGAAATTGCGAGGCTTACCGTGGAACCCGGGGTGAACCAGATCAACCGCGAGGACGGCAAACGTCGTGTTGTTGTGACGGCGAATGTTCGCGGACGTGATCTCGGCTCTTTCGTTGCCGAGGCCGAGCGCCGCATCGGTTCGGATGTCGAGATCCCTGCCGGATACTGGCTCGATTGGGGCGGGCAGTTCGAGAACCTGATCTCCGCGAGCAAACGCCTGCAGATCGTCGTTCCCGCGGCGCTGCTGCTCATCTTGCTGCTGCTTTACGGAGCCTTCAAGTCCATCAAAGACGTGTTACTCGTCTTCACCGGAGTCCCTATGGCCCTGACGGGCGGCATTTTGGCCCTGTGGCTGCGCGGGATCCCGCTGTCGATCTCGGCGGCCGTCGGATTCATCGCCCTCAGTGGCGTGGCCGTCCTGAACGGCATCGTCATGATTTCGTTCATCAAGAAACTGCGCGAGGAAGGCGCATCCCTCGACGACGCGATTTTCCGTGGCTCCGTGACCCGGCTCCGTCCCGTGCTAATGACCGCGCTCGTCGCCTCATTCGGCTTCGTGCCAATGGCATTGGCGACTGGCCCGGGAGCCGAAGTGCAGCGCCCGCTGGCCACCGTGGTCATCGGCGGCATCATCTCCTCGACGCTACTCACGCTGATCGTGCTGCCGGTCCTCTACCGCATATTCAACCGCGACAGATCGCCCAGCACCGGCAACCTTCCCGCACCTGTCCCCAACGCCGCCTAAGACCATGCAGCATCATCCATTCAGAAGAATTCGGAGAGCCGCGGTCCGTCGCTCGTTGCTGGCAATACTCGGGACGGCGCCAATTTTCCCGGCTTTCGCGGAGGAAAAATCCGTCTCCGGGGAAGTTTTCAAACTGGAGATGCCTCTTGCCACTTTCCATGAGGGCGTTGCGACCCAGACCGTGCGCGTAAGTCCGGACGGCAAACGCATCGCCTACATGGCGACGTTGCCGAACGGCGGGGAGGCTGTTTTCGTGAACGATGAGCAGAGTCCGAAATACGGGGGCATCGTCAACGACAGCCTGAGCTTCAGCCCGGATTCCAAACGCGTCGCCTGGGGCGCATTGAGAGACGGCCGGAAAGTTGTCGTAGTGGATGGAGAGGAATTCTCCGCCTACGACGGAAGCGCTGAGGGCATGCCGGTCTGGAGTTCCGACAGCAGACGGTTTGCCTTCTTTACGAGCATGGGCGGCCGGATTGCCGCTGTTGTTGATGGCAAAACCGGCGAGGCATGGGATACCGTGATAAAGGAGAGCTTTGTCTTCTCCCCGGACAGTTCTCGATTTGCGTTCATCGCGAAAGACGGAGGTTACGGTCGCGTCGTGGTCGATGGGAAAGCCGGCCCTCGGCATCGCAACGTCGCGGGATTCACCTTTAGCCCGGACGGCAGACACTTCGCCTACGTCGCGATATCCGGGCAATCCATGGCGGTTATCGTCGACGGTGTGGAAATGGCAAGGGCGCCTGCTTTCCTCAAAGGCACCCTCCGCTTCGACGGACCGCGCAAACTCCATGTTGTCCGCATCGAGGGAAACAGGCTCATTCGCGAGGAGATCCATCTCATCGGCTTGCTCGAAACCTCCAGAGAATCCGAAGTCGAGTCTGCTTCCCCGATACCGTAGGCTTTTCGAGAATATGCGCTGGCAGAAGCTACGGTGGGCGTTGCGATGGGCCAGGGCACCGATGTCGCACTCGAAACCGCCGACGTGACGCTCATGACGAATGACGTCTCACGTCTCGGAGAAATGCTGAAGATCAGCAAGCGGTGCTACCGAGTAATCATGTTTAACCTTTGGGGAACGATTACGGTGGATTCGATAGGCATTCTCCTGGCCTTGTTCAGCCAGCTCTCCCCCATTCTTGCTGCACTGATTCACGTTGGCTCGGATTAGCCTTCATCCTCAATTCGGCTCTCTTGTTTCGAGAGAAATTGAGCCGCGAGGCAAAGGTGCGGCTCCGCCCCACATTGATGGTTAACGACGCGTTCGAAGCGCCGCTTCGAAACACAAGCTTCGCGAGCCCTGGCGGACGCTGACTCAGCTGGCTCTTGGCATGCGCTGCTCCTCCGGCGCTCTGAGACCGCGGAAGCTGCGATAGAGCAGCAGGTCGTAAACTACCTTCAAGCCACTCGCGACGAAGAATGGTGCCCCTAACAAGGCAGGGTTGCTGATGAGCAAGCCTGCCAGGGCAGGAGAGAGAGATGCGCCAATGGTCCGAGCAATTCCGGTCACACCTGCAGCCGCAGAGCGTTCGTCTGGAGCGACCACAGCCATGGTATAAGATTGCCGCGGAGTAACGTCCATTTGCGAAAGGCTGAACCGGAGCAGCAGGACCGCTATCGCCAAAGGCAAGTTGGGCATCAGCGGAACGAGAAATAAGAGGATATTGGAAGGGAGATGCGTGAAGACCATGGTGTTGACAAGGCCGATCCGCGCAGCGATCCAGGCAGTCGCTAGACCAGAGATTCCGGCAAGAATGTTGGCCCCAAAGAAGATCCCGCCCAATGTGGCTGGGTCGACGCTAAAACGGATGTGAAACCAGTAGGCGACAATGCTCTGAATGACAAAACCGCCCGCGAAGGCATCCAGAGCAAACAAGGAGCACAATTTCAGCACCGCTCCTCGAGAACGATGTAGTCCAAACCGGGCTTGAAGAGCGGCCGAGCTATCTGATCTTAACACCTCTACCCTTGGCGACAGTCCAGCAAAGAGCAAGGCCAAGAGCACTCCAATGGCTGCATAGCCCAGTAAGATTACTCGGTAACTGTCGAGCGGAGTGCTTCCAGCCTTTTGCAGAAAGCCGCTCAGCCAGCCGCCGGCCAGTGCGCCAAAAGCAGTCGCGAATGCTCCCACCAGATTGTACCAGGCAAATACGCTTGTGCGCTTCTTGTCGGGTATTGTCTTGGAGAGGGCGGCCTGTTCGACAGCGAGAAAAGGGCCTACCTCATAACCGCTCGGGCTGATCACACCGATGATTGCGGCAATCAGCAGGAGCGGCAGGCTTTTCGTGAAGGCAAA
>DATDBU010000012.1:0-5252 GCA_036524675.1 Chthoniobacterales bacterium | reverse complement strand
TGGACAGTGTCCCTCATAGGTCTTTAGCCGCGTGACGTGCGGGCGAACCTCGGGCAGTTCCTCGATATACTGCACCACGGGGATTACTCCTTCGAGGACTCCCGCGCAGTACGGGCATCCCCTCAATGGCACTTCGATCTCGTCATCGATCACCTGCGGCACTTTCCGGCAACTGCCCGGATGGCCGCTGCCACGCCCAGGCTTTTTCGGACCGCTCTTGCGCTCATCCTCCCCGCGCCGAAACGGCGCGCTCGGCGGCCGGTTCTCGCCTTCCAGCTGCGCGATCCGCTCCTGTAGCCGCCCAATGTCCGCTCGCATCCGCACCATCTCCTCCTGCATCGTCAGCACCAGATTGACCAACGCTCCAGGGGCTTCCCTCTGGAGCGCTTCAAGAGTTTCCCGGCTGGAGCGGCGTCATCGCCAGGCTTTATGAACCACAATAAATGCTAGTACCAGCCTTTTTTGCCCCTTTCGCAAAACTTCGCCTCGAGGCTAAACAGATACTGGTCGGGCCAATCCCGAAGGAATCTCACTTCTCTACTGCGCTCTCGATGAGGAGACGGCGGCTATAGAAACAGGACGCTTTCCCGGCGCGGTCGTCAGCCTTCGTCTGCTTCGAGCGCGGAAACTCCTGCGACTTGCAGACCTGGGAGGGAAGATGTCGGCATTGGAACCTCTCGCAACAGCAAACCTTGGTGAGGAGGTTAGGAGACAGACCCTGCTCGGCTCGCTTGGACGCGCATTAGGAGAATCGGTTCACCCGGATGATTCGAGTGTCGAATAGGTCCCAACCAATACTTGGCAGAGGTGATTCAATCGGCAGGCTACGACGGAATTTGCTATCCTAGCGCACTGAATCCAAAGGGAACCAATATCGTCCTCTTCGACCCGAATCTGTCCGAGTTACTCGCGCTGGATGGGTATTTGAACTTCGAAGTGCGGAATACACGATAGTGAAGCGTGCGCATTGAGAAATAGACGTTCCGCATCCGTAACGAGCCGTGGCTCGACGCTCCAGCCGATGCGGTGCAGGCGCTTACTTCGCATCGTTTCCAAACTGAGGGGGTTCTCCTCGTTCCCCCAACTTTGGGAAGTAGCCGAAAACTGCATAACGCTGGTGAAGAGGAACAGCAATAGGATTTTTTGGCCCCTGCCGCCTCCCCCGTTGCTCGGCGATGTGGCCGGTTCGCTCGGCAGCGCGCCGCGTACAACCAAGATTGATCGCCGTCGTGCGCGCGTCCCCTCTTCTTTCTCCATAGACAACGCCCGCATCGAGCAGCTATTCACCAGCAGACACGGCGACAAAGTTCACGCGAGCAGTGGACGGCGCCACTTGATTTTCTCAACCTATGGCAGAGACGGCAACAATCGCAAAGATGGCGGAGGAGGTATCGAAGGGGATCTTTTCCATTTTTGGATGGGAAAGGCGACCCCATCGCGACCAAAACTGGGCATGTGTAGTGAAGGGTCACAAAAAGAAAACGCATCCCTCAGATGCGGTTTTCTCCTACGAATCTCCCCTGGAGCACGGGCGGGTTTATCTTACTACGGATCTCAAGAGCTACGCTGCTGCAACAATCAACAAGGATAAACTGGAGGAAGCGCTCAAAAGCCTCTCGATCAGTGCGGAGTGTGCAAACCAAAGCGAGGAATGGCAGCAGCTTTACGCCGATCCGGAGAGCAATCACCGGGTTTACGGGATGCTCTTCATCTACAACCACGATAGCGATTACGATAAGAACTTTCCGATGCTTCTCGCGCTGGTGAAACAAAATCTGGTGAAGGTAAAAGCGAACTACCGGCTGTTCGTTTTTGGGCCGCCTGAAATCACCTACCTCTACAATGTCGCCAACGACATTTTGAGGAAGCGGGGAGCCCACGAGTTACCCTCTGCAAAGCATTGCAAGTTCTACCATCCCGACCTCGTTCGCGCCCGGGTGACTTCCAATACGCTTAAGGCAGCAACTGCGGAAATGCTTTTGTCTCCCTGGCAGGTGCTTGAATACGAGCCCACGGAATTGACGAACAACCAGAGGGGCTATGTCGTTTACTACAGGGAACCGGCTGCCGCCGTTGATGAGTTGAAATTCCTCATCGACTATTTGTTCCGCTACCAACTGGTCGCCGATTCCGTTCGCATTGAAATCAGGGCGCCATTCGCCGATTCAAAAGCCTCTGCTTATTTCGCAACGGCAAAAGAGCAGTATGCGAAAGAGTATTTCAACTTTCCAGAGTTTGAGAAACGACTAGAGCAGATCACCTTCAGTTCGATTCCGACCGTGCTGTCACAGTTTTCCACAACTCAACTTGGAATGGATTGAGTTATGCCGCGCTACGACCATCCCTCAAAGTATTTCGCCGACGATAAGGATGTCTCAGACATCTTGGACGCTCCAAAGTTTAGCAAGAAAAAGCTGCTGAGCCTTGCCCTGGACCGCGGGATTATTCTTTCCGGCGAACTGCCCCGCGAAACTATCCGGGATCATCTGAGCCGGATGCCGTTTAGCTGGCTACAGCTTCGCGAGTTATTGGACACAATCGAAACGGCGGACGCTCAAGAGAAGGAGACAACCTGCCGATATGAGAGCGGTGCTTCAGCAGAAGACCTACAAAAGGTTTTGTCGGACGTTCGGGACATCCGGGGAGAAACCGCAGACGAGTCGTACGTAATTCGCAAAACGGAAGCAGGGACGATCGTTCGTATCACCTACCGCGAAGTGGATCACGGCAGTACTCGGGTGATGCAACGCATTCACAAGGAGATGGAGATTTTCATCGAGCCCATGAAGGGCGGGTATGAGTTTCGATACCCGGCAAACGGACGGGCTCAGGATGTGGTGAATAAGATTACGGATATACTTCCTGTCCCGGAAGGTCAGGAAAAGCCAAAACGCCAAACGATAGAGCTTTCCGGCATTGTAGATCCAGCCATGCGAACAGAATTTTTCGTTCGCGTGATGGACGGAATGGCGGGATTCAACCGCCGGGATGTGATCGACCTGAAACTTAACCGCATCCCTCAAGAAGCCCCCGAGGAGGATGATGACGGAGACGCCGCGGAGGAGAAAGAGGCGGAGGTCAAAGGTTTAGTCAAGCGACTCACTCTCGCGGGCGAAGCTTTGCTTTCTTCGCCGGAATTTGATCGGCTGCGAAAGGACGGTTTTTGTATCAGCCGGACCGTGTGGGAGGCGAAGGAAAGTGTCGGAGAAGGGAGAATTTTTGAGATAGAGGCGCAGTTTAAGAATCCCGAGGGTGGAACGGGGTTCTGCTACTTGGTCCGCGGGGTTCACAACATAGGCGACGGCGGAGATGTGGAAGTCACAAGACGGGCAATTTCCCTGGATGATAGGAAGCGTATCAACCAGGCAATTGAGGCAGCAGCCTATGCCGCCATGGCAGCGATCCGGGAAAAGCTCGCGCCCCCAGTTGCTGAAAAGCCAAAGGCAAATGAAGCATGAAACGCCTTCGCTGGTATTCGCTTTCACCAATATCACGTCCCGCTCTCAAGCGAATTGTAGAGGGGATGCGAAAGGAGGAATTCGTCGAGGATTCAACAGTCGGTTTCTTGGTGGAACGGACTCGTGCCGATTTCTTAGAGGCGCGGTTCATCGAGCGCTTTGAGCGAACCGAAACAAACTTAAACCCTTTCGGCGAAACCCAAGAATTTCGTCGTGTGGAGTATGAGCACACGCACTTTCGCCTTTCCGTTGATGCTCCCCAGCTAGAGTTCCACGACTGCCCGCGGTCAGTCTCGCCGGCCATCAACAGCCTCACCGCCATCATCGGGCCCGACAGTGTTGTGAAGCCCTTGGAGGTGGACGTGGCGAGGTGGCTAATCGCTTTGGGAAAAAGTGTCAGCGATATCCGAGTAACCGCAGCGCATATTGCCCAACTCAGCCTCTCTGAAACAGTGAACGCAAAGATAGTGGTGAAAGGCACGGAAGACGTGCGGCGTTTCGCCAAGGAAATGGTAGGCGCTCGCGCCTACAAGTTTGAACGGCTCGACGTTTCCGGCGCTTACCAGGGATTCCCTGTTCGCTTCCACCTGAGGGAAGGCGCACGGGCAACCTTAAACTCTGGAGAAGAGGATCTCATAGAGGTCTTGCGCGATTCGTTATTGGAATGCCTTTGAATCACGTCGCTCCATGGTTTGGGAGCTCTTAACCATGCACCCCCGCCTGCCTCGCTCTCCCCGCGCCTTGCCTCGCGCGGTCCGCCTTCGTCGACGAACCGATGCTCCCGGGCTCGGTGCCGTGATGCGGGAGATGGTGGCGAGAAAACGAAATCGCGGGCGCGGTCACCGTGGTCGCCGCCAAGGATCAACTCCTCCATCTCGAGAGCGCCGGCCTGGCCGATGTGGCCGCGAAAGGATAACGCCCGCATACTTACTTCCTGCCTCGGCGAGCGGCAGCCCAAGGCCAGCGCCCGATAATCTCTCCGCCATCGGTGAATCGTGACACAAAAACCGACGTCGCCCCGCGGATTCAGCGCGCGGCGCGAAACTATTCGTTTCCACCCATGCGACTCAGTGTGCTGTTCAGGAATGCGGGAACATTTGCTGCGTTCAAAATGGCCCGTCCCGCTGAGCGGGACGCGACGAAGGAGCATGTCCGATGCGACCTGTGACTGAGAACCGAGCGAAGCGAGGTAGCCGCTCCATCTTTTCTCCACATCGAAGCGGCAACCAACGCTGGCGCCGGGCCATTTTCAACGCAGCCCTCCGGGCCGGGAGGATTTTGGCGATTTTCCACGTTGCTCGCTCGCCAGTGTGACTCACACACAGGCGCTGCGCTCGCGCCTCGAAAATCGCCAAAATCCTCTCCTGCAAATGTCCCCGTATTTCCTGAACAGCACACTAGGCAAAGCGCAGATTGGGCGTTCCGTCGAGGCGTTTGGTTAGATCCACGGGATCTCCGAGCTTCACTTGGGCACGATCGACCTGATAGTTCCAGACATTGAACCATGCCAGGGTGGCCGCTCCATAAAGAGTGGAAAAGGCACATTCCACCGCGTCGAATCCACAAGCGATGTCGATGCGTCCCGTGCGAGGGACATTGAAACGGGCGTCGAAGCTGTGCCAGCGGTTCCCCACGTAGACCTGCATGTAAGCGTGGAAATCCATTGGCGAGCCCGAATCTTGAAATCCCACATCCGGAAGATGGCCGGTGACGTAGCGGGCTGGAAGATTGAAACAGCGGCACAGCGCCACGGCGAGGTGCGCGAAGTCGCGGCAGATGCCGAAACCTTGCGAG
>DATDBU010000011.1:0-65739 GCA_036524675.1 Chthoniobacterales bacterium | reverse complement strand
CCGGCATGACCCGGATCAGGTTCAAGGGGTTCCCGAAAACACTTTCGAGTCTCAGCCCAACCGTGGGCTCCCCCGCTGGGTTCGAAGAGTACGAAGCTGCGAGGGGAAAGCAAGTGAATCGTGATTGGTAGGGGCGCGCTGTCTCAGCGTGCATCGGCAGGCCCTGGGTGACGGACGAGCGTGAGGGTTTCTTTTGCAGGCGGACGCGCTGCGGGCTCGAGGCGCGCTGAGCCAGCGCGCCCTACCAAGGCTGGCCTGCTCCACCCATCACCAACCACATTCACCCTTTTCCCGCCGGACTCAGGAATGCGATTTCGAGCGAATTGCGTTGGGCCTGGCGGATGCTCGAGGCGCGCTGAGCCAGCGCGCCCTGCCAAGGCTGGCCTGCGCCACCCATCACCAACCACATTCACCCTTTTCCGCCGGACTCAGGAATGCGATCTCGAGCGAATTGCGTTGGGCTTGGCGGATGCTCGGAGGCGCGCTGAGCCAGCGCGCCCTACCAAGGCTGGCCTGCACCACCCATCACCAACCACATTCACCCTTTTCCGCCGGACTCAGGAATGCAATCTCGAGCGAATTGCGCTGGGCCTGGCGGATGTTTTCGAGCGTAAGACCCGCGGCCGGGGCGGCAACGCGATATTCATGGGCGAGATCGATGCCACTGATGACCGGGTCGTCGGTGTTGATCGTAGCCAGCAAGCCGCGGTCGAGAAATTGTCGCATGGGGTGTCCTGCGAAGCCTGGCACGGTGTTAGTCTGCACGTTGCTGGTGAGATTGATCTCGAGGCCGATCCGGTTTTCGCCGAGATAATCCATCAGGCTCTCGTCGTCGATGGCCCGGATGCCATGTCCGATACGGGTGGCGCCGAGCTCCCGCAAAGCAGCCCAGATACTCGCCGCTCCGCCCGCCTCCCCTGCGTGAACCGTGATTTCCCAACCGGCATCCCGCCCCCGTTTGAAATGCTCCCGGAAGAGCTCCGCTGGCCAGTTTTTCTCGTCACCGGCGAGGTCCAGCGCGGTGATGTGCTTCCGCTGGGAGAGCAGCGCTTCGAGTTCGATTTTACAGGCTTCCGGGCCGTACGTCCGGCTGAGAATGCCGATAAGCTTCACGTTCATCCCAGTGCTGGCGCGGCCTTCTTCGACTCCCGCGATCACCGCTTCGACCACTGCCCGCGGATTCAACTCGTGCGGGCGGGACATGAAATAGGGACTGAAGCGCAATTCCACATAGTCGAGCCCTTCGCGGTAGGCGTCCTCGACGTTTTCGCGAGCGATACGCTGGCACGCATCGGGACCGGCGAGGACGGCGGTCATCCAATGGAGTTTGTTAAGCCAGCTCACGAGATCGGGCATCACGCCATCGACCTGCACGTGCGGACGCAACGTCTCAAGCGTATGGCCCGGCAGTTTGACCCGGTGCTCGGCAGCAAGATCAAGGATGGTTTGCAGTCGCACATTGCCGTCGAGATGACGGTGAAGATCGATAAAAGGAAGCCCTGAATCCATGGGCGCGGGACTTTGCGCGGCGGCGATCCGGCGGTCAATACGGAACCTCCCGCGAAATGTCTTGTCAGTCTCTGTCCGACATCCCTCTATTGTCGGCCCGTGCCGAAAAACAAAGTCTCCGCTGTGACGCTAGTACTTAGCGCGATGCCATCGGAAATCCGCGTAATCGATGGTCAAATCACCAACGCAAAATCCGGGAAGCTAACCTGTTTTCCCTACAAAACGGGGCTGTTGCGCGGGCGAAAAGTGATCACGGCAGTCACGGGCGTGGGAGTGACGAATGGGGCAATGGTCACGGCGTTGTTCGTGAACGAATTCCGGCCGGCGGAAGTGATCGTTTCTGGAACGGGCTCAAGATTCAATCCAAGAATCCGGACGGGCGACACAGTGATTTCAGTTAAGACGATTCATCATGCGGCGGGAAGTTTGACTAACCACGGCATGGTTTACCGGAAAATCCGCGGGCCGCTTCCCAACGCAATGACCCACTGGTTTTTCAAGCCGGACCCGCGGTTGCTGGCGCTGGCCAAAACTGTGGCAAAGGAATATGAAGCCGAGACGGTGACAGCCAATGGGGAAACCTATCAGCCTCAGGTCCTAACCGGTGTTGTCACCGCAAGCGACCTGTTTGGCGTGTCGGACGAAAAAATCGCGGACATGAAGGCGAAGTTGGATCCGGACATCATGGAAATGGAAAGCGCGGCGATCGCACAGGTTTGTACGCAGCTTGGCACGCCACATATCGTATTTCGCGCTGGCAGCAACCGGACGCAGTCGAATCCGGGCAACGACTATCGCAAGCTGGGACAAACGGCTGCTGCCGCGGCGGCGCGCTGGACAATCCATTTCGTCGGTTGTCTGGCTCAGGCCGGCAAGAAGGAGAAGGCGTGAAGCTTTTCTCCCCTGGTGATGGCGAGGGATTCGTCGCAGCATTCGTTAACAATCTGGTGCAATTGTTGATTCTGGCACCACTCTGCACGGGCGTTCTCGGTTTTTCTCCGGAACTGGTGTATGGCCGGATTCTGCCGGGCGTGGCGATTTCATTTCTGGTCGGCAATCTCTTTTACGCATGGCAGGCGTTGCAGCTCGCGAAACGGGAAGGGCGCGAGGACGTATGCGCGCTGCCGTATGGGATCAGCACTCCGGGGCTATTCGCACATGTGTTCCTCGTGATGCTGCCGGCCAGGCAACTGGCATTGGCTGAAGGATTTCCGGATCCGGAACGCTTTGCATGGCATGCAGGTCTGGTAGCGTGTTTTCTGGGCGGGCTATTGGAATTCAGCGGAGCGTTTTTCGCTGCGAAAATCCGTGAACACACTCCCCGAGCCGCGATGCTGGCGACTTTGGCGGGTGTGGGCCTCGGTTTCTTGGGACTGGCGTTCGTGTTTCAGGCATTTGCGTCACCGGTGGTGGGGCTGGTTACCATTGCGCTTACGTTCCTTATATTTTTCGGGAGGATGAAGTTCCGAGGCCCTCTTCCGGCGACACTGGTCGTGCTGATTGTCGGCACGGTGATCGCATGGCTGACGGGCCTCGCGCCGGTGGGCGGACCGAATGCAGAACCATTGGCCCATGTGCGTCTCTATCTCCCCGTGCCGATGCCAGGCGAACTCTGGGCGGCTCTAAACGGCGGACATCTCACAGCCTATTTGTCAGTGGTGATTCCGATAGGGCTGCTCGGCGTGCTTGCTTCCCTGCAAAACATCGAATCGGCGTCCGCTGCGGGCGATAATTATCCCGTTCGCCCCAGCCTGGCCGCCAACGGACTCGGAACCCTGGCGGCAGCGCTGTTCGGTTCGCCGTTTCCGACGTCGATCTATATCGGCCATCCAGCGTGGAAAAAACTCGGCGCTCGCGCGGGTTACTCCGTTTTGAACGGCGCGGTGATCACGCTGATTTGTCTCACGGGCACCATGGCTGCGCTCACGTGGCTGATTCCTGCCGAGGCAGGAATCGCGATCATTCTCTGGATCGGCGTCATCATCACTGCCCAGGCGTTTGAGGCGACGCCGAGAAATCATTTCCCGGCTGTCGTTGTCGGATTGTTTCCGGGGTTGGCAGGTTGGACGATGCCGGTCGTGAAAACCTCGATTGGCGCAGCCGGCGCGACCTTGGGCACACCGCTCATTGAAGCTGCCAGCGCCGCCGGCGCATTCATCGGCGGCGGTTTTGCCTTGGAACAGGGGTTTCTTTATTCGGCAATGATCTGGTCGGCGATGGTGGTTTGCATTGTGGACCGTAAATGGATGCCCGCAGCCGCCTGGAGTGGCGTCGGCGCACTGCTTTCGCTGACCGGTTTAATGCACTCGTACGCGTTGAATGGACGCGATACGGCGATCAGTTTGCCCTGGATGGATTGGTTGAACGGTCAGTGGAAAGCCGGACAGCCCCTTATTCCCGCGGGCGGTGAAGCGCTTGGATACACGCTTGCCGGTGTGTTGTTCCTGCTGGCGCGGTTCATCGCCGTACCTCGCCGCGAGGACGATGTGGCATAGCCAGTCGCGGTTGTCTGTTGAGCGCCGAAAAAATCTTGAGCGCCGGCCCGGTTTGTCCCGGCGGTCGCAGACCATACGACCATTGCGCGCAGCTTTGACTTGTTTGCGGACGTGTGGTCGCGTTTCTTGTGCGCCATGCAACGGCTGATCGAAGGAATTCACAAGTTTCGAGACGAAGAGTTCGGGGAGTATCAGGATCTTTTCCAACGACTCGCCCATGACGGGCAGCACCCACATACACTCTTCATCACCTGCTCGGATTCGCGCGTCCTGGCGGAGTTGATCACGCACAGCCAGCCGGGAGACCTTTTCGTGGTCAAAAACGTGGGTAACATCGTCCCGCCGGCTCACATCTTCGGCACGCCAAGCTCGACCGCGGCGGCGATCGAATTCGCCATCGAGTCGCTTAAAGTCGAAGACATCGTCGTGTGCGGCCATTCGCAATGTGGCGCGATGAAAGCGCTCATGAGCGACGAAATGGATTGGACCGGAATGCGCCATCTGGAGGATTGGCTGACGCTCGCCATTCCCGTGCGTGACGCGGTGACGCTGCGTTATCAACATTTGAAAGACCCCGCCGAGCGCATCGACGCCGCCGGCGAGGAAAATGTCCTCTATGCCCTGGAAAACCTGAAAACTTACTCCAGCGTAACTCGCGGTCTCGACGCCGGCAAACTCTCACTGCACGGTTGGTTCTTCAAAATCGCCACCGCAGAGCTGTTTGCATATGATCCCCTTGTGCAACAGTTCACGCCGCTCATCGATCCCAAAAAGGCGAAGTGAAAACCATCGGAGCCCGGCATCAAAATACCACGGTCGTGCGAAATCCTATGACAACTGCGCCCCCCGCCGTGCCACCGGGGTGAATCACCCACTGGACGTCCGGTTGCAGGGTGCACCACGTATTCAACGCATATTGATAAGTCGCTTCGACGATGAATTCATCCTTGGGGGCACGCAAATCCGCATCGTAGTAGGCATCGCGGGCTTTTGAACTGATTCCAATCCCAGCGATGCCAACAGCAAGATTATCTGCTGCCGAGGATTGGAACAGGCCGCGGTAAGCAAGCCCGATCTCGGCGGACCACGGAAAGAAATTTCGATCCTCCGGCGCAACGACAACGCGGGCAAAAATCCCGAAGCCATCGTGCTCGGTGTCGCGTTCGTGCCAAAGCTCTCTCTCAACGATGATGTAAAAGGCATAGTTTCCACCAAAGCCAGGTGCATCGCGAGGCAACTGCCGGGATTTCAAGGTTGCCGATGTTGCATTGTAGATCGCGCCGAAACGATCTGTATGATAGACGGCGCCAAATTTGACTGCCACATCATGTAATCCTGGCTTCTCCCATTCGATCTCGCCGAAAAGCATGGCTCCTTCGTGGCGGCGCAATGCAAAGTGGATGCCGTGCTTGTTGAATTCGTTAGACGGAGAAGCGCCTGGAGTTGGATCGTGAAAGACGCCAGGGGCTACGTTCCCGTCGTAAACGCCCAGCTTCATGTTCCAACCGGGCACCGGCTCCACCCCGAGCCGCAGCCCGAGCGCACTGTAAGGGTACGTGGACATCGCGAAATTTCCCGTTAACACAAACGGCGCGCCGAACGTGGAATTCACTAACGGTGCAGCCATCCCCATGACGGCAAAGTCGACATCCGCAGCCAGAAAACCTGCTCGCAGCGAAAGGCCGCTATCGAGGAATGTTTGATCCGCCCACGCCTCGTACAGTCGCACCGAATCATAGGCATCGATACTACTGACTACACTGAAGTCGCCCGTGTGTGCCGTCGTAAGGCTCGTCCCATGTGGGTACATCAGCGACGCGTGCAACGTTGTGCCTCTCCATCCAAAGGCCTTGTCCATGTCGATATTGGCGAGGACTTCAAGCGAACCTTCGGCGATTACACCGGTGCTCGTACCGCCGCTAACGTCCGCCATGATTTCCCCGATATAAGAAACGCTCAGCGAGAAGCCATTGCCGAAATCGTACGCGCGGAGCGAGCCGCTCATGCCCGCGAACATCACGAAAACTAGCGTCCGGATCTTCATCCTGCCGGCATGTTTCCAGGGAGCAGCGTCGAAACCAAGGGAAATCACTTTCCCGCCCCCGTCCTCGTGCATCGCCCCCCGGTGAAACGCGCTATCGCGTGGCCAACGTCGGCCCTGACTTCGCCATACAGATCCTCGGATCCCTTCACGGTTTGCCACGGGACGGCTTGGTGGTGTTCGGATTGACGCTAGCGGGCTCGCTCAAAGGATTTTTTGGCTTGACGACGCCAACTGAATTTGTTTTAAACTGCAAAAAACTTTGCATTTTGCTTTTCTTGGGTGCGGCCTTTCGCTTTCCTGTCGCTTGAGCACCAAAAAACCTAATATTTGGCGTTGCGGAAACGAAATTTTAGTGAATAATTCGACATGCAAGAAACCTTGAAATTATCAAATTTCCGAAACAAGGCCAAGGTGGGCTTTTTAGCCCTCTTAACCACAGCCCCTTTGGCAGCTTGGGCCCAGCCTGACTTAGGGATCACTTCAGTCGTCGATAATAGCGAAATCTACGGCACCGAAAAAACCTTCGTGAAGCCGCATGATGGTGGCTCAAAATCGAACACCACCACTTGGAGCATCGGTGACTCCGCCAAGTTCATTCTTTCCGGGAAGGACGACAGCGGTGCCAGTGTCAGTTATGGTCTGAAGGTCACAGCTGTGGGTGCTTCGGGCGGCCTCGCACCGAATACGGACTCGCTCATGATCGCGCAGACCGTCGATAGCCAGGGCCTGACAGATGCATCGACTCTTTCTGTCTATGCTGAACCGGACATCCGCCAAGGCTTCTGGGATCTGTCTTTAAAGTTCAGCTTCTACGACCTTGCGACGCCGACCTTTACCAAGCTTGCGAGCCCGACAAGCTTTTCGTTGACGGCACTCGACCTGGACTACGACCAGCGTGTGATGATTTCCGACAACACGATCCAAAGCTTTACAGTCGAAAAGAATTCAGAAGTTGACTGGACTAGTCCGGGCAGCTTGACCAACTTCAAAGGAAGCGGCGACAGCGAGTTCTATAACAACACTTTTGACACCAAACACGCCGTCCAGGCCTTCACAAACCTCGGTAGCGAATTCGTCGTTACCGTCGGTTCCGGTCCAAACGCTCCCAACAAGTCCCTGTTTATGTTCGACTTCGGCGCTGTTAAGTTCAGCGACCCTGTGACGATTCCGGTTCCGGAACCGTCCACCGCTCTTCTGCTGAGCGTGGGTGGCGCGATGTTCACGATTATGCGCCGCCGGAGACCAACCGCGTAATTCTAAACAACCAGGCGCTGTTAACGCGCAGGTGCTGAATATTTCAGCTCATGAATCAAGCCGCTCATCTCGACGATGAGCGGCTGTTTCATTTTTCATTACGAAAGGTAACCAGGCTGACGGCGATTGTCCCGATGGGTGTCAGCAGGACACCACGAGGATATATCCGTCGTCAGTGTGTGAAGCTCCTCAATCCGCGTCCGCCATCGTCGCCGTCACCACTTCATCCACAGTCGTCACTCCCGAGAGCACTTTCCGCACACCATCTTCCCGCAGCGTCCGCATTCCGAGCTCACGCGCTCTTTTGCGAAGCTGAATCGTTGAGGCACGATCGTTAATCATGCGGCGCACTTCGTCGTCAATCTGGACGATTTCAAAAATACCCATCCGCCCCCGGTAACCGCGTCCTCGACAATTCTCGCATCCGTGCTCCGCCGCTTCCATAACAGTTGCGTCGGCAACATATCGGGGATCCAGCCGAAGCGCTCGATAATCCATTTCCGTGAGTTCATGGGGCGCCTTGCAATTGGGACACAACCGCCGCACGAGACGCTGTGCAATAACGGCCCGCAACGAACTAGCCACGAGGAAGGGCTTGACTCCAATATCCACGAGACGCGGAATAGCGCTGGGTGCGTCGTTCGTGTGCAGAGTACTGAAAACAAGGTGGCCCGTGAGCGACGCATTGATCGCAATGCTCGCCGTCTCCAAGTCGCGGATTTCCCCGATCATGATGATATTCGGCGCCTGGCGTAATATCGATCGCAGTGCCGCAGGAAACGACATTCCGATGTCCGCATTTACCTGCACCTGATTGATGCCCGTGAGCTGGTATTCCACTGGGTCTTCGACCGTGATAATTTTCCGGTCCGGCTTGTTAATATAATTGAGGCACGCGTAGAGCGTGGTCGTTTTGCCGGAACCAGTCGGTCCCGTTACAAGTAGGATGCCGTCCGGCAAAGCGATGAGCCGTTCAAAAGTCTCTTGATCATCCGTCAAGAACCCCAGATCACTAAGCCCGAGCACAAGGCTCGATTTGTCCAGGATACGCATAACGACGCTCTCACCGTGATTTGTCGGGATCGTCGAAACGCGCAAATCGATCTGGGTCTTGCCCGTTTTTACCTGGATACGCCCGTCCTGTGGCAGGCGTTTCTCAGCGATCGACATGGAACCAGTCATGATTTTGAGCCGACTGACGATGGCAGACTGGAGCTTTTTCGGCGGGCTCTTCATCTCGTTCAACATGCCATCAATGCGAAAGCGCACTCGAAACGACTTCTCCAGTGGCTCCAGGTGGATATCGCTTGCGCGGTTGCGGTACGCCTCGACGATAAGTCCCGTAACCATTCGAATGATCGGAGCGTCATTAGTGTCACCTTCTGCGACTTCACCGAATGCCGCCTCATCTTCTCCGAAATCAAGGCCTCCCCCCAGCTTCTCCTCGAGACGCTCCGCGGCGTCCTCAGCGCTGCCATAGTATCTCACCAGCGCATCGGCGATCTGGTCCGCAGTGGTGCAGACAAATTCTACTTCGCGGCGAAGCAAAAAACTGAGGCTGTCAAACGTCTCAAAATCCAGCGGATTACTCGTTGCAACCGTTAGAAGCTGGTCATTAACGGACACCGGCACAACTTTGTAACGCCTTGCCACTTCCAAGGAAATCTGTTCGATGACTTCCGGCTCAATCGACTTTTGGGCCAAATCAAAAAACTCCATCCCAGCTTGGGCCGCAAGCGTGCGTGTGATGTCTTGCTGGGTGATGCTTCCTTGTTGGACGAGGTAGTCCAGCACATGCGTATGCGCGTCAGCACGGGCTCGCGCGGCTTCGACCTGCGAACGAGTAAGCAGGCCGACATCCTGCAATATCTGTACAACGTATTCGTCGTTGGTGAGCACCTAAAGGGAGAGTTGTTATTAAAGAAGTCGCTGCCTTGGGAACACTTAACTGAGCTCGCTTGTCCGTGTCAACGCAACCCCGAAAATGGTATTTCGATCGCAAAATTTACGGATACCACACAGCAAACCGCCCGCTGGACCCCAGAGCACGGCAACTCATTCATTCCACGCCCCTTAGAGCATTTTCCAGTGGCTTGGGCCCATCACCGCCCGACTCCGCGTCAATTACTTCCAGGCGCCGGATCAGATCCAGGACTTCGCGCCGCTCATAGGGCCCACCCGCTGCAGCACAAAAATGCGTCCGGCACCCAAACGGCCGGCCATCGTAGATCAAACACCGCTTCGTTTGCGGATTTAGCAGTGGGCATGCCCCGTCCGTGCTCTCCGGCAACCGTTTCCGCCCGCTTGCGCGAATCGCCGCCCACATGACCAATGCCTCCCCACGGGTGACTGACGGTATTTTCCCTGTCAGCGAAAAATGGCAACACACCGCTCGTCCGACACAATACCGCTCGATAGGCCGTTGAGCGAGGTCCATGTAGATCTCTCGTGTCTTGCGAACTGCTTCACGGGTGAATTCTCGGGATAGCTGGCGGCGTGACACTGGCATCGGCAAGGATCTTCGAGGTGTTCCCAAGAAAAAACGTTAATCTTTTCGCGGCGTCACTTTTCCCACAATTTCTGCATTTGAGCAATGGCCGTAGATGTGACATGATGAGAATCGTGCAGCCATTTGCCAGTGATGACACGTACATATGCCCCGATTGTGGATCGGAAGTTCGTGTCGGCGCCAGGAGTTGTCCCGGATGCGGTCCGTTTCAACCGATGACATGGTCACCGGACGATGATTCGGGGCCATACGCGCAATCCGCCGCAACTCTCGCAGACCGCCGCGAAGCGATCCGGGTGCCACAAGCGTATCTCCGGCGCAAACGGAGTGAACCCGTCCCTTTTGAGCGCCCAGAACTCCGGTCGCGGCTCTCGATTCCCCTGCTAGTTGTTCTCGGTATTTTGACGTTGATCGCTGCGACAGTCATCCTGATGAAGCCGTTTATGGGCTAGGCTGTGAAGCGGGCTTTGGCTGCCCGGTAGTTGCCGCATTCCGCGTGCTCTGTGGATGTATGGCTTGGCTTTCCTCCCCCTTGTCTGATTCCAGATTCCCTATGCCTTCCCCCATCTTGATCATCGGCAGTTTTATCCAAGATCTAACGTTTCATGTTTCTCGTTTTCCTGCACCGGGCGAGACGCTTCTTGGTGATTTCGTCACCGGTCCTGGCGGGAAAGGCTCAAATCAGGCTATCGCAGCGGCGCGAACCGGGGTCCCGACAGCGTTCGCGGGAGCTGTCGGCAATGACGCATTCGGCGATGGAGCAGAAAAATTCCACGCTGCGGAAGGCATCGAGCATCATTTCCTACGGATGACCGACGCACCGACGGGGACGGCTGGCATCTCGGTGAATGCGCAAGGCCAGAATCACATCATTGTCGCCCTCGGTGCCAGCGGACGTTTTGGTTCAGATGCCATTGAAGAAAAGTGGATTCTTGATGCGGAAGTTGTCGTTCTGCAGTTCGAAATCGCCCCAAAGACAGTCGCCAGCCTCCTCGAACGCAGCCATCGCCTGGGTCGCACGACCATTTTGAACCCTGCGCCAATGAATGACACTGTCGACCTAGGCATTCTAAAAAACGTGGACATTCTCATTCCGAACGAAAGCGAATTTGCCGCCATCGCCCGGCGTCACCCAGCCATCGCCAATCCCATGTTTACAGAGGAATTACTGGCCACACTTCCCGGGGCCGAATTACACGCATTATGCCGCCAGACAGACGTGCCAACTGTAATTGTTACCCTTGGAAAACGCGGCTGTCTCGTGTCGCAACCAACTGGTTTTGAGGTAATTCCCATCCTGTCCGGCGTCGATGCCGTGGACACAACCGGCGCCGGCGACGCCTTCGTTGGAGGTTTCGCATCAGGTCTCGTGCGATTCAAAGGCGATATCCCAAGGGCGGCCCGTTTCGGCAGTGTGGTGGCCGGACTCAGCGTTACGAAACGGGGTGCGGCTCTGGCGATGCCGCAAAAAGCGGAGATCGAAGCGGCATGGGCACGCTTCTCTCATTCCGCATTACGCTTGGGTTAGAACATCTTCCAACCCCTGCCGGATGCACTCCGCTCTCAGTATTTCCAACTGAAAGCGGACACCTTCACCGCGCGACGAGGCCGAAGCCTTTCCATTTAACCAGCGTATTCGAGCACGGTATCCGGCGACGGATTCACTATCGAGACGTCGCCTTTAAGCTTCACCCCTGCGGCAAAACGAACCTTGCCTTTGACAGTGAGTTTATCGCAGGCGACTAGGGACGGCACCCCGTTTGGCGTCGCGCCATCGAGTTGATCGACGAATTTGTAGTTCTTGCTGTCCAGATCGACGAAGGGCGGGATGCCATTCCGCTCGGGAGCCAGTAGCAGGCGATGGTCAGGCGTCAGAACAGTGGCATCGGAACGAAGGGTCAGCAGATCCGCCGTCGTTTTCACGGGGGCAAAACGCGTACGCGGCACTTCGACGGCTCCGGATTTGTCGAACGCCGAAATCGCCGCTCCCATTGCCGTCTCGAGCTGATAGACTTTGGCCGACGAGCCATCACGAGGGTCGACGGTCTTGGAATTGCGGATCATCGGCAGTGGCACGACACCGTTGTTGGCGCTAATCGTTTCGCTCAAACGATCAAGCCGCAACCACAGATTGTTCGTATTAAAGAACTTATGCCGATCGATGTCCTGAAATTGGTCCAAATCTTCATCAGGACATTGCGCAGACTCACGGAGGAGTAAATGACCCGAGGAAGCGTCGGCTGCGAGGTGGCCACCCTTGCGATCCGCATTCGTCCGTCGTGTAACTTCCATCAGAAAGGACACATCCGATTTCGCGAAATAATCAAGGATGGCCGTGTCGAGCGTGGCGCCCAGATTGTCTGAATTGGATACAAAGGCATACCGGATGCCTTCAGAAAGCAACTGATCGAGCAAGCCGGAGCCAGCCAGCGAGGGGTAAATATCCCCGTGACCCGGCGGGCACCACTCGAGAGACGAATTTGCCGGCCATTCAATAGGCTCCAGCGTGTCGACAGTGAGTTTGGGGACTTTGTTTTGGAGAAACTCGATATCTGAACCCAGTTCCGGGTATTTTTTCAGGAATTCCAACGTATCGGAGCTCGTGGAAAAGCTGTTCATGAGCAAAAAACGGATGGGAGCCGTTTTGCGAAGATGGAGGATTTGAAGGGCAATGAGGTCGAGGAACGTAAGTCCGTCGCGTACAGGTAAAAGCGATTTTGCTTTTTCGAGGCCCATGCCGGTGCCGAGACCGCCGTTGAGCTTGATTACAACGGTCTGGCGAAGCAGTTCATCGGGATTCTGCGGAGCAGGAAGATCGGCGGACGCAGGCAAATCGACGACCGGCGAAATGGTTTTTTCCGGAATCATACCGGTGGCCTTGGCCTTGAGCTGAGCGTAACTGGCCAGGAATGCAGCGATTGCAGCCTCGCTGAGACCGGCGGACTCCATTTTTTTGCGAATGAGCGTTTCAGTTTCCATGACGAATGACTTGTAAACTGTTAAGCGCGAAGACGGGAAGCCTGTTTCGCTTTTTCTTTTCACACGGCAATTTTGACCGCGTGCCGTGGCCCCATTTGAGCCTTGCTCTTTAGCTTTCGTGCGAGCGTGGCTCGGCGCCTCGACGTTTTCTGCGTTTCTTTCTTGGCGCTGCGCGAAGGGTTTTCGATTCTCTCCGCCTGTGGAATCCATTTGGACGCCATTTACCCACCCGTCGCTAAATCGGGCCGTTGTCCTGGCCCGAGAAATCGACGTGCATCCGGGCTTGGCGCCGCTACTTTGTCGTCTCGATCTGTTTGATCCCGAAACGGCTCAACGCTTCCTCTTTCCAAAACTCAAAGCACTCGCGGATCCATTCCTGTTGCCGGACATGGAGGTGGCAGTCCTGCGGATTCTCGCAGCAATTGAGGGCGGGGAGAAAATCGTGCTTTATGGCGACTACGACGTCGATGGTGTGACTTCTTTGGCCATATTGCACCGGATGCTTGTAGCATATGGTGCCCGGCCTGAGTGTTTTCTGCCGATGCGTGTCGATGAAGGCTACGGACTATCGGCGGAAGGTATCGAACGCTGTCTGGGGACTTTTGCACCCAAACTACTTATTGCCGTCGATTGTGGCACATCGTCCCGTACAGAAATCGACAAACTTCGGAAAAACGGCATCCACGTCGTCGTGCTGGATCATCACGAATGTCCGTCTGGCAGGCCGGATTGCGCGGCAGTCGTCAATCCCAAGCTCGGGAGCGATTTTAGGTATTTGTGCACCGCCGGAATCGCTTTCAAAGTCTGTCACGCTTTACTAAAGAGGCGCCCTCTCCCTGGATTTGATCTGAAGGATTTCCTCGATCTCGTCGCGATTGGAACCGTGGCCGACCTCGTTCCGTTAACATCCGAAAACCGTCTGTTGGTCCGCCATGGTTTGAAGCAATTGGAAAAGACTCGGTGGATTGGCCTCCGGGCACTCATGCAAGTCGCCGCCGTTAAATTGCCGGTTCGCGCGAGCGACATCGGTTTTCGCCTCGGGCCACGCCTGAACGCTGCTGGACGGCTCGGCACAGCGCAGGACGCATTGGATCTATTGTTGTGCGACTCCGAGCCGGAAGCGTGGCACCTCGCCAGCGCGCTCAATCAACAAAATGTAGAGCGGCAGACCATCGAACGACGCACCAGTGATGAGGCCCTTGCCATGTTGGCCGATTTTTCTCCGGAGACCGACCGCGCCATTGTCCTCGGTTCAAAGAACTGGAATACGGGCGTGATTGGCATCGTCGCTTCGCGGCTCACTAAAAAGTTCCACCGGCCAAGCATTGTCGTTGGGTTTGACGAGGCCGGAATTGGAAAAGGCAGCGGGCGCAGTATCAATGGTTGGTCGCTCGTAAATGCGCTTGGGGATTGCGCCGAATGGCTGGAAAAATTTGGCGGTCATGAAATGGCGGCGGGCCTGACCGTGCGTGAAGAGGTCTTTCAGAATTTTGCCGAGGCGTTCAAAACTGTCGCATGGAAGTCCCTAGATGATGGAGACTTGCATCTGCACTTGCATCTCGACGGCGAGATATTACTAGCCGAAATCGACCTGAATTTACTGGACTGTCAGGACCGGTTTGAGCCATTCGGCGTGGGAAATCAGCGGCCAGTCTACTTCGCTCGGGGCGTTCTTCCGGCCATCGAGCCGCGGATATTGAAGGACAAACACGTGAAATTAAGGCTCAGCCAACGTGGTGTAGTCCGCGAGGCGATTTTTTTCAATGGCACCGGCGCCGTGCCGCCTCCCCCGTGGGACGTGGCATTTCACCTGGAAACGAATACGTTTCGAGACGAGACAACGGCGCAGATGCAAGTGGTCGCACTGAGGAAAGCGGTCTTGAATCGCTGAAAGAGCCAAGAAAGAGCGGCGAAAGACATAAAGTTCTTTGCGTACTTTGCGCTCGCCACCGTCGTTGTGGCTAAATTATCGGCAATGATCGCAGATGACACGCCGCTTGCCGATATCGCCATTATCCCGGCGTCACTGCATAAGCCACTGGAACGGCTCGAATTACGAACGGTTAACGATTTACTCACCCACTATCCGCGCCGGCACGAAGATCGGACACAGTTCGACCGGTTTCCGTCAGGCGAAACGGAGATGCCTGTGTGCGTCCGGGGTGTAATCACGAAAACGGCACTCAAACGTTTCGGCGGAAACCGGAAAATGTTCGACGCGACATTTGAGGAGATCGAAGCCGGGGCGCTTAGTTCACCGCTGATTTTGCGGTGGTACAACATGCATTACATCCAGAAACTGATCGCCGTGGGGCAGACAGTCATCGTTTACGGCCGGACACGCTTGCGCGGGAGAAATTTGTGTATCGAACACCCAGAATTCGAGATTGCTGACGAAGGCGAAACGGCAGGAGAAAACCTCAACATGAATCGGATCGTCCCGATTTATCCGGCGACGGAAGGGATCACCCAGCGAATATTGCGGCGGGTAGTTTTCGACGTCCTGAGCGATACAAAGAGAATGGAAACCCCTTTGCCAGAGGAACTTATAGACAGTTCCCGGCTCGAGGCACTCAAAGCAATTCATTTTCCGAATTCACTCGAACAGCTCGAGACGGCCCGACGACACCTTGTCTTGACGGAATTTTTCGGCATTCAACTCATCGTCGCGCAGCGACGCGCACGGACGCTTTCCGCGAGCGGCGCACCACATTGCGGACCAGGCAAGTTGCTGGACGGATTTCTTGCAAATCTCCCCTTCCCTCCCACAGGCGCTCAGAAACGCGCGATCGCAGAAATCCGCCGCGACCTCGCATCGGACCATCCGATGAACCGGCTGTTGCAGGGAGACGTCGGGTCCGGAAAAACGTTGGTTGCGCTGTCCGCGATGCTGTTGGCGGTGGAATCGGGTTGTCAGGCGGCTCTAATGGCGCCAACGCAAATCCTTGCCGAGCAGCATTATCTAAATTTTTGCCGATTGCTGGAGCCATTGGGGATATCTGTGGCGCTTAGAACCGGAGCAAGAAAGGAGGAAAGCGGTGGTAGCATTATGGGTAGTTCACGCGTCTCGCGTGACGAATCCGGCGCGCCGGCTCTATTCGTCGAATATCCAAACGATTTGCCGGAAGCGATTAGCTATTCCCGGCGTTCCCTTCCTCATTTCGAACGTCCTTGGGCAAAATATGCCATTTCGTTTTCGACTCGAAACAGACGGAAACTCACTCCTGAGGCTAGGGACATCGTCTTGGATTGCCTCATTCATTGGAAAGACAAGCGTTACGAGCTTTACGCCGCCTGCGTGATGCCCGATCACGTCCATCTGTTGATCGAGCCATTTGTCAAAGATCGTAACGACAAAGGAGATCCTGTTTTTTATTCCATCGCGGAGATTCTCCATACCATCAAGTCGCTCACAGCCCATCAGATCAACAAGCTGGAACGAATGACGGGATCGGTTTGGCAGGAGGAATCGTTCGATCGGCTTGTTAGATCGGAGCGCGATCTACAGGAAAAATACCACTACATCGTCCAAAACCCCTGGGAGTCGGATGTGGTAACCTCGGAGGAAGGATATCAGTGGGTTTGGTTTCCCGGCTGCGAAAAGGCTGTCGCAAGGGCAGCGACATCATCGGCGAGCCGCCGACTACAGCAGGCCAGCGGTCTGCCCTCCCCAGCTCGCTCTCACGCAGTCTCTGCCCAAATCCTCATCGGCACCCACGCCCTGCTCTACGACTCCGCACAGAACGATCTGCCTGGCCTCGGACTCGTTGTCATTGACGAGCAACACAAATTCGGCGTCCTCCAACGGGCCAAACTCATCTCGCGCAATCCCGCGCCGGACGTCCTCGTGATGACCGCAACCCCGATTCCCCGCACCCTGACGCTCACGGCTTATGGCGATCTCGATGTCTCTATCCTGGACGAACTACCCCCCGGACGCGGACGGATCCGTACCGAACTCCGCGAGAACGGCAAACTACGCGATCCCGACAAATTCAAGGAATACCTGGCTTCCGGGCGACAGGCTTATATTGTTTGCCCGGTTATCGACGAATCGGAAACGAAGGAGGTCAAGGCCGCCGCTGTCGAATTCGAAAAATGGTCCAAGTTCTTGGCCCCACTGAAATGCGAACTTCTCCACGGCCGTATCGCGCCCGATGAAAAAGACGCGATCATGCGCCGCTTTCGCGACGGAAAAACGAATGTTCTGGTAGCCACCACCGTCATCGAAGTCGGCATCGATGTGCCAAACGCGACCGTTATGATCATCGAGAACGCCGAAAAATTTGGTCTGGCACAGCTGCACCAGCTTCGAGGTCGCATCGGACGCGGGTCCAATACGTCTTATTGCATCCTCCTTGCTGGTACCGCTGACGAGACGGCGCTGGAAAAACTCCGCGTTCTCGCACGCACCTCCGATGGATTCGAAATCGCAGAGGCGGATCTCGAGCTCCGCGGTCCCGGCGACATCCTGGGCACGGCTCAGAGCGGTTTTCCACCCCTCAAAATTGGCAACATCCTGCGAGACGGCGATCTCATGCGCCTAGCCCGCGAGGCCGCAAGTCGAATCGTGAGCGCCGACCCCAAACTCTCCGCTCCTGAGAATCAACGTTTTCGCCTTTTCTCTGTCGAATCGTCCCACAAACTGTTATCGCACGTCTCCTGACGTCGCTAAGTCTCGAATGAAAAGCTTTCTCAAATACCTCCTTTTTGTGCTTGTCCTCGTCGTCGCGATTGCAGTGCTTTACATTCAGAAAACACGGACCGGTGACAACCGCGGCGTCAACTGGCGTCCGGAAAAATTCACGCCTGCAATCGAGGCCAAGCTTAATTTGAGCGATCTGGAAATTCTGTCGCGGCTCGACTCCGAGTACAAGAAACTTTCCCAAGCAGTGGTCCCATCGGTCGTCAGCATTTATACGGCGCGCCGCGTTCAACAACCGCGCATCATCGACCCATTCGAACTCTTTCTTGGCCAACGTTTTCGTTCACGCCAGCAACAGGTTCAGACGGCTCTTGGGACCGGGTTCATCATTTCAAAGGAAGGTCACGTCGTCACCAACAACCATGTCATCGATGCCATGGACGCCATAAGAGTTCAGCTCGCTGACGGGCGCGCCGCGCCAGCGACCGTGATCGGCGCCGACCCACAGACGGATCTCGCCCTTTTGAAAATCGATTTACCGAATCTCGAACCTCTCTCCATCGGTGACTCAGAAGCCGTCGAGGTTGGACAAATCGTTTTCGCCATTGGCAATCCGTACGGCCTTCAAGAGAGCGTCAGCCAGGGAATCATCAGTGCCAAAGGCCGGACAGCGGTGTCCGACAGCCAGGTCGAATTTTTGCAAACCGACGCGGCCGTCAACCGCGGCAATTCCGGTGGGCCGCTGGTTAATATCCGGGGTGAAGTCATCGGCGTGAACAGTACGATTTTTTCCGAGTCCGGCGGCAACCAGGGCATCGCCTTCGCAATTCCATCCAATACGGTCAAATCCGTCGTCGAAAGCATGATCCAAAAGGGCCGCGTCATCCGCGGCTACCTGGGAATCTCCATGAGCACCAGCCCAGGGACCGACGGCATTGCCGTGGAAAGCGTTGTTGAAGGTTCGCCTGCGGACCGCGCAGGGATTGTTCCGGGCGATTTGATTGTCAAGGTTGCCGGGAAGCAGATCAAAAACCCAGGTGAGCTTCGCAACCGCGTCGCGTCCATAGCGGTCGATAGCGATGTCGAAATCGTCATTAAACGCGCAGGTCAGGAAAAAACGCTGAAAGCACACATCGTCGAACAACCCGCGGATTACTTCACTGCCCAGCAACAGAGGGACCCCGGCCGCAGCATCCCTCCGGCGGCGCCCTCCGGGGCGCTCGCAGGTATTTCGGTCGAGGACATCACGCCACAGACCATTCAGGATTATGATCTCCCGCAAGGAATTACAGGTGTTGTCGTCACCGATATTGATCCGGATTCAGCCGCGGCACGCAAATTGCAGCCAGGCGACGTCATCCAGGAGATCAACCGAAACGCTGTCCAAAATATGGACGAATACAACCAGTTCTTGAGCACCTTGAACCCGAATGCGAACCAGGTTCTTTTCATTGTCCGTGCCGGAACCAAAGCCTTCGTCGTGATTCCTCCAAAATAGGAAAAAAGTGAATCCAAAAACCAAATCGAGCGCGTCCAATTGCTTATGACTACTTCTCACTCCGCCTCCGGCCAGGGATCCGCTGGCAATGTTATCGCCGCCATTTGCAGCTTTTTCATCCCCGGACTTGGTCAGCTCGTCCAGGGCCGTGTATTGGCTGCGCTCATTCAATTCTTACTCACCGGTTTCTTATGGTTTGTCAGCTTCGGCACGTTGGGCTGGATCGGCCACCTCCTCTCCTGCATCAGCGCCGCGCGCTGGAAGGGACCAAAGTGAATGACGAACGGCGAATGACGAATTTTCAATGAAAGAGCTACCGTCAACAGGAGTCATTTTGGACATTAGTCATTAGTCATTCGTCATTCGTCGTTCCATCAATGATCAGCTTCAAATACCATCTCCCCGGCACCGCTCCAGCCACACTGATTGCGCCAAGTACGGGCACGCCCGTTGTCACCCTTATCGAGTACGACCAGGAAACGTATGACGAAAAATGCCTGGTTTCTGCCTTGGAAGCCGAGGAGTACCGCGACAATGGCCGCATCACCTGGATCAACATAGACGGCCTGGGAGATGTCGATCTCCTGAAAGATCTCGGTCACACTTTCGGCCTGCATCCTCTCGCGCTCGAAGATGTCCTTAACGTAGGGCAACGCCCCAAGATCGAACGATACGACCATCATTACTTCGTCGTTCTGCAGATGGCTTATCGCGACCAGGATGGAGAATTGGTCTTCGAACAGATCAGCATTTTCGTCGGACGCGATTATGTGCTGACCTTTCAGGAAGCCGGCGGCGATTTCTTCGATCCCATCCGGCAGCGTCTGCGGCGCAGCGACGGTCTAGCGCGGGGATTTGGCAGCGACTATCTCGCCTACGCCATTATCGATTCCATTATTGATCACTACTTTCCGATTCTCGAATGCATTGGGGACCTCGTAGAGGATCTTGAGACCGAAGTCCTCGAGAACCCGACACAGGAAACGGTCGCCAAGCTCCACGAATACAAGCGCAGCCTCGTCCATCTGCGCCGCGGAGCCTGGCCGCAGCGCGAGATCATTTCTGCACTGACCCGCGACGACGCCAATCTAGTCCGAGAAGCCACCAAGCCGTTCCTACGGGATTGCTACGATCATTCCATTCAAATTATCGACATCGTCGAAAACTATCGCGAGTTGATGTCGTCGATTATGGATATCTATCTCTCGAGCGTTAGCATGCGGACGAACGAAATCATGCGTGTGCTCACCGTGCTGTCTTCCATTTTCCTGCCGCTGACATTTATCGCCGGAGTTTACGGCATGAATTTCGACAAGGACGCAGGAAAATGGAGTATGCCGGAGTTATACCAGCCTTGGGGTTATCCCATCTGCCTTGCCGCATTCGCAGCGATCGCCGTCGGTATGGTCGCTTTCTTTAAACACAAGAAGTGGCTGTGAGTTTCGAAATCGTCTCCCTTCGGGATGGACTCTTCACGCTGCGCGATCTGGCTACGCGCGAGACATTTCATCCGGGAATCGGCCCCATTGCCGAAGCAGAAGCCGTCCATCTAACTTCGCAAAAACTGGGGGAACGGATCAAGGCAGACAACGATTTCATCATCTGGGACGTAGGCCTTGGCGCGGCGGCAAACGCAATCGCGGCGTTGAACTTCCTTGTGGCGTTGAAATCTCCAGGCCGCTGTGAACTGCACAGTTTCGAACGCTCGCTGGAGCCTCTCGAGTTTGGCCTGGCAAATCTCGATACGCTGACATACCTCAAGCCGTGGGCGACCGTTGTCCGTAAGCTGAAATCCACCGGCCAGGTGGCTATTAACGACCGGCTCTCATGGCGTTTGCACTTGGACGATTTCCAAGCTTTGCATCGGAATGTCGCACCAACCCCTGATGCGGTGATGTACGACCCGTATTCTCCAAGCAGCAACCCGGAGATGTGGTCGCTTGATCATTTCACCGCGCTCCGCCGCATCATGGTCAAACCTGCGACCCTGTCCAGCTACAGCCGCTCCACGGCTGTTCGCGTAACACTCTTGCTTTCCGGCTTTTACGTCGGCATTGGCGCGGCAACCGGCGAAAAGGAAGAAACCACCGTCGCTGCAACGTCCGCCGCCTTGCTGGATCGCCCGTTGAACAGGGACTGGCTTCAAAAACGAGTCCGCGCCTCCACGAACGCCCGCCCGCTTCCGGCGGCGCGCGGTCCTATTTCATCCGAAGACTACGAAAAATTGCAGGCACATCCTCAGTTTTCCTGAGGCCAGCCCGTTGGGTTTTCAGAATCACACCGTAGTGACGCCGGAATCGACGCCGCTGCGATCTTCCATTACCTGCTTAAAATTCCGCAAATCATTCTGCACTTCCCGCTTCGGATCCTCCAACAGCCGAGCCACGAGGGTCCCCAGAACACCACCGGGAGGATCGAGTTGCAGACTCAACCGCACGCGCGTCCCGCCATATTCCTCGGAGAAACGAACAGTCCCCGCTGTATGCACTTTCGAGCCCGGGACAGAACGCCACGCTATCATTTCACCCGGATGTTCGTTAATAATCTCCGTGTCCCATTCGACGGTAAAACCGCCGGGAGCCGTGGCTGACCACCGCGAAAAGTGCGAGTTCAACGCTTCGACTTCGCGAAGATGAGCGAAAACGCGCGGCAGGTTTTCCACATCCCGCCAAAACGCGTACAGTTGATCATACGGTGCGTCGATCCAGATCGATTCATCCACGTGAAAACCACGGTGATGGGTGACCTTGTTGACGGTGGTTGCATCGTAATAGGGGCAATATCCTGTCGCACCGCGAGCCGCGAGCACACCACCGACAGCTGCTGTCAGCCAACCCAGTGGACCGCGTCTTGATGCACCCAGAGCAACCAATACAAGTCCACCAACACCGGAAATCCAGCGTTCGGTAGAGTCGACATTCACGGGCAGAGATGTGTGGGAAAGATAGTTAGGCATATCGGAGGAAGCTCGGTTTCAGATTCAATACGCAAGCAATGGACAACCCGGATGGGTTGAATGTTGCATGTTTTTTTGATTTTCAGAGCGCGTTTTTCAGTCTTCAGTCGCTCTCCCCACAAATTCCGTATGAAAAGATTTGAAAACTACATTGCAGTCGTAACCGGAGCCGGACGCGGGATCGGACAAGCCATCGCCCGGCGCTTCGCAGAAGAAGGCGCCAAAATCGCTGTCGTAAGTCGTTCCGAATCCAATTCTCAAAAGACAGCCGACGCCATCAACGCTGCTAATCCAGATGCAGCCAAGCCTTATGCGGTCGATGTCGCCGACGCGAACGCTGCAGCTGCCGTTTGCCAGAAGATCGTCGCCGACTTCGGCCATGTCGATATCCTGGTCAACAACGCCGGCGTAACGCGCGACCGGCTGGCTCTCCGGATGTCGGAAGAAGATTGGGACGCCGTAATCGATACGAATCTCAAAGGCGCCTTCAATTTCATTCAGCCGTTGCTTCGTTCGCTCATGAAGTCCGGCAAAGGCCGCGTCATTAACATCAGCTCCGTAAGCGGATTGATGGGAACGGCAGGCCAGGTCAACTATGCCGCAAGCAAAGCAGGTTTGATCGGACTCAGCAAATCGCTTGCACGCGAAGTAGCCAGTCGCGGAGTCACGGTAAATGTAGTGGCCCCAGGATTTATCACGACCGATATGACCGACGTGCTTTCGGACGATCTGAAGAAAAACGTTCAGACGCAGATCCCGTTAGGCACGTTTGGCGAAGGCGCCGACATCGCTGCTGCCGTCGCATTTCTAGCGTCGGCCGAGGCACGGTACATCACCGGCCAGGTATTGACGGTCGACGGCGGGCTATCCATGTAGCCCGTCCCCGGAAAACTTCCGCCCCGTCAATCACCGAGTCTGCAGTTCATTCCAATCCCAATGCCTTGAATGTCCCATCGACGTGCGCAAAGTGCCGATCCAGCGAACACACCGCGTCGATCTCATCGCGAGACAGATGCGCGGCGACTTCTGGTTCGGCGGCAAGATTCTCCTGGAGTTGGCCGTCGCCAGCCCACGTTTTCATCGCCGCGCGCTGGACAGCCTCATAGGCGGCTTTCCGCTCCAGCCCCTTCTTTGTCAGCTCCAGCAAGACGCTCTGGCTGAAATACAGGCCCTTCGTAATCCGGAGATTACGGTCCATATTTTCGGGATAAACGTGCAGCCCCTCCACCAGCGAAGCCAGTTTCCCCAACATGTAATCCATCAGGTTGCATGAGTCCGGCAATATGACGCGCTCGACGCTGCTGTGGCTGATATCACGCTCGTGCCAGAGCGCGACGTTTTCCAGCGCCGCCACCGCATTGCCACGAATGACACGGGCCAATCCGCAAAGGCGTTCGCCCGTAATCGGGTTCCGCTTGTGCGGCATCGCCGAGCTACCCTTCTGACCCGGCGAGAAATATTCTTCGGCCTCGAGCACTTCGGTCCGCTGGAGATGCCGAAATTCCGTCGCCCAACGATCGATGCTGGATGCGATGAGCGAAAGTGTGGTCATGAATTCCGCGTGGCGGTCGCGTTGAATGACTTGTGTAGAAAGAACCGCCGCTTTCAGACCCATTTTTTCGCAGACATACTGTTCGATTTTGGGATCCAGGTGGGCATGCGTCCCAACAGCGCCGCTGAGTTTTCCCACGCGCACTCGCTCGCGGGTCTGCGTGAGACGCTCGATGGCACGGCCGAACTCGTCAAACATCAAAGCCAATTTCAGCCCAAAAGTGATAGGCTCCGCGTGAATGCCATGGCTGCGGCCGATCATCGGCGTGCGCTTGTATTCGATTGCCTTTTTCTCCACGGTGGCGCGCAGCTTTTCCAGCGCTTCCAGCAGGTAGCCGCAGGAAATATTCATCTGCGCCGCGAGTGTTGTGTCGAGAATGTCCGACGACGTCAGCCCCTGATGAATCCAACGCGCGGCTGGCCCAACGTACGACGCGACGTTTTCGAGAAACGCGATGACGTCGTGATTCGTGCGTTTTTCGATTTCGTTGATCTCTCCTATGTCAAATTTACCTTTGGCGCGGATTTCTGCGGCATCTGCTTCTGGAATCTGGCCGAGCTGCGCCATGCCTTCACAGGCCAGCGTTTCAATTTCGAGCCAAAAACCAAATTTGCGCTCCTCGGCCCAGAGATCGCGCATACGGCGGGTGGAATAACGGTCAATCATTAGAAAAATTAAGAATTAGGAAGGATGAATTAAGAAGTCCCGCCTATTTCGTCGCGCCGGCTCATTTCAGATTCAAGCCGTGTTGCTCACGATGCAGACCGACCATCGATCGATGCTGCGTAGCTTCTGGCGTTTCATTCGCCGTCGTTCAAACGCGCGCCATCGCCCGATTACTCGATCTCCTTCGACCGCGGCTCGCGGTCTTTCACGGTCGCCGAGCTCGGTGAAGTCACAAACGGTCCACCATTCAGAGGAGCTGGTTTTGTAAACGCCACTTCCGGCATCTCGCTCGGCCGCCCGGCAAGCGGAAAATCCTTGCGCAGCGGAAAATACGGATACCCATCCCACATCAGGATGCGGCGCAGATCCGGATGGTCGGAAAAGCTAATACCCATCATGTCGAAAACCTCGCGCTCATGCCAATCGGCAGTTGGCCACAAATCACTGACCGTAGGTACTTCCAGATGATCCTCGGAAACTGTCCGTTTCAGCCGAAGATGCGTTCCATTCGCCAGGGAGTACAGCTCGTAAACGACTTCAAATCGCGGTTCGTCGCCAAAATTATCAACGCTGGATATATCCAGGAGGAAGTTAAACCCGAGCTTTTCCTTGGCCAGTTTCAAAGCCGGCTTCAGCGATTTGCCTTCGAAAACGAGCGTCACTTCTCCACGGAACTCCGCTTTCTTCAAAATTGCGGCACCAAATTCCGCTTCCAGCGCGGTCACTACGTCGACGAGATGACTCATACCAGTTCAGGCTCCCGCAACGCGCGTTTTTGATCATTCAGGGCGGGTTCCTTCATGATTTTGTCCTGCAATTTCATCAGGCCGTCGAGCAACGCCTCTGGCCGCGGCGGACACCCGGAAACATACACATCCACGGGAATCAATTGATCAATCCCCTGCAATACGGCGTAGCTGCGATACATACCGCCACTCGACGCACACGCGCCCATCGCGATGCACCATTTGGGCTCCGGCATCTGATCCCAAATTCGTTTGACCGCGAGCGCCATTTTGTAAGTGACTGTTCCCGCAACAATCATCACATCGGCCTGTCGCGGGGAAAACCGCATTACTTCGGCACCAAACCGCGCGATATCAAACCGGGACGACGCTGTAGCCATCAGCTCTATCGCACAGCAGGCGAGTCCCATCGGCATTGGCCACAGTGAATTCTTACGCATCCAGTTGATGGCGGAATCCAGCTTGGTGAAAATGATGTTCCCTTCGATTTTGGAGTCGTAAGCGGCGGGGGCGACTGCTCTGTCCATATCAACATCCTAGGGCTGAGCCCATGTGGCGCCAAGGAAAATTACGCCGCAGTCTATTCCTCGGAATCGACAAGGTAAAAACGCTGCAGCATTTGCCAGCAACTAGGGCCGGTCAAAATCGTCGCTCTCATTCAGCGCATCCTCGAGGGCTTCCTGGAAAATCAGAAAACGTTCCGTGACAAACATCGGGTCGGTTTGCTCCGTCGTATCGATACAGCGTTCAATATAATCCTCGACCGTGTACTTGAGGTATTCTTCGCTTTCCGCTTCGTCGGAGGGTTCGATGAAAAGCACCTTGTGCGTCGCTTCAAATGCACACTTGGCCAGTTCGAAATCCACCGAATCAAAATCATCGCTGAAGAGCTCTTCGATCGTTGTCTGCTCGTCGCAAACCAGTGTGTTGCCGCTCACACGGATCAAAATGGCAATAAAAGAATGGACCAGGTAATTCATCGAAAAGGTTGGGAGCCGACGCTAATCCTCTTCCGGCAAAAGTCGATGAGGTTTCTTCTCGAAACAACTAGGTGCGGGCCCTGTAACCCCGTCCCGCCGCTGCCCCAAAATAGCCGCTTGCCAACATGAATCCACCGCGCATAAATACACATCGTGCGGTCGCCCCTTCACATCCATTGGTGGCATTGGTAATCTTCCGACCAGGTCTCTACCGGTTCGGGTCTCGCGTGATTTGGTCAAGCTCGACCCGTCTCCGCACACCTTCTTCTCCGTCATCCCCTGATCCCATCTCAATCCATGAATCTCGACTTTAAATACAACTCGAAAGGACTGATCCCCGCCATTATTCAAGAGGTCAGCGACACGCCAGTGCCCACGGGTCGCGTGCTGATGATGGCCTGGATGAATCCCTCTTCCATTGAAAAAACCTTGAAGACCGGCCTGATGCACTACTGGAGTCGTTCCCGGAACAAATCGTGGCTGAAGGGCGAAAGAAGCGGCCACACACAGGAGGTGGTCCGGTGGTTCATCGATTGCGACCGCGACACGCTGCTTTTCGAGGTCCGGCAAAAAGTCGCCGCATGCCACACGGGACACGTCAGTTGTTTTTTCCAGCAGCTCGACACCCAAGGGCAAGCCATGGAAGTTCCGGAGGAAAAAGTGTTTGATCCTCACGACGTCTATCACGCTGTATGAATTCTTCCTCAGCCACGACTCCGTTGAGTCCATCGCTGGACGCCTTTCTCGCCAAAACGAGTCAGGGAAATCTCATCCCGGTTTATACGGAGCTCGTAGCCGATTTCGAGACACCGGTTTCGGCCTTTCAAAAAATCGACACCGGAGAAAATACGTTCCTGCTCGAATCCGCAGAGATCAACGACCAGGTCGGGCGCTATTCTTTCCTGGGCTCCGGTCCAGCGGTCGTTTTTGAAAGCCGGGGTCGCGAAATCCGAATCATCGAGAACAGCGAAGCCCGAGTCTTCGAGACAACCAGCGACCCGCTGGCCGATCTCGAAACGCTCATGTCGCGTTATAAACCCGTCCCGGATCCGGCGTTGCCACGGTTTACCGGCGGTGCGGTCGGATTCATTACATTCGACGCGGTTCGTTTTTTCGAACCAACCGTCGGCGATGCGCCTCCGGACGATCTTGGCCTGCCGGAAACACGGTTTCTCGTCACCGATACGCTTCTGATTTTTGATCATCGCCGGCGCAAACTCCAGATCGTGGCCAACGCGTTCGTTCCTCCGGGCGCCGACCCGGTCGCGGCCTATCACGACGCAGGGAAACGTATTGATGCCATCCTCGAAAAGCTCGCAAAACCCGCGCATTTGCCGCCAATCAACACGCTTACGCCGACTACCCCGGTCGTCCCGTCCAGCAACACGACCAAGGCGGAATACGAAGCGATGGTTCGCAAGAGCCACGAATACATCCACGCAGGAGATATCTTCCAGATCGTTCCATCGCAGCGATTTGAAACACCGTTTACCGGTGACCCGCTCACGTTTTACCGGTCGCTCCGGTCGGTGAATCCGTCGCCTTATATGTTTTGCTTCCGGTTTTCACCCGACTTTGCGCTGGTGGGGAGCTCGCCCGAAGTTCATGTTCGGCTCACCAACGGCAAAGTCGAGATTCGACCCATCGCAGGCACCCGGCCTCGCGGCGAGACCGAAGAGGCAGACGAGCAAAACGCACGCGATCTCCTCGCTGATCCAAAGGAGCGCGCCGAACACCTCATGCTCGTCGATCTAGCGCGCAACGACGTCGGGCGCATTGCCGAATATGGCTCTGTGCGCGTTACGGACTTCATGACGATCGAGCGTTATAGTCACGTGATGCATATCGTATCCAACGTGGTCGGCACGTTGCGCGGCGACCGCAGCGCCTACGATGTTTTGCGAGCAACCTTTCCGGCTGGAACGGTCTCGGGATCGCCGAAAGTGCGCGCGATGCAGATCATCAATCAGCTGGAAAAAAACAAACGCGGTACGTACGCGGGCGCCGTCGGTTATTTTGGTTTCGATGGAAATTCGGATTCCTGCATTGCGTTACGCACCGCGATCCTGAAGGACGGCAGGGCCTATGTGCAAGCCGGCGGCGGCGTTGTCGCGGATTCGACTCCGGAAGGGGAGTATCAAGAGACAGTTAACAAAGCGATGGGACTCATGAAAGCGTTCGCCCGGGCACAGCAATTGGAGAACAAGCCATGATGTTAGTCATCGATAACTACGATTCTTTCACCTACAACCTCGTGCAATATTTCGGCGAGCTTGGCGCAGAGATGATCATCAAACGCCACGACGAGATCGGCATCGACGAAATCAAGGAGCTCGCCCCTGAACGCATCTGTATTTCCCCAGGTCCCTGCACGCCTCGCGAAGCCGGAATCAGCAACGAAGTCATCCGCGAATTCGGGCCAAAGATTCCATTGTTAGGCGTCTGCCTCGGGCATCAATGCATCGGTGATGTTTTCGGAGGCAACGTTATACGCGCCGGCCGGCTTATGCATGGAAAAACCTCGCCCATCTTGCACAACGGCGAGGGTGTTTTCGATGGCCTTCCTAATCCTTTCGAAGCAACGCGTTATCACTCTCTCCTCGTGGAACGCCACTCCCTCCCTGCCGAGCTAACCATTACCGCGGAGACCGCCGAGGGCGAAATCATGGGCCTGCGGCACAAGGAATATCCCATTCACGGAGTGCAATTCCATCCCGAATCTATTCTCACCCTCGAAGGGAAAAGGCTGCTAAAGAATTTTCTCGCGATGTAGAGATGCTGTTATGCACGAAGCCCGCTGAAAGCTCTACTTTAGCTCTTTCAACGGGCTTGCAGTTAACTTGCAAAATCAAAACTGGCTCAGTCCAGCAAGCTAGCCGGGACCTTGCCGCCGTTTTCGGCGAATTTCTTAACGACTTGTTTGTGCAGCCAGACGTTCATCGTGGCGGTGTCGTTTGTGTCACCCGTGTAATTGAGCTCGGCGGCGAGCGCTTTCCGATTGGCAAGGCTGCTGTCGATGCCGAGAACCTTCAGGAGGTCAACAATTGAGCGTTTCCAGTCGAGATCTTCGCCGCTTTTTGCAGCCAGATCGATCAGAATCGCGTCGACATCGACCTCCGGCGCGGTAGAAGGAACCGTAATCGTGACATCGGCAGGCGGAGCGGCGGGAGCTTCTGCTGGGGCTGCGGTTTTCTTGCCGAAGACGGCTGACAGAATAGTGGATAGAAGACCCATGGGATAATGAGGTTTGGAGATGAGTTCGAGTTAATTAACGAGACTTTGGCCCCTTTTAAATCCGGCGGAGCCATACGAGTTTACCGGACATCCATAGCTGGACAACGCCATTATGATCCGCTTGCCCGCAGGAACAAGCGCCAATGTTGTGACTCAATGGCGCGATGAAAAGCCTCAATTTACAGCCTTTGATGACGGCTTGACCAACCCCCAAACCCAAGCTTAGCGTGCGTGCTCTATTTTTACCAAACCAGGAGACCCCGCATTGGACTTAAAAGACATCAAGGCCCTCATCGATTTGATGAAAAAAAACGACCTCTCCGTTTTCAAGATGGAGAACGGCGATTTCAAGATCACTCTCAAGAAAGGCACGGATTTCCAGCCTGTCGTCTCCACTGCGGCGACGCCGGCAGTTGCTTCTGCGGCAACCCTGATTCCAACGGTTGCAGCCACAACAAGTTCAACAACGACATCAGAGGGCGGCGCTGCTCCGGCTACAGGTGGCAAGGAGATTTCATCACCGATGGTCGGAACCTTTTACCGGGCTCCTTCGCCCGAAGCAAGTCCCTTCGTGGGCGTGGGCGACCGCGTCACTGAAGATACGGTCGTGTGCATTATCGAAGCGATGAAAGTGATGAACGAAATCAAAGCTGAAGTCAGCGGCATCATTACAGAAATCCTCGCGGAAAACGGCAAACCGGTCCAATACGGGCAGGCACTCTTTAAGATTAAATGAGTCTTCTGCAGCGGTTTACATTTCGTTAACTCGGCGATTCGGAAGGAAAAACCCCAACGATGTTTCGAAAAATCCTGATCGCCAATCGCGGCGAAATCGCCCTCCGCATCATCCGCGCATGCCGCGAACTCAACGTGGCTACGGTCGCTGTTTATTCCGAGGCTGACGCGGACTCGCTCCATGTGCAACTAGCCGACGAGGCCATTTGCATCGGCCAGGCACCGAGTGCGGAGAGCTACCTAAAAATCGATCGCATCATCAGTGCTGCCGAAATTGCCGACATCGACGCGATCCACCCAGGATACGGTTTCCTGGCGGAAAATGCGCACTTCGCGGAGGTCTGCGAGAGCTGCAACATCAAGTTTATCGGTCCCAAGCCGGCGTCCATCCGGGCGATGGGCGACAAAAATAGCGCCCGTGAATATGCGATCAAAGCTGGCGTCCCTGTGTCGCCGGGAAGCGACGGCATCGTCCAAAGCGAGGCGGAAGCGGAAAGAGTCGCAAAAAAGATCGGATTCCCCGTCATGATCAAGGCCGTGGCGGGCGGCGGCGGACGCGGCATGCGCATGGCACATAACGAGGTCAGTCTGATTCAGGGTTACCACGCTGCGCGGCTCGAAGCGGAAAAGGCGTTCGGCAATCCTGGGGTTTACATCGAGAAGCTGATTGAACAGCCGCATCACATCGAATTTCAAATTCTCGCCGATTCTCACGGACGCGTCCTGCATCTGGGCGAGCGCGATTGCTCCATCCAGCGGCGTAACCAGAAAATCGTGGAGGAATGCCCTTCCCCGATTTTAAACGCGGACCTCCGGGATCGCATGGGCAAAGCCGCAATCGCTCTCGCAGAATCCGTCGGATACGAAAACGCCGGCACCATGGAGTTCCTCGTGGATCGTGATGGCAATTTTTACTTCATGGAAATGAACACCCGCATCCAGGTCGAACACCCTGTGACCGAAGAGGTCTACGGATGCGACCTGGTGAAGGAACAAATCCTCATAGCGGCCGGTGAACATCTCTCCCCGCACGTCGTTAACGCCAAGCCCGTCGGACACGCCATTGAATGCCGCATCAACGCCGAGGATCCGGCCCGCAATTTCCAGCCGTCACCGGGAAAAATCGACCTTTATTACGCGCCTGGCGGGCGTGGAATCCGGATCGATTCGCATGCCTATGCCGGCTATATAGTTCCTCCAAACTACGATTCGATGATCGGTAAACTGATCACTTTCGGCGCCCACCGCCAGAACGCCATCATGCGCATGCAACGCGCGTTGAACGAATTCATCATCACCGGCATCCAAACGACGATCCCTTTTCAGCTTGAGATCATGAAAAACCCCGATTTCCAGCGCGGAGAATTCGACACCAGCTTTATCGAGCGAATGCTCTCCGGACGACGTCCAGGATAAGGTGCCACGAAAGGCTGCTCATTCTTGCGATTCTCTGCCTCTTCCCTGTATTGGTTCCCGCCCAAACGCCCGGCAGCGGACCGCAGCCGTTCGATACCATCCAATCTGTATCCCGTGATCGAGGATAAGCTGGCTAACACGGCGAAGAAGAACGTCGAATAAGCTCAACGGCCAGACCAATCGCGGCGATCATGCTGGAAGGATCCGCGAGTCCTTTACCGGCAATCGAAAAGGCAGTGCCGTGATCCGGACTGGTCCGAACGAACGGTAATCCGAGCGTAACATTCACCCCTTCGTCAAACGCATGGAGTTTGAGCGGAATGAGGCCCTGGTCGTGATACATGCAGAGGACGCCGTCCCAGCCGCCTCGAACAGCTTGGTGGAAAATCGTATCAGGCGAAAACGGCCCATCGTAAATGGCTTCTCCCAAGGATTTAAGATCGGCAATAGCGGGGGCAATGATGTCGATCTCCTCGCGGCCGATCGAGCCGCCTTCGCCCGCATGCGGATTGAGTCCGGCGACCGCGATCCTTGGCAACGCTAATCCGCGTTGGCGCACATGATCCGCCAGCAATTTACCGACGCGTACGATTTCATCGCGTCGAAGCAATCCGGCAACTTTTGCAAGCGGTTCATGGACGGTCACAAGCGCCACCGTTAGCCCGCGACCGGTGAGGCACATGGCGAAATTTTCCACGCCGGCACGTGCAGCAAAGAATTCCGTCTGCCCCGAAAACGGAAAACCCACTTCGTAAAGCTGATGCTTGCCTACAGGCGCCGTGACGACGCCATCCACTTCGCCAGAGACCGCCAGCCGCGCGGCCTCTTCCAATGCCTTGACGGCGCTCCTGGCGGTCTCAATGGTGGGATGCCCGCAAATTGCCGAAGGCAATTCGCCCAGCAGGCGAATCTCAACGTCCTCCGGAACGCTTTTCAACCCGGCTCGAACGATTTCTGGTCCGATTCCAGCCGTATCGCCCAGCGTGACAGCAAGTTTGATCCTTCGCATTTCCGTCGAAAAATGCCTCTTTCCTCCCCGAGCCAGGCTAAAACCGCTTGATATAGGCTTTATCTCTCAACGTTTTGAGCCATTTCTCTGTAGCTTCCTGGCGTTCGATTTGCTTCAGCTTGTTTTCGATGGCTCCTTTGACCTGATCAAAAGGCGCATAAATCGGCTCCTTTCGTGCATCCACCTTGAGCAGATAATAATTGCCTGCCATCTCAAAGACTTCGCTCACACCACCCGTTGGCAAGCCAAATGCAATCTCCGTCATTTGTGGATTGAGCGTCTTTTTATCGATCCAACCCCAGTCCCCACCGACTTCCGCGGAACTATCCTGCGAATAAAGCTGCGCGAGCTTGGCAAAGTTCGCTCCGTTTTTGGCCTTTTGGCGAATTTCTTCTATCAGACGCCGCTGTGACTGCGGGTTACCCGAGCCATCCACGGGTTCGGCAGAAATAACGATCATTCGGAGTTGTACCGATTCGTTTGTGGCAAATTCTCTGCGGTTCTTGTCGTAATATTCCCGGACTTGCACGGGCGAAACGGCCGTATCGACCTTCACTTTTTGAGCGCGCATGGCCTGGACGATGATCTTGTCGCGCTCGGCTTCCTTGAACTTCGTGAGCGTATAGCCTTGAGCCTGCAGCGTGCGCACGAACGCTGCACGATCGCCACCAAACTCTTCCCGGATAATCGTCTTGATGTGCTCATCAATGACATACGGCGGGAGCTTATAGCCGTTCTTGTTGAAATCCTGGATGATCAATTGCCGGTCAATCAGCTCCTGGAGCGCAGCAAGGCGGAGCTGCTTAATTTTCTCATCCAGATTTTGCCCGGTGTACATGCTGCGAAGCGACCGCTCGCGGCTCGCAACGATTTCGCGCACCTCGGAAAACGTAACTACCTCCTTGTTGACCACAGCGGCGATCCCATCAAGCACTTCGGGATCTGCCAAGGCGGAACCAGCCAACGAAAGGCCGAGGATGAGGCTGCATAAGGGGCGCGCAAAACGAGGAATGGACATGGTAGGCAGATCGGTACCAGCGAGGCTGGAAGATCGCGCAAACCTATTTTCCAAGGTCTTTCTGTCAAGGAAGGAGTGGTCGGATTGAAATCCCCGCACGGTTTCACGCCCTGCATGACGCAGGATTCGTCATTTACAAGTTGTTTTTGGGCTTGCGACTGCCGTCAACCGCGGGAACCTTTGCCGTTCCTCCCACAGTTGGAACACATGCGTTACAAGACCATTCTCATTTTCGGTGCGCCAGGCAGCGGCAAAGGCACTCAAGGCCATACGCTCGGCACGATTCCTCGTTTTTTTCATTGCGCGTGCGGCGACGTCTTCCGCTCGCTCGATACCCGGACACCCCTGGGACAACGATTCCTCGAATACTCAAGCAAAGGGAAACTCGTACCGGATGAAGTGACAGTGCAACTCTGGCAGGCGCGGATCCAGGACGTGGTGAGTTCACACACCTTCAAGCCGGACATTGATTTTTTGGTGCTGGATGGAATTCCCCGCAATGTGGCCCAAGCAAATTTGATGGAAACGCTAATCGAGGTCGTGCGCGTTTTCCATTTGTCGGTCGGCACCAACTATGACGAACTCGCCAAACGCCTCCAGAAGCGAGCGCTTAAAGACAATCGCCTCGACGACGCTTCCGATGAAGTGATCGCAAAACGAATTAAAACCTATCTGGCCGAAAGCCGGCCGCTGATCGAGCATTACGGGAAGGATCTGGTCAAGACCATCGATGCGCGCCAGGCACCGGTCACCGTTCTCTTCGATATCCTTCAGACTCTTCGCGACGAGAGCATCCTGCCCCAAGCGAAATTTTGATCTTCGCCAATCGATGAAACAATTCGAATCTCTTACTGCTTCAAGTCTCTATTGTAACCGCTGCAAAAACGCCATGCCCGTGCGCGAACGACTCCTGCTCGTGCTGCCTGGGAAAGAAATTTTCGATTATCTCTGTAAGCATTGTGGCGATTCGCTGGGCCAGCGTGAAGTGACGGCTGCTGAAAAGGTCGTTACGGCGGCCCAACAGCGGCGCCGGCCGCAGACTGGTCAGCTTCGACTCGGCATGGGAGGTTTGTAATTTCGAAGATGCGGGTCGTTTTCATGGGCACGGGCGAAATCGGGATACCCACGCTCGAATGGCTGATTGCGACGCCGAAACATGAACTCGTTGGAGTTGTCGCACAGCCGGATAAACCGGTCGGACGACGCCAGATTTTGACGCCACCACGGACGAAGTCTCTTGCATCCCAGGCGGGCATCCCGGTTTTGCAGCCTGTAAAAGTCCGTTTGCCCGAAGCGCTTGAAGAAATCCGCGCTTTGGAGCCTGAGATCATCGTAGTAATGGCGTACGGTCAGATCCTACCACAAACGCTGCTCAAGATGCCTCCGCTGGGCTGCCTGAATCTGCATGCGTCGCTGCTACCTAAATTCCGAGGTGCATCCCCGATCAATGCCGCAATTCTGGAAGGCGAGGGCGTGACCGGCATCACTGTGATGCAAATGGACGCAGGCCTCGATACGGGCGACATGATTTTGAAACGCGAGATTTCAATCGGGCCGACAGAAACCGCGGGGGAATTGCACGATCGCCTGGCACTCATCGGGCCGGGCATCCTGGAGGAAGCTCTGGGTCAGATTGTTACGGGGAAGGCGGAACGGATTCCACAGGACAATGCGCAGGCAACACATTGCGGAAAGCTCGACAGGGATTCCGGGCGGATCGATTGGACCCAGCCGGCTGATTTCATCGAGCGCCAGGTCCGCGCCATGAACCCTTGGCCTGGTGCATTTACGACGTTGCCGGACGGAAGGAAGTTAAAGATTCATCGAGCAGCCGTCGAATCGATGTCCGGTCAACCGGGCGAAGCATTTTCGTTGGAAAAATCCAGATTAATCCTCGCCACAGGCTCAAACGCTCTCGAGCTGCTCGAAGTCCAGCCCGAAGGTAGAAACCGCATGTCCGCTAAAGATTTTCTGCGGGGATACCGGCTGGAATCAGGAACGAGATTCGGCGTCTGAAAATCTGGCATACCCGGCGCAGAGCAGTTCTCCACGCCTTACTCTTCAGAACTGCCTAAATTTTCCCGAGCGCTGTCAGCCTCGCAAAACAAGCCAGGGTATTTGCATCGCGGATTTCACCCGTCGCAATCATTCCGACCAATTCCTCCGTAGAGAATGCCCGACACTCGACGATTTGTTCATTTTCGTCCGGCAAAGATCCTTCCGCATGCTGAACGACACGATCCGCAAAGAAGAGATGGCAGTTTTCATCCGTAAAACCGGGAGATGAATAGTAAAATCCCAGCGATTCCAAACGCGATTGCGGACCCTCCGTCCAACCGGTTTCCTCCCGGAGCTCGCGCCAGACTGTTCCATGGATCAGTGTTTGATGTGCCGCGGGGCCTCCATTCTCTCCAGCTTCCGTTTCCGGCTCGATTTGTCCGGCAGGAAACTCCCAAATCGCGCGTCGGACCGCAATCCGCTCCTGATGCACCAACAACCACTTTTCATCCACAGTTCGCGGCGCAACGGCGACGGCATATTTTCGCCGCACCACGGTCCACATCACTCCCTCCGGCCGACTGGGAGTTCGAACGACATCATGAAAGACCTTGGCGTAACGCCCGTCGTAACACAGCTCGCGGGAGACCGTTTCCCAACCGGGATGATCGGCTGTAGTACCTTCATTCGCAGGAGTTTTGACGCGGGGATCGGAGACCCAGTTTGTATGATGATTCCCAGACATGACTATTTGATCTCCAATAGAGTGCGCCATCGAGCAAGCTCTGCACGCACATTTTCCGGTGACGGAGCGCCAATGGATTTACGCGCTTCAAGCGAAGCGCGTGGATTGAGGAGAGGATAAACATCCGAGTCGAAGGCAGGGGCCGCCTTTTGATAATCGTCGAGGGTTAAATCGGCCAGCCCGCAGCCACGTTCATTGCACAATGCAACCAGCCCTCCGATGACTTCGTGCGAGTGACGGAATGGAACGCCTTTTTTCACCAAATAATCGGCCAGATCCGTTGCGATGAGATTCCAATCGTCCGACAATGCCGCCAGTCGATCGCCATGAACCGTCACTTCTGACATCATCCCGGCAAAGACTTCGAGCGCCGCTTTAACCGTGTCGATGGAGTCAAAAATCCGTTCCTTATCCTCCTGCATGTCGCGATTGTACGTCATCGGAATGCCTTTAAGTATGGTCAGAAGCGAAATGAGGTTTCCGTAAAGACGCCCGGTTTTACCCCGGGTGAGCTCCGCAACATCCGGATTTTTCTTCTGCGGCATGAGACTGGAACCCGTTGTGTAAGCATCGCTGAGGGTGATGAATTTGAATTCCGAGGACGCCCACAAAATGACGTCTTCACTCAAACGCGACAGGTGCGCCCCCAGAAGGGCCAGCGCAGAGACGATTTCGACCGCAAAATCGCGGTCGCTCACGGCGTCCATGCTGTTATGCGAAACGGAGTCGAAGCCGAGTAATCGGGCGACAAGCTCGCGGTCAAGCGTAATGGTCGAGCCCGCGATCGCTCCGGAACCTAGTGGAAGAACATTCATGCGTTTGCCGGCGTCCAGCAACCGCTGCCAATCGCGGCTCAGCATCTCGACATAAGCGAGCAAATGATGCGCAAATAGCACCGGCTGAGCGCGTTGTAAATGCGTGTAGCCCGGCATGATCACCTCCACATTCGCTTCGCCTAGCGCAAGGAGAGCTGACTGAAGATCGTGTATACCTCTCTGGATCGCGGCGACTTCATCCCGCAAATACAGACGGATATCCGTGGCAACCTGGTCGTTTCGCGAACGTGCCGTGTGCAATTTTCCTCCGGCAGCACCGATGCGGCGCGTAAGCTCCGATTCGATGTTCATGTGAACATCTTCCAACTCGATTTTCCATTCGAAATTGCCCGACAAAATATCGGCTTCGATGGATTTCAAACCCGCTTCGATTTCACTCAGCTCGGTTTGGGTGAGCAAACCCGCAGCTTTCAAGGCTGTCGCATGGGCAATGGAGCCGCGAATGTCGTGGCGAAACAAACGCCAGTCGTAGGAAACAGATTCGGAATATTTACGGAGTGTTTCGGACGTTGCAGTTTTAAAGCGGCCTCGAAGCATAAATTTTCAGAATTCAGAAGCTTTCAGTTTCAGAATAGGTCGCCAGCGTTCCAACGTGGAATCTGAAGCTGAAGCCTGAAACCTGAAAAACGAACGGTCAGTTGAACGTCAGATACGTGTAATCCTTCAACGCCTTTTCGTAATTCCCCAGGAGACGCATGGCTTCGTTAGGCTTCAAACGGTCGCTCTTGATCGCCGCATCGACTTGCAGCTTTACCAGCCGGATCAACTCGTTCTGATCCCATTGGGTCATACCGAGCACCGTGCCGATCGTGCTGCCTTCAATGGTCTCCTCAATGTAAAAACCGTCCTCCTCATCTTCGTCGAGGAAAACATGCGCCTCGTTTACACGGCCAAAAAGATTGTGGATGTCGCCCATGATATCCTGGTAGGCGCCCATGAGGAAGAAACCTAGGTAATACGGTTTGCCTGGTTCCAATTTGTGAAGCGGCAACGTGCCTTTCACGTCTTCCAGATCGATAAATTTGCTAACTTTCCCATCCGAATCGCAGGTGATATCGGCCAAGGTGGCGTTGCGCTCCGGTGGTTTGTCGAGGTGATGCACGGGCATGACCGGAAAAAGCTGTCCAAGTGCCCAGTGATCAAGGAGCGACTGGAAAACGGAAAAGTTGCACAAAAACTGATCTCCCAGCGCCGTTTCGAGTTCTCTCACTTCTTCCGGGACATAACGCAGCCCCTTGCAATGAGCCACGATCTCGGTCGCAATCTGCCAGTAAACCGTGTCGATCTTCGCCTTGTGCTCCAGCTCGAGCAGCCCCAAGTCGAACATGGACTGCGCCTGTTCTCGAATCTGTTGGGCATCATGCAAGTTTTCCATGCGATTCTGCCGGGAAAGCGTTCTCTGAATATCCAATATATCGGCGACAGGTTTAGGATCGTCCGCTTCAAGCTCAACGGGGCGGCTGGTCGGGCTTTTTTCGATGGAGCCAAATGCTTCGACCAACAGCACCGAGTGATGCGCCACAATGGCTCGTCCGCCCTCGCTCACGATAACGGGATGCTCGACCCCCTCCGAATCGCACACATCAGCAATGTGATAAACGATGTCCCGCGCGTATTCCTGCGTCGAATAATTCATCGAACTGTCGAAGGAAGTCCGCGACCCGTCGTAGTCGATTCCGAGTCCGCCCCCGACATCGAGAAAGCCCATTGCGTGACCCATTTTCTTGAGCTTCGCGTAGAATCGAGCTGCTTCACGAACGGCCCGTTTGATGACGCCGATGTCCGGGACCTGGGAGCCAACATGGAAATGGACAAGCCGAAGGCAGTGCGCAAGTCCTTCTTTCTTGAGGAGATTCGACGCAGCGACAAGGTCGGCAGTGGAGAGGCCAAACTTGGCATTTTCGCCACCGCTGGTAGCCCATTTGCCGGATCCCTTCGCCTGAAGGCGAACACGGAAACCAATGGCCGGCTCAATTTTTTCCTCTTTGGAAATGGCAAGGATTTGGCGGAGTTCCTCAAATTTTTCGACAACCATGATGACCTGTTTGCCGAGTTTCAGGCCAAGCAGGGCAGCGCGCACGAAGCCTGAATCCTTATAGCCGTTGCAGATAATAAGACTCTCCGGATCCTCATGCGCAGCGAGCGCCGCGAGCAGCTCCGGCTTGCTGCCGGCTTCCAGACCGAAATGATGCGGCAACCCGGCATCGACGATCTCTTCGACGACCTCACGGAGCTGGTTCACCTTGATCGGGAAGACGCCTTTATAGACGCTCTTGTAGCCGGCCCAGGCAATGGCATCCTGAAAAGCCTTGTTGATCGTCTCCACACGATGGCGCAGCAAGTCCTGGAAACGAATGACCAGCGGAAACGTCAGCCCGCGACTCCGCGCATCGTCGATAACTTCCATGAGATCAATCGCTTTCGCGTTATCTTTAGAGGGCATCACACTAATGTTCCCCTTGTCGTTGATGGAGAAATAGCCGCTCCCCCAGCGATCGATGTTGTAAAGCGAAATAGCGGACGGAATGTCCCAGGATTCAGTCATGCGCGACCCTAGTAAAGTCATGCACGAATGCAATATCCGGTGCGAAAAATTGCACGATCGTCACAAAGCGCCGTGACCGGCGCCTGACAAACGGCCCGCCAATCCTGAAACCTTGCCGGGAGTCAGATCACCAGCTCGGGATCGTCTTTGTAGGCGGAGCCAATGTGGCACAGCTGGTTGAGCGTTACGGCGAAAAGCTGATACAGGTGCTTCAACCGTTCGACGTCCTTGATGACTCCGTGGACCTGGAAACAAAGCTCATCCACACCTTCCGGGTATTTTTTGCTGAACCAGCCCTCGTCGTCTTTAACGTGGAAATAGATGTCAGGCTGTTCTTCGATAAGCTTCCGAAGTTCCTCGTTGGCAAACAGCGCCTTTAGCTGCGTTTCGTTGTTGCCTTTGATTACGAACGCTTCATCGAATTTCGGATGGCCAACCTCCACGTCGCTTTCGCCGAGAAAATGTTCCATTTCCCGGAACATTCCTTCGCGATAAATGGTGAAAACGAAGCCGTCTTTGTTGACGAACGGGGCGCGAAGCCGGGTGTAGCGATAGGTCCTTCCCGTATCGCTGACTTCATACGTATCGAGCGTTACGGTCCATTCGCCAACTTCAGCGCGAACTTTACTCTCGCCCAGCCAGAAGCCGCCGGTGAAATATTCGCCGCCGATATCCTGCGACAGTTGTTCCCAGACTTCTTCTTTGCTGGGCCCAAACAACTCTTTTAAAATAGCCATGAGTGCTTTTTTACGGGATTAGATTCATAGACGGAAGCGGAAACCGCAGGCTTTAGAGTTGCAGTTCCATTCGTGACGACGAGATTGCCGGAATGCAGGAACCGTGCCCAGGATATCGCTAAAATGGAAATGATCGACCCGCTTGGACGCCTTGTGGATTATTTGCGGATTTCGGTGACCGACCGCTGCAACGAACGCTGTCTGTATTGCATGCCCAGCGATTTCCACGATTGGCTACCACGGGAGAATGTGCTCACGCGGCAGGAATTCCGGGCAATCATGAAAACCGGCGCGGATCTCGGCGTTAAACGCCTCCGCATCACTGGCGGCGAACCGACGGCCCGGCGGGATATCGTTGAGATCGTCGCTGACGCGGCAGCAACGCCCGGCATCCAGCACGTTTCCATGACGACCAATGGCACGCGTCTGAGGCAACTTGCAAAACCGCTTTTCGCAGCCGGGCTTCGCTCGCTGAATGTCAGCCTCGATGCATTGGAACCCTCACGCTATCAGGCCATTACAGCGGGGAAATTGGAACCCGTTCTTGATGGCCTCGCAGCGGTAAAAGACGCAGGATTTGAAAAGATCAAACTCAACACCGTGCTGATTCGCGGTCGCAACGAGGACCAGATCGATGCGCTGATCGATTTCGCTGAAGAAAACGAAATGCTCATCCGTTTCATCGAGTTGATGCCAGTAAGCCTCACCGAGATGCTTAGCGAAGAAAATTTTCTCCCAGCTGCCGAAGTCCAACGCAAGCTCGGCGACCTGATTCCTATCGAGCGCAGCTACGGTGCGGGACCGGCAAAATATTTCCGGTTGCCTGGCCGACGCGCCATCGTGGGCTTCATCGGCGCGCTGACCGATCTGCATTTTTGCGATCGCTGCAACAAAATGCGCGTAACCTGCGATGGAAAACTGCGGCCTTGCCTCGGCAACCACCTCGAAGCCGACCTCATGCCAGGGTTGCGTCCCCGGATCGACGAAGGGCAGCTGATTCGAATCTTCCGCGAAACGCTCGCCGTCAAACCCGCCGAGCACATCTTCCGGGACAATTACCAGCCGTCACGCGTAATGACCGCCATCGGCGGGTGATCAAAATGCGACTTCTCGCTGTCGATCCTTCGCTACGCGGGACAGGTTTCGCCGTACTCGAACAGGTTTCCAGCAACAAAACCGCTGCTTTGGAATACGGCGTCATCGTCAATCCAGTAAAACGGCGTCAATCCGGCTGCTTGGTAGCCATTTACGAGCGACTTTCCGACGTGATTGCCAAACACCAACCCGAAGCCTGCGCCGTCGAAGGAGTTATTTACGTCCAAAGCCTGCGCACGGCGATCACCCTCGGCGCGGCACGAGGAGCCGCCATCCTTGCGATTTCGCGTCACGGCATTCCGATTTTCGAGTATGCCCCGCGTAAAGTGAAACAGGCCGTCGTCGGCAGTGGCAGCGCGGACAAACAACAGGTCGCTTTCATGATTCGCGCAATGCTTGGCCTTACCGAAACGCCGCCCCCTGACGCTGCCGATGCCCTTGCCATCGGTCTCACTCACTTCCAGGCCCGAGCCAGTCTGATTGCCCGAAAAATGGAGGCTGAAACAATATGAAAGAATTTCGGAATGAAGATTTCGGAATGCGGATTGGACTGCCAGATGGCGAACAGGCGTGTGACGGCAATTCGAAATCCGAGATTGAAAATCTGCAATCCTATTGGCTCGGACGTGTCGGGTATCTCGAAGCCCTTGCCTTACAGGAAAAACTCGTGGCCAACTTTGAACAGGACACTCTTCTCCTGCTCGAGCACGATCCGGTTTACACGATCGGCCGCACACCGGACCAAACCAGCCTTCGTGGCGGAAGCGCCGCCCTCCCCCATCCCGTCATTCAAACCAATCGAGGTGGACAAGCCACCTTCCACGGCCCCGGGCAGTTGGTCGGCTACCCCATCATCGATCTTAACCGTCGCGCGCGCGACCTGCATGTTTACCTCCGGAATCTGGAAGAGTGGCTCATTCAGGTCCTCGCTGCTTTCGGTGTAAGCGGCTCGCGTCGTGAAGGTTTGACCGGTGTGTGGGTGGAAAATCGAAAGATGATTTCGATTGGAGTCGGCGTCCGCAAATGGATCACCATGCATGGCTTCGCGATGAACGTCGCCCGGGATTTGTCTGGATTCCAATCCATCACTCCGTGCGGTATCGATGGCGTTGAAATGACCAGTCTCAGCCGCGAGGCAGGACGCGACATCACCGTTCAAGAAGCCGCTCAGGTTACAGCCCGGATTTTCCAGACGATGCTGCGCATGGGCTAACAGAAGGTTAACCTGTCAGCATCGGTGAATAAAGAAAAGCATAACCCGGCCGCACATTATTGTTTCGGCCGTTACCGTTCCCGCCGCTCTCAAGCGAGAATTAGTGTTACCTAACCCAACGTTAACACGTGTATCTTATCCGCTGCTATTGCAGGGGCGTGGTAAATGGCTTCGGTACCGGAGGCGGCGGAGCGTCGAGGTCGGAACCACCCTCGTCGCCGGAACTTAGATATGTTCTTGGGGTAGGTTCAGGTGATGCTCCGGTAGTGGACGCACTATCCAAATCGCTGGCGCAGCTGGCCATTAACGAAACCGTCGCGAGAATGAATGTAGTAATAAGCTTTTTCATGGGATGGACGTTTCAGAATTAACCATGGTGCATATGTTTCATCGGTTTGCCGGAAGGTTTTGCCTCAGGAATCTGGCCGAGGTCACGCCGAAGTTCATCCTCGCTGGCAAGCATCGCCTGCGTGCCCGGCGGATTTTCGTACCAGCCGCCATGGAGGAAATCTTTGCCATCCTCAGGCTTAATGTCGCCGAGGTTTTCGCGCACTTTGAGATTCGTGTAGAGACCGCCCATTGTAATGTAGTCATGCGGGCCTGGTGCGCCGACCATCGGGACGCTGTTGGGTGGGATTTTCATACCCATATCGCCCATGTCCGCCATGCCTTCATCGCCCATTGTCATGTACCCGGGGAGAAATTTGCGAACCTTTTTATCAAGATCGCCACGTTTGATTCCAATTATGTTCGGCAAGCCATGGCCCATCTGGTTCATGACGTGATGGAGCATGTGGCAATGGAACGCCCAATCGCCTGGGTTGTTTGCCACAAACTCGACCGTCCGCGTCGTGCCAACGGGGACGAGAACGGAAATTTCCGGCCAGCGTCCAGCCTCGGGAATAGCGCCGCCGTCAGTTTCCGTAACGAGCATCACATGGCCATGTATGTGCATCGGGTGATGGTCCATGGTCGACAAATTTCCCATCCGGATGCGCACGCGATCTCCCAGTTTTGCCAGCATCGGCGCGGTGCCCGGGAACGCTTTGGCGTTCATGGTCAACATGTTGAAATCAGTCATCTCATTCGGATCGGGACGGCGCGTGCCAGGCACGATCTTCCACTCACTCAGCATGTAAACATAGTCCCGGTCTACCGGCGGCCCCTGAGCCTGACGAGGGTGAATGACAAACATCCCCAGCATGCCGAGTTGCATCTGCGTCATCTCGTCGTGGTGCGAGTGATACATGAACGTTCCGTGCTGCCAGAGCGTGAACTCATATTTGAATGTTTCCCCCGGCTGAATCGCTTTTTGGCTGAGGCCGCCGACGCCATCCATGCCGCTTGGAATGAGGAGCCCATGCCAGTGAATGCTGGTGGGCGCAGGCAACTTATTGGTGACATAAATCCGGACGCGATCACCTTCAGCGCACTCGATGGTTGGTCCGTGGACTTGTCCGTTGAATCCCCAGCAAAAAGCGCGGCATTCGTCGTTCCACTCGGTTTTTGGAACGAAAACGTGATCCACCTCTTCGCAAACGAGATGAAAAACCTTCGCCCCATCCACGATGCGGAATGGAAGCGTTGAGCCGTTCAGAGTAATCGTGGGTTTGTAATCCCGGCCAGGCTCAGCCGGAGCGAGCGGAGGTTTGGTCCAGGCGGGTTGTGTGGCTTCATTGAACGAATAGCCGCTTGCTTGAGTTGCCGACGACACGGCATTTTGGGCTCTCAACAGCGGCGGCAATGCAGCGACTCCGGCAAGAATGGCGGCGCCGCCGAAAAATTCGCGGCGGGAAAGAATCGATGGCGTGTTCATTTTTGGGGCTCCGAAATGGCTGGCTTGCGAGGATTTAGAGTTCCGCCGACGATGCGCTCCAGGTCGGCGCGAGTGCTCCAGTATTCGAGCGACGTGTCAATATAGCCTCGCTCGGCTTTCAATTCGTCAGCTTTAACCATAAAAAGCTGGTAGGCGCTGAGCTGCATGGCGTTGTATTCGAGCAGGGCTTTGTTCACGACCTTGATGCGCGTAGGCAGCAGGTCGTCGTGGTAGAATTTTGCGATATCGCGAAGACTGAGGAGTTTGTCCCTTTTTTCACGCACCTCCGACCGGATATCGACGGCGAGTGCCTCCAGTTTGACGGCAGCGCGCCGCAGTTCGGCTTCGTTGCGCGAGACGCGTCCTTTTCCGCGATTGAAAACGGGGAGTTCGGCACCCAGCGACGGACCAAAGGAACGAGCGCCGTCTATGTCACGCGATACGTTAAAGCCGAGATCGAGAGCAGGCACCCAGCGGGTGGACTTGTTCAATTTCAAAGCGGTCGTTGCAGCCAGCAGGTCGCGATGGGCAGCTTGCAGATCGAGCCTCTGGGAAACAGCAAGCGCCTCGAGGTTTCGGATCAGAAAATCGTTTACAGGCACCGGCAGGACATCGCCGGTAATTTTCCAATTGGTCTGATCGCCCCAGAGTCCGAGCAGACGGTTCAGCTGCTCGCGATGTTCTCCAAGGGCCATGCTAGCCTGCGCGATTTCCAGCCTCCCTTCGCTGTAAGAGGCCTGAGCCTGTAGAAGGGTGAGATCGGTGATGTTGCCGGCCTCGTATTGGCGCTGGTTGAGATCAAGTGATGTGGAGGCGGTCTCCTGGATGATCTTGAGCCGGGAGAGAAGCTGCTGGTTCGCCTGGACCGTAAAATACGCCTTTTTGACCTCGGCAACGACCTGGAGAACTTCGCTGGCCACGCGGAGTTGCGCGGCTTCGAGTTGCTCGATGGCAATACGTTTCTTCAGGGGAAGAGTCAGGATTTGGACGAGTTCTTGAGCAATGACTGCTGCATAGCCTGTAACCACGCCTCCGGATAGCGGCGAATCGAAATCAAAACTCAGCGACGGATTCGGCGCTGTGACAGCGTCCATGAGGTCGGCTCTTGCGATGCCGATTTCCTCGAAGGTCGCCTGCAGATTGCGGTTGTTCAAGAGTGCAATCTGCACGGCGCTCCGAATGGTGAGCGGTTTTTTGAGCAATCTCCGGACGGCGTCCGCGGCTTCCTGTCGGGCAGCCTGGTCGCGTTGCCAGCGGACATCGGCTCCGGTTCGGTCGCGGACTTCGTCTTCAGGGGAAGTGGCGCGAAGCGGCACGGAAAGGAGGGCTATCAGAACGATGAGAACGAAAACATGCTGCATGATTCGGTCAGTGATTCATGCCGGGCATGTCCGGCATGGAAGAGTCGGTTTTCGGGGCGCCGTTGAGTAATTCGGCGGTTCGGCGCGTTGCCTCGTCGTGAGCAATGGCGGAACTTTGGCGGTGAATGGCGGCTTGCGGCGCGTCGGGACTGGCGGGATGCGTTGAAGGCAATTCGGGAAGCGGTTGCAAAGAAGGCGTCGCGCAGCCAGCGAGCAGCAAAAGGGATACGCCTGCAACGCAGCAACGCAGAGCAGACATTAGTGTTCGTGAGTGTGCGTTGTTTCCTGCTCGCCCGGCGGCGTGACATTCGGAAGGCGGAATTCTGTGTGCCGGACAAGACCGCCGGGCTGGGCGATCCACACGCCCGCTCCCGCGCAAGCGACCGCCGCGATACCAGCGGCAAGCGCCAGGGGCACGCCGGCTTTCGGCCAGCGAAAGGGAGCGGCGATGGCAGCGGCGGAGAGGCCGGCCAGGACGAAAAACAACCACGCGGCCCGGTCGGCGCGATCCATGTGTTCGTCCAGCCAGTCAGAACCAGGATCGCCGGCGATCTTGCGGATCGGCTTGTAAGCCGCTTCGCCCGTCTCATAGACCGGCCAGACCGATATTCCTGCGATAAATAGAATAACGAGCGCCGGCATGAGAGCGGCGCGTTGTTTGAAAAACAGGCCGACGAGCAGTGCGATCAAGCCCAACACGGCGCCGATGATGGGCACGTGGTTGATCAGGACATGCGCGTAGCCAGGCTGTTGTAGTTCCTGGAGCATGGCAGGTGGTATTGGCAAACGGCCCAGTTGTAGCGGCGGTCTATGACAGCCGATGGTTAGTGCGTGTGCTCGTGCGATTTTGCCACCGTTCCGCCTTTTTTTACGGCAGCCTCATACTCGGCCATAGCCTTCGCAGGATCCTTGTCGAACTGCTTTTTGCAGTCTTTGCAACAGAGTTTGATCTGCTGCCCCTGATAGTCGAAGACCACGGGTTTGCCCATTTCTCCAAGCTTTTCGCCGGAGATCAAGCAGGTCTCCAGGGCGTAAGGTTTGGCGGCAGTCTTATCGTCTGCAGCGTGCGAAATCCCAGTGAACGCGAGCACTGCTGCCGCGAATGTAGTAAGAAATATTTTCATTTTCGTCGTCTAAATTAAGTTTTCGTTTTGATAGTTATTGCGCAATGCGTCGAGCATGGGCGCACGTGAGGATTGAAGCGTGCGTCACCTCGCAAGACGCACGAAACCGACTTGCCCAAGCGGTAGGCAGTTAGGTTCTAGGCGCGAAAACAGGCGGAGCGTGCGCCAGCAGACTCCGATTCAGGACGAGCTCTGCAAAACTTCGGGCACCAGGCGGCCCGGTGGACATAGCAGTCTCGAGGCGAACGTCGTTAACAGAAAAATTGCGCTCGAGAACAGTGGCGTAATCGAACGAGCCGGAGGGAAGCTGCTGAGGGACGGAGCTGGTCTTCAGATCCGAAGCAGTCGCCTTTAGGACCTTGCAACAAGCGATTCCGCCGGATTTTCCAGCATCCGACTTCGATTTCGATTGCGACTGGACGTCATTCTCGTCGTGACACGCATTGCAGAGGGAAACGCTTTCCGATTTCAGCGAGAAAACGGTCGCCGCAAGCGCACAATGGTTGGACACAGTGAGCCACGCGATGGCTGTGAGCAACACAACAAAGGCTTTACGGGGCGATATCCGGGAGCGTTGCACGTGGGGAAAAGTCCGGATTTTTTCTCAATTGTCGAATGGAAAAACGAAAACGAACTGGAAATCATTTCTCATCAACAACGCGGCTAAGCGACTACGCTTTCGTCCGCCGTTTCAACGTGATCCGCTTCAAATGCGCATCGGTGTGGGGGCTTTCGGACATGATATCCGGGTCGTCCTTGAAAACGTTGTGCACGATCCTCCGGTCGTAGGCATTCATCGGATCGAGTACCACAGGCCGCCCGTTACGGCGGACGTTTTCAGCCAGTTTCCTCACGCGTTGGGCCAGCTTGTCGGCCTGCATCGAACGCCAATGTTCGACGTCGAGGTGAACTTTGGGTGCGCTCTTATCCTGCGCCTGCGTCAGCTTATTTAGGAGAATCTGCAGGTGATCCAGAACTTCGCCATTTCGTCCGATGAGATAGTGGCTCTCATGTGTATAAACCTGCAGGGTAATACCCTGTTCGTCCGGGAACTCCTCGATCTCGAAAGCGAATCCCAGATAGCCGAGCATGGTGTCGAGCGTATCTTTGGGATTCATAGCCATGGGTTTTTACCGCTTCCGTTTTCCTGACAGCACGGGTTGGGCCGGGGCGGCGCTCACTTTTTTGAGTTCCGGCATCGGCTGGTTCCGAGTCAGGTAAAGCTGAACGATTGAAAATATATTCTGCACCGTCCAATAAAGGGCAAGCGCGGAAGCGTAGTTGTAGGAGAAAACGAGGAAAATGATCGGCATGAACAGGAAAATCCGCTGCTGCACAGCGTCGCCGGTTTTCGGCGTGATGTGCATCTGCCAGACCATTGTCAGAGCCATGACGATCGGAAGCAGGTTGATCGGGAAGCCCAAAACGTGCGCCACCGTATCCGGTTGCGAGAGATCTTTGACCCAGAGAAAGCTGCTGTTCCGCAGTTCGACGGCGACGGCGAGCATGGTGTAGAAACCGAAGAAAATCGGCATCTGGATAAAGATCGGCAGACAGCCAGCGAAAGGATTGATGCCGTACTCTTTGTAGAGTTTCATCATCTCCTGATTCATCTTCGTCGGGTCGTCCTTGTACTTCTCCTTGAGCTCCGTCATTCTTGGAGCCAGCAGCGACATTTTTTTCATCGACTGCATGGACTTGTTTTGAATGGTCCAGAGGCCGGTCTTGATGATGAGAGTCAGGACGATGATGGACGTCGCGTAGTTCTTGAAAACGCTGTGGAGCCAGTTCAGTGCATTGAGCAGGAATTCGCTGACGATTTTGAAAAGGCCAAATTCCATGACCTCATCCTGCTCGTGGCCGAGTTTTTTAAGCCGGCTGTATTCCTTTGGGCCGGAGTAAAAGCTGAACGATTCGGTCTTCGTCTCACCGGGCGCGAGGGAGAAACCTGGCATGCCCAGCGCGCCGTTGATGCCGTGATGCGCCTGGGCGTCCGGCGAAATCAAGGGGATATCGTAGCGAGCGGCCCATATGCCGACGCCTCGGTTATCGTCCAGGATGTTGAGGATCGTGGCAAAATACTGGTTCTTCGTGCCTGCCCACAGAACGTCACCCGGCGACTCGCGGACCTCCGTTTTCGCTGCGGAGGTCTGAATGCCAATGAGCGGAATGCGGCCGGCTTCGAAAGGTCCGAGCACATTGATATAGGAGGTCTTCGACCCAGCCTGATAATCGAAATTCGTATACCGAGGTTGGTCCAGCCGGTGAATTGGGGCCGCGGCACCGGTGCTGATGTAGAACTGCCTTACATCCTGCTTCGAGCCCGTTGGGTTGGAAAACGTAAGATCGAAACGAACCTGATACGGATCCTTCAGATCTTTCGCAGCCGGAGAAAGTGTGAACGTCTTGGTGATCTTCACGCCTGAAGGCGCAGTCGATTCGAGAACAATTTTGGAATCGTCACCCGCAGCAAAGGCGTAACTCGTTTGGGGCCAATTGGCTGGCTCTTCAGCGACGGCACCGATCGGGATGTTGCTGGTGTTATTGATGATGACATTCGTGCCGTTCTCAGCCCTGTGCTGGAGAAGTTCGACCGTTGCGATGCCGCCATCGACATTGGTAAACGTGTATTCCGCGACGGAGCTGCGAAGCTTGCGGGTCTCAGCGGCAGTCGCCGGCGTCGGCGCTGCAGCTGGTTGAGCAGCCGAGGGAGTTTCGATGGACGGCGTCGCCGTGGCGGAAGGCGATGGACTGGCCAAAGCTGCCGCCTGTTGGGCGGCGAGGGCCGCCTGACGAGTTTTCGCGTTTTGCCATTCCCAATAGAAAAGGGCAACGGCGCAGAGGATGATTGCGATCCAGGCTTTACGATCCATGTCGTGGAAAATCAGGTAGTTCTAAGGCTATTTGCAGTGTGGACACCCGGCATGTTGTTTGATGGTCCGGGCCGGGGGGACGGGATCATAACCACAGCCGCCCCAGGGATGGCAACGGCCAAGTCTGCAAATACCGAGCCAAGTCCCACGAAAAATGCCGTGCGTCTCCACCGCTTCGACAAAATACACGCTGCAAGTCGGCTCGAACCGGCACCCGCCCCCAAGCAGCGCGAGCACAGGCGACAAACTCCATTTATATACAGAGAGCGCCATGCGCAGCAGGCTAAGCCGTCTCCCCTCAAGCGGGCGACTGGGATGTGATCTCATCAGTCGCAGAGGATAGAAGCGCGTCTGGCAAGCTGCAACCAGTCACTTTGCAGGCGCTCCCACGGGGCCGATGCCGCAGGCTGCCTGGCGATGGTTACAATCCACACGCCGGGACGCAACCGATGTTGGTGGAGACGAAAAATTTCGCGCAAACGGCGACGGATACGATTCCTTTCGACGGCCCCACCGACCCGTTTCGAAGTGATGATCCCCGTGCGTAACAACCCATCGGGTGCCGGATCGAGGACCGAAAGAACTACAAATCGCGAATGAACTGCCTTCCCGCGTTCGCGCACCTGGGCAAATTCCCCGGCGCACGTTAGGCGTCGCGTTTTTGGAAAATTCAGGCGCAAACGAAGCCCTTCGCCGCGGAAATCCGGAACGGGCTACGCCTGGGTGTGGCGCGCGTAGTGGATCTCCACACCCTTCGGCAGGAGACGTTTGCGGCCGCGCTGACGGCGGCGAGCGAGAATGGCGCGGCCGTTTTTCGTTTTCATGCGGGCACGAAAACCGAACTGGCGTTTACGGGTGCGTTTGGAAGGCTGATAACAGGGTTTCATAGCGTCTGTTCGGTTTGGAAAGTCGAAAGGAGCCGGGAAAATAGACCCTCACCCCAACGTGTCAAGGCGAAGATGTGTCGTTTGCAGATTGCATCAGTCTGCCCCATACAAAGACGCCGCACGGAGGTCCTCAGAAGCCATTTCAACAAAGCGTACGCCGTTTATTGACAGCCGTACGTTGGGGCGTACTCTCGTCTTTATGACGGTCACTGTTTCCAAGCTGCGGGACAATATCTATAGATTGCTCGATCAAGTTCTTGAAACGGGGGAAGTTTTGGAAATCGAACGTAAGGGACGTGTCTTGCAGATTGCTCCACGCCCAGAACAACCGCGCCCATCAGGTTTGTCGCGCCTTCGGAAGCGGCCCACGATTCAAGGCGATCCCGAGGACCTCGTGCATCAGGATTGGTCCAGCGAATGGAAACCATCCATTTAGACACCCACGTGGTCGCGTGGCTCCATGCAGGAGAGTTGGAGCGCGTCCCGCAGATCGTACGCCACCGACTTGATGCGGGGAACCTGACCGTTTCGCCCATCGTTCTCCTGGAATTGGAATATCTGAAGGAAATCGGCAGACTCACGGTAGACGGTAGAACCATTTTCGCGGATCTAGCGGCAGATATCAGTCTTACTCTTGCTTCAGAGACCTTTTCAGCAGTCGTCAATCAAGCGCACGAAGAACATTGGACTCGTGACGTGTTTGATCGACTCATCACTGCGAACGCCCGACTGGCAGGCTGCCCGCTCACAACCAAGGATAGCAACATCCTAAACCACTATTCGCAGGCTTTTTGGGATTGAGCTGGCTCGACGTGGTCACCTACAAGACACCAAGAAAAGGGCAATTTGAACTGGTTTTCGCAATAGCTTCGACCTTACCTGCTTCTCTTGGTGCCTTGATGGTGAAAGCAGGTCAGCCAACCGACTGACAGGTCACGTTCCCGTCGAGCAATAGCGGCGGACTCCGAAGCGCCAGATTTGCAAGGCTGCCAAAAGAAAAATTGGGCCGCACAACGGCGCGAGCCAGACATGCCAGCCGGAGGATCTCCCCAAGACCCCCAATACCGGGAGGAACACGACGCCGGCCAGCGGGATGACGAAAGTGAAAAAATTACGAAACCAATCGCGATAGATCGATAGCGGATATTGCGAACTGAATACGGCGCCGTACGTGAGCACATTCATCATTTCGATAGATTCCGTCGTCCAGAAACAGATCGTCGCTTGAATGATGAGGACACCGGTGAAAAGCAGTGCGCCGCAGGAAATAGCCCATGCTAGCAAAGCGACGTTGGACAGTGTGAAGGTCTGCGGCATCCAGGCGAACCCGAGGCTGATGACAGTTAGAGCTTGCGCGAGACGGCCGGAGCGGCGCAAGCTGAGTTCGTGCCCCAGCAACTGCACGACTGTCGGGCACGGCCGCAGCAGGATACGATCGAAATCGCCACCGCGGACAAACCCCGCAAATTGATCAAAGCCACGGCTGATCGCTTCACCAATCGCAAACGCAGCATTTGCGGTTCCGTAGAAAAAACAGATCTCCGGCAGGGTCCAGCCTCGGATATTGCCGAAACGTCCCAGCACCGCCCAGATGGCGACGAATTCGATGCACGTGATTAGCAGATTCGCGGCCGTTTGCAGGAGAAAACTGGCGCGATATTCCATTTGCGCGCGGATGCTGAATCCCACCAGTCTCAAATAGAGCCAAAGGTAATTCCTCATCTCCTAACCTCCTTGCACGACCAGGCGCCGCGCGCCCTTGCGCACGATCAGGCCGCCGATGAAAACAAGCGCCACGCACCAAGCCAGCTGACTCCCGATCTCGAATGGAGCCTGGGCGGGAGCGATCGCGCCCGAGTAAATACGCGATGGCACATCGAGCAACCCGCGGAATGGCAGCCAATGCAGCACAGGTTGCAGCCAGTCCGGATAAAACGGCAGCGGTATACTTTGGCCCGAGAGCGACACAACCACCGCCGGGAACAACAGTGTTACTCCCTCGCCACTGATCGTCCAAAATAGGGATGCGTTCAGCAGCACCGTGATCGCTGACGACAAGACTAGCGCCATCAACACTGCCAACACAAACCATGCCGCCGACTCAGCGCCTGCAGGAGCGCCGAGTCCGAAGAACAGCGCCGCCAGCACCGCCATTGGTCCTGCCCGCAGCAGCGTCGGAGCCGAACGCATGGCCAACGCCCGTGCAAACCATTGCCAATAAAGACTGTACGGCCGCACCAGTTCGTACGCGACGTTTCCGGTCCGCATCATCTGCCGGATCTCCATGTCGGGCTGCCACGGTAGCATCGCGAACAGCGCCTGATTCAGCCAAAGATAAGTGACCACCTGCGACAGCGTCATCGGCTGCGGCGTGCTGCTGCTTGCAAAAAGCGCCTCGTAAGCCATCACAAAAACCAGTCCGAAGAAAATCTGTGTTATCAATCCGCCAAGCGCGGCGCCGCGGTATTGCAGCAGCATGAAAAATCTGGCCCGGATGATGGACGCGAAAATATTCACAGCAGGACACCTTCCGCAGTGTGTTTCGCATACAAGTTAGCCACAATTTCCTCAATCGGCGTAGATTCCAGAAACAGATCCTCGATCTCATGCTGCGCAGTAATCCGTCGGATAAGCTCCGCGGCCGGGATTTCCTCGGGGTCAAAACGCAGCACGACACGTCCGCCCTCACGGCGGGCAATTCGTGTGGACGGAATATCAATGGTTGCCTCCGGGTTGCACAAATCGATTGTTAGAAGCCTTTCGTCCCGCACCTGACGCCGCAAATCGCGCACCGTTCCATCTGAAAGAATCCGCCCGTCGCCGATTACCATCACGCGCTGGCAAAGCGCCTCGATTTCGTCGAGATCGTGCGTCGTCAGGATAATCGTGACGCCATCGCGCTGATGGAGGTCGCGGATGCATTCACGCACCGCGAGCTTCGACACCGCATCCAGGCCGATGGTCGGCTCATCCAGAAATAACACACCCGGCCGGTGTAACAACGCTGCCGCCAGGTCGGAGCGCATCCTCTGACCGAGACTCAATTGCCGAACCGGTTGATAGAGAAATCCCTCCAATCCAAGACGTTGCACGAGCTCATCCCGACGCGACCGGTAATCACGTCCGGGCACCCGGTACATGTCGCGCAACAGATCGAAGCTTTCCACCACCGGCAAATCCCACCAAAGCTGCGTCCGCTGCCCAAACACGACACCGATCCGGGCCACATGCGCAATTCGATCCTCCCACGGAACCCTCCCATCGATCAGGCACCGCCCGGAATCCGGGACCAGAATCCCTGAAAGCGCTTTTACCGTCGTCGATTTTCCCGCGCCGTTGGGACCAATATAACCGACAAGGTCGCCCTGTCCGATTCGGAAAGAAACACCCCGCAACGCGCTAATGACGCGTGTCTTGCGCGAGACCAACCCACGCATCGCCCCGCGCCATCCCGGAGCCCGTTCCGACACGCGATAGGTCTTGGTGAGATTTTCGACAAGAATTTGGTACATGACAATACCTCCGGCAACGCCGCAGCCGGGGAGTCTCGACCCTCAGGGCAAAAGCCAGCCAATGTCAAGCCACGCCGCAATCCAGCCAAGGCATGGAAACACCGACCAATCTTCGCCGCAGTCAAGCTCTCATCGCCATGCTGTTGGCGTGACGGATACGAAACACCATTCACCTCCGGCCCTTGGTGTTCTGGTGTCTTGCCTGGCGGTGAACTGTTAAGGTGACCAGCCCCGAGGGGTGTCTGATCCGCGCAATCGGGAAGTAAGTGTCGGGACGTTCCTTGTGTCCCGCCGACCGATGCGGGACCTTATTGGCACCATTGCAAACCATCTTCCGTCAACCCGTCCGCGCCGGCTGCGGACAGGCGCGTACGCCAAATACAAACGCTCACCACAAGGAACGTCTTCACAAGCACTTACCTCCCGGCTACGCGGATTCATTGGATTCCGGCGCGTTTCAATTGCCTCATGGTTGGGCAACTCTTCATACTTTGTCGTAGTTTATACTTGCACGAACTCGTGCTCGCGTTCGCGGACAACGAGGACCGGGCAGGGCGCATGTCTGACGATACGTTCGGCCGTACTTCCGAGGAAAACATGTTTGAGACCCGTGTAACCGTGCGTCGTGACGATGACCAGATCGATCTCGAGTTCGCCTGCCAGATCCGTGATGATCACAAAAGGCACGCCCACGCGCACCAGCGTCGTGTCGAGGAGCTTCGACTCGATGGCGGACGTTGCCAGTGTTTCGAGCTGCTCTCTTACGGGCCTCATCACTTCCTCCAGGCTCGTCTCCGCATAAATCCTTTCCTCTGATTCGGGAGGAGGTTCGATAACGTGGAGTAATGTGATCTTTGCGCCAAACTGTTTGGCAAAGGCAATGGCGTATTGAAGCGCTTTCCGTGAGGTTTCAGAAAAATCGGTCGGAACCAGGATCTTTGTGAGCTTTAGAAGAGTCGGAAGAGGAGCAGCGCCTTCGACATTACCTTGTTTTTGACTTATGTCGTCTGTCTGGGGCGCTCCGGATTCTGGGGTCGTGTTCATAGCGTTTTTGTCTGACACAAATCATCTACTTAGCTCGTGGTCCAATCGGACTGTATTTGTTGTACCGACAATGGATCGGAACCATCAGCACAAAATTAGATTACGGGGAATTCGTTCCGGCGGTCAACATGTTCCGTTCCGTTGAGGACAGTCCGGATCAGGCTGACGCGCAGCCATCCGGCCGAAATCCGCCACGAATTGCCGTCCAGCGCGCGGCGTAGGAGACCAATTCATTGATCGTTTTCAGCTTCAGCTTTTCTTTGATATTAGCCCGATGAGCGTCGACGGTTTTCGCGCTCAAATGAAGTCTTTTAGCGATCTCCTGCGTGGAGAGACCGTCGCCTATCCAGCCAAAAATTTCGAACTCACGATCGGTCAGCTCTTCAACGCCTGAACGCCCTGCCACCGCCTGGCCGCCCGAGAAAATTTCGAGGATCCGGGCCGACATCTCGTCGCTCACATAAATCCTGCCACTAAGAACGTGGCGGATGGCCTCCATCAGCTTTTTGCCGCCTTCCTCCTTGGAAATGTAGCCCCGTGCGCCCGCTCGCAGCACGCGATCTGCATACATCGACTCCTCGTGCATCGAGATGATCAACAATGGAAGATCGGGCCGGATCGCCCTGATGTCCTTGATGAGCTCCAGACCATTCTTGTCGGGAAGCGCGTAATCAGCGAGCACAAGGTCCGGTTTGAACCGGATCACACCGTCAAGCGCTTCCGCAGCATTTCGCGCCTCGCAACAGACCATCATATCCGCCTGATGATTGATCAGATACGACAGCCCATCGCGCGTCATCGGGTGATCGTCGACGATCAACACGCGGATTTGCTTGGAATTCGACTCCGGACCTTTCATGGGGCGCTTCGAAAAACACACGTGACAGCGGTTCCTATCCCATCACCCGGCTCGATCCGGAGCGTAGCGCCAATCATTTCGGCCCGGTACCGCATGATCCGCAGACCCATTCCAGCCGCGCTGTCTCCCTGCGAAAGGAAACCGCAACCGTTGTCCATAATTCTAAGCGTCGCCGTACCGTTCTCTTTCGCGAGAGCTACGACGATGGAACGGGCGTGTCCATGGCGTACGGCGTTGCTGATGGCCTCCTGGGCAATTCGGTAGAGATGGGTCGCAGTGGTGTGATCGCTCACATGCACCGGCTGCAGACATTCAAAACGGCACTCAATAACGAAGATTTTCCCTGTATTCGACGCGAGTTCGTCAAGCGCAGCCATAAGACCGTCGGATTCCAAGTGTACCGGCGAAAACCCTCGCGCGAGCATCCGTGCCTGTTGGGTGCTGCCGCGAATCAACTTGGCGATCTTCGTCGCTTCGGCCCTGGCCTCGGGATGATCCGCTAGTTGATCCACAAGGACCGAGGTTCGAAATTCGATGCCTGTGAGATATTGGCAGAGTCCATCGTGCAAATCCTGCCCGATCCGGCGTTGTTCGGCGCTGACGACTTCCAGCAATGCCTCGTTTGCCTTGTGCAACTCCGCGGTGCGCAGCTGGACACGAAGCTCGAGTTCGTCACGAGATCTTCGCAAAGCCTCCTGCGTCTCGCGCGCCTGCGTAATGTCGCGGACGATGGCAATGACATTACGTCCTTCATGCGTCTGCATCGGGCTGAGCATGATATCCACCGGAAACTCCGTGCCGTCCTTCCGCAGACCGTAAAGATTCAATCCCTCACCCATCTTACGCGTCCGGGGTTCCTCCTTATAAACAGCGCGGTGCCGCGTGTGCGCGTGACGGAAGCGTTGGGGAAGCAAAATTTCGATCGGCTGACCTATCAACTCTTCACGTCCGTAGCCAAAAAGTGCTTCGGCCTGCGGATTCGCACGCGTTACCCGTCCTTCCCCATTCACGACAAAAATCGCGTCCGGCGCATTTTCAAAAATCGCAGAAAGCGTTTCGTTTAGGGGTTGCATCGTTTCGTTCATCTACGGAACTCCACACGGCTTGCGACTGCAATCAGCTGGATTATGCCGTTCCTTGGAGGTGATAGTTCGATAATCCCTCGCCCGCTCCTTTTCAATATTCCTCGGCGACGGCGACGGGGAACTCACCACATCCGGACTTTTTCCGGAAAAGGGCAGTGCTCGCAATCAGTCATGTCACGAAGACAGAAGTCTTCATAAATTTGCAAAAGACCTTGTTGATAGAGCGCGAAGGGCATGAATTCCTTGCGAAGCGGATTCCCTCCGAAGAGGCGCGCGGCGGCCGTTTCGAGCCGACGATTCATTAGGGGCTGGCGAAGACTTTTGAGAGGGCCCAATGCCTCCAAATCGTCTGTCCACGCAAGTGGGACGGCGACGTTGACATAAATCTCGATAACCCGTGACAAACCGACAAGCGCCATCGGTTCTGCACTTGTCGTTGAGGTGAGCGTGTAATGATTCTCCCAAAACGAGTGGGTGAATCTCTCAAAAATTGCCTCCAGTTTCTTCAATGACGGTGCATGGAACACCGGCCCAACGTTTTTCCAGTTCTTCACCACCTCAGCCAAAGCTGCCAGGCGCCTCTGCGGATGGTTTTGCGGACGCGCCCCGAAAAACCTCCAAATGGCCCGCGGCAAGACTACGTGTTCCCACTCCGTTCGATGACTCCACCAGCGATCCCATAGCAACCGGAGCCAATTCTTCGCTCCACCGTCGAATCCTGCCCAATCCGCCTGGTTCAGAAAACCCGCGCACCCGAAAAGCACTGCCTCAGCGTCATCGCCGGATTTGCGCAGCCGTTCCAACGAGCATCGTTGCGCGAGAAGCTCAAATGGCAGCCGGTTTTCCTTATAACCGAGGGCCCGCGCGATGCCCTGGAACAGAGCTTCATCCCGACCATGTAACGCGCTCACCCGCGCGAAATGCTGGGCCTTCTGTTCCAACCGGAACGAGGCTGCCGCCGAGAGCAGATCTGCAATTTTTTCCCGGCTCAATTCCGCCAATGGCGCAGAACAACGTCCCACTCTTGCCAGTGGCGGGAATGGCGTTTCTCCCGCAATCTGGTCGACTGGCAGCCGAACCTGCGGAATGAGTCGGTGACTCGGCGTCCGTGTGAAGGATTCACCACCGCCCGGTTCGACAAACAGATGCAACACCACATTTTCAAAGTTCGGGTTCGTCGCATGCCCATGCCTCTCCCAATCCCGACGATCCACATCGATCTCCACAGCTCCAAGCCGCGGTTCGCCGTCGCCGATTCGCACCACCGCCTGCACGAAATCCGGGCCAGGTTCGCGATTCCAAACGCCGTATTGGACGATCTCCACCCGCTGACCGTCCGTCGTCTCAAGGCACCTCGGGAAATCCCCTGCAAACCAGCGCGCCTGCAATTCCAGCTCCGAAACAACGGGCGGCATTGGAAAAAGCGACCGCTCGCCCACCCTGGAAACAGCCTCAAGCCATAAACCGTACCGCTCCGCACTCATTTGCTCCCACTTCCTACCTCAACTTCCGCGTTTTGCCTTCTGAATTCTTACTTTACCTGCGGCTCCAACTGCACAAGCCACGTCTTCAAAAACACTCCTGCCGCGCCTGTTCCCACGCGAGGGAGGCTGGTTTTCACCAAAGCGATTGCCCGCTCCTTGTTCCCCACCGCCAGCATCATCTGCCCATAGGTCCATGTCAGACGCCCAATTGTATTCGGGTCCGTGGTTTTGCCCAGAGCCAGTTCGAAGTAGCCGCCTGCACCCGTGGCATCCTCCTCCGCCCATTTGCGATTGGCCCAGGCTTCCGCAGAAAACGCCGTAGAACCGTCCGGATTATTTCGCTCGACCGATCTCCGAAAATCAGCCACCGGCGTCCGCGCTTTCCCATCACGATTTTCAGCCATGGCCGCAAATGGCCGGTAAAGTGGGTCACCTATTGTCACGGTCATCCATGACAACTCCCGCGTCGCCGCCCAGCTGCTCTCCGCAATCGTCCACCCGCGCAGCAGCCGCTCCATGAAAATGCCCAGGTCGGCCGTAAAACCCAAATAAGGCTCATACACATTTCCCAGCGTCGCAGCCGCGCCTGCCGCGATCACTGGCCCGCACCAGCCCGTCGTCGCACTCCGCAGCGTTGCGGCGCTGAACGAATGAATGTGACAGGCTACGGCTCCAGGTTCGAACCGGCTTCCCGTTATCGCGCCGGAAAAATCGCCCGCATACCAGCCCAGATAAATCGCCATTCGAGGCAAAACCATCCCTGCCGGGAAAAGCGGTTCCTGGCGATCGGCCAAGACTGGTAAATTCTTGTCACGCAATAGTTTGGCTGCCGTAAACAGCCATTCATCGCCTTCCTTGTAACCGGCATCCGTTACCCCACGCGCGTCAACGCACGCCCAACCCCACAGTCCCATCCGCTCCGCTCGAACCGAGTCATCGATCATCCGCGTCACATCGCCAGGAGCCGGACCGTCGAGCCGGGAAACCAGCATCATCGGCGACAGCATTGCATCCACAAACCGACTAAAGTGATCGAAATACGGATTTCTCAGCAGCCCGGAAATCTGCGGCGTGTTGAGCGCCAACACTGTCAGTTCGGAATCAACCGAAGCCGCATTCGTCCGCCCCATTGGCGTGCCAGCATCCTGCACATCGCCCACATGCCCTGGCTGTTCACGGATCTTTAGCGGAACCCCACGAATCAACGCCACAAAGCGGATTGCACTGTCGGCAATTGCCGCTCCTTCTGAGCCACGGCGGCCGGAAGCCATTGCGGCTTCAGAACGAAGCGTCCACCAGTTTTTCTCTTTAAATATGGCCCTCAGGGGTTTCGCTATCTGCTCATTATATTCCTCCCGACTGATTTCTTCCGTGACCGGACATGCAAGTCCAACGACGTGATCCTCCGGGATGCCTCGCCGCGCCGCATAATATTTCGCCAGTTCCGAAGAATCCGGATCCGACGAGTTAAAAATGACGATCGTCTGTGAACTAAGCGGAGATTCTTTTCCCTCTGCCGCCGCGACAACCCGCATCATCGAGAGAAAGCAAAACAGCAAAAAGCTGGGTAAAACGCGCTGCACGGGAGGCAATTAGACCCGAATTTTCAGGCCGTCAAAAGCGACGCGGACATGATGCGGCACTTCCGCCTCTGTTTTCGCGTGACCGAGATCATGGCACAAATGCGTCAGGATCAACTCTCCCGCACGCGTTTTATGCCCAACTTCGATTGCCTCAGCGACGTTCATATGGGTCGGATGCGGTTTGTGCCTTAACCCATCGAGCACCAGCACCGGAACGTCGTGTATTTCCGCGATAACATTGTCCGGCACGACTTTGCAGTCGCTGATGTAGGCAAAACGCTTCACGCCATTTCGTTTAAACAGATATCCGAACACGTGCGCCCGCCCGTGTTCGACTTCCAACGGCGTCAACTCGGTTTTGCCGATGTAAAACGGTGCGTCCACCACACGCGGATCGGGCCGGATGTAACCCGGAAAGGTGTTTTTCCCCGTAAACGCAAAACCAAAAATCCGCCGTAAATCGTCCAGGGTCTGCACCGAACCATAGACTGGAATCTGCCCTTCCAAAAAATCACAATACCGCCGCAAATCATCAAAACCCATGATGTGGTCAGTATGCGAATGGGTGTAAACGACCGCGTCGAGCCAATGGATTTTCTCTCGCAAAACCTGAGAACGAAAGTCCGGACCAGTATCGATCACCCAGGAAAGCTCCGGCGATTTCACATAAATGGACGTCCGCGTCCGATTGTCCCGCGGATCCGTGGAAGTGCAGACCGGGCAATCGCACCCGATCATTGGCACACCTTGCGAAGTGCCCGTTCCCAGAAAAATGATTTCAATGTCCCTCGTGTAAATTTCCATGATCGTTCGGTCTCGGAGTTCCGGGGCGTCAAGACTTGCACAACCGCTCTGAGGTCGCAATACGCACAGCGCATACGGCTTTCATGCGGCGGAACCATACGAATCATTCTCTCCGCTTTTCTGGAAGAGACAACATGGGCAATCCCCCTCCACCCTTGTTTCAACGGTTGCCTCACGAGAAACGATGCCCATACTGAGCGTTTCCATGCCACGCTCCTTTGCTCCGGTTCCCCTCCAGAACGAACCGGCGACCGGAACACAATCCCTCCGCGATGCAACATTTCGCGCGGAATGTCTCCGGGCAATCTCGAGCGGCATCCTCGAAACCGCTTCGGCAACATTTCTCCTCCTGATCGCCGTCCGCTTTTTTAATGCGGACGCCACAGCAAAAGCACTCGTCGCTGCAGCCGGCAGCTCCGGGATGATCATTTCGCCGGGTATCGTCACGTTTTTCAGCCACCGCGGGACGCGCCCGACCAAAGCTGCAGCGTTTCTGAATATCGTTGGCGGACTCTCGCTGCTGGTATGCACGGCATTCCCGTCGTTACCGATTTTTCTCGCTGGATCGCTGTTCTCGATGATCGCCGTGACCTGTGGCATTCCACTGGTGACGCAGGTTTTGCAAGACAACTACCCGGCAGCAGAGCGCGGACGATTGTTTTCCCGGGCGTTCATGATCCGGATCGTGGTCGCGGCTGGATTCAGTCAAATCGCCGGCTGGTTGCTGGCGGATGCATCGGGGAGAATTACCTTGTTGCAGGTGCGCGGTTTATTACTGGCGTTCGCGCTGGCCCTTTTTTTCGGGGCCTGGTGCTTTGGCCGCTGCCCGTCCCGGCCGCTCGCAGCAGCATCGAGCCGGCACCCGTTGCAAGCGCTGCGCTACTTGGGCGAGGACGCGGTGTTTCGTCGCGCGTCAATCAGCTGGATGCTCATGGGATTCGCGAATCTAATGATGCTTCCGATGCGCGTGGAATATCTGGCTAATCCGCGTTTCGGATTGACGTTGAGCGTGGCAATGATCGCTTTCCTGACGGGCGTAATCCCGAATCTGGCAAGACTGGTGATGAGTCCCGTTTGGGGAAACTTGTTCGACCGGTTGAATTTTTTCCTGCTTCGCGTCGTGATCAATGCCGGCTTCGCGATCGGCATCCTGGCGTTTTTCACGGGAAATTCGATCGCCGGCCTCGTCGTTGGCTCGGTTGTATTCGGAATATCGAACGCGGGCGGCGATGTGGCATGGAGCCTATGGGTGACGAAAGTAGCAGCGCCCGAACGGGTTGCAGATTACATGTCGGTGCACACGTTTCTCACTGGAATTAGAGGCATGGCAGCACCTTTTGCGGCTTTTTACCTGGTAAAGACTTACCCACCCGCTGTGCTGGGCTGGTTTTCCGCCGCGCTAATCGGAGTGTCGTGTCTCGTGATTCTTCCAGAATTGAAGTGGCAACCTGGCATTCGGCGACAAAACAATGAACCAATCGCGCCCCCTGACCCGGAACTGCCAAGCTGATCACTCCAGATCTTCCGCGATGACACTGGTTTGCTCGCGTCCACCAAGAACTTGAGCCTGGGCGATGACACGTTCCTTCGAACCATCAAAACGGTATCCGTGACAGTTCGGACAGGTGACGACGCGTTCAGCGACGATGGATTCGCACCCTTCGCAGACCTTGTAACGGTCCGGAGCGCTTATGATTTCAACTGCTTTGCGGGCGCGTGCTTCGAGCGACATTGCGTAATTTTCTAGCACATTTGTGCAACATGGACAATTCAGGAAATATGCCTCCGACAAAACCGCACTATGACATCCTCACGCTTTTCCCGGGCATCTGTCAGGGGCCGCTCACCGAGAGCATGATGAAGCGCGGTGTGGAAGGCGGCTTTTTTTCCTGGCAGGCACATCAACTCCGCGACTGGGCAACCGGCAAACACCGGCTCACGGACGACGCGCCCTATGGTGGCGGTCACGGCATGGTCATGAAACCGGAACCGATTTTCGCCGCCGTGGAGCAACTTCGCCGCCCGGGAAGCCGCATCGTTCTTCTCGGTCCCGGTGGACGGCGTTTCACGCAGGCCGTCGCACGCGAATATGCAAGCCTTGAACACGTGATCTTTGTATGCGGTCACTACGAAGGCATCGATCAGCGGGTGCACGATCACCTCATCGACGATGAACTTTCCATTGGCGACTATGTGCTGACGAACGGAGCCTTGGCCGCCGTCGTTGTCATTGACGCCGTGGCGCGACTTATCCCGGGCGTACTCGGCAATGAGGACTCTCCAGAAAACGATTCGTTTGAAGACGGTCTCCTCGAATTCCCGCAATATACGCGGCCCGGCGACTTCCGCGGCTGGACGGTCCCTGAGATTCTTCTCAGCGGTCATCACGCAGCCATTGCCGCCTGGCGCAAGGAACGGAGTCTCGAAAAAACACGGAAAAACCGGCCCGATCTGCTGGAGGAATAATTTCCCGACTCTACCAAGACCTGCGGCTTACCGCCCGTATGAACTAAGCCTCCGCCCGGCCGCGGTTGGTAAAGAAGCTTTCGATGCGGTAGTGAAGATCGTCGTAGAAGCGCTTTTTCATCGCCTCGAGCACGGCGAGCTTTTCCGGTTTTCCATTCTCAGCCGCAGCCTGCTCGAAAAGAAGTTTCTCATGGAAGGTCCGCTCGAGTTCGATCAGCGAGTCCAAGAACTCGCGAGCGGCCCGGGTATGCTCAACGCCGTCGATGAGTGCTTCTTCAAGCGGCTTGTTGCGCGTGATGGCCAGCGAATTCCCGGCTGCCAACTGGTCCATATATTGCCGGTGACTGACCAAAAATGCCTGATGTTCCGAATCAAACCGGACTTCGTCGCGGTCGAGCAACGTGTCGTAAGGGCCGGGTTTGCAGAAAAATTTCAGCATCAGGGGAATGGTATCCACCAGAACAAACAGCAGAGTCAGAACGAGATACGTCGCATAAGCAAAACGTCCGCCCTCATCCCCAGTCTTAAACAGGCGGTGCAGCGCCAGAGTCTGAGTGAGGATGTCTCGGCGCGGCTCCACTCGCAGGATATCCACCCGCCTTTGCTCTTCGCCCGCTATCCGGGCAAGTTCGTTTTGAGCAAATTTTAGATCACCGATGCGGGCGTCGATCTGGGTTTTGATCGTTTCCCGCAGCTGATTTTGTTGAGTGACGAACTGGCTGGCCTGGTCGGCTTCAACCCGGTGTTTCAAACCCGCAACGCGTTGTTCCTCCGCGGTTTGTCTGGCCTGTTCCTCAGCCAGCTTTCCCTGAAAAGATTGGGTGGCAGTCGTTTCCGCCTGGCGGACTTGTGTTTCCAATGCGGCCTTTTCCGCGGAAAAATGTTCGAGTAATCCACCAAGACGTTTCACTTCCTCCCGGCGCCATGCGAGCTGGTCGTCCTGCACGGAACGTGCCCGTGGCCCCAAGCCGATGATCCCGCTGCGTTGGCCATTGACCTCCCGCTCGAATTCAGACTGCCAGAAAGCGAGTTCTTGTTGAAGTTTCGTGTATTGCGGCGTGAGCGTGGCAATTTGCTGCTCGATGGCACCAAGCGATTGCTTCGCAGGGGCCGTGGCGTCGGAGACGGCTTTGTCGAGCTGAGCTTGCTGATTGGAGGTAAGACCAGGAATAGCCACCTTTTCCGAAGCGGGATCGACCTTGAACTGGGCCTGAAATGTCTCATTCCAGCGTAACCGTTGCTCTGCAATCGATTTTTCCACCGTCGCAATCCGTTCCCCGGCAGCGGCCCGCCCCTTGGAATAACTCGTGTGCAATTGCTCGATTTCCGCTTGCCGATCTTTTTCGATGACGGTCGTAATCGTGTCGCGAAAAAGCAGGAGTACCAGCGGATGCGCAATCGTGAGCCCCATCAAAAACGCAACGACAAACCGCAACAGAAACTGCCCGACCTTTCGCCAGAATGACAAAAAGGGGCGATAACTCGCCAGCAAGGCCCGGTCGATGGTCAGGATAATGAACGCCCACACCGCTGCCACCGGGAAAACGACAGCGTAGTTGTTCGTGAGCGTCGAAAGCGCGTACGAACACGCGATAAAAGCAAACAAACACGGAACCAGCACCGTCGCCCCGAAAGCGACATATTTGCGCTGTTCCCAATTCGGACACGCCTCAAGCGTTTCCGTTCCTGCTCCGGAGAGCCAGAAGAACACGTGTTTAGCCGAAGCCGGTCGCGAATAGGTGTAGGGCTGCATGGAAATTCCCTTGGGCTAAAGGCTTGAAACTTGTTCAAGGCAACAAAATTGCAAGACGCTACTTTGATCCGCCAAAGCCGTGTTATTTCGGACCGCCCGGCCAGAAGAGCGTCTAAAAGTCAGCGCCTGCTTCGAGGCCGACATACGGTGCTCCGTCCGTCTTGTATTCCTCATCAAATTCTCCATAACGAAATCTCCGAATGAACGACCAGCCTGCAGTAAGGTATAAGTTCAAAGGCTTGAACCCTTCGTAGCGCACGCCCGCACGGGCCCGGACCTCAATATAGTCAAGCTTGCGGCCCGGACGATTCTTTTCACTCGTGGCATTTTTGAAACCACCCCCGGGCGCTCGAATACCGACGTCGAACTCCCAGTCGTCGCTGGGCGAATAAATCACATTTAAATCCGGCAAGCGCGACGTCACTCGCCATTCGGGGCTAATGATCCATCTAAAACCGACCAGCGGAGCAATCTGGTACGCTCGGAATTGATTGTAATAAAACCCGACACCCGCAGCAAAACTCGGAGACGGTTTGAAGGCGAAGCCAAACGTGACTGGAATATTGAAGTCATCTGAATCCCCGAATTCGCTCCCGTAAAAGCCGGGGCTGAACCGCAACAATGCCGCCGTTTCGCCTTCAAAACGCCACTCCACACCAACATTGGAGCCTACC
>DATDBU010000010.1:0-4949 GCA_036524675.1 Chthoniobacterales bacterium | reverse complement strand
ATGAAGACGATGTTGGGTTTCCTGTCTTGGCCCGCCGTAGCATTCTCGGAGGCTGGGTCTTCCGCCTGCGCCAGCACCGTGATGAAAGCGGCGCAGAGCATGACAGCCCATTGTTTGAGAGTGTTGAATTTCGATTTCATGGGTTTGGTGTTGTGAGTGTTCGGACTTTGCCTTGATTTCTGCGTTTCTCTGCTAGTGCTGGTCTGACGGAAGGACGCGGCGACTTCGGAGATGCGACATGCCGGTGTCCTGGTCCGTCCCTCAGGAGAGTTGGAGTGGTCGCTTCACGCCGTAGTTTGGCGGTGCGAAGGTGGGTGCTGTCGCGACGAACCCGAGCAAAACGAGGGCGGTGGCGATCAGGTTGTGTGTCGTTTTCATGGATGTCTTGAAGTCCGCATGGTCGAATGTTCGATGGCTTCGGAGATCGCTGCGATCAGCGCTCGGTCGCTGACTGGCTTGCGGAGATAGGCAGCCGCCCCGCCGCCCAGCGCCCGCGCCTCAGTTTCGGGCGAATCGTGCCCGGTAATCACCACGATCGGAAAGCTCCATTGCAATCCGGCCATCACGTCGAAGCCCGACACGCCGGGCATGTGCAGATCGAGCACCACACAGTCCGGATTGAACTCCGCAATCGCAGTCAGGAACTCCCCACCGGAGGCAAACACGCGTGCCTCCATCTCCGCGGAGCGCAGGAGACGTTCCAGCGCTTTGCGCACCAGTTCCTCGTCATCGACGATGGCTATCACTGGGTGGGAAGCACTCATTCGACGGGCTTTTAGCAGACGCCGCCGCGCGCGGATATTGGACGTTGGTCCAATGCGACCGGTGGCAACGGCCTCGCGCTACTTCTCGGTGTCGAACTGAAAGCCGAGGCCACATCTTTCCACCAACCGGACCAATTCGGCCACCGAGGTAACCCGCATCTTCTCCATGACCCGCCCGCGGTGCACTTTGATTGTCTTTTCCACGGTGCCGAGGTTGAAGGCGATTTGCTTATTCAGTTGGCCGGTTACGACCTGCTTCAGCACGTCGCGCTCGCGTGGGGTGAGGCTTGCGACACGGGCGCGAATGTCTTCCCGTTCGGCGCGTGTCTGACGAGCGTTGCGGTCGTGCTCCAGCGCACGGCGAATTGCCGCGAACAAGTCGGTGTCTTTCAGTGGCTTGGTTAGAAAGTCGGCCGCGCCGCGCTTCATTGCCTGCACGCACATCGGCACGTCCGCGCGGCCGGTAAGGAAGATGATCGGCAGCGCGCTGCCGCGCGCGGAAAGGGTCTCCTGAAGTTCGAGACCGTTGATACCTGGCATCGCCATGTCCAGCACCAGGCAACCCGGCTCAGCCGGATCGTGCGCAGCGAGAAATTCGGCTGGAGAGGCGAATGCAGCCACTTCAAAGCCTTCTGCGCGCAACAGGCGTTCGACCGCTTTGCGCACGAGCGCCTCGTCGTCCACCAGGAAAACGGTGGGTGGTTGCAGGCTCATGTCCCGGCGTGGAGCTCCGTGGGCAGTGTGAAACGGAAGACCGCGCCGCCACTGGGATGATTCTCCGCCGACAACTCGCCGTCGTGGGCCAGGAGAATCGAGCGACACACCGCGAGGCCGAGTCCAAGCCCCTGCGGCTTGGTCGTGAAGAACGGCTCGAAGACTCGCTCCAGCAATTCCGTCGGGATGCCAAGGCCGTGGTCGCGGACCGAGACGCGCACGCCCTCGTCTGCGATCCAATTCGTGCTCACGCACAACCGGCGTCCCGCTACGTCGCTCCCGGCCATGGCGTCGCAGGCGTTCATCACAAGATTGAGCATTACCTGCTGGAGCTGCACACGGTCTCCGCGGACCGTCGGCAAGTCCGGAGCGAGCTCCGTCTCGGCAGCGACTCGGTGGTTCAGGAGATCACTGCGTACGAGATTAAGCACCTCCTGCACGACTTCGTTCGCATCGAGCTGTTGGCGCTGCACTTCGCCCTTTTTCAAAAGCAGGCGCAAGCTGCGGATGACCTCCCCCGCATGCTGATCCGCGTCCACAATGTCGCTCAGGATTTCCTCCAACTCGGCGCGGTTGATTTGCGGGCGCGCCAGGAACCGTTGGGCCGCCTGCGCGTTGCTGAGGATTGCCGTGAGCGGCTGGTTAAGTTCGTGTGCGAGCGAACCGGACAATTCGCCGAGCATGGCCACGCGCGAGAGATGGGTCAGTTCTGCCCGCCTTTCTTGCACCTCTTGTTCTGCCAGCCTGCGCGCTGTGATGTCGATGGAGACACCACGCATGCGCAGCGGTCGTCGATCCGCGGCGAATTCGACCCGACCCTGAGCGGCGATCCAGCGCACTGATGCAGCACCCGAGAGCAAGCGGTATTCATTGCGGTAGTTGCCGCCATTTTCGAGCGCCGTGGCCACGGCCACGCGCGTAGGCTCGCGATCGTCCGGATGCAGCCTTTCGACAATTCGCGCAAAGTTCAGTGGCTCCGTCTTTGCGAGGCCGAACAGCTCGTGCCCTTTGTCGGTTGTCCAGATTTCATCCCGCTCCATGTCCCATACCCAGAGCCCAAGCTCGGCCGCGCTCGCCGCCAGATCCATGCGCCGCTCGCTCTCGCGCAACTCTTCCGAGAGCTCCGCAGCCCTGAGCATGTCGTGGCTCAACTCGAATCCCATCGCTGCGACGATGCCCATGTAGAAAAGACTCGCCGTGATCGGCGCGGAAATGATGCCCCAGAACACCAGAATTGCCTGCCCGGTTCCCATTAAAACGCAGAACACAATGCCACCGCCAACCACCAGAGCCTGACGCCGGTCGCCACGCCGCCAGACGGTGAAAGCCGCATCTGCGGCAAACATCACGAGCAAGACCAAGCTCAACTGGCCGACTAGCATCCAAGGATTCGACATCCCCTCCCCGACGGAGACCGATTCACCGAGGAATGGAATGCGTTGTAGCGCCGCAACCTCCCGGTAGTTGAGATTCGCCCCAGTGAGAAAATTGAGGATTAGCGAGAGGGTCCGCAGGCCACAGACCGTCCAAGCGAGCCATTGTCGCCCGGCGCGCAGGTAGAGTCGTACGAACCCGACCAGCGACACGATGAGCGCCCAGGCGGGTATATGAGTCCAGCGCAATGCCATGCCAAACTGCTCCGGCGTCTCTGCCCACATCATCCACACCTCACCCGCTGCCAAGAGCGAAGTCGCCACGGCCGTAAGCGCGAAGAGAATATTGGCCCACGCCTCACGGTGCCTCCACCAGACAAGCCCGTGCACCAGCGCCAACGTGAGGCACGCCGAGGCGATCATGGACCACAAGACAGTGACCCAACTCATGGCATCTTCGAAATCTCGGTTTGGCGTATCGGCGTCGCCCCAACGACCCAAAAAAGCTCTCTGGCTGGAAGAGTGGCGCTCCAGAGCTTCTCCTTGCCGCCTATTCCGAGACCGACAACACAGAAGGCCTTCGCACTCAGCTTAGCTTGCATAGCAATTTCGCGCCTCAGTGAGACCTTTCCATCTTGACATTGGCTCGGACGGGACCATGTCACATTCTGCATTTGATCGAAATGCTTATCGCGCGAAAACACTTCCATTCCGCGCTGAATGAAAGTCCTGCGATCCAAATGTCATTCAACGAGATCATCCGTTCCGCGCAAATCCGCGTCAGCCCAGCTAGGACGCACTTACGACATCAACTCTTGGTCTTGCTGGAGCGGGTCTTCCAAACGGCCATGCGGTCCAGAAGCCGATCGCGAACGATCAGCGTATGGAACAACACGGCAGCGAGATGAGCCAGAAACGTTAGAAAGAGCAGGTAAGCAAGAATGGTATGCGTTTTGCGCAGCACGGCGTAAAGCATCGGATTCGCCGGCAAGATCGGCGGAAGGTGAAATGATCCGAACATCACAATCGGATAATGGCCCGCCGACAACATTCCCCAGCCGACGAGCGGCAGAGCAAACATCAAGGCGTAGAGCAACTTTTCGGAGGACGAAGCCATGAATCGTTCCTGGCGGGACATGGTCGGCGGAAACGGCGGCAACGTCGTGAACATACGATTAACAAACCGAATGACGGCCAGAACCAGGATCATGATGCCTAGCGGACGATGGATCGCGACGAGTGTGTGGTAGTCTCCCAACGAGGCGACCATCGACACGCCGATGAACAGCATGGCCAAAAGCATCGCCGCCATCAGCCAATGGAGGATGCGCGACTGAATGGCGAATTGTGTTCGAGGTTTTCGCTTGTTCATTTCTCGGTTTCCGCGGCCGAGACCGCGCTGGGATCTTTGCGCTCGCCTTCGCGACGTGTGAACGACTGCGCATAGGCCGCTGATCTGGCGCTGAGGAGGGAATCGTCGGAGCCGGCAATGCCGTCGGGTAGGATCAACGGATCGAAGTTAATGTCGCGCGCGGGACTGGTGTCCTCGCTCTCGACGAGGTCGATCGTCAGCGTACCCACGTCGATCTGCTGCCGCTCTGGCGGCCAAGGGATCGTCGCGTCATCGGTCGCATCTCCCGGCTCGCCGACCGTGACTACCAGGCGCCACTGCACTGGGCGACTCAGGATGCTCGTGATCAATGCGTCGAAGAGGTAGTTCTTATCGGCCTTTCCTGGGTCCGTCGTCTCGATTGGCGCGAACGGCTGAATCGGGACCATCGACCAACGGACCGGAACTACCGTGCCGCTCGCATCGACGAAACGGAAGGCGTTCAGGCTGTTGTAGGTGCTGTTGTCAAATCCGGACGAGATCGGACGATTGCCGATCAACTGCAGGGCCTTGGCGGTTTCCGGATAGCCGTCCAGGAAGGCCTTCATTTTGGCGGGGTTGGGCTTGCCTGTGGCGGGGTCCGGGGCCGATGCCAGCAACTGATCGTGAAATCCTTGAGCGGTCTTGACCGGGAAGACGGGTATGTTGTTCATGCCCGTGCGCCACTCTTCGCCATTGGGCAGCTTGAACAGAATTGCCATGCTGCGC
>DATDBU010000009.1:0-3208 GCA_036524675.1 Chthoniobacterales bacterium | reverse complement strand
GCTGCTGACAACCTCCTCCCAAATCTTTACCGGAAACTTGGATCCGCCGCGTCCAATCACGTCCAGATAGCCTTCAATCCGATCCCGGGGAAGAGTGTAGCGGCACTTTTTCAAGCGCATCTCGTCCACGAAGCCGGTGTATCCGTCGACATCGAGGTTGAATGTCATGATGGCGAATTTTTCGTGCCCCAGGTCTTTGAGATGCTGGGCGCAAGCGCGCGCAGCCGCCCGGTCATCGATCCCGATATAGGGGATTTTGGATTGAATGCCCTGGTCAATGACCACCATCGGAAGGCCTCGATCCGCGGCCACCTTGAGGGTCGCTTCGTCTTTCGGTATTGAATAGAGGATGAAACCGTCCACCGCTGCTGTTTGAATGATGCTCGAAGATTTTTCCAGACCTTGCACGAGCAGCAAACCAAGTCCGCGCTCGGCACAGGCTTCTCCGACGCCGCTTAAAAAGGCCGAAGCCGCCGGGTCATCAAAAGCCCGGGGCAGCAGATCCGACCACACGACAGCGATCGTTCTCGCGTAACCGGTCCGCAACATCCTCGCAGTGGGATGGGGCCCGGAGTATTTCATGGAGCGCGCTGCCGCCATGATTTTTTTGCGGAGTTTAGGAGACAGCTGGTCGGGGTGATTGAAGGCGTTCGATACGGTTGTATGCGAAACGCCGACGACCTTTGCGACGTCCATCAACGTGCCGCGTGCCTTCAGGGATGGCTTCATGACAACGAGTGTAGCAAATTATCTTTATCGATCAAAAGCTCATTTATCGATCAAAATTACTTTATCGTTAAAGTCGACTTTAACGTTAAAGATATCTGTTGACGAATACGCCAAGGTCAGCTTTACTTGCAGCATCAAGACTTCCTCACTGGCGTTACCTGCAAAGAATACCTTCGAGAATAACCACTGATGCAAACAGTCCCCCGATCAGCCCCAGCGCAAGCCATCCATTCGTTCGGCCTATTGAATTGCCGGATACACGCGCCCGTTCTCGTCGTGCATCGGCATGACTATCATAGCTTGATCTATTGGAAAAGTGCGGCTGGTTTTGTTTGCATCGAGACAAAATTGCATGCACTGGGCGAAGGTGGGTACTATCAAGTGCAAGACCTGTTCCGATAGAGCGGCGTCCAGGAATTTCTCTCCTTCCACATTAACCGGCAACCCCGTCACAGGAGCTGCCAAATATTGTTAGTTAAAAATAGTCATCCTATGAAACCTTTCAGAGAATCCATTGGCAAAGCTCTCAAACAAACCGCGATCCGCTGGCTCGCGCCTGCGTTACTGGCAATGGCGCTAACTCCCGTCGCTCTGGCGGAGGGAGTCACCCTTCGTCTCGCAGCAGGATCCGATGGCGGCGAAAGCGGTCGATGGACCAAGGCAAAAGCCCAGGAATGGGCCAAAGCCTGCGGGAACAAGGTCGAGTATATCAGCTCGCCAACCGATTCCACGCAAACTCTCCAACAATTCCAGCAATATTGGGCTGCGAAAAGCCCCGACGTCGACGTCTACATGATTGACGTGATCTGGCCCGGAATCGTCGCTCCGCACGCGGTCGATTTAAAGAAATACTTCACGGCAGAAGAAATATCTGCGCATTTCCCCCGCATCGTAACTAACAATACAGTCAATGACCAGCTCGTTGCCATCCCGTTCTTTACGGATGCCGGCATGTTATACTATCGTACGGATCTACTCGCGAAATACGGTTTTAAAGAACCACCTAAAACGTGGGAAGAGTTGGCCGCGCAGGCCGCGTCGATTCAGGCCGGCGAACGCAAGGAGGGTAAAGCCGATTTCCAGGGATTCGTCTTTCAAGGTAAAGCCAGCGAGAGCGTCACCTGCAACGCTGTTGAGTGGATTTACAGTTACGGTGGCGGCACCATCATCGATTCGGACAAGAAGATCACTATCAATGATCCCAACTCGATAAAGGCCCTGGCAATGGCCAAGAGTTGGGTCGGCACGATTTCTCCCAAAGGCGTCACCACCTACGGTGAGGAAGAGGCTCGCAACGTCTGGCAAAGCGGGAACGCGGCTTTCATGCGCAACTGGCCCTATGCCTACGCCCTCGGCGCAGATCCGAAGAGCCCCATCGCAGGTAAATTCGATATATCCGTCCTCCCCAAAGGTGGCGACAACGGCAAAAACGCCGCTGCTCTCGGTGGCTGGCAGTTGATGGTGTCCAAATACTCCAAACACCCGGACGCCGCCGCTGAGCTGGTCAAATACCTCACTTCGCCGGAAGCGCAGAAACAACAAGCAGTGCAACTCAGCATGCTTCCCACTCTTCGCGCCCTCTATTCCGATCCGGATGTGCTCGCTAAAAACCCTTGGTTCAAAAACGTGGAGGCGGTGCTGGAGAACGCCGTGGCGCGTCCGTCAACAATCGCGGCGGCAAATTACAACCTGGTGTCCACGGCATTCTTTCAGAATGTGAACAAGACACTCTCTGGCGGCTCCACTCCGGAAAACGCCGTTCAACAGGTCGAGCGTGTCGCAAAACGTGCTGTGAAATGAGAAGCGTATAAACTCTTAACCCACTTTTACCGTGGCTCAAACTCCTCAATTGTCGAACTATCAAGCCCACCCTGACCTTCGTCCTGGCGCTCGTTTCGGGAAACGACCTCGCACTCCTGATTTATTGGCTCATCAGAAGAAGCTGGCCTGGTGGCTCATCCTCCCGGCAGTCTTTGTGGTTGCCCTTGTCATCGGCTATCCTCTTTTCCAGGTTATCGCATACTCCTTCATGGAGTACCGTCTGGACGGAGTCACGCCGCCGCGCTTCGTTGGAATCGCAAATTATGCGTTCATTTTGTCGGATCCCGACTTCTGGCATTCCGTCTCAAACACGCTGATCTTTGCCTTCTTCTCGGTGGGCGCCGAAGTCATTCTGGGATTGATCATCGCTCTGGTGGCCAATTCCAAGTTCAAGGGCAGAACGCTGCTTCGGATTGCGATGTTGATTCCCTGGGCGATTCCCACCGTGGTGTCTTCGCAGATCTGGAAATGGATGTTCAACGACATTTATGGTGTCGCCAATATCATCCTAACCAACTTGCACATCATCCCGGAGAAAGTAGCCTGGCTTGCAACGCCCGCGACCGCTCTCCCTGTCATCATCGCTGTCGACGTCTGGAAGTCCACACCGTTTATGGCGCTACTTCTGCTAGCTGGCCTCGGCCTTATCTCTTCGGAG
>DATDBU010000008.1:0-6369 GCA_036524675.1 Chthoniobacterales bacterium | reverse complement strand
AGTGAATCTCGCCGCGCCAGCCGCCGGTTGTGACGCCATGCCCCTCGATGTAGTCACGGAATTTTTCGAGATCGCGTTGCACCTTTTCGGAAACGAGCCCGAGAAAATCGGCTAGTCTCTCGACCGTTCCCAAGGGTTCATAATCGATGACCAGGGTCACGAGCGTTCGCCCGGGAGAGGACGTTTCGAAGCTGACGACGCCTGTGTTCGGATGGCCACTGATGCTCTGCCAGGCAATGCGGCGATCGGGTATTTGTTCGTAGATTTCCGCATCCCACTCCGTCTCTTTTCCCCAGAATTTGACTCGCCAAAGTAGACGTTTTTCGTCCACTTGCCGCACTTCCTCCACGCCTTCCATGAAGCGTGGAAATTCTTCAAATTGAGTCCATTGGTTGTAAACGGCGCTTATCGGTGCATCGACTTCGATGGACCTTTCAATATGTTCCATAAGTCGTTTTGGTTGATGGGTTTATTTTTGTTTTTGGGCGCCTGAGCTTTTCAGGTGTCCGTGGAAAATTGGCGGTGGCAGGGTCTTTTCGGTCCACGCTTTCAACTCCGGATCCGCGGCATCCGTCACGGGCTGTACGGCCATGCGGCCAAACGTTTGGTCTTTCGCTGGCAGCTGGCTTTCGGCATTGCTCGGCCGGGCTTTCTCCTCCGCCTGGATTGGGGCCACAGGATGGGTGAGAAAGGCGGCTAAAACCGCTGACACGGCAGCGATCAGATGCTCTTTCATAGGACCGATCCTTATTAAGGTTCGCGTGACGCTTGCCTGGTGGCTCTAAGAATCCATTCCTCGGCCGAAGCTTCCGCCCTCGAAAGGTGAGATAAGCTTCCAGCTTGTTTCTTTCCAGGCGGCGCAAGCAGGATGCTCGTGGTACCTTTGCACCGAGAACGATACCCCGGCCAGCCCCCAAACGCGGTCGAAGTGATGTGGAACGAGGCGCGGCAAGCGGCTTTCCGGAGCGTACGGGAGTCGTCCGAACTTGTCGTGTCATCCCAGCAATTCGAGCGGCGGTATAGCGACGCCTTCCATTCCTGTCTTCGCTAGAAGTTCAACGCGACCATCGCGCCGATGCTTTGCGGTTCGCCCGTGATTCCGACACCGAGAGTGGGGAGTTTGAGCGTGTAGTACTCGGCACTGGCGAGGTTTTTGCCGTAGAGGTAAACGCTCCAATGCTTTTCTTCGAAACCAATCCTTGCATTCAGAATGCCGTAGGCGTTTTGCGCACCGCTCGCGGAATTGGAATCGTCGAAAAACGCGCGGCCCGTCAGCAGCCATTCGACACGGGCTATCAGGCCGGAAGGATGCCGGTATTGCGCAGAAAAATTGGCGGTGAAGTCCGGGATGTATGGTGGGTGGCGACCCGCCAAATCCACACCGGTGGAGGGGTCGTGATAGTCCTGGAATCTGGCATTGACATAGCCGACTGCCGCGGAGAGTTCCAGCCCCTGGACGGGGTGGGATAGAATTTCCAGCTCGACGCCGCGTGATGACACTTTGTCCGCCGTAAAAATGCCAAAGCCGCTGAGGACGTATCGTTCGATCTGATAGTCATTTATTTCGTACCAGAATCCGGTGAGCGAAATTTCCAGTCTGTCGTCTAGCAGACTGGCTTTGGCTCCGATTTCGTTAGCCCAAGTCTGTTCGGAGTCGGCGCTGTTGAGCTCAGGGTTAAAGTTGAATGCCGAGTAGGATCCCGGGCGGCTGCTGATCGCGCTGCTGGCGTAGACGAGAAGGCTGGCGCCGATGCGTTTGGCTACCGTGAGTTTGGGGCTAAGACTGGAGTCGGTGCGGTGGCGGTTTCTCCTACCAATTGAACCGTCGGGGTTGCGCAGGGATCGATCCGCGGATTTTTCGACCAATTCACCCCGGAGGCCCAAAGTTAGCTCCACTCCACTGTCGAATTTTCGCGTGATCTCGCCGAACAAAGCCACCGTTTTATCGTTAAAGTCGGTGTCGCCGTGGAAAATGTTGTCATCTACTCGCAGATCGAGCTGTGTCCAAGAAGCATAGGCGCCCGCGAACCAGTCGAGCGCCGCGCTCTCGTGCGACGGCTGGAGGCGAAACTCCTGGCTGTACTGAACCTGGTCCGCGACAACGGATGCGACAAGGAACGGCAGCGGGCTGAAATCTAGATCGAAGCTGGCGGGATCGAGCCGGAAACCGCGTCGGGCGGTGATCGATGTGAACATGAGACCGTCGCTAGTGTAGCGGATCCGCGCCGATTGCACGTCCGAATGGCCTTTGGTCACGCCGCTGAAGTCGTGTTCGATGGTTTCGGGAGTGGAATCAAGGTTGGTATAGCGCTGGACGCCGTCGTCGTATCGCTGGGTGCTGGCGATAATCTGGATTTCCAGAGCGCCGGTGGGTCGCCACAGCAGGCTGAACCGGCCCACGAAAGCTTCCTGCTGGTCCGGGCTGATGTTTAGCAAGTCGTTGTCAAGATAGCCATCGCGGCGCGAATATCCGCCACTAAGAGTGAATCCCAGCCCTGGAGCGAGCGGCCCGTCGAGACGCATCTTTACGGATTGCTCATCGTGGCTGGCGTAACTTGCCTCCGCGCGCACTCCCAGTCTGTCTCCCGGCTGTATGGACTGGATCGAGATCAAGCCCATGGCGCCCCGGCGCCCCCAGCGAGTGAATTGCGGGCCGCGGTAAATTTCCACATGGTCAATATCAATATCCAGCAGCGACGTGTCGTAGCTAAAAGTGGAGGCATAGGGAACGTCGTCGACATAGAGAGCGACGGCGGGCTCGCCATAGAGGGGGTTGTTCACCATTCCGCGAAAGCCGAGCACCTGATTCAACGAGCGAGCTCCGCCTGAGCGGGCGACCATGTTTGGCGCGCGGCTTTGGAGGTCTTCCAGCTTTTCAATGCCGCGAAGCCGAACGTCGTCGCCGCTCCATTCATCGATCGAAACAGACTCCTCGATGATGCTTCGTTGCGACGAAACGATCATCGTCTCCAATTCGTTGGTATAATCTGGGGACTGAGCTGAGAGAGCCTGCGGCTCAACCCCGCTCTTGCCAGCCTCCCTTTGCAAATAGTCAAATTTTGCAGGCTGGCCCTAACACCGACCCCATGCCCTTAGATGCTTGATATCTCGTGTTCAAAATGGCATATACCATATATGACAACAACGTTGTTTAGGAATGGGCGTTCCCAGGCAGTGCGGCTGCCAAAGGAGTTTCGGTTGCCGGGTGAGAAGGTATCGGTTCGTCGGTTGGGGGATGGGGTTTTGCTGGAGCCGGTGAAGGAGTCCACCTGGCCAGAAGGCTATTTTGAGAATATCGTCATCACGGATGATTCGTTCGGGCGACTGGATCAAGGTGCTTTGCCGCCATCGCCGTCCTTGGACACGTGAAGTATCTACTCGATACGGACGTTTGCATCGCGGTCCTGCGCGGCAGTCTTCGCGTGCGAGAGCGGCTGCAAGCGGTGCGGCCGGATGATTGCGGGATTTCCGTAGTCAGCATCTTTGAGCTCTTGTCCGGAGTAGAGTGTTGCCGTCGACCGGAGGAGGAACGCCGGAAAGTGGAGACGTTCATTGCTCCCATGCACGTGCTTCCCTTCGACCAGGACTCTGCCCTGCGAGCGGCCCAAGTGCGCTGGCACTTGGAAAAGGTAGGTCGGCCAATTGGGCCCTACGATCTTCTCCTGGCGGGCCAGGCTTTGGCGGTCGACGTCACTCTCGTAACGGGAAACACCACCGAATTCGCACGAGTGCCCAACTTGGTGTTGGAGAATTGGGTGGAGTGACATTCAATACTCGCAGGACTCAAAACGCGCGCGTCTCGAAACCTGCGACCCACCCCTCCGCAAACTGGCGAAATGAAGAGCCCTCCTGGCACAGGAGAGAAAATGACTCTCGTGAGCCGCTCATTGCACCCGTTGGATCGCGTCAGTGAGGGGGAGAACGACGCGGACTTTACATAGCCGGCGCACCATCCGGCAATGTTTGTCAAGATTTGACGCCTTCTCTGATCCCAATTCACCCCGAGGAAGTTTTTTTTCGGCGGGCATGGTGTTGTTCTCCCGATCGAGATTGCTTTTTGCCCGTCCGTCCGAGTCTTTTGCCCGGATGCCGGAGCTCTTTGCTTGTTTGACAGTGCCCCTGGCATCGTCTGAGGAGTTCTTAGCTGCTGGCAGGTTGAGTTTGATGCACCCTTTCGAGTTCGGTACGGGAGAGCAGCGGCAGGACCTGCCACGCCCCCATTGGTCCGCCGGGATGCGTCACTCCATCGGCAGGCAAGGGCCCGAACGCCTGGTGTAGTGAACGGATGTAGTCAGAATTTGACGCCTGACCCGAATGGCGCGAAGTTAAGTACACTTTGGGATGATTTCCCTCTGCGGCAAAACGTCCTAAACCCGCCTTATCTTAGCGCCATTCACGCCTGACCCCGACTCCCCCGACTCCCGGTTGCTGACCCCGACTCCCCGGTTGCGATTTGGTTGTATTGCACCGCAACCGTTTGCAGTTAATCACGATTCTTGGTTTCGAGCGCGCGTCACTTTACCCTTGCAGTCGGTAGCGATATCCAGTGCCCCTCCTTCATTCCCGCGGAGGTCATTGTCCTCGAGTACGCCAGCCCCTCCCTCGTAAACCAACACGGCTTTATAACCGTTTTTCGAAATGCGGTTGCGGCGGAGGGTAGGATTACCGCCGGTCTTGATCTGCACGCCCGAGTTCGCGTTGGCGAAGATGTCGTTGTCCTCCAGCGTGCCTTGGCCGTTCTCGTAAACAAGGACGCCGACATCCTTCCCATCGTGGATGCGGTTGCGGCGGAGGGTGGGATTGCCGCCGGTCGCAATCCCCACGCCCATAAGCGCGTTGGCGAAGATGTCGTTGTCCTCCAGCGTGCCTTGGCCGTTCTCGTAAACAAAGACGCCGACACCCTTCCCATCGTGGATTCGGTTGCGGCGCAACCGCGGGTCAGCTCCGCCTTGGATTGCCACGCAAGACAGGCTTTGACTGGTGATATCGCACTCTTCCAGATCGAGCCGTCCTTGCGCGATGTCGACGCAGGACCAATCGCCCTCGCCAGCCTGGCGAAGGGTCAGATTCGTGATCCGGCCCATGGTAGCTTGAAACAAAACGACATCATTGCCTGAGGCCTCGATCACGACTTCACCCGGCTCGCCGTCGCCAACAATCTCGACAGGCTTATCAATCACAACGCCTTCTTTGTATAGACCGGGTCGAATGAGAATCCTGTCGCCAGCTTTGGCAGCTTTGATCGCCTCGGTGAGCGTCGTGTGATCGCCCCGATGAAGCGCATCGACTACGCGCGTGGGCGGTTCGGTCTTTCGTGTTGGGCCGTGAACAGGTTGGGCGGCTATCGCGGAGGGTTCTCCGCGCGGCTCAATCGCTCGAGTCTCGGTCTGCGAGCCAGCACTGTCAGGCACGGCAGCGGGCTTGGCAGGGACTGTCTGTGATGGCGCGGGCCGACTGCGGTCCAACGCCTCGACGATCTGCCGGGCCATCCCGGCCAGTGTCTTGCCGACCTCCGGCGAAGCGAATGGCTCAAAGCGCAGCTCCCGCCAGTCGGCGAATTGGCGCGCGGCGATGGTTTTCGCCAGCAGGTCTCTCTCTCGCTTCGCCTCGTCACTCAGGATCGAGCACTCGACATAATAGACGGGAAGGATCAGGTCGCCGCGACCCAAGTTTTTCTCTCGCTGTAGAAATCGTTCGAGTTCCCCCCGGCAGGCTGAGCTCTTGAAGAACCCGGGCGTGATCATCGGGATGAGGAAAGTGATGGTATCCAGCGACTCGTCTATGCGTTGCTTCCATTGCTGGCCCCAAGCGATGTCGTTCCGATCCTGGAAGATGTGGAACTTCTCCCCAGTCTGCATGCGCACCTCGCCGCTGAGACGCTCACAAAACTGCGTCAGCCGACCGTTCTCGTGCTGGTCGTCGAAACGGACGTAACTCATGAAGGCAAGTGGATACTGGCTCATAGGAGAGGGCCTTGCGGGTCCATCTCGTGATGCCGAGTGGTTGACAGGAGCGCACACTGGTCCCCATTCCACCAAAACTCCAAAATTCCCGCGTCAACCATAGAGCATCCCTCTACTATCATTTGGTAAATGGGGACGTCTATGTGGAATTTTTTTACAAGACGAAAAAAACTCCCGCCAGCTGCAGCGACTGACGGGAGTTGGGAATTCAGAAGTTGTAGCTGCGGAGTCTCACAGCGTTGCGAGGATTCCGTTGAACGTCCCACTCGGGCGCAGGGCGGCACTTGCTTTGGCTTCGTCGGGCTGGTAGTAGCCGCTGATGTCAACGGGCTTGCCTTGGACAGCTAGGAGTTCGTCCACGATCTTCGTCTCGTTGGCGCTGAGTTTTTCTGCGATGGGAGTGAAG
>DATDBU010000007.1:0-22450 GCA_036524675.1 Chthoniobacterales bacterium | reverse complement strand
GGCTTCTTTAGGCAGGGCGGCGTGGAGCTGCTCGGCATCGGTGAGGAGCGGGCTGACACGGAAGGTGACGCCCATACGCTTGAGGGCGTCGGCATAATAAGCCGCGGGGATTTCCAATTTATAGACCGGGAGAAGCCCGCTCGTGGCGTGGACAACACCCCGGGGGTCCATGAGCATGGTGAGCGCCAGCGGGTCGTCCTGCAGGGTCACACTGAGGTTATCCGTCACCCCTACGGTATAGGCTCGGATGCACGGCGTGGTGCGTCCTTCCTGATAGGTCACATCCGGCACGATGTTGAGGTCCTCAAGCGTCTGCGGTGCGCGGAAGACGTTATCCAGCTCGCCCTCGACTGTCTCTTTCCAGAACCCAACGAGTCCATCATTGAGGAGCTGGTGCTCGCCAAGACGTATCGGGATGACGACCTTCTCGAAACCGTGGGTCGTGCGCGCGTAGTTAGGAGGAGGCGACTTGAGAAAAGGGCACGTCTCATTTTTTACCTGGTCGTAGGTACAGCCGTAGAATTGTCCCCAGTCGTAAGCGAACACCTCCCAGTCCTGATCCGCAAAAGCCGTCCAGTGGCGGGACTTCTTCAGTCGGATCGCCTTGCCGCCGGCGATGGTCGGATCGTCAACGATTTCTGAAACCATGGGTTGTCCCATAAGCTGGAGATCGGCCCGGGCGCGGACCACGGCGACTGGGCGTCCCATGAGCAGGGCGAGCGCTTCGTGTTGGGCAAAGTTGGCCGGTTCGATGGCCTCAAACGCACTATCGAGCGTGGAGAGGAAGCTTTGCAGGAAGTGCTGCCGAATCGTTGTCTCCCCATCCGGCGTGCCCACATCGACGACCAAGCGGCGGACGAGCTGGCGCAGATGGGGATTGGGGATCTCGGCGGCGGCGATGCGATTGCGGCCGCCGGGTGCAGGCATCCACTCGGCCAGCGTGTTGATCGACCCTAGGGGCTGCCCCTTGTTGTCATACACCATGAGACTGTTGTCGAAATGATTGGGAAGCAGCCAACCGCAAATCGGCGTTGTCGCTGGGGCACTATTCATCTCCACCTCATCGACGCCTTCCTGACCTGAGAGTGCCGCAAGCCAGCGGAAGTTGAGCCGCGTCGGTGGGGAGAGCCGCGGCGGCAGGTAGGTGATGTTGCCACTCTTGTACGGATCGCTAAGACCGTTACTCGTGACCAGGCGCGCTCCGTCCAGCGGCGCATTCCACTGCTGCCCGAAGGTATCGAGCAGGCGCAATCCGCCAAGGGTCAACTCGCCAGAGCGGATCGGACTAAACACCTTGGCGGCGAGCGGCGCCATCGGATGGTGCGGACCGACGGCCTTCGCGACAGAAGCCGAATGGCGGAGGTCGCGAAGCGGCTGGGAAAGCTCGTCTTCCATGGGATTCTCAATCGGGATCTGGAGAACTTGTTTGCGGGTCATGAGCGCCGCGTTGAAACCACCGAGCGCCTGCGACAAAACCGTCATCTCCCCGAGGTGGGACAGGGCGCGGATCGCGCTGTAGATCGGGTCCTGCGCCTGCTGCGCGGCTTTAGCATTGCCGATGGTGTTATTGGCCCCTGCGACGGGCTTTTTGGCATACCAGGTTAACAAGTCGGGTATCGGCAGGAGAATGGGATTGCCTTGCTCGTCTTTCTTGTTTGTGTCGACGAAGGGCTTCTGCTGCTTTAACCAGGGACCCTTTTCGGCATCCTGCGTGGGCGGCGTGATGCTGTGCATCGTCTGATACCACGCGATGAGACGATTCACGTAGTCGGCCTCCCCACTGGCGGTGCGGTCGCGACAATCGTCCAGCGTGGCCTTTAAGAGAAAGGTGCGCAGATTGGTCTCGAGCTGCGTGCTTGCGGTAGGGGTCATTACGCAGCGACCCTCATAAGTGTCCCGATCGCCGACAGGTAAAGCGTTGGGTGGCGAAACGTCGGGCGCGTTGTCCTGGAGCTGGAAGCTGCCTGTAACAAAGGTCGATGTGTAGTCCAGCGTGTTATTGATGGCAGGGTTTGCCTGGCGACCGGCGCTCACCGGCTGCACCGAGATGCTCCACTCAAGGATGATTGGGTGCCAGGGAGAGTTTGACTGGGTCTGCAGGGATGGATCGTCGCCAGCTACGGGTTTCAAAGTGTCTACGGCATTGATGAACGCGGCGGTGCCTGGGGCGTCCGGCATGGCGAGCACAGCACAGGCGAGGTTGCCGTCTTCGCCATGCCGCGGCGTGGAGACTGCGGCCGGGCCGGAGAGCAGCACGACCGGTTCGCGCGGGCGCCAGAAATGCTCTCCAGGGCGGTACGCAATCTCAAATTGCTCAGTGAGTTTGGCCGCGACCAGTGTATCAACCAGCGCCTTGAGGCGGAGAATCACCTGCACTGCCAGGGTGTCATTGGCGGGTTGCGCTGGTGTGAGCACGTTGGTCCCCAGATTCAGCGTGGTCGTGCTCGATCCCTGTGCCTCAGCCGTGTCTTTTTTCACGACCAGGGTTCCTGCGAGGACGATTTTTCCATTGAGCAGGGCCAGCGGCTGCTGCGCAATGAAATTTCCCAGATCCCCAGACTGGCTCCGGAAGGGCTCCAGGTCTACCGAATCGCTGTAGTAGGCGCTGAGGAATTTATGCCAGTCGCAGAAGGTCTGATAGCGTAGCTCAACGATTTCCTGCTGCGCCAAGTTATACGCCTCCTGGGCGGTGTTGAGAGCGTCGAGCGCGTGGGCCACGGCATCGGGTAGGGGAGGTTGCGCGACCGCGTCTCGGTTCGCGTCGGCCGCAGAGCCGGGTTGCTGGCGTTTCGGGAGCACCGCCCAGCGGTTTCCGCCGGCTATGCCCCGAAAGCCACGCTGGTGCCGAGTTTGAGCAAAATGTGCCGGGTAATCGACCTCGACCCCCTGGAGCGCCGGCGCCAGGTTCATCGCTTCGAGTTGGTCCTCGATCACCGCCTTGTCAGCAGCCTGTTGCGCGGCGACCTCGTCTGCCAGCAAGGCGGACAGTGCCTCACCACCCGTGTTACCGATCGCGAGCTTGACCGCGCTCTTCGACTGCCACGATGTCACCTGGTTTGGGGTGAGAGTAAGAGAAGCGTAGCAGACGGTTCGGGTCGGGAATGGTTTCTTCGTGTCAGCTTCTGCAAGACACCACCGGTATTCCCGCTGCAACGCGGCGTAGCGGTCGGCATCGTTGGGGAAACCGGCAAACTCCGCCGACTGGAGAGGATCGAGGTCCGTCTCATGGAACCACCCGATTACCTGATACTCGTAACAGGTGTCCGCATGGAGGTCTGGGTCGACATCGCAAAAGCCGAACACGCTATAACAGTTTGGATAGTACGCGGCAAAAGCGGGCTCGCCGTAGCCAAGCGCCGTGAGCTTGTAATCCGAGTTGGCGTCCTGGTTCAGGTAGGTGTCGGCGTCGTTTTCTGCCCTCTGTAGCCAGTCCTGAAGCAACAGGCTTCGCCCCATGTATCGGAACGCCGCTCCCGGTTTGTCGTTCGAGAGCCGGAGGCGCTTGGTGGGAAAGGTAATCGGCTTGTCTCCCGGCCAGGCCGTGATTGGCTTCCCATGACCATCGTCAGGCGGCCGATGATAGGTCGGCATGCCCGTTCCGTCGCAGGGGTGCAAGAAATCACTTTCCACGACCCAGGATTTCTGCACCCGCCCTCCGTTGTCCAACCGCCGCACGAGCCAGCGGTTCGGAACGGCGGGGAATTGCGTGCTCCCGCGATGGTGCGTCCCGGTCGTGAGGGCATCCGGCAGCGCCCAATGAAGGTGGAGTCCAGGTGGGAATACGAGGCCATTCCCAGAGACTCCATCGGCGCGCCCGAGCGCCGCATGAAAAGCGGCCTCCGCCAAGTTTGGAGTCGGCGGGTCCGTGTTAATGGTCGAGTTATTAGATAAGTAATAGGGGAGCTTTGAGAAATCTGCCATTGGCAGCGCTAGCTCGAGCGGATTTGCGAGGTAGAGACCATCTACTCGAATGGGTACCCGTAAGACTGTGTCTTTATAGGCCATTCTTGATCCTCCAAAGCGCCTTCAGAAATCCGGCGCGTAGGTGCCAATTGTGTTATGGAATGCGATAAAGGACGAAACGCCACTCCTTGAATAGCTGAAAGTCACGCCAAAGACAGTTAAACCATTTACGGGTTTAGAGTTAACCTCATCTATTGTGGGTGCCGTCGCTTCTTTAGCAGTAGCGCTCATCCATAGGGCTGCAAGGAATGTCTGATTCATCGTGCTTTCCGGTAACGCCATCTCGGCGGGGCGGTATGGCGAGAGCATTTTATAACTGTACTTACAGCGTGATGTTCTTCTTGATCTTGATCCGTGGAGGCTGCGAAGAATCCAATAGGCTTGGTGCAATGCGTGATATATTCGCACCACAAGTCAAGTTCGATCTTTAGCTCGTGAAAGCGTTGGGGGGTTTTTTGCGCGATAGAAATGTTACGAATTCATATTTGGGGGGAACTAGCAACGGAATGATTCGGCACGCTCGCTTGCAAACATCTTTCACATAGAGCTGAAGACCGCAATAACAAAAAAAGCTTTTTAAAGGTTCTTAGTTCCATGACGAGGCTGGGAGCTGCTTTTGACGCGGAACACTTTTGAGGGGAGAGGAGCCCACACGTCAGCCGTGAAGTCTAACAGAAATAGCCGTGCCCCAATATGGACCGAACGGTCAAGGGGGGCTGGGCTAGTCTTTCCTGGTGTTCTTGGCGCCTTGTGGGCTAATTTCAGATCGCCGTTTTCGGGCTGAAACAACCCTCAAAATGTCAACGCCGAGCCGTCGTCTTCGTAGACCAGGGCGTCCTCCCAGTTCCAGCCGCATAGCAATTCTGCGCCGACGGAGTGGGGGGTCGAACCGAGCCGGCGAATTTCGAGTGCGCGCAGGGTTTGTTTGCCGCTGGAAAGGATGTACTCCGTGCTATGGCCGAGGTAGGTGGCCTGCTTGACGGTTACGCGCGTGTTTCCGGGCGCGAGACGAATATTTTCCGGGCGGATCATGACGCGAACATGAGCACCGACGGGGATGTCAGTAGTGATCCGGCCTTCAACAACACCTTCATTCACACGCACCCTCGCTTTTTTGTCATCCAGGCTCAAGAGCAGGCCAGGAAGGAAGTTGGCTTTGCCGATGAACGAGGCGACGAACAGATTGGCCGGATATTCGTAGAGCTGAATGGGCGTGTCCACCTGGGCGACTCGGCCGTTGCGCATCACCGCGACCCGGTCAGAGAGCGTGAGCGCTTCTTCCTGATCGTGGGTGACGTAGATGAATGTGATGCCCGTGTTGCGCTGCAGAGTCTTGAGTTCCTCGCGGACTTCGGCGCGGATTTTAGCGTCGAGCGCGCTGAGCGGTTCGTCTAGAAGCAGCACGGCGGGCTCGTCCACGAGGGCACGGGCGAGGGCAACGCGCTGTTGCTGGCCGCCGGAGAGTTGGGAAGGCTTTCGCCGGTCGAGGCCCTCGAGTTGAACGAGGGCGATGGCGCGCTGGACCCGTTTCCGGATATCGTCGCGTGGCAATCGCTTGAGCTCACAGGCGTAGGCCACGTTGTTAAAAACCGTCATGTGCGGAAACAAGGCGTAATCCTGAAAAACCGTGTGCACATTGCGCTCGTGCGCAGGCTGTGAAGTGACGTCCCTGCCATTGATAAAAATGCGACCGTCATCGGGGAATTCGAAACCACCGATGAGCCGCAACGTCGTCGTTTTCCCGGAGCCGGAAGAGCCAAGAAGGGTGAAAAATTCGCCATGCCGGATATCGAGCGTCACGGCGTCGGCGGCGGCCGTAAGGCCGTAGCGCTTCGTGGCTCCTCGTAACTGAACGGAAAATTGAGTGCTGGGCATGGAGGCAGATCAGGCTTTCCGCGAAAACCACGTGCTCAGCAACACGAGCACGACCGAGGCTGCGAGTATGGCGGTGACGGCGGCGTTGATCTCAGGGGTCATGCCAAAGCGGAGGCGGGAGTAAATTTCCATCGGAAGCGTGTTATCCTTACCCGTAAGGAAAATCGTGACAACGATTTCGTCAAAACTGAGAGTGAACGCCAGCAGGGCTCCGGCGACGATCGCAGACCGGATCGACGGAAAGATTACCCGCCTGAATGTTTGTGCCGGCGTCGCTCCGAGGTCGGCAGACGCTTCCTCCAAGTTGCGCGGCAGCCGTGCGAGCCGCGCATTGACCGTGTTGAAAACGACGGGAAAACCAAATGTCGCATGACCGATGATTACCGTTGCAAGCCCGAGTGGTATACCGGCTGTCCCGAAAAAACTGAGCATAGCGACGCCCGTGACGATGCCGGGTAGAAGAATAGGGATCGCAACCACGCTGCGGAAGACGTTGCGTCCGAAAAACTTCCATCGCATCACCGCGAATGCGCCCAGCGTTCCGAGGAGCGTGGCGAGCAACGTCGCCGTCGAGGCAACTTTAAGACTGTTGACCAGTCCCGTGTAAAGACGTTCGTCTTCGAGCATTTGTCGGTACCAGTCGAGCGTCCAGTCGCGGATGGGCAACGCGAGAACGCGCTTGTCGCTGAAACTGAACAGCACGATGACCGCGAGCGGGATGTGCATAAAGAGGAACACGCCCAGGGTGTAGAAACCGAGGATCCACTTCGCTGTGCGGTTCTGTCGCATGATTCAGAGATTTTCGAGGACGCGCTTTTTTGCCAGGATAGCCATCAGCACGAACAAGACGGCCAGCACGAGCGCGGAAATGGCTGAGCCCAACGGATAGTTCGATGCGACTCCAAACTGCCCGGCGATGATGTTTCCCACGAGGCTGTCGCCTGGTCCGCCGATCAGCGCGGGCGTGATGTAGTCACCGCTGGTCAGACTAAAAACGCTCAATGCGCCCGCAAGCAGACCAGGCATAATCAGCGGCAGAGTTACTCGCCGGAACGTGGTAAGACCGTCTGCACCGAGATCGGAGGAGGCTTCGAGAAGGTTGCGGGGGAGGCGTTCGAACGCCGTCACGAGCGGCAGAATCATGAATGGCAGCCAAATGTAACAAAGCGTAAGCCCCATCGAGAACAGGTTGTAGACGAATATTGGCGATGGCTTGTCCAGAATGCCGGCCTGGATGAGCAGCCAGTTTAAGATTCCCACTTTCCCGAGAATGATCCGCCACGCAAAAACCCGCACGAGATAACTGCTCCATAGCGGCAGCAGGATGAGCACCGTGAGCAGCGCTTTCCATCGTCCGGCATGGAACGCCAGAAAGTACGCAGCGGGCAGCGCGATGATCATGTCCACGAAAGTCACCATCGAAGCGACATATAGCGTCCGAATAAGCGCCGGACGGTAGGCCGGAGACAAGGCAGTCGAAAAATTCTCCCACGTGAATTCGTGGACGATGCGGACGTATTCGTGCTTTTGAAACGCGAGACTCAGCAGAACTGCCAGCGGGATCAGGTAAAACCCTGCCATCCACAGAAATGGCGGTAGAAATGTCGCCCAGAAGCCCTTGCCCCGACGCCGGTGCTCGACGACTGCAAAAGAGAGGGCGGCTGACATTTTGGGGTAACGCTTATTTAGTCCGCTGATTTCATAGATGGACGCAGGTTCTTAAATCTGCCGCTGTGTATCTGCGAAAATCTGCGCCATCTGCGGATGATTTCTCTGGCTTAATCAGCGGCTCCTTCCTTTAGGTCCAAAGTGGCCCGTGCTTTTCCCCGCAACATCGGACGCCGCTTCAATGCTTATTGCGACTTGAACTCATTCCAGAGGGCGTCCCATTGGTCAAGATTCGGCACGGTTTCCCAGAAGTGGATCGTTTTGAAATAGGCGTCCAGATCCGCGATGTGATACGCCGTTTTCTCTTGCTCGGTTAGTAATGGAACGATCTCTTTGCTTACTGGCCAGTAACCGCTCACTGCGGCCATTTTCTTCTGGGCTTCGCCTTCGAGCATGTAATTCATCCATTCCAGGGCGATCGCAGCGTTCGGGCTCCCTTTGATGAGCATCCAGCTGTCGGACCATCCGGTCGTTCCCTCCTTCGGGACCGTTGCTTTGACTTTAAATCCATCTTTTTCCAAGGTGGTCAGCGTGACGGGCCAGCCCCATGCGAGCGCAATTTCCTTGCTCTCGAAAAGCTGCGCGAGCTCTCCCTGGCTCGTCCAGAATTTTCGGATCTGCTGTTTCAGCGGAAAAAGCTTGGGTTTGATGTCATTTTGCAGCTCGGCTTTGTCGATTTTGAAGAGGTCCTTGGGCCCCTTGAACCAGAGTTTGATGTCAGCGAGAAAAATTGAGTAGTCATTAACACTAACCAGCCCTTTGAACTTCGGGTCGAAAAACGTCATCCAGGTGGACGCCTCAGCCTCCGTCACCTGTTCGGGATCGTAAATCAGGAGGTCCGGGCCCCAGGCGATGGAGACGCCGTAGTTCTTGCCGTCGAACGTGTTGTAAGGCGCATTCTGGAAAAGTGGAAAGAGGTTTTTATAATTCGGGACTTTGGTGAGATCGATCGGAGCGATGAGGCCGGAGTCAAACAGACGCTTGGTGAGATCCCCAGAAGCAGTGACGAGATCGTAGGTTTGCCCTCCGCCGGCCTTGATCTTGGCATACATCTCGTCGCTCGTGCCGGCGTACGTGGCCGCGACTTTGTAACCCGTTCGCTGGGTAAATTCCTCCGTTACGGAGGCGTCCATGTAACCCTCCCATCCAATGATACGGAGCGTCTTGTCCGCAGCGTGGGCCGAAAAGAGGGAGACGAAGAAGCAAACGACGGAGAAAACAGCAAAACCGAGACAGCTTTTTTTCATGACAAAATGACCTTTCTTGACTCGAAAAGCAGTGTATCGAAGCGGACAGTAGCTGGCGAGGCTGTTTTTGGGCTGAAACGATGCGGTGGAATTTCACCACCAAGAACGCCAAAGAAATGAAGGATGTGGCGAGAGGAAGATTTAACGCCGCTGCCTTTGCCTTTCACCTTTCACCTTTCACCTTTCACCTTTCACCTTTCACCTTTCACCTTTCACGCATTTTCGTTTTCCTTGGTGTCCTTGGTGCCTTGGTGGTGAATTCACATAGCGAGTTCCAGGCGGGCTGCTACTAGCACTGGATTTTGGATGAAATTCATGCAGATTGGCGCCAATGAAACCGGTTTCAGTCCCCGTTCCCTCGCAAAAATTTCGTGTTCTCCTTACCACAACTTCATTTCAGGATACCCCAGGCGCCCATCAGGTCCTTCTCGACAAGGCCGCGTTCGATCTCGTTCGCGAACGCGGACCGCTTACCGAGGAACGTATGTTATCACTGGCAGGCAATTTCGACGCCTTTATTTGCGGCGACGACGACATTACCCGGGCAGTCCTCGAGAAATCGCTCCCGCGCCTCCGGGTAATCAGCAAATACGGGGTCGGTCTCGACAAAATTGATCTCGCGGCAGCAGAGGAACTGGGCGTCCCTGTTTTTTCAACACCGGGCGTCAATCACACAACTGTCGCCGAGCATACATTTGCCCTAATGCTCGCGGCCACGCGCAACATCGTGCCGGAGGCCAATTACGTCGCTCAAGGGAATTGGAAACGGCTTACGGGCCACGAGCTTCTCGGCAAGACCGTCGCCATTGTGGGCCTTGGCCGGATCGGCCAGGAAGTGGCTATCCGCGCCAGGGCATTTGGAATGAAGCTGTTAGGTTTCGGAAATTACTGGGAAGACCGATTTGCGACCGAACTCGGCATCGACCGCCGAACGGATCTGGAACAGCTCCTGCGCGAGGCTGATATCCTAACATTGCACACCAAACTGACCGCCAATACGCGGCATTTGATCAATGCCAGTAACATCTCGTGCCTGAAGCCCGGTGCCATCCTCATCAACTGCGCCCGCGGCGAAGTCGTCGAGACAACCGCCCTGGTAGACGCTTTGAAGACTGGCCGGATTGGCGCTTACGCGGCTGACGTTCTTGACATTGAGCCGCCGCCTGCGGATCACCCGCTCCTGGGGCTGCCCAACGTCGTCATTACGCCGCATATCGGGTCGCGCACAGTCGAAAGTGTCCAGCGGCAGGGAACGTGTGCTGTGGAAAACCTGACTCGGTTTCTAGCTGCCGGGAGTGCGGTATCCGCGTAAGTTTTACTCGTAATCGTAAGCGTAGACCGTCCGCTTCGAGGACTCTTTCCTCGTCTTTGGAGTCAGAGCAAGAGGGAGAGAAGTGGAAATGATCACGATTACAAGCGGGAGCTGAGTAAGATCATCAAAGAGCAACCGCAGCCGAGGCTTTAATTTTTTAAAATCTCTTCTTGCCAATATGGAATCGGTTCCATAACTTGAGCGCCGTGATTCCCCCCGTTTCCACCGCAACCATTGGGCCGAAGTTTTTAGGTAAAGCCACGATTTCTCACGTGGCGCGTGACGCAGGCGTTTCAAAAACCAGCGTCTCGCGCTACCTCGGTGGTGAAGGGAATTTGCTTTCGGAAGAGAAATTTCGCCGGATTCAGGAATCCATCTCACGCCTCGGCTTCAGACCTAACCAAATGGCGCGCGGCCTCAAACGCGGACGCACCCGGCTCATTGGTATGATGGTAACGGATATCTTGAATCCGTATCCTATCACGATCCTGAACGGCGTGGAGGAGGCTTGCCGCCAGCACGGGTTCTCGCTGATGCTCTGCAATGCCGCCGGCGATGATGCTTTGGAGCATCGCTATCTCTCTGCCCTGGAATCTTACAGCGTGGAAGGACTGATCCTCCAAACGCTCGGGCGTAACGTATCGGATTTAGAGCAGTTGACGACGAGCGGCCTGCCGATCGTGCTCGTTGACCGCAAGATCACGGGATTCGACACGGATACCGTCGGGCTCGATAGCGTTTCGGCGACATTTACTGCGGTTTCCCATCTCATCGAGCAGGGGTTCCGCGATGTTTTTTTTGTTTCAGAACCGATCAAAGATTTGAGCTCACGCCGGGAGCGTTTGTGGACGTTCCGCCAGGCCATGGGCGCCGAAGAAGGTTGCCGGGAGAGCGTCCTGGAGGTTAGTGCCGCGGACGGGGCAAAGATCGAAAGCGAAATCGCTGCATTTCTTGCTAACAAGGGCCCGGGACCGAAGGCCATTTTTGCCGGCAACGGAGTCATATTGTTGGCGGTGACGAAGGCTCTGAAGAATTTGGGTTGCCGGCTTTTTGAAGACGTGGGCCTGATTGGAATCGACGAAATGGATTGGTGTTCACTGGTCGGTTCCGGGATTACCACGGTGGCACAGCCGGGCAGCGCGATTGGAAAAGGCGCCGTTGAGTGCCTGATACGCCGTTTGGAAGGCGACAAGAGTGTCCCGGCGCACACGGCATTTACGGGGAAGCTGATCCCGCGGGGTTCAACATCAGCGCGATAAAAAAGGAGAAAACACTCATGACACCGATAATGCACACCCATAAATGGAACCGGTTCCAGGCGACATCGGATTTTCTTCAATCTTCATCTGTGGTGCTTTGCACTTCAGCTTTTCCAACGGCCATTCTTCGCGCCGGCGGCCAGCAGGCCGTGCTCCCGCGCATCGCGGCTGCGGGCGCCGCAGGCGTCGAAATCCGGCGTGAACTCCGCGCCTTTGATTCGTTGCCACTCGAAGCCCTCGGTAAAGCGATCCAGGCGGAGGGACTCTCCTGCGTTTCTTATTCCGTACCGGCAGAATTGATTGCGAAAGGCGACTCAACTCTCGCCCCGCAATTATTGGAAGCGCTCGAAGAGGCAGATCAGCTCGGCGCCACATTTCTTAAATACTCGCTCGGCCACTATTCCGGAAAATTTGATTGGGCTGCCCTGGCGAATGCTTTGGAAAAGCACCAAGCCCGACTTCTGCTGGAGAACGATCAGACTCTTCACGGAGGTTCGTTGGAGCCACTCGCGAGCTTCCTGGCGGATAGCCGCGCGGCCGGCGTGGATGTGGGGACCCTCTTCGACATCGGCAACTGGCTGACCACCGGGGAGAACCCGGCAACAGCGGCGGCTCGGTTGGGCGAATTTGTCGAGTTTGTCCATTGCAAAGGCGTTCGCCGCGAAGGCGAACACTTCACGAGCACACCGATGGAGACCGTGCCGGGTTGGGAAGAACTGTTCCGGCATTTCAAACCGGGCCTGCCTCGGGCCATCGAATTTCCGTTACCTGAATCTTCCGTGGACCAGGCTGCGGCCCGCTACGTGGAGGCATTCAAAGCTGTTTAACGTCCCAAACAACCAGATCAAAATCGCATGAAAACACCTACTTCAACCCCCTGTGATGTTGTCACATTCGGAGAATCCATGGCGATGTTTGTCGCCGACGAACCAGGTGATCTTGCCGCTGCAACGGCGTTCACGAAACGCATCGCCGGCGCCGATAGCAATGTGGCCATCGGCCTCGCGCGGCTCGGTCTTGCGGTGAATTGGGTTAGCCGGGTTGGCGACGACAGTCTCGGTCGTTTCATCCGTGCGACGTTGGAACGGGAAAACGTCATCTGTCACATCGATGTGGATCGGACCCGTCCGACGGGTTTTCAGGTGAAGGAACGGGCGATCAACGGCGCGGATCCGCTGGTGGAATATCACCGGAAAGGCTCCGCGGCGAGCCGGCTTTCGGTGGACGATTTCAATCCGGAGACGTTTCTTTCGGCGCGTCACCTGCACACGACAGGGATTCCCCCGGCGCTCTCGCCGACTGTTCGCGGGCTTTCTTTGCATGCCATGCGACACATGCGGGCTGCGGGCAAAACGGTGTCGTTTGACCCCAATCTGCGTCCTTCGCTTTGGGGCGGGACGGAGCGGATGGTGAAGGAAATCAATCGTCTGGCCGCCCTGGCACACTGGGTATTGCCTGGACTGGCTGAAGGCGAAATCCTTACCGGCTTTCGCACGCCGCGGGATATTGCAGCGTTCTACTTGGATCTCGGGGTTGAAGTGGTCGTGATCAAGCTAGGCCCGGAGGGCGCGTATTTTCAGACAGCGGATGGAGATGAGGGAACGTTGCCGGCGGCGCGGGTCGAACGCGTTGTCGACACAGTCGGCGCGGGAGATGGGTTTGCCGTGGGTTACATCAGCGCCCGGCTCGAAGGGCTGGACAATCCACATGCCGTGACCCGAGCCAATCTCATCGGGGCCATGGCGATCCAGGTAACGGGCGACATGGAAGGTTTGCCGACCCGTGAAGAGCTCGAGCGAGCGGAACAACTGCATTTTCCACCCCGTCAGTGGTTTTCGAATTTTCTCCGACAGCAGCGTAAAAACAAAAACAAAAACGACCAAACCAACACATTCTGTTCCCTAGACCATGAATAACCCGACGAACATACCGCTGTCCTCCAGCCGCTGGTGGAGGCTTATCCCGATCGTATTCGTTACCTACAGTCTCGCCTACCTGGATCGTGCGAATTACAGCTTCGCCGCCGCTTCGGGTATGGCACATGATCTGAATATTACGCCAGCAATGAGTTCGTTGCTGGGTGCGTTGTTCTTCCTCGGATATTTTGCGTTCCAGATTCCCGGCACGCTTTACGCCGAGAAACGGAGCGTTAAGCGCCTTATTTTCTGGTGCCTGATCGGATGGGGAAGTCTCGCGACGGTCACGGGAATGATTTCGAACATTCCTGCGCTGATGGCCATCCGGTTTTTCCTCGGTGCTTTCGAGGCGGCGGTGATGCCGGCCATGGTGCTGTACGTGAGCTCGTGGTTCACCAGTAGCGAGCGCTCACGAGCCAACGCCTTTTTGATGCTTGGAAACCCGGTGACGGTGCTCTGGATGTCGATCGTTTCGGGCTATCTCGTGCAAACCCTCAACTGGCGCTGGATGTTTATCATCGAAGGATTGCCGTCGATCATTTGGGCGTTCTGCTGGTGGATGATTGTCCAGGACAAACCGTCCCAAGCCAAATGGCTGAGTCAGCAGGAAAAGGATGCGCTGCAACAAGCGCTTGCCGCCGAGCAGAAGGGGAAAAAGGCGATGAATTACGGGGAAGCTTTCCGGTCCGGAAAAGTCGTCTTGTTTTGCACGCAGTTTTTCCTCCAAAGCATTGGAATCTATGGCTACGTCCTCTGGCTGCCTTCCATCATTAAACAGGGCTCGGGCTTGAACATCGCTGATGCCGGCTGGCTCTCTGCTGGGCCTTATGTTGCTGCCGTCGCGGGGATGATTCTCGTGTCCTGGCTCTCCGATCGGACCGGTGAACGCCGGCGTTTCGTCTATAGCTCGCTCATCATTGGCGGACTCGGATTCTTCGGCTCCTACCTGGTTGGCGCGCAGAACTTCTGGCTGTCGTATGCGCTGCTCATTGTCGGAGGCGTAGGCCTGTATGTGCCAACCCCGCTTCTATTTGCGATGATCCGCGAATCGCTTCCGGGCAACGTCGCCGGTGGTGCGACGGCGCTGGTCAATAGCATGGGCGCGCTTGGCGCTTTCCTCGGGTCGTTCCTGGTAGGATATCTGAACGGGGTCACTGGCACCCCCACGTGGTCGTTCATGCTCATGAGCGTGGCGCTGCTCATGTCGGGATTACTCGTATTCTTCCTGAGGCAGGGCGGAACCGCATCCTCACAGACGGTGGACCAAGTCGATCCCAACGCACCGAATCCAGGCCGTATCCCGGCGTAAGGGGACTAACCAAGACATCCAACAAACGTTCCCCTTATGAACATTGGCCCACGCCCACGCGCGCTCGTGTGCGCCCTCGTGACCGTGCTCATCCTCGCTTCGGCCCGCACTGATGCCCTCAGTGCGGAGCCGGCGAGCAATGAATCCCGCCGGAGCCGTTGGTTCAATCAGCCGCTTGCGACGGGCAATTGGAATGGCTTCCGTGACCGGCTGATCGACAGCGGCGTAACGATCCGTTTTGGCTGGAAAGGACTCTTCAACTCCGTGGTCGACGGAGGTTTGCTGCAAAACCCCGCGTCGTTCCAGCAGGAGTGGAAGCTTTCGCTCAACCTCGATCTGGAAAAAATCGCGGGTGTTGCAGGACTCAGCTTCGACGGCGTGGTTCGGTATCGCGACGGTTTAAACGCCACTGGTTTGGTGGGAGGTTCGCCCCTGTTTAGCCCGACGTATCTGGAGGGCGGCAAAGGCTTTCGCCTTACCACGCTCGCGTTCACGTGGAAGTCGCAGAACTTGCTGTGGACCAAGGACGCCATTGTCGCGCGGGCCGGATGGATTCGGCCTGTCGATACCTTTATTCAGCAAACGGAGAATCGTTTCTTTGGAAACAACGCCTTTACGACGAACGGCATTGCCAACATGCCGTGGAGTGGGAGTTACACTACCTGGCGTGGGGAGCTTCGAGTGAAACCTGTGGACTGGCATTACATTCAGCTTGGGCTTTACAGCGCTTTTCCTGGGACAACGACCAAGAAGAACAACGGGTTGGACTTTGACGGTGTTCCGTACACGCCGAAGGGCATTTTTTTCATCGCTGAAACCGGTTTCACTCCGAAGATTGGGCCGGATCGACTCCCAGGAAAATATGCTGCCGGAATGTTCTATTGGGGAATCGATAACACGGGTTTCGACGGCGGACATCATGAAGCCAATGAAACTTATTTTCTCGAGGCCGACCAAATGATTTTCCGGGAGCACTCGACTGATAAGAAACTGACTTCCCAAGGCCTCTACGTCTTCAACCTGTTGACGTTGTCGCCGCCGCAGAACAGCACTTTCCCCGTGTTTTTCCAGACTGGGTTTCTTTACGAGGGGCTGATTCCGGGACGGGATGCGGACAAGCTCGGCTTCGGTTTTGCCTGGGGCCAGTATAGCCATGACCGCATCGAAACGCGTCGCGAGGCTGGCCAGACCACGCAGCGCATCTATGAGGCTGCATTGGAGCTTGGATACCGTGTTCAGGTTGCGAAGTCCTCGTGGATTCAGCCTTACATCCAATACATCCTCAACCCCGGAGGCGAAAACAACATCCGCAACGCCACCGTCCTGGGCTTTCACATGGGCGTGGATTTTTGAGAAGCAATTGAACCGCTGATTGCGCAGAGAACGCAGATGAAAGGACAAAGGCTTGGCCCCTGTCATGTTTGCCATCTTTACTTTGGTAAACAGCGCCAAGAACGGCGGTTTCGGCGGTGAACCATGGAGGAGCGGTTTCCAGCCGCCTTCAAACGGGCGTTTGAAAAGCTCCCCTCCTTGCAAAAAACGCCACGGACACGATTTACCAAAGTAAAATTATCTGCGCGCTCTGCGTCATCGACGGCGGAAAGATTGAAACCTCACACCCACAAGGGAACGAAATTGTAGAACTGCTCCGGATGCTGCCGGATGAGCTTTTCGAAGAAATCGGCGATACGCTGTGCGTTCACCTGCTGGAATTCGGCGGGATCGGGCGTCTCGCGCATTTCGATAGGGGGATACAGGTGACAGCGGTATTTGCCGTCCGGTTCGGCCAGCACGCAGGTAGGCAGAATCGTTGCGCCGGTGTGTTTCCACAGCAGTGCTGGGGCAGGGGAAAAATGGCTGGTGCGTCCAGCCAGTTGAACCGGGACCCCGCCATCTTGCGGGCGATCGACAAGAATGGCGACCACGCCGTTCTGGCGCAATGTCTTGATGATTTCGACAAACGCGAACTTGTCGTCGCCGAGCGTGATGGTCCGGATGCCAAAGCGTTCCCGGTATTCCTGCCGCCATCGGTGAAGCTCCGGCTGAGGCTCGGTGTAGGTGACGACCGTTATGGGCACGCCCAGCATGGCAAGCAGCACGCCGCCGAGTTCCCACGCGCCGAGGTGACCGGTAATGAGAACTGTGCCACGTCCGCGAGCACGGGAGGCATTGAGGAGATCCAGCCCATCCGACCCGGTCAGCAGGGGTTTCGCTTCTTCCATTGCGCTTGCGGCGAACCGGATCGTGTCGGGAATCATCTGGATGAAATTGACGAAAGTAGCTCGCGTGCAGGCCATTAGCTCTGGGCCTGCGAGTCCGGTAAGAACGTGAAGGTTGTCACGCATCGTATCGCGGCGTTCGTCGCAAAGATCAAAAGCCAGGTGGCCGATGGCGGATGACAGCGCGCGAACCACGGAGCGCGGCAGAACGCGAACCAGCCGGTGGGTATTTCGAAAACTCCATGAGGAATACCAGAAATTGCGCGGGATCTGGCGCAGGGGGACCCGCGTGGAGGCGTGAGGTTCCTGCGTTGCTTCGCTGCGGAACGGGCGCTGACGCTGCCGGGGAGCTGTCTGGACTTCCGGTGCCGGAGTGTTACAGGCGCGTAGGACGGCGTCCTCGATCATACAGTCTGGATTTGCGGCGCAGGTTGCCCGTAGCCTCCCGGCTCAAGCGTGAGCCTGGGCGAAAGCGCGAAGCGTTTTTGCAGCCAGACGACAATGTAAAACAACCAGAGACGCCATTTGATGGCGAAACTACTCCCGTCCTGACCCGCGAGAATGGCGTTGATGGCCGGAACCATTTGGAAGCGCTTCGTCGGATTTAAAAAAGTCTCAATGAACGGCTGCGTGTACCAGCCAAGGACGAAGTGTAGATAAACATCCATCACTTTGTTCACGCTGCGGCTGTATTCGGCGAACAGCTTTTCGCGCTTTTCCGGATGGTTGATGACTTGGTTCAACGCATCGGCAGCTTTTTCAGCACTCAGTATCGCCAGGAAAACGCCGCTGCTGAAAACGGGATCGATAAAACCCGCTGCGTCGCCGGTGAGAATCCAGCGGTCACCCGTAAGCCGCGCGTTGCGATAGGAGTAATCGCCCGTCGCATAAACCTGAGTAACCCGCGTGGCGCCCTCCATTCGGGCGCGCATCACTGGCTGTTCCGCGATGGTGTCCATCAGCATCCTTTCAGGCGATTTTTTGGCCGCCTTGAAATCGTCCTGATTCATGACTAGCCCGATGCTGGTGCGCGTATCAGTGAGAGGAATCATCCAAAACCAGCTTTTGGACGTGCGCACCATCCGGGTCAACGTGCCGTTGATGCCTTCCGGGCGTTCGACGTTATCGAAATGGGCGAAAACGGAGAATTTTTTCAGGCCATCATAAGGTTTTTTTAGACCGAAATGTGTGCCGAGGAGCGAATTCCGACCGGTGGCATCGATGACGTAACTGGCTGAAATGTTTTTTTTTGCGCCGTCCGCCGAGAGCGTGTGAAGCGTTACGCCGTTATTTGCGAAATCGATCTTTTCAACCTCCGTTTCTTCCCGGACTTCCGCACCGCGCTCCGCCGCGTGATCGAGCAAAACTTTGTCGAACTCCGACCGTGTTACCTGATAGGCCGTCGGGATTTTTGCCCGGAATGCGTTTTTGAAATGAAACCGGATTTCGCGTGTGCCACAGGCGCTGGCAATTTCCGCGCCGTGCTTGACCATGAAACGTTCCTCCATTTTTTCCCGAACGCCGAGCCGGTCGAAGGCTTGCATCGTGTAGGGCAGCAGCGATTCGCCGATGTGGAAACGAGGGAATTTTTCGCGTTCGAGAATCAGCACCCGGCGCCCTGCTGTGGCGAGCACGATGCCTGCCGTGCTTCCCGCGGGCCCCCCGCCGATAATGGCAACGTCGTATGTCATAAAAATTTGCTTCATTGCCGGCCAACCCTTCCGGCGAACGGCCTTTTAGCCTGTGGCCAAACATCTTGCAATCGAATCTGTCCGCGACGAGGTTCGGCGTCCGCTGCTCATGAACCTGCTCCACCGATACGTTACCCGTCAGGTTTTGGTCACATTTCTTATTGCTGTCGGAGTGCTGAGCGGTGTTTTCGTGATGGGGTCCATTCTGGTGAGGGTGCTCGATCTGTTGGTCAATCACGATGTGCCGCTCATTTTTGTGGCGCGCCTCATCGCCTATATCGTCCCGTTTTCGCTCATGTACACGATTCCATGGGCGATGCTGACGACAGTGCTCCTGGTTTTTGGCAGAATGTCCGCCGAGAATGAGTTAGTTGCCGCGCGTGCCTGTGGAGTGAGTCTGCCCAATCTTTGTGCGCCCGTGCTGGCGCTCGCCATTACCCTGAGTGGCCTTTGTTTCTGGATCAATATTGCCGTTGCTCCCCAAGCGCAGCAGGCGATGAAGGATACCGTGAAGGATCTCGCAACGGGCGACCCGCTGTCGCTTTTCGGCAGTGACCGGATCATCGATCAGTTTCCCGGCAGGAAAATCTATGTCGGACAAAAAGAGGGTGCGAAGTTGAAGAACATCCAGGTTTATGAATTTGATTCTTCGGCGCGTCCCACCCGAGTGGTCGTGGCTCGTGAAGGCCGCCTGGAAGTCGATCTGAAGGCAAAGCAGGTGCTTTTGCGTTTGAATAACGCCATTTACGAGGAACGTGACCCGCAGGACCCGGGAAACATCCGACGGATTCGCCAGGGAATCACCATGGAGGAAGGCGTAATGCCGATTTCTTTGGAGGAATTGTACGCACGGAGCCAGAAACAACGCGGATTGGGCTCGCTTACGCTGAACGAACTGACGACGGAATTGCAGTCCGACGGCGCGGACGCGGGGCGCAGGAGTGCGACGTTGACGGAATTAAACAAGCGCTACTCGCTGTCACTCGGCTGTTTTGCCCTGGCGCTGGTGGGCATTCCGCTGGGGATTACCGCGCACAGGAAGGAAACATCCGCCGGTTTCGCGATGAGCCTTGGTATTGCGGTGTGTTATTTCGTTTTTATTATGGTTGCGGACAACTTCCGCAACACACCATCGGCGCGTCCCGAATGGTTGATCTGGCTGCCGAATCTCATTTTCATCACGTTGGGGGCGTTTCTTTTCACCCGGTTGTGGCGGCGATGAATTGACTTGGCCGCAGGTCGAAAGCGGTTGGGAAGATCAGGAAGCCGTGCCATGCTCGGCGGTGATTTTTCAATTTCCGTTGAGGATTCCAGCGCAGGCAATCGATGTGAACGGCCACGCGAACAATGTGGATGCGGCGATTGCTCATGCTGAGGCGCTTGGTATTGCTCAAGCGGCAAACGCAGCGGGCGCGACCTGGGTTGCCCGGAGTCATCACATCGAATACTTGCGCCCGGCCTTTTTGGATGACGAACTGGTCGTCGCCACGTGGTTGACCGACCTCAAAAAAGTGGGCACGACGCGCAAATACCTCTTCGTGCGAAAATCGGATAGCGCTGTGATTGCACGTGGTGAGACGCATTGGGTCCTCGTGGATATCGAACGTGGACGTCCCAAATCCATCCCAAAAGAACCGCCCTTCAGCACCGCGCCTGTTGCATCCGGACACTCGCCCAGCGTCGCCGAAATCCTGCACTGCATCGGAGCGTCTGCCTGAGAAACGCGCTTTGCGCCGCTGATGATAGGCTACGTGGGTGCCAGCCGGGCGTGCACGGTTTCCCGGGAAACTCCTTCGACCTGGATGATCTTGTTGCGGGAATGTTCGCCCGCACGAATCACAACGGCGTTTGGCGAAACACCGAGTACATCGGCGAGGAAATCCTTCAAGGCTGCATTGGCTTTCCCGTCCACAGCCCGTGCCTGTAACCGGATCTTCACGGTCCCGTCAGCAGTTACTTCCACAGCGTTTCTTTTGGCGCCGGGCACAACCCGGATCGGAAATCCCTGGGCTTTGGCTTCGGATCTCAGCATGGAAATCTCATTCTGCATCGTGCTTCCTGCGTCAAGTAGGCGCGTAGCGAAAAAGCCGTTCTGCTCGGGAATCGGTGCCGGCGGCGATTGCTTTCCGCCCAGAAGCGCCCATTTGTCCCAGCAATATCCAATTTGTTACAGGTTCGGCCATTGTGCGAGCAGGGGAAGGGACGCGATAAAAGGCGCCGACGAAATGAACCCGCCGCGTTCTGTGGCGCTGCGGAAGTCTCCACTGTTACCCCAAACCTTATGACATCTATACAACATCCTCTCATTGAGGCGGATACGCCGATTGGTGCATCCGCCGTTTCAGTCTGCCCCTCGCGGAATAAACAAACGAAACGCATGCGAACCGCGCGCTTCGCCGGTGCCGCTGCGTTGTTTTGCGCATGGACTGCCCCGCTCGCTAGTGCCGGAGATGGCGCAGCGCCTGGGGCTCCGGGCGCTTCAGCCAACTGGACGACCGGCAACAAACAGGGCCTCGGCACGGCGACGAGCCGGGACTCCAAGGTCTGGTACACGCTCGCCGGTGGCGCATTGAGCGAGGTTTACTACCCGAGCGGTGATAAGGCGAACGTGCGTTCGCTCGAATTCGCCGTTACCGATGGCGCCTCCTTCGTGGATCGTGAGAGCGAGAACACGACCCATAAGGTAGAACTCGTTAACGAAAATGCGCTCATTTATCGACAGATCAACACAGCGAAATCGGGGCTCTATCAAATCACCAAGACCTACATCACCGATACTAGCAGCCTGTCGGGCTTGAATCTGGATAAGCTTCAAGATCTGTATTTTTATTAAAATTTAATAACAACAAATCCATTCCGGTCTTTGCATTGGCATTTGAAGCGATGATTCGACGGGGAGCCTCTCTTCCCGTGCCCTCAAGCTCGGGCCGGCGCGGCGCGGCGGCCGCCTTTACGCCTTCGCGCCCTGCGGCGTTACCGTGAAGAGGCGTTTGAGGTTGTACGCCATGCACACCAGCGTCCATTCCAGCCCGGCTTTCGCCATCCCTCTCATCGAAAATCGCCGAAACCCCAGCGCTTCCTTGATGATCCCGAACACCGGTTCCACGGTTTGCTGGCGCGCTTTATAGCGGGTTCGGCCTTCCTTCGTGTTCACCCGGTATTCCATCTCTTCCATGAACGTTGCTCCCGGTCCGGGCGCGGGCGGGTCGGCGCGTTTTTCCAGCGCTTCCACGCTGCGTCCGTGTTTTTGTCTTCCGGTGGCGGCAAGGACTCGTGTCCCCGTCGCTTCTCCGTTGGTGTCCGCTTCCACGGCTTTCACTCCGGCTTCACTCAGGTAGCCGCTGTCCACGAGCGCTTCGCTCACCGCTCCGGCCGCTGGGTCCACACAGGCCACTCCGGCGACCAGTTGTTGTTTGTCATTAGGCGCGTTGGTCACGTATTCGCCCACGATGAGCCGGCTCTCGATTTCGACCGCGGCTTGGGCGTTGTAGGCCTGGATGAAGTGATTGCCATGGCCCGCTTTCATGATCCGGCTCTCGGGGTCGGTGAAGTTGTATTGATCCTTGCCTTCGGGCGTTTCCTGCGGCGGTTGCGGTTCTTTGCCGCGCGGCTTTTTTCCCTGTTCCTTCGCTTCCTGCCGCCGCCCCACTTTGGTTTCGTAGCCGGCTTTCTCCAACTCCGCTTTTTGCCGGGCTCGCGCTTCGATCTCAGCGCGGGCTTTGGCCAGTTGCGCTTTGCGTTCCTGCCTCCGTTCGATTTCCTCGGGGATGCTCAAGCCGTCTTCCAGCGGCGTGGAGTCGGCGGCTTCGGCTTTGGCGATGAGTTGCGCCACCTCGGCGTCGAGTTGTTTCATTCTTTCCTGGCTCCACTGGTAGCTCACGGCGGCGTGTTTGCTCGCGTTAGCCAGCATTTTGGTGCCGTCGATGGCTACCGTGATGCCGCCAACTTTGAGCACTCCGCAGGCGGCGGCCATTTGCAGCACCTGCCCGAA
>DATDBU010000006.1:0-3117 GCA_036524675.1 Chthoniobacterales bacterium | reverse complement strand
ACGAACACATCAGAACCCGGCAGAGCCTTCTCAAGGCCTTTCTTGAAGGCGCGAGCCTCAGCCGCTTCCTCGGAAATATGGCTAAGAAAGACACGCATAGTTCTAAAAAGGCTTTCTCTGTTTCCTCTGCTTTCTTCTGTTTCAACCAAAATCGGCAATGCCGCAACCGACGTCGGGAACCCTATTGCCAAAATCGGCAATGCCCCAACCGGCGTCGGGAGCGCCATTGCGAAAATCGGCAATACCGAGACAGGAATCTGCCCCAGACTAGACGGCGCCGCCTTGCAGCGGTGGCCAAAGACACGGCCCCAGGCGCGATGGCGCACGTTGAAGCGGCGTGTCCACGCATTCTGCAACCATTTCATTCCGGTGACCAGATTGGGTTCCGGCGTTTCGATGAAAAGATGGTAGTGGTTGGACATCAGGACCCAGGCATGAACTCTCCAGCCGGTCATTTTGCAGACTTCGCCCAGTGCCGATGCGAGCTTCGATGGTCTGCGAACCAATTTCAAAATCAAGTTCACGTCAGCCTTTGGCATCGACATCACCAACGCCGCCCTAACTTAAGTCGGTCGGGCAAAAAGGTTTCAGTGCTTGGGCGATTCAACTTCGATACTGTGCGCCTCGCTGTGATTTCTCGGAACCGACACTCGAAGTTTCGTCGGATATCGCCATCCTAATTCGAAATCTCCCTGTGTCCTGTGGTGTAAAACTCGTAGCTGACTAACCCCCAGTCACGAAGGGACATTTGGAACTTCGTGGTTCTGCTATTTATTTGAGAGCTTTGTAGGGACGAATCGAAACTAACGCCTCAAAGTCGTAGGATGCAACTCTTGGGGGAGCACCATCGGCATAGGTCAAAGTCGTTAATGTTGGTTCAATCGATAGCTTGTCTCCCTTCTCGTCTTTCAGAGAAACACCATACTTGGCGCTTGCGCGGAACACTCGGTCAGATCTTGGAAAGAGCGGAGCATTTATTCCGTTTTTCACGCGAACAACCCAGCAACTCCTTCCGTTAGAATCGGTGTCGATGAATCCGTCTGGGAAGAAGATGCCCGTCGTCTTGTATTGTAGGGGCAAGCGCACGTCCACGCAGGCATGCAGACAAAATACATCTGAATCGTTGTAGACGTGGCATATAAGAGCGCTCTTCTCGTTGATATCTGGATCGATCAAAACCAGCTTCACATCAGCACGTAATTCCGGGTGTTTCTGTCGATTCAGGATGTCCGTTATTGCCCGCTTATGGAGCGGGGACAGGTGGCTTCCGAGGCGCGCGTAAAACTTTCTGTCCGTTGCTTGATGCGGAGCAATATTACTTGCCGGGACGTGAATCACAACGACCCCTCGCATCGGATCGGATGGAATTGGAAACGTTCGGGTAGATATCTTTTGAAGAGGCTCGTCGACGAGACTCGGTAACTTTGCCTCGAGCCATTCCTGGATCCCGCCTTTCATGTTGAGATCAACGCCTCTGTCCAAAGTGAGTGTTTTCGAAGCGGAAACATCCTGAATCCCAATGACCAAATATCCACCATCGTAGTTGGCCCATGCTGACAAGTACTTAGAAACTTTGTCGGAAAAGGCGCCGTCGGGCTTGAGCCAGTCGCTTGCCTTGAAGTCAAGCCAATCGCATTCATCGCTCGAAAGCCCGAGGATGTAGTCGAGGCTCCATTCGTTCAAAGGCTTCAGTTGTTGAGAGGCGGTCAACATCGTTGGTGGCTTTAGTTAGTTGGGGCGCGGGTGGCCGGGGAAACAGCCACGCAACAGGCGTGGAAGATCCGGAAGGTCCCGCTGGCCTCGCTTGGCGATAACCCGTTCCACAACTTTCCGTGCTGGTATTATTAAGTGACTCTGAAGGAAAGGCTGCCAAACGCGGGCAGGTAGGTCAATGAGACCGGTGAAAAGTCCGGATGGGTCGACCGCCTGGACAATGTGTGGCGGTCGGCTTGCATCTGATCGTTTGTGAAGGCAAGGACGCTTCATCGAAACGTCCCTACCAAAACTGCTCACTGCGTAAATCAATTTCTGGGGGTAACAATTGAGTGAAGAGTCTAGCTGCAGCCCTGGCTGGTGCCGCAGTCGGTGCAGACGCCGCAGGCGCCGGCTCGGATGACTTTCGTGCTGCCGCAGTTGGAGCACGTGATGTCCATGAACATGTTGCCTAACGCTTCTTTTACGCGGTCGGCGTGGGTGACGTGGCCGGTCTTGTAATTCGACGGGGTGCCTTCGCTGTTCACTTTTTTCGTGATGACGTCGATGATCTCTTTTTCCGCGGTGCGCGAAAGATCGGAAACGGGGCGGTTGAGGGCCCGTTTGTCCATCTCAGCGATTTCTTTCATCGGAAGCTCGGGCTGCGTCTTAAGCGGGGACGTCGCTTCCTTGTAGCCGGGAATGAACTGGCAGCCCAGCCAGCGGAACACGTAGTCGGTGATGCTGGTGGCGTTTCGGATATCCGGATTCTTCGTGAAACCGCTGGGTTCGTACCGTTGATAGGCGAATTTCTTGACGAGGCTTTCCAGCGGGACGCCGTATTGGAGCGAGAGAGAGGTGAGCGTTGCGACGGTGTCCATCAAACCGCCGATGGTGCTGCCTTCCTTGGCCATCTGGATGAAGAGCTCGCCCGGCTGACCGTTTTCGTAGAGGCCGACGGTGATGTAACCTTCGTGGCCGGCGATCTCGAATTTGTGCGTGAGCGAGACCCGGGTGTCGGGCAGGCGATTCCGGCTGGGCTGGTTCAATTTCACGCGCAGACTGTCGAGTTCGGTTTCGAGTTCAACGACGCGGGAGGCTAGTTCGTCTTTCGAAGAAACTTCGGCATCCAACTGGGCGCTGCCCATGTCCTTGGTTTTCTTGACGTTGAGCGGGGCAGAACGTTTGGAGCCGTCACGGTAAATGGCGATCGCTTTCAGGCCGAGGCGCCAGCCTTCGATGTAGGTCTGGGTGATTTCGTCGACGGTCGCGGATTCGGGCAGGTTGACCGTTTTGGAAATGGCGCCGCTGAGGAACGGTTGGGCGGCAGCCATCATGCGCAAATGGCCCATGTAATGGAGGCTGCGGGTTCCTTTGTGCGGCTTGAACGCGCAGTCGAAGATGGCGAGGTGCTCGGGCCGGAGG
>DATDBU010000005.1:0-42586 GCA_036524675.1 Chthoniobacterales bacterium | reverse complement strand
TACGCTGCAGCAGTATGACTGGCTGGCGGCGAATGCCGGCGACTACGATCTCGTGATCATCGGCGGCGATCTGCTCGACCTCGGTTCGACGCTGGATTTCGACGTGCAGATCGTCGTCGTCGAAAAATATCTGCGCCGGATCCGGCAGCACACCCGGTTGCTGGTGAGCTCGGGAAACCATGATGGCGACAGTCGCAACGCCGCGAACGAGTCGTTTGCGGGCTGGCTGCGGCTGTCACGGGCGGAGGGTCTTTTCGTGGACGGAGACAGCGCGGTGATCGGCGACACCCGAGTGACGGCATGCCCGTGGTGGGACGGCCCCATGTCTCGCGCCGAATTGGAGAACTTGCTCGCACGCGAGGCCGCGCAAAATACGAGTCGCTGGATCTGGTGTCATCATGCGCCGCCGGATCGTGCGGGTGTCAGTTGGGCGGGGAAGAAATTTTTCGGCGATCTGTTCCTGCGCGAATGGATTGGGCGCTTCGGCCCCGATCTGGTCCTGAGTGGTCACATTCACCGCGCCCCGTTCCTCTCCGGGGGATCGTGGATCGATCGCATCGGGAAGACGTGGGTGTTTAATCCGGGCCAGCAGATAGGCCGGTTTCCCACGTATATCCGGCTCGATCTGGACGCGATGACCGCGGAGTGGATTTCCTGCGAAGGGAAATCAATCCGTCACCTCGCCCTGACGGATCGTTGACTCGCTGGGGCGGATCCGCGTGGGCGGGTGCCGATGCAGGAGCGCGGCGAGCATCTCACTCATCATGCCGAGATGATCGTTGCCGGCGAACTGCCGTTGCACGTCGCAGAGATAAGCGGTCAGCGTCGCGAGCCGGTGGGTGACTGTCTCGCAAACGTGCCAGCAGACCAAGGGAGATTCCTTGAGAAGGGCGCGTGGATTCTCGATCACCCGAAAGACGCAGGGCTCGAGGGCGCGGATCGTGGCCGCGTCCCTGCCGTTGAGCAAAAGCGAAAAGACTCCGAACACCGTCCCGGGCTGCGAGGTGGTCGCAATCTGCACGCCGTCCTTCACCACCTCAACGGCGCCTTCGGCAAGGAACAGCAATGGCCCGCTCATTCCGCCCTCCTGGAGAATGACTTCCCCAGCGGCGAAACGCCGCTCCTCGGAATCGTAGAGAAGGTCGAGAATTTCGGACATCGGCTTGCCCGCAAAATTACCTTCGGCAGGAGTAACGTAAACGACAAAGTGGCCCGAGACGAAAGATCCGCGAACGGCTATTTCGTGGGCGGCTTTTCCCGCGCCATACGGCCAGCGCGAAGCCTAACGCCGGCATTCAATCCGTGAAGGCTTGGAAAGCCAAATCGACGACCATCAAGCAACCCGGGCATCCGGCCATTCGGCCACCCATGCAAGAGCGGGAACATGAAGTGATAGATAATCAGTTGGCGCCGCCCTTCGAACAGGTCGAGCAACCGGACTTGGCTTTCCGGTCTGTCGAAGACATAGTCCTTTTCGATCCGCACCATCGGCAACCGGCGCCGTTCCGCCGAAAGGGCATCGCGCGCCTTCGTCGCCGCCTTCTCTTTGATCAAAAGTTGGTCGCAAGCGCGCTGCCATTCCTCGCGCGAAACAATCTTCGGCAGGCTGGTCAGTGGCGGTTCATCGGTTCATCGTGGTTCCCGGCGGATTTCATACGGTCTGCTTTCAGGGGGGCGTTCTTGGTTTCGAACGATCGGCGAACCATTATCCGACCCTATCTCGCTTCATCTCTGTTCCCTCCCTTAACTCCTGTTCAAAACATGGAAACAGGATTCATTCAAACAGGAGCAAACAGAGGAAACGGAGATGATGAATAAATTCCTGCCTCCGTTCTCTTTGTTCCCTCCTGTTTAGAAACAGCCGGGCAGTAATGCATTCGACGGGAGCAAACGGAGCTCGAGGCGAGCCAGCCTTTCCCCGGCAAAAACATCGCCGGCGATCTGGTCTCTCCGGCTTTTCAGAAGATACTTTGAAGCATTGGCGGCCGTGACCGGAGACCGCCCTACGGACGTCGAAGGCGTCGAGCGGGTTGCGGGAGACTCCTGAGGGAGTTTCAATAGCGTCGATGATCATTTCGGGGCGTCGCGCGGTGGCTTCGATTGCGTCGATGGTCATTTTTGGGAGTCCTGCGAGGGCTTCGACGGTGTCGATGGGTTCCCAGGAGAGCCGCTGGAAGGCTCCGACAACTTCCAGAGTGGCGCGGGAGAGTCCGGCGGAGCCTTCGAACGCGTGGATGGCCGTTGCGGAGAACCCGGCGGAGGCGGCGAACACTTCGATGGCCGCTCCGATCCTCCTTTTTTCGGGAAACACCTCCCGCAAGCACCAAAAAAACCACCACGAAATCACAGGAAAGGACTCTCCGTGGCATCACAGAAAATCCCGGAAAGCCGGGCGGAATCGTATCGCGCGACGGTTACGAACCCGGTCACGGGTGCGGAAGTGGCCGAAAAACTGACCACTGAAAGCGAGGCGCTCTTTACGGCCCTGCCCACGGGCGTGGCGCTCAAGCTGGCCGTGACCGCGATCAACGGTGCGGGCGAAAGCCAGCCCGGGGAACCCTTCACCATCACGCTCACCTGAACGGCGAGAGCTGCGTGAAATAACTTTGAACAGGAGGAAACGAAGAGAACCGAGATGAGTCACAAATTTCCTGTCTCTATTGTCTCCGTTGCCTCCTGTTCAACCAACGCCCGTCATGAAATATCTACTGCCAACCACGGTGCTGATGTTGATGGTGTCCATCGGCATAAGCCTGAGTCCCTGGCAATAGCTGGAGAATTGGCTGCGCTGGTGATGGGGCCCTACGCGAAGTTCGCCCGGTGGGATGGGAAGGACATAATGGTCTGAGGGTGGAGCGCAAGGGACGAACCACGCAAGGGACAGATTGGGGGCGTGCAGGGCGCCATGCTCTGGTCGCCTCATTTGGTTGCTTCACTAGCAGCTACGGTTCGGGGGCGCAGGGCGCACGATCCGGCTTCACCAGTGTCGTGTTGCCGCTGCTCATCACCATCGTCATCACGTTGATCTTCGATCTTACCCACGGACAGCAGGGTTTCGTCGGCATCAGCCAGCAACCCATGTTCGATCTGCAAAGCACATTGGCATCCCCGTCCACACCATGAGAACAACTCCTTCGTATCTCGCTCTTTTTGCCGTGGCTTTCGTTTTCGCCGGGTGCGCGCAAATACGTTTAAGTTGCCTCTCTTTGGTGTCTGGCGTCTTGGCGATGAAGATGCATGGAGCCTGCGCGGTCCTTCTCCAGTCTATTTAAGTAAAAAAGCGAGCTGGCCATGATGGTAAAAACAAATAGGGGCTCGACAACTCCTGACAGAGGATAGCCGCTATTGAATTTTGCAATGGCAGCGGAAATAAGAACGACGCCGAAACAAACGTAGATCCACTCCTTGATTCTCGCGGGAACCTGGGGAATCAGGAGAAGCAGAGCGCCGATGACTTTCGCCAAGGTGAGTTCGATGCGGAAATAATTCGGAAAGCCCATCTGGGCGAACTCCACTGTGCGAGTTCCGGACATATAGGAGCTGAAGAGCATGAAGAAACTAATGAGGGCAGGTATGATGATGGAGATTGCTTTGTTGTATTTCATATCCATGGAAGAAGACCGCCACCCGCCCGGATTTGTGACATGAGCTTGCAGAAAATCCGCATCCCAAGGAGCGGCGCGTTGAAACAGCCTGTGGATCCTTTCAAGGCACTCCTCCCTTTCTGCAACTCACCGGCGCCCCTGCGACGTCGTGACATGAGCGGCCGCATCAGCCTCGGAACCCAGGGGAAGCCGCTTCCCTGATACATTCAGGCAGTCAGCACTTCGTCTTTTATCTCACGCTACGTGCCAGGGGACATCGGCATCAGCCAGTAACCCATGCTTGACTTGCAAAACGCGGTTCGCTCCACTCCAGCGCCGTGAAGGCCCTTTCTATCCGCTTTGGTGGCATCCTGCTAGTCTCGACACTTTTGTTTGCCGGCTGTGCTCAATACGCCACCGTCGCAGAACGGAAGCCGCAGTTTCGCCCGTTTAGGGCCGCGGTCGGGTCGCTGGTGTCGGCCGAGCAGAATATCGCCAAGGCGCTGCTTCAGGAGAAGCGGAAGCCGCTTTTGGCGTTGGGCGAACTTTTGACTGCCGCGCAGGTGGCGGCGGAACAGCTCGCGCGCAATCCTGACGACATCTCTGCGCGCGACGCCTACAACTTTGCCGTCGCGCGTGTGCTGGGCACGGTCAAAGAGGCGAAGCTCGACCCGTGGACGCAGCCACTGCGCGTGCCGGCGGAGGGCGGCGAGTTTGTCCTCACGCACAAGCGGGACCCGCGTCCCGGCTGGAATCCGACGCTTTACGATTTCACGCCGGCGGATCAATTCGACATCGGCGGCACCTATGTCACGGAGCACTCGCGCAAGGAAGGTGTAGGGGCACCCATCGTCGCGATCGGGCGTGGGGTGAATAAGAACGCCGCAAGGGATTTCACCATCCCGAAGATTTTCTACGGGGTTACAGCGCTCATCCAGTTTGAGGGCCGTCATGCCGTAATCGCATTTAAGGACCCGATGGCCACTGAACGCGTGACGCTTGCCGGCCGCAGCTTCCCGATGGCGGCTGACTACACCGTGCCGCTCGCCGTCATGCTGGCGAGCACGAATCCGAAGAAGCTCGAACTCTCGCGCCTGTTGCGGCCCGCGGAATATGCCGAGACCGCCCGGATCGCGCGACTCCAGCCTTACGACCCGAACAAGACGGTCGTGCTCGTCGTTCACGGGCTGATGGATACCCCTGCGACGTGGACGCCGATGATCAACGCGCTGCGCGCCGACGAGCAGATCCGGCGCAACTACCAGTTCTGGTTTTACAGTTATCCGAGCGGCTACCCGTATCCGTATTCCGCAGCGATTCTGCGGCGTGAGCTCGACGCGATACAAGAACGCTACCCGCTGCAAAAAAAGATGGTTGTCATCGGCCACAGCATGGGCGGCTGCATCAGCAGGCTGCTCATCACCGATACCGGCGACAAGATCTGGATGGACCTTTTTAAGAAACCGCCAGAGCAGGTAACGATGGCGCCTGAGGCAAAACAACTTTTTACCGACGCGGTCATTTTCCGTCACCGCCCCGAAGTCGGGCGCGTGATCTTCATCTCGGCCCCCTTGCGCGGCAGCGACCTGGCAAGCAATTGGTTGGGTCGTTTCGGCTCGAGCCTCGTGAAATCGCCGGTAACGTTACTCAAGGCAGGGACGGACGTGCTAAAAATTGCGACATTTCAGACGGACGACCTCAAACTGAGGCGTATTCCCAACAGTGTCGACACGCTTGCGCCGAACAATCGCTTCGTGAAAGCGATCAACACTATTCCGGTTACGCCGGGCATCCCGTACCACGTCATCAGCGGCGATCGCGGAAAGGGCGGCAACAAGGACCATACCAAACCCGTGATGTCCGACGGGATCGTGCCCTACTGGAGCAGCCATATGGACGGTGCCGTGAGCGAACTCGTAGTCCCGTCGCACCACAGCGCGCACCAGAATCCGGAAGCGATCGCGGAAGTGAAGCGCATCCTGAGGGACTACTCAAAATGAACAAGGAAACCGCCGCACTGCGGTTGCTCGGCTCCCCGCTTTGCGTGAACCCGTTGTTGGGATCGCGTCGGCAATGTTGAAATGATACGGCGCGTTCTAAGTTTCATCGGTTTGGCAATCGCCTGGCTCGTAGGGCTCGGCTGCGCCGCATGGGCATTCGGCGCGCTGCACTACGATTTTCCGTTCGCCCGTGGTGTGGTTCCGTGGGCGTTCGCGGCCGTGCTAGCGGCGGGTGTCATTTTCATCCGCGGCGCGTGGCGCAAACTCGGGGCAGTTTTCCTCGGATTCGTACTTGTGCTCGCGTGGTGGTTTACGCTGAAGCCTAGCAACGATCGGGACTGGCAGAGCGACGTAGCGGAAACCGCCTGGGCAGAGATCGAAGGCGATGTTGTTACTATCCACAACGTTCGCAATTGCGACTACCGCACGGAGACCGATTACACGGCTCGCTGGGAGGAGCGCACCGTGCGCCTCTCGCAACTCACCGGCATCGACATGGCAATCAATTACTGGGGCTCGCCGTGGATGGCGCATCCCATCGTGAGTTTCCAATTTGAGGGTGCTCCGCCACTCTGCTTTTCCATCGAGACGCGCAAGGAAGTCGGCGAATCCTACTCGGCCATCGGCGGGCTCTACCGGCAATATGAACTGATCTACCTCGTTGCCGACGAGCGCGACGTCATACGTGTGCGCACCAATTTCCGCCATGGAGAAGACGTCTATCTCTATCGCACTACGATCCCTGTCGCGCGGGCCCGTGAGCGCTTCCTGGAATATGTGCATTCGCTCAATGCCATGCGCGCGCGCCCTCGCTGGTACAACGCCATCACGACCAACTGCACGACGAGCATACGCGCCCAGCATCCCGCGGATGAGCGTCTGCCGTGGGACTGGCGTATTCTGTTGAATGGAAAAGGCGACGAACTCATGTATGAGCGTCACGTCATTGCCGCCGGCGGACTGTCCTTTATTGAACTGAAAAAACAGGCACTCGTCAACATGGTCGCGCGTGCAGCGGACGCTGCGCAGGATTTCTCGCGCCGCATCCGCGAAGGCCGGGCGGGATTCACAGCTGACGCCGATACAGGGAGGTAGTACTAGCACGAGCATTCTGAAGATGCCATGCGCCGCATAACTTTTTTCTTGTGTTCCTCGAGTTCTTTGTGGTTATTTGAATCGCGGCTTAGACAAAGTTATGGGCATACTCTCCTGGATTTTATTAGGTCTCGTCGCCGGGGCCATCGCCAAGTTCATCATGCCAGGGAAAGACCCTGGCGGATTCTTCGTCACTATCCTCATCGGAATAGTCGGCGCCATCATCGGTGGCTTTTTGGGGAGTTTTATCGGCCTGGGAGCGGTTCAGTCCTTCGACCTTGGTGGAATCTTCATCGCGACGGCCGGCGCTGTCCTGCTGCTGATCATTTACCGTTTGATCAAGAGCAAAACCAGCAAGCCCTAACAGTCACCTTGGTGAGGCTATTCTGGCGGTGTTTGGAAGTTCAATCACGCGCCAGTGTTTGGTGCATGAGTAGTTAGCAAGCGTATGCGCGTCAGGCGATCGTGACCTCATTGCAAAGGTATACGTCCTGGATGGTGTGCAGGAGTCTTGCGCCTTCCTCCATCGGACGCTGAAACGCTTTGCGACCGGATATAAGCCCGGAACCGCCGGCACGTTTGTTGATCACCGCAGTGGCGACCGCGTCCGCGAAATCGTGTTCGCCCGATGCGCCGCCGCTGTTGATCAAGCCAGCGCGTCCGAGATAACAATTCGCGACCTGATACCGGCAAAGGTCAATCGGATGATCGCTGCTCAGTTGCGAGTAGATGCGTTTATCCAGCTTGCCATAGCTGGAACCGCCTGTGTTGAGGGCAATGAAGCCGCCATTATTCTCTGGCAGCTTTTGTTTGATGATATCTGCCTGGATCGTGCAACCGAGGTGATTGGCCTGACCAGTCAAGTCGGCGGAGACGTGATAGTCCTTGTCTTTTTTGAAATCCGGATTCCGGAGATAACACCAGAGCACGGTGGCCATGCCTAGTTCGTGGGCTCGCGCGAAGGCCTGGGCGATTTCGACAATCTCTCGTCCGGCATCATCGGAGCCGAAATAGATGGTGGCCCCTATTGCGGCCGCGCCCATTTCGTAGGCACGCTCCACGGTGCCGAATGGGATTTCCTTGAAAACATTGGGGTAGGTGAGCAGTTCGTTGTGATTGAGTTTAACCAGGAAAGGAATCTTATGGGCGTATTTACGGGACACCATCCCAAGCACCCCAAAGGTCGAGGCGACCGCATTGCAACCGCCCTCAATGGCCAGTTTGACGATATTTTCCGGATCGAAATAGAGCGGATTGGCCGCGAAACTGGCCCCTGCGGAGTGTTCGACACCCTGGTCAACGGGGAGGATGGAAAGATAACCTGTTCCGGCGAGGCGTCCTGTGTTGTAAATCCAGTTGAGGTTATTGAGGACGCGTTGGTTGCGATCGGACGGAGCGAAAATGCGATCCACCCAATCCGGCCCGGGCAGGTGCAGCAGGTCCTTTGGGATGGTCTTGCATTGATGATTGAGGAGGGAGTCAGGCTGGTTGCCGAGCAGGGAGATGATTTGATCGATCATAGGACGCAACGGTTGGTTCTCGCAATCAAGCCCATCCACGGGTCGTGTCGAGGGAGGGTTGCGCCACCCGCATGAAAACCACTGCAAAGCCTATGGAACAGAACGCACGGAAGGCCGTAAGGTCCTTCATTTAACCTCTGGATTGCCGTTGACGTCGGCAATCGCGCATCATCCCCAGCAATCTGGCTAATCTCTCTATGAAACAACTGGTTACCTTCCTCAAAGTGACGCTGCTCGGCGGCGTGCTCCTGGTGCTGCCGGCGTGGCTGGCGGTGCTGCTCCTGGTAAAGGCACTGACGCAATTGCAGGTCTTCGTGAAACCCGTTACCACGCATCTGCCCAAGGATGTCGCACATCCGCAACTGATCGCCGTGCTGCTCCTCATCGTGTTGTGTTTTGTTGTCGGGCTGCTTATTCGGACGGCCATCGGCTCCCAGGTGAAACAAACGGTTGAGCGGTCCTTCCTCGAGAAACTTCCCGGCTACACGACTCTGCGCGGCTTTGCCACACAACTCACGGAATTTGAGAAGAGCGCGAGCTTTCAACCCGCGTTGGTGGAGATCGAGGAAGCGTTGGTTCCGGGCTTCATTGTCGAAGAGCACACCGAAGAGCGATGCACAGTTTTCGTCCCTTCGGTCCCCACGCCGATGGCCGGGGCTGTCTATATCATCGCGACGAGCCGGGTGCATCGCCTGGATCTGCCCGCGATTTCACTCATGCAGTGCATCTCGAAATGGGGCGCAGGAAGCAGCGACCTCCTCGCCGCCTACGACGCTGCCGCCCGCACTCGTAACCCGCTGCCGCCTAGCTCTACCTGATCGAGAGCACTTCGCACTGCGCGTGGCTTGCTTCCACTACTGAAAGTAACTAGTCACGACGGACGAACCGCCTTAATGAAATTCAATCTCCCTTCCTTTGCCTGCTTGCTCTCCTCGCCACCTCTCCCGTCTTTGCTCAAGATCACGAGGCCGAAATCGCCAGACAGCTCCAAAATCCTGTGTGAACTCGGAGGCCTCGTATGACTGGAACGAAAGTCAGTGGCTGAGCCAACTCGTGCGCATCGACAGAATGCCCGTCAGCTCACGGTTGGGGGGCGCTACTACGCCGAAGGCCCGAGCGGCGCCCCCGAATGGGGCTTGCGTTTCGTCGCTGCGATTGTTTTCCCTGAGGATTGGCGATGGCCACATCCGGAACTCTCTTACACGAAATGAAAAAGCGTCTTATTTCATCGCTGGCTGTTCTTTGCCTGGGCGCCACAGGTGTTTTGGCTGAAGAAGGCGGCAGTGGCCAGCATGTGCCGGGAGCGTACGGGTCCTTTTCGGGTATCGTGCCGGATAAACCAGGTTTTACCGTGAAGAACTCAATCTGGGGGTACGGCGGAGACGCGGCACGCGCCGACACTTTTGAGAGGACTGTTTCGCTGGCTGTCGGTCCGAAAGCGAAAGCGTCCGCGCTTGCCATCCTGGCGGCCGGTGCAACGGGCCGTATTAACTTGAACCCCGACACCGCGGCGCGCTTGATGGAAATCCTCCGGCTTGAAGAGAGGGATATCAATATTTCCGGCGTTTCCAAATTCAGCCTTTCCAGCGACGTGTGGTTCGAAGCCTTTTCACTCGTCTATACGATGCCGTGGGAAATCGCGGGCGGGCATCTGTCTTCCGCGGTTTTTGTTCCGTTTCTCTGGCTGGAAACAACTGCCGATGTGGAACTTCGCATTAACGACCGGCAGCGGCAGCGCACGGTTAAAGAGAGCAACTTCGGCCTCTCGGATATCGTGGTTTCTCCGTACATCATCGGTTGGGAAAAGGGCTATTTCCATTGGATGACCGGGCTCAACGTCTATGTGCCGACAGGCGATTACAGCCCGACTTCGCTCGCCCCGCTGGGCAAAAACCATTGGTCCTTCGAGCCGAATGCAGGCATTACCTATCTGAACCTCAAGACCGGCCTGGAAATCTCCGGCGCCACCGGCTTGGTCTTCAGCACGGAAAATTCGGACACGGACTACGGAAACGGTATCGTCTGGTTTTTGGAATACGCAGTCACCCAGCATCTCCCGGGTGGGCTCGGCGTGGGTGTAGCCGGAAATGTTTATGACCAGATCACCGGTGACAACGGTTCCGGAGCCAATGGCGGCTTCCATAGTCGCAGCATCGGTGTCGGCCCAATCCTGCAGTACGCCGGTAAGATTGGCGGACGGGATATTTCCTCGGACGTGAAATGGCTTCACGAGGTGGATACGAAGAACCGGATTTCCGGCGACATGATCTGGCTGAACTTCGCGATAGCTCTGTGATGAAAAGTATTCAGGCGCTCCTGATTATCCTCTCGCTCGCCCTCGCTGCATGCGCGCCGCTGGTCTCGGTAAAAACGCAACGTCCTGCTTTCGTCCCCGTTGCGGCCGCGACGGCGGAAAAAACGCCGCTCAACAACCCGCTCGCCAAGCTCGGTGGCGAACTCTCTATCGCGCGTGTGGCTGCCGCCACGTTGCAAAAAAACCCCGCCGACGAGAACGCGCGTCAGGCGTACAATTACTCCGTCGCTCGTGCTCTCGAGACCATTCAAGCCAACCAACTCAATCCTTGGGATTCACCACTGAAGGTTCCCGGCCCTGATGGCGATTACATCCTTACGGCGAAACTCCGTTCCGGCCCGGAATACAATCCAAAGTACTATAACATCATCCCGACGGACACAGTGCGCATTCGCGGCAAATATTTCACCGAACACGATACCGAGGCGGGCGTTGGGGCGCCGATCGTCGCCGTCGGTCGCGGTCAGGCAGCCAGGTTTCGCAAAACCTTTGCAATGCCGCGCGTCTATACCTCAAGGACCGCGGTTGTTCGATTTAACGGGCATCACGCACAATTCGAATTCGTCGATCCCTTTTCCGCTGACAATATCGAAATGAACGGACGCCGACAGCCGCTCGCTGCCGACTACAGCACTTTCATTGCAATGGCAATGGCGCGCGAGCGCCCCGACAGGCTCGGCTTGATCCGCATGTTGCGCCCGGCCCGCTTTTCGGATACTGCCCGCCTGACACGGCTGCAACCCTATGATCCGACTCGCATTCCCGTGCTTTTTGTCCACGGTTTGCAGGATACACCTGCGAGCTGGGCGCCGATGATCAACTCTCTGCTCGGCGATCCGGAAATCCGAAAACGCTACCAGTTCTGGGTCTACAGCTATCCCAGCGGCTACCCGTATCCGTATTCCGCTTCACTCCTGCGTAAAGAACTCGACGCCGTGGGAAAGGCGTTTCCAGGTCACAAGAAAATCGTGCTCGTTGGCCATAGCATGGGCGGCATCATCAGCCGGCTCATGGTCACAGACGCCGGCGACAAACTCTGGCGTAGGTATTTCGGAGAACCGCCCGCAGAAACTCGCTACGCCGGACCGACTCGCAAAATCGCTGAGGACGCCCTCATTTTCAATCACCGGATGGACGTGAGCCGGGTCGTCTTCATCTGCGCGCCGCATCGAGGCAGCCTAATTGCCTCCAATTGGATCGGCCGCCTGGGTTCCCGGCTCATCAAACCCCCGCAGCTCTTCACTGATATCCGAAACGCCGTGTTTTCGATGATCACCGTCGATCCCAGTGCATTGAAGCTAAACGGCATCCCGAACAGCATCGATACGCTCGCGCCGAACGACCGGTTCGTGCGTGAAATTAACAAAATCCCGATCACACCCGGCATCCCGTATCACACGATCCTGGGCGATCGCGGTCGTGGCGACAGCCCGAACAGCAGCGATGGTGTCGTGCCGTACTGGAGCGCTCATCTCGATGGCGCGCAGAGCGAAGATGTTGTCCCTACAGGACACGGCTCGCTCTCAAATCAGAAAACCATTGAGGATGTTCGCAGGATCCTGAAACAGCACATCGCCTCCACCAAGGGATCGTAAGCCCTCTTTTCCTCCTCGTTCTCGTCCTGGTCCTCGAACAATCGAGGACGAAGACGAAAAACCAAAACCAACACGTTATGACGCTCAGATTCCTCCTGAAACTTTACCCTATTCTTGTCCTTCTTGGAGCAATGGGGAAAATTCTGGCCCAGCCCGTCGTTGAACAGCCGCCCATGCTCGACGCGGCCGCGATCCTCAAGCCCGAATACCTTAGAGGCCCGCATTTCTCTGTCCGACCGGAAGTGGCGACCTACGCTGGGCAGAACCAGTACACGATCGATTCCGATTTCGGCGTGTTTGAAGCCCAAGGTAACACCCAGCTCGTACAACGGGTGGGGGAGATCGAAGCCATCGCAAGACTTACCGAAATCTCGCGCTCCGACGAATACGTCAAAGCGCTCGAGCAAGCCGCCAAGGGCCCGGTGCAACTTGCCCGAAACCTCGCCAGCGATCCCGTGAAAACCATTAGCGGTGTTCCAAAAGGTCTTTGGAAATTTGTGAATCGCGCGGGTGAAACCGTGAAAGAACTCGGAGATGACGCCCCGCCCAATCCTTACGATGGCGGCGCGGGCAAAGACCTCATCGGTTTTTCGAAGGCCAAACGCGATATTGCACTTCAGCTCGGCGTCGATCCCTATTCCTCCAATGAAGTGCTCCAGAAACAGCTCAACAGTATCGCCTGGGCCGCGTTTGGCGGGAGCATGACCTTTCGCGGCGCCCTGATTCCGGTCGGCGGCGCAGCGGCAAGCATCGCCAGCGGGGTCAATCTAGCTGAAAGCGCTACCGCTGCATTGCGGGACAGCAGCCCGGCCGATTTAAGAAGCGCCGGTATCAAGCGACTCGTTGCCATCGGTGTCCCGAGCGAAAACGCCACCACATTCGTCAGCAATCCCTTTTGGTCACCTACGGAACAAACGCTGTTTTTGATCGCCTTGGGAACTCTGGACGACGTCCGCGGGCGCGCTCAACTCGTCCGTCTGGCCAGCGGTGCAACTGACGAAGTGGACGCGCTCTTTTTCCGGCGGACAGCTGAATTGCTGGCGAAAATCAATCGTGAAACTCCCCTCGAAGCTCTCAGCTCGGCAAAAGGTTTTCCCGTCGCCTTGACTAAGGACGGGACGCTCGTCGTGGCGCTTGAGTGGGATTACGCGAGCTTCACGGAGAAGGCGTCGGCGTTCATCGACTCCCTCAGAAACGGCAATTTTGGCGCGGACAAAATCAAAGCCCGGCGTGTCGTGATCACTGGCGTCGCGTCCCCGGCCGCCAAAGAAGGCCTTGCCATTGCCGGCTTTGAACTCACTGAGAAAGCGCTTCCCGGTCCGCTGAAGTGACAGGTGCGCCGGGGGGCGTCGTTCTCTGTTTTCGATTCGAAAAGACATTTGGTTTCGGCGAGAGGACGCAGATGCGACGAATAAAAGCGTGAAAATTTTCAAAAACCTGCTTGCAAACTTGATGAAACCATCGATTGGTCCCCTCCCGCAAAAACAAAAAACGCAGGAGAGCTGTGGGAATTTTTTGGTTTTTTCCCGAAAAATAGGCTCGCCAGCACTGCAACCACACCATGCAACACACTCGCAGCAAACGTTACAAGGCATCCGCTGAGGCCGTCAACAAAGACAAGGCCTACTCACTCGAAGAAGCGGTTCAGACTCTCAAAAAATTTGTGCCGACGAAATTTGACCAGACGGTCACACTTTCGTTCCGCCTCGGGGTTGACCCCCGGCAATCCGATCAGATGGTCCGCGGCACTTGCCCGCTGCCTCATGGATCGGGCAAACAGGTCCGCGTGCTCGTTTTTGCGGAAGGTCAGGCAGCCGAAGCCGCGAAGTCGGCAGGTGCGGAATTCGTCGGATTCAAGGATTTGATCGAGAAAATCACCGGCGGTTTCCAGGATTTCGATGTCGCTGTTGCCACTCCCGCGGCGATGAGCGAAGTCCGCAAGCTCGGTAAAGTGCTCGGCCCTCGCGGCTTGATGCCCAACCCGAAAACCGGCACGGTCACGGACGATACCGCGAAAGCCGTTCGCGAAGTGAAGGCCGGTCGCGTGGAATTCAAGTTGGATAAAAACGGCAACGTCGCCGTGCCAGTTGGCAAATTTTCCTTCGCCGAAACGCAACTCGTGGAAAACGGCAAAGCTGTCATCGACGCTGTCATCAAGGCTCGTCCGTCCGCCGCGAAAGGCCGTTTCGTCGACAACATCGCCCTTGCCGCAACCATGACGCCCGGCATCAAGGTGGACGCCGCCGCGTTCCTTAAGGCCTAAGGTCCTAAACAACCAACGCTCAATTTTCAAATGAGACCCGAAAAAACGACTATCGTCGCAGACATTTCCAAGAAGTTGAACGAATCGCCGTTCCTTCTCGTGACTGATTACGCCGGGCTGCGCGTCCATCAGTTTGGCGAACTCCGTAATCGCCTCGCTGGCGCCGGCGCGGAATATCACGTCATCAAAAATACTTTCCTCCGCAAAGCCGCAGATTCACTCGGCTATCCCGATCTGAGCAGCCAGCTGACTGGTCAGACGGCGATCGTCACCGGTGAAAAAGACATCACGGCAGCAGCGAAGATCCTGAAAACGTTTGCAGCGGAATTCCAGAAGCCGGTCGTCCGCGCTGGCGTGTTGGACAATGCCGTTTTGAGCGCTGATCAGGTCAAAGACCTGGCCGACCTGCCTGCGAAAGAAGTCCTCCAGGCCCAGTTGCTCGGCTTGCTCAAGTCGCCTGCTACGAAGCTGGTTTCGCTCCTCAACGAACCTGCCGCAAGCCTCGCGCGTTTGCTCAAGGCCAAGGCCGAGAAAGAAGGCGCTCCCGCGGAAGAAGCAGCTGCCGCTTAACAAGGGAAGGCGGTTTGAAACGCCCTTCCTTGGGAATCTTGCGACATTAAAGGATTTAGAAAATTTGCAGAGCGTTCAAAGCCGCGCCCTGCACGATAAAAGAAAAGAAAAACCAACAAATGGTTCCTCGGCGGGCTGGCGGCTGCTGGCTTTAATCGTCCTGAGGCTTTGGGACACGCCGATACCGAAAACAAACATATGGCAGATACCAGTGCATTAGTTGAGCAGTTGAGCGGCTTGACCGTTCTTGAGGTCGCGGATCTCGTTAAACAACTCGAAGAAAAGTGGGGCGTCAGCGCCGCGGCTCCGGTCGCAGTTGCAGCAGCTCCCGCTGCAGGCGCAGCCGCTGCTCCTGTCGAGGAGAAAACGACCTTTGACGTCATCCTTACCGACTTCGGCGCCAACAAGATCGGCGTGATCAAGGAAGTTCGTGCAGCGGTCGCCGGGCTCGGCCTCGCTGAAGCGAAAGCCCTCGTCGAAGGCGCTCCCAAGCCTGTGAAGGAAGGCGTGACCAAGGAAGAAGCTGAAGAGATCAAGAAGAAGCTCGAAGCAGCCGGCGCCAAGGTCGAAATCAAGTAATCGAACCTTTTCGTTATTGTCGCGGCGACCAGCAATGGCCGCCGCGACTCGCGAAAAAACGATCTTACTCATCCTCTTACTCGTAAGCGTAATCCTTCGACATCCCTGCAGCTCATCGGCCGCTCCTCAATTTTTCATTTGAGGAAAGACTTGATAAACGGCTGAGAAACGAAAGATTAAGACCACGAGTGGGAGTAAGAGAAGATTCTGAAACAGCAGACTCCGGAGACGCGAAATACCCGCGCAACATTTTATATAGAAACCAACGAAAGCCTCACGGCTCACCCTAATTTGACAGGGGTAAGCTTTGAGGCTATTGCTGTCTCCCGCTTTTTCCGGAACCGAATTTCCAATTGTCAAGCCTCAATCTCTCTCCCGGTCTGCGAGCGATTGATTTTCCAACAAGACCGACCGCCTAATCATGTCTGAGCGCATCTATTTCGGCAAACTCAAAGAAGCGATCGAACCACCCAATCTCATCGAGGTTCAGGTCAATTCCTACATCGAATTTCTGCAACGGGATGTCCCCCCGAGCAAACGCAAAAACACTGGTCTTCAGGCCGTTTTCAAAGAAGTTTTCCCGATCCAGAGCTACGACGATAAGATCGTCCTCGATTTCGCCAGCTACGACATTGGCGAGCCGAAACTGACCGCCATGGAGTCCCAGCGCGAGGGCCAGACCTTCAGCGCGCCTCTCCACGTCACCTTTCAGCTCCGGGAAGAAAAAGCGACCAAGGAAGAAAAAGTCTACATGGGCGAAATCCCGCTCATGACGCCGCAGGGCACTTTCGTCATTAACGGCGCTGAGCGCGTCGTCGTTTCGCAGCTTCACCGTTCACCGGGCATCGCGTTCGAATCGTCCATTCACCTCAACGGCAAGGTCCTTTACAGCTTCCGCATTATCCCGGACCGCGGTTCCTGGCTCGAAGTCCAGTTCGACACGAGCGACCTGCTTTATATCTACCTCGACCGCCGCAAACGCCGTCGCAAATTCCTCGCGACCACTTTCCTGCGCGCTCTCGGTCACGGCTCGGATGAAGAAATCATCAAGCTGTTCTATGACGTGGAAAAACTCGCGCTCAGCGACCAGCTCGAAGACGAGGAGCTCAACACGAAGGTCCTTACCGCCGATGTTCGCGATGGCGAATTGACCGTCGCCCGCGCTTTCGAGCCGCTCACTGTTGCTACGGTTCGCCAGATCATGAGCCTCGGCCTCAATGACGTCGAAGTCGTCGATATCAAAAAGGACGACACGATCATCAAGGCGCTCAAGAAAGATCCGGCGCATGACGAAGAGGAAGCGCTCAAAGACATCTACCGTCGTCTCCGCCCTGGGGATCCGCCCACGGCGGCCAATGCCCGCGGCCTCCTCAAGCGGTTGTTCTTTGATCCGAAAAAATACGATCTGGGACGTGTCGGCCGTTACAAGATCAACCAGAAGCTCGGCATCGATGTCGAGCTCGCCGAACGCACGATGACCAAGGAGGACTTCATCGCTGCGATGAAATACCTCATTCTGCTCAAGAACGGCGAAGGTGTCCTTGACGATATTGACCACCTCGGCAGCCGCCGGGTGCGTACGGTCGGTGAGTTGCTGGCGAACCAGTGCCGCGTCGGGCTCGCCCGCACGGAGCGTCTGGTCAAGGAGCGCATGACTCTTTTCGATGTGAACATCGAAGGCATGACGCCGCAGAAGTTGATCAATCCGAAGGCTTTGAGCGCGGTCATCCGCGACTTCTTCGGGCGCAGCCAGCTCTCGCAGTTCATGGACCAGACCAATCCGCTCGCCGAGCTGACCCACAAGCGCCGCCTTTCGGCTCTTGGACCAGGCGGTCTCAGTCGGGATCGCGCCGGATTCGAAGTCCGCGACGTTCACCCCTCGCACTACGGACGTATCTGTCCGATCGAAACCCCGGAAGGTCCGAACATCGGTCTCATCAGTTCGATGTCCACGTTTGCCCGCATCAACGACTTCGGCTTCATCGAGACGCCGTATCGCAAAGTCGTGGACGGCGCCGTTACGAGCCAAATCGACTACCTGACGGGTGACCGTGAAGAAAACTACCTCGTCGCGCAGGCCAACTCGCCCGTCGACGAAAATGGCACCTTCACCGCGCCAACGGTTTCAGTCCGTTATCGCGGCGACTTCCTCGAAGTCGAACCCTCCAAGGTTCACTACATGGACGTCTCGCCGAAGCAGCTCGTTTCTGTCGCCGCCGGTTTGATTCCATTCCTCGAGCACGACGACGCGAACCGCGCGTTGATGGGGTCGAACATGCAGCGCCAGGGTGTGCCGCTTCTCGTTTCCGAATCGCCGCTCGTCGGCACTGGCCTCGAAGGCAAAGTCGCCCGTGACTCGCGTGCCGTAGTCGTTTCCGAAAGCGACGGCATCGCCGCGTCGGTCACCGCCGAACAGATCCTTGTCACGCCGGACGGCAAAATTCCGGATACCAAGCGTAAGCTGAAAACGGACGCTGCCAACGGCATTTATCTCTATGAGCTCCGCAAATTCATGCGGTCCAACGCCGGCACCTGCGTCAATCAGAAGCCGATCATCAAAAAAGGTGAATCGGTGAAGAAAGGTCAGGTCATTGCCGACGGTCCGAACACGGAAAAAGGCGAACTTGCCCTCGGCCGCAACGTCCTCGTCGCGTTCATGCCTTGGAACGGCTACAACTTCGAGGACGCCATCATGATCTCCGAAAAAGTCGTGAAGGAGGACATCTATACGTCCATCCACATCGACGAATTCGAAATCGGCGCCCGCGACACGAAGCTCGGCCCGGAAGAAATCACGCGTGACATTCCGAACGTCTCCGAAGAAGCCCTGCGCAACCTCGGCACGGACGGCGTCATCCGCGTCGGTGCGGAAGTGAAGCCCGGCGACATCCTCGTCGGTAAAATCACGCCGAAATCCGAAACGGAACTCGCTCCTGAAGAACGACTTCTGCGCGCCATCTTCGGTGAAAAAGCCGCTGACGTTAAAGACACTTCGTTGACCGTTCCGTCGGGAACCTACGGCATCGTCATGGACGTCAAGGTTTCGTCCCGGAAAGAAATCACCCGTACGAAAGTCACTCCCGCCGAAGCCAAACGCCAGGCAAAGACGATCGACGAAGATTACAAGAAGAAGAAAGACGAACTCACGGAAGAACTCACCGAGTCGCTTTCCAACATTCTTCTCGGCGAAAAAGTCCCGCTCGATGTCGTCAACGCGGAGACCGGCGAAATCATCATCCCGGCCAATCGTAAGATCACCAAGACACTCCTGCGCAAGCTCGCTTCCGTTTACGACCATGTCGATATCGACCCGAGCCCGATCCGGAACAAAATCCGCGAGATCATCAGCTCCTTCGAGCACAAGTTCCAGGAACTCGAGCTCGAGAAAGAGCGTTCCATGGATCGCGTCGAAAGCGGCGATGACATTGACCCCGGCATCATTAAGCAGGTCAAAGTCTTCATCGCCAGCAAACGCAAACTGAGCGTCGGCGACAAAATGGCTGGCCGCCACGGAAACAAAGGTGTCGTCGCCCGGATAGTTCCGGAAGAAGACATGCCTTTCCTCGCTGATGGCACTCCGGTTGAAATCGTTCTCAACCCGTTGGGCGTGCCTTCGCGTATGAACGTCGGACAGGTTCTCGAAACTCACCTCGGCGTCGCCGCAAAAGCCCTCGGTTTCAAGGTCGCGACTCCAGTTTTCGACGGTATCGAAGAAAGCGATATTCGCGATTACCTCCGCAAAGCGCAGCAGGTCGAAGGCTTCACGTGGACCAATGATACGGGCAAGTCTGATCTGTATGACGGACGCACCGGCGAGCTCTTCGATCACCGCGTCGTGGTCGGCTACATCTACATGCTGAAACTGGGCCACTTGGTGGCGGACAAAATCCATGCCCGCGCCGTCGGTCCATATTCGCTCGTCACCCAGCAGCCACTCGGCGGCAAGGCCCAATACGGCGGCCAGCGCTTTGGCGAAATGGAGGTCTGGGCGCTGCAAGCCTACGGGGCGGCCTACACGTTGCAGGAATTGCTCACCGTCAAATCCGACGACGTTCAGGGACGCACGCGCATTTACGAAAGCATTGTTAAAGGCGACAACTCGCTCGAAGCCGGCACGCCGGAATCGTTCAACGTGCTCGTCAAAGAAATGCAGAGCCTCTGCCTCGACTTCAAGGTCGGCGGCAAGGCGCCTGGCCAGACAGAACTCTCTGCCGCTGTGCCATTTGCAGCCAACTACTAAGAATTCATCGCAGTCACCACATCATCTCATCCCAATATGATTGAGCCAAATCTTCGTGAAATTTTCGGTGAAGAACGGACGGTCGGGTTCGACCAGGTCGGAATCAGTGTGGCGTCCCCGGACGCCATCCGCTCCTGGAGCCGCGGGGAAGTCAAAAACCCCGAAACCATCAACTACCGCACGTTCAAACCCGAAAAAGGCGGTCTCTTTTGTGAACGCATTTTCGGTCCTACCCGCGACTGGGAATGTTCCTGCGGTAAGTACAAGCGCATCAAACACAAAGGCGTTATCTGCGACCGTTGCGGTGTCGAAGTCACCCTGAGCCGCGTCCGCCGCGAGCGGATGGGCCACATCGAGTTGGCCGTGCCGGTCTCGCACATCTGGTTCTACAAATGCATGCCTTCGCGCATCGGTCTAATGCTCGACATGAGCAGCCGTCAGCTCGAACGCGTCATTTATTACGAGGACTACATCGTGATCGATCCCGGCCAGACGCCGCTCACCCGTTGCCAGCTCCTTACCGAGCCGGAATACCGGGAAGCCCTCGAACAATACGGTGAAGGCAATTTCCTTGCCGGCATGGGCGCGGAAGGCATCAAAACGTTGCTAGCCTCAACGGACCTTGCGCAGTTGAACAAGGACCTCGAGGAAGCGATGGGCAACACAAAGTCCAAGCAGATCCGAAAGAAACTGGCCAAACGCATCAAGCTGGTCCAGGGCTTCACGACGTCGCATTCGCGCCCGGAATGGATGATTCTGACGGTTCTACCGGTCATCCCGCCGGACCTTCGTCCGCTCGTTCCGCTCGAAGGCGGCCGTTTCGCTACTTCCGACTTGAACGATCTTTACCGTCGCGTCATCAACCGCAACAACCGTCTCAAGAACCTGCTCCAGCTCAAGACGCCGGATGTGATCATCCGCAATGAAAAGCGCATGTTGCAGGAAGCCGTCGACGCATTGTTCGACAACGGCCGCCACGGTCGTGCCGTCACCGGCGCCGGAAACCGCCCGCTCAAGTCCCTCAGCGACATGCTCAAGGGCAAAGGCGGCCGTTTCCGTCAGAACTTGCTCGGCAAGCGCGTCGATTACTCGGGCCGTTCCGTCATCGTTATCGGCCCGGAATTGAAGCTGCACCAATGTGGGTTGCCGAAGAAGATGGCGCTCGTTTTGTTCGAGCCGTTCATCATTCGTCGTCTCAAGGAACTCGGCTATGTTCACACAGTCCGTAGCGCGAAGAAGATGATCGAGCGCCAGACGCCGGAAGTTTGGGACATCTTGGACGAGGTCACCAAAGGCCATCCGATTCTCCTGAACCGCGCTCCCACGCTGCACCGTCTGTCGATCCAGGCCTTCGAGCCGCTGCTCATCGAAGGTGAAGCCATTCGCGTTCATCCGCTCGTTTGCACCGCTTACAACGCGGACTTCGACGGCGACCAGATGGCCGTTCACGTCCCGCTCTCGGTGGAGGCTCAAATGGAAGCCCGCATGCTCATGCTGGCGACCAACAACATCTTCTCGCCTTCCAGCGGAAAGCCGGTCACGACGCCGTCGCAGGACATCGTCCTCGGCTGCTACTACCTCACACAGGAACCGCGCAAGCTTAACGGTGGCGAAGCCGTTCCGGCACGCGTGCCGCTCTTCGCGGACGCCAGCGAAATCGAATTCGCCATGCAGGAAGGCGCCCTCAAGGTGCACGACAGGATCCGCTTCAAGAATCCGGATCTCGGCTGCAAAACCTACTTCGGCGACTCCAATGCGCACATTCTCGAAACGACGGCAGGCCGCGTGTTGTTCAATCAGATCTGGCCGTCCGCGCTCGGTTTCTTCAACAAGACCTGCGCCAAGAAGCAGCTCTCCGACGTCATTTTCCGCACTTACCAGGTTGCAGGCCACGTGGCCACCGTCCTGACGCTCGATCTCCTCAAGGAACTCGGGTTCAAGTGGGCGACCAAAGCCGGCGTCTCCATCGGTATCGTGGACATGATTATTCCGAAGGAAAAACACATCGCGATCGACAATGCCACCAAGCAGCTTTCGGTCGTCGAGAAGCAGTTCCGTTCGGGCATCATCACCAGCGGCGAACGTTACAACAAAGTTGTCGATATCTGGACCCAGGCCGGTAACGCCATTTCGGACGTCATGTTTCGCACCCTGCAGCACAACGAAGGCCGCAAGGAGCTCAACCCCGTCTGGCAGATGGTCGATTCCGGTGCGCGTGGTAACCGTACCCAAGTCAACCAGCTCGGCGGTATGCGCGGACTCATGGCCAAGCCATCTGGCGACATCATCGAGCGCCCGATCACCGCGAACTTCCGCGAGGGTCTGTCGGTCATGGATTACTTCATCTCGACCCACGGCGCCCGTAAAGGCCTGTCCGATACCGCGCTCAAGACCGCCGACTCCGGTTATCTGACCCGCAAGCTTGTCGATGCGTCCCAAGACGTCATCATCAACGAACCCGATTGCGGCACGGTCAACGGTATCGTCGTCCACCCGATTTACGAAGGTGACGAAGAAGTCGTGGACCTCAAGACCCGCATCATCGGCCGCGTTTCCTGCGAAACGATCAAAGACCCCGTCACCGGCAATGTCGTCCTCAAAGCCAACGATTTGATCGACGAACTGACCGCCGATGCCGTGGACAAGATCGGTGTCGAACAGCTGAAGATCCGTTCCGTTCTCACGTGCGAGACCGGCCGCGGCGTTTGCGCCAAGTGCTACGGCCGAAACCTGGCCACCGGCCAGATGGTCAAGCTCGGCGAAGCCGTCGGCATCATCGCCGCGCAGTCCATCGGCGAACCGGGCACGCAGCTCACCATGCGTACGTTCCACATCGGTGGCGTCGCATCGCAGACCTTCAAGCAGCCTATCATCAAGGCCAAGAACGCGGGTGAAATCCGATTTATCGACTTGCGCACCGTCCAGGCTGTGGATGGCTCGTGGATCGCCCTTAATAAGAACGGCGCCATCGCCATTTACGATCACGAAGGTCGCGAGCTCGAACGGTATAACATCGTCATCGGTTCCGTCATTTCCGTCGGCGATGGAGGAACGGTCAACGCGGGCGATACCTTCGTTCAGTGGGATCCGTACAACGTCCCGATCCTTACCGAAAAATCCGGCAAGGTCGAATACCGCGACATGATCCTCGGGGTCACCGTCAGGACGGACGTGGACGAACAGACCGGTGGTAAAAGCACCATCGTCATCGAGCACAAGGAAGATTTGCACCCGCAAATCGTCATCCTCGACGACAGCGGGGAAGTTCTCGCCAGCTATTCCATCCCGGCGGGCGCGCACGTCACCGTGGCTGAAGGCAAACGCGTCCAGGGCGGCCAGTTGCTCGCGAAAAACCCGCGTAAGATGGCCAAAACCAAGGACATCACCGGTGGTCTCCCTCGTGTCGCCGAGCTTTTCGAAGCGCGCCGTCCGAAGGATGCTGCCGAGATCGCCAAGATCGACGGTGTTGTCGAAATCGCCGGCACGGTTCGCGGCAAACGCAAAATCATCGTCCGCGACAACGACACGCTCGCTGAAGAGGAACATCTCGTTCCGCTCACGAAACACATTATCGTCTCCAAGGGCGATTTCGTGAAGAAAGGCTCACAGCTCACCGACGGTCCTGTGCCTCCGCACGACATCCTCGAAGTTTGCGGTCCACAAGCGTTGCAGGAGCACCTCGTCAACGAAGTGCAGGAAGTCTATCGTCTGCAAGGCGTCGAGATTAACGATAAGCACATCGAAATTATCGTCCGCCAGATGCTGCGTAAGGTGAAAATCACGGATCCGGGCGACACTACGCTCCTCTGGGGCGACCAGGTCGACCGTCTGGAATTCGAAGCCGAAAACAATGCGGTGCTCGAGAAAGGCGGTAAACCCGCCGAAGCGAGTCCGGTGTTGCTCGGCATCACCAAAGCCTCTTTGGAGACCGACAGCTTCATCAGCGCCGCTTCGTTCCAGGACACGACCCGTGTCCTCACAGAAGCCGCGACTCTGGGCAAAGTCGACGTCCTGCGCGGCTTCAAGGAAAACGTCATCATGGGTCACCTCATCCCTGCGGGCACCGGCTTCCCCGGCCACCGCAACGTGAAAGTGACCGACGCAACCGAAACGTTCGCTGCGGCAGTTTCCGAAGAGCCCGAACCTGCCCTCGGCTAAGACTAACAACAATCATCAACCTAAAGCGGGATGCCAGCGAAAGCCGGCATCCCGTTTTTGTTTGCAAGGGCTTTATCTTGTTCAAAGAAGAGTAATTAAGGAGGGCAAGAGCGAAGTGGAAGGATTACGAGTAGGAGCGCGAGTAAGTAAGTAAGATATGTTGTGCTGCTCAATAGATCGGCCAAACGCCGGGCGTGAGTAGCTCCAATAGATTGCCATCGGGATCACGAAAATAAATGCTCCTGCCTCCGCTCGGCCACTGGAACTCGCTCTCGATTCGGATATTACGCTCGCGGAGGCGCTCGTTCCAGATCGGGAGACTGTCGGCCGGTATCCGGAACCCTATGTGACTTGCTCCCATCGTACCATGCGGAGGAATATGACCGAACGGAACTGAAGTTCCATCCGGGTCACTACCACGCCGAAACAGGAGCAAAACCTGACTTCCGCCGACGTCGAACGCACAGAAACGGTCGTCGGACCGCATCAACGAATAGCCGAAAAGGTCAGCGTAAAAATCCCGCGCGCGGGCGAGGTCTTGTACTGAAAGGCACGTCTCGAGAATAGCACTTGGGGGTAGCATGCTCAAAACTAGACCCACTTTCGCAACTGAGCTAAGAACAGAATATCGCGAGCTCCAACGGATAAAGGCAGGAACGCAATATGGGGCTATCCGAGCAGTTCCGGCTGGTTTGGTATGTGCATACGATCGGCCAGGAACTTCTGGCAGGCGGCTTTCAACTCTTCGGCGCTGTATTGGGATCCGAACTTTCGCGCTTCTGCCGTGGCCAGGAAATCACAGCGTTCATTCAAGGGATGGCCGCTGTGGCCTCGGATCCAATGCCAACGGACATTTTGACGACCGGTTGCGGCGTCCAATGCCTGCCACAAATCCACATTTTTTATCTTCTTCCTCCAACTCCCTGCCTTCCAGGCGTATATCCATTTGGTGATTCCGTTGCGGAGATACTCGGAATCTGTGAAGATATCCACCTCGCAAGGCTCTTTCAGCCGGTTCAACGCCTCCAGCGCAGCGGTAAGTTCCATTCGGTTGTTGGTGGTAGCGATGACTCCGCCGCTGAACTCTTTTCTTACGGAACCGTATTCGAGAATGGCCGCCCAGCCACCTGGCCCGGGATTTCCTTCGCATGCGCCGTCTGTATGAATGATAACCTTTTTCAAAACGTGGTGTTTATCGCAGGTCCTTACCTTACTCTTACTCACGATCCCCCTTTCGAGCCGGAGGCTGAGAAGGGAAAGGGTTGCGATTACGAGTTAGGGGAAGATTACGAAACTTTTTATTCCACTTTACTCGTTGTGTTGTTTGACCGGGAAAAGAAGAGTGGGAAGAGCCAGCGCGGTGCCGATTGCGGCGACGGTAGAAGCCACGATCACGAGACTTTCCAGGGCAATCGTCAGGGGAAGCATTCCTCCTTCCGGGGCTGCGTGGAATAGCAGGAAGAGATTCTTAAGTCCTCTGGCCGCAAGGCTGCCTGGAACCATCGGAATGCAGCCGACAACCGCTATGACGGAACCGCGGACGGATTGCACCCGCAACCATGTCCGGTCCACGACCGAAAGAAACAACGCCGCCAGGAACGAAGCTACCGGAAGACTCAGGCCTATATCGAGGCCCACCGTTCGCACCGCCAGCGCCAGCGCACCGCAGCCAAAACACATGGTGATCAGGCGCGGAGGACAATTGAACAGGACCCCGAATCCGGCAGCGGCGATGCCGCCGAAGACGGTTTGATTGATCAAATGGAGCAGCGTGGAAGGCATCGTCTTAAATGTCGATTACACGTTGCGCGAGAAGGAACCCCAGCGTCATGAACAGCAGGATGAAAGCCACTCGCAGCGCGCGGGCAGCGGCCAGATTCGGCCGGCCGTCGATCGCGTCTACTTGCGCGTTCAGAACCGCCGGCCCCGGTACCAGCAGCAGGATGGACGCGACGGTGGTAATCTCGAGATGAGAATCCCCAAGCGCGCGTGCGCTCAACCCCGCAATGAGAGCCGATACAAAGCTTACGACTGTGACCATTAGAAAAAGGTTCATTTTCTGGCTGAGCATGGTGTGGCGCAGAAAATGACCTGTTGCAGCGCCCACCACGATGGGTGCAAATGCGACAACGTCGGTGCCAAGCAGGCGGCCGAAAGCGGCGCAGCCTAGGCCGGTTGAAAGGCAAACGATCGCCGTCGGATACGCTCCGGCATCCGTCGGGATTTTTGCTATCCGGGCGAGAGCCCCATCGCAATCCAAATGGCCGGCTACAACTTCGTCAACGACGCGGAGCAGGGCTTCCGCACGGCGGAGATTGATGCCGTGTTCTCCGACCTTGCCCATTTGCATACAGGATTCGTTGCCCCGACGGAGCATCACCATCACAGCCGCATGCTGGCAATAAACCTCGGCGGTGTCACACTTGAGTCCACGCGCCGCGCTCGCTATCGCTGTCTGGACAGCGTGGGCGTTTGCGCCCCATTCGAGTAGCGCACGCCCGATCGTTAGGGAAAGCTTGGCTATCTTTTCAAGAGGTTCGGTCAGCTCGGTCATGGCGGAAAAATGATGATTTCCGTTTGTCATGATATTTGACGGGCTTTCCGGGCGCAATCATTGGCGACGCCCACTCGAGCGATTTACTTGCGCGCGTCGATCTGCCATTTCCTGGTTGATCGAATTCAGGAACTCTTTATCCGGAATCGCACGCGCCGGGGATCCGGACACTTCCATACTACTCGGAAGCTGCGACGAACCGACGCCGCACGCTGAAGGACCGCAGCTGCGCGTGTGTGGAGACCAAGTTTGAAGCCATGAATCTGGCTTCAAATGCATCCGTGCCTGCCCACGCGATGGAGTCTAGGATCGGAATTCCTGCCACTCCGGCTCGTTCTGAAAGATCCAGTCGTAGTATTCCCGCTCCTTGAGTTCGCGGGCTGCATCCTCATCGACAATTACCTTGCAATTCGGGTGCAACTGAATGGCAGAGGCGCTAATCATTGCAGTAATCGGCCCTTCCACCGCCTTGGCAAGGATAGACGCCTTGGCTCCACCCGTAGCCAACAGCAACAACTCACGCGCATCCAAGATGGTGCCCACGCCCATCGTCACTGCCCGTTTAGGCACTTTGTCGGGATCGCCTCCGAACATTTCGGCATTCTGCTGTCGCGTAAGGGGCATAAGGGCCTTATCCCGAGTGCGAGACATCAGTGCCGACAAGGGCTCGTTGAACCCAATATGACCTGCTTCGCCGATTCCCAAGAGCTGCACATCGATCCCTCCCGCGTCTCGAATGAGTTGCTCGTAATGAGCGGCCCCCGCACGCAGGTCGGCCGCCATGCCATCAGGGACGTGTGTGTTGGCAAGGTCAATATTCACCCGACTAAACAGGTGATGATTCATGTAGAAACGATAGGAGTGTTCATCCTCGGGTGGGACCCCGATGTATTCATCCAGGTTGAACGTGCGGCAGCGCGAGAAATCCAAACCTTCGCTTTGGCGCTTAGCGACCAGCCGGTCATAGACTCGTTCCATCGTCCGACCGGTAGCTAACCCAAGCACGAGGTCAGGTTTGGTGCGCAACCGCGCCGCGATTAACCGGGAGGTGAGTTCCGCCGTCTCCTCGGGGCTGGTTCGAATGATAACTTCCATCGTTAGTCTAGCGTTGTGGTTGGAATAGTTTGCTCAAGTCATCCTGATTGGAGAGCACTTGGCCCGCTTTGAAGACATCGTGAAACCGGCCGTTTTCCCATCGGCGCAACCGGTATAGAGTCGCGAAAGCGAAACGTGGTGCGGTTCCACCTTGGCCACCAACCAGCTCGGCTCCGCGGCGCACGTTGTCTATCATCCAGGCTGGAAGACGCAGGTGGTAAGCGTTCCGTGCGACCTCGCCCACGTGCAGCGAAAGGGCGGCAACCAAATCGGCGACGTCAGCCGCACTCGATTCGACCATTAGGTTGGGCGCATCCATGGCACCCCAATATTCGGTTTCAACCACCTGGCAGGCCAAACCCGAAGAGCCTAACGCCTCAAGCACCAAATAATGGACCCCAATGTGGGTTTTGTTCCAGTCGTCGTCGTGCGGGAAGAAGATGATCGAAGGCCGATGCTCGATTAGGAGGTCAGCGATCGCCTTGACCGAGGAAGACCAGCGTTCTGGGTCTTTTTCCCGTGTGACCGGGTTGATTCCCTCCAGCCCCCTTTCACGCGGTACTACCAAACCGAAGCCGATGTAATCGCAGCAGTTCTTGAGCTCCTGCCAGCGTTCGGCCTGGCGATCCTGGCGGCTGCCCAAGGTGACTGCCACATTGACGACGTTTATCTTTAATTCGCGTAGCAATCGCAGCGGCAAGCCGCCAATGATGACTTCGTCGTCCGGGTGGGGCGCAAAGATGAGCGCCTTGAGCGCGCCGGCCGCCACCAATGGCCGGTCGGCCCGCGGAAGCCCCGTCGCGCCGACCTCGCCACCCTCGGTGAGGAGCCGGGCAAAGCCATCGACGAAAGCTTGGTAGCGATTTTTCGTAGCCATCGGTTTTCTCTATCTGCTGCCAGTCTCTGCCAAAGGCTGGTCCTGAACGGCTTTGCGGATCATCAACAACGCGCCGCTTGCCGAATCCGACTCGCAAGGGGTTAGCCGCGAGCGCAGTAATTCTCCCAACCAGGGTTCGATGAATTGCGCGAGCCCACCCAGAAGACTGCACGGAAGCGCTTTGTTGACGCTTTGAACAGCCAGCGCCGCCCCGAGTCGGTCGATCTCTCGGGCCGCCTGCTGAATTAGCGTCACAGCGAGCGGAGTCTGGCGCTTCACATGTTCGATGACCAGTGGAGCAATCTGAGCAAATTGTGTGGCGTTGGCTTGATTGGCCCAGACCACCAATTGCATCAGATCGTTGTCGAAATGGGCATACACGGACTCTAAGAGAGGCGAAGGTTCACCGCGCCCGTCCAGCCAATGCAGGGTCAAGCGCACTGCTTCCAGTCCTAACCAGGCGCCGCTGCCTTCGTCGCCGTGGGGAAAACCCCATCCGCCGACCTTGTATTCTTTGTCGCCCTCAATCTGAAAGGCCACCGTCCCGGTACCGATGGCAATCAACGCGCCGTCGCGACCGCCGTGCGCACCCAGGCATGAGGTGTAGCCATCCGACTTTAGAATCAGCCGGGCAAAGGGATGCGGGGTATTAAGGAATTCGTCGCAAGCCGAGGTCACTTCGGTGCCTGCCAGCCCAGCGCCGCAGCAGAAGCGGTGCCGAACGTCATCCGGGCGAAGTCCGCTCGGCGCAAACGCTTCGTTTAGAGCGGCATTGATGGACTGCCAGCTTTCCTCCACCGACAGCCGGATATTCGCCGGTCCGCCCTGGCCCTGTCCCAGGAGTTCCCTGCGGGCATTCTCTACGCGCGCGATGGTCTTGGTGGCACCGCCATCGACGCCTACGAAAATGTCTTGTGTCAAGCTTGCGTCGCTCATCACGTGCTCTGTTGTGGCAGCCTGTGGCCAGGCTCGATGCGGCCCTTTTCAAAGTACTCCTCGATTTCCTCCAGCGTCCTGCCTTTGGTTTCCGGCAGGAAGAACGCCGCAGTAACGAAGTAAATAACCGTGCAGACGGCCCAGAAGAGGAACATCGCCGCGTAGCCGAAGTTCCCGACCGTCGGTAGGAAGACGGCAGCGATAGCCGTCGAGACGCCCTGGTTCAACAACAGCGCGATACCCATGCCGGTCGAGCGAATGCGTGTCGGCATCAATTCGGAAAGGGCAAGCCAGACGACAACACCCGGTCCCACCGAGAAAGACGCTATGAAGAAGCAAAGGCACGCCGTGACCAGCCAGCCCGTCGTCTCCGTAGGCACGGGGCCATACAAGGCGCGCTTGACGACCGGCAGTTTGTCCGGGGCTTTCGGATCAGGCTCGATTCGAATCATGGGATCTCGATCGTTGCTAAGTCCCGTTACCATCTTATCGCCGCCACCGTACGAATAGAGAACAGTGAGCGCCATCGGACGTCCTTCCACCGCGGGGCCGAGCGTTGCCTCGTTGACCGGTATATTCAACCCGCCAGCGCTCAACGCAGCTTGCGCTCTGTCTTTTACGTCCACTCGCTTGGATTCAAAGCTGTAGAAGACAAGCGCCGCCGCCACCAATGCTATGATGATTCCCCCGGTGCCGATCTTGAGCAGAAACTTGCGGCCTTTCTTGTCGACCAAGGCGACCGCCACCAGAGTCATCACGCAATTGAGCACCTTTACGGCAACGTCGCCCTGTGTCGCCAAACTGGCGCTCATCCCCGCCTGTTTCAATATGACCACTAGGAATCCAAGGACCGAGTTGATGCCGGTCGCTTGGTTGCAGGCCAGGATAATGCACGCGATAACGAAGGGAATCACATACTTGCGCTGCAGAAGCGAACCCGCTGCGCTCGAAACGGTCCGCTGCGGCGTTTCATGAGTGACGCTCTCCATTTCACTGATCTCCAATTGCGCTTCTTCCTCCGAACAAGACCGGCGGAGCGCTGCCAAAGCCCGATCCTTCTTGCCGCGACGGAACAGCCAGCGGGGCGATTCGCTCACAAAAAAGGTGCCCAAGAAGAAAATCAGGCCGGGGTAAATAACCGATAGAAACATCCCACGCCACGCGTGGTTTTGGGCCGCCTCGATGAGTTCCGGGTCGCCAGCCGCAGCTGCTATAGAAGCCTCTGCCCCACGGGTAAAATACAAACCCGCCAATGCTGCCACGACGATGCCAAATGTGAGCATGAACTGGAAAATTGCGGTGCCTTTGCCGCGGATGTTCGCGCTCAGACATTCGGCGAGATAGAGCGGCACGACCACGGCAATCACGCCGCCGCTCATGCCTTGCAGTAACCGGCCCGTAAACAACGGGAGAAACCCTTGGGAGACGACAATCAGCCCTACGCTCGCAACGAACATCAAGGCGCTGACAATCATCATCGTCTTGCGACCGAACCAGTCAGCCAGCACGCCAGCGACCAGTGAGGAGAACATGCTCCCCCCTAATACGGCCGCAACAATGAAGGAGGTTTGTTCGACCGTCAGGCTGATGGTTTTCTCAAGATAGAGTAGTGCTGCCGCGATGATGCCGACGTCGATGCCATAGAGCAGACCGCCCATTCCGGCAACGAAAAGCAAAAACCGGCCGTAGAAGGCAATATTCTTAGACTTATTGGCGGCCATAAGGGATAACCTCGGGGGACATCAAACTGGGCAATTCCGCTGCTGACCTTAACGGCAAACTAAGACCCTGATAAATGTTAGTCAACGTTTTTCAGTTGGAGTGTCGTGGTGCCATGTTGCCTCACCGTGAGGATGGCGCAGAAGAGGGACGTTGACTCAAAAAGGATGACAATGGCAACCGCAAGGAATGTCGATGACTCAAAAGATGAGGGAAGAGCTGTTGCCGGAAATAACCGCAATCCCAATGACGATCCCGATACTGGCCGCAAGAATGCCGCGCGACATGGAATTTCAACGGTGCCGATACAATCAGACAGACGCGGAATCAGCAATGGCCTGTTTTCTGTTTCTTGTACGCCTGTGGTGATCTCTTCGCGGCTCGTGTAGGTTTTCCAAATGCCGGGAAGGGTTGCGCCGCTGCCACGAGTGGAATCGATCTACATCGCCGCCTCCGCGGGACAACGGATGGTGCGTACGAACGAGATTGAAGCCGTTGCAGGCATGGGCCTGAGAGGGATCGCTATTTCAAGGGCACGGGCCACTATTCACCGCGGAATGTTTGTGACGTAACCCTTATTGAGGCTAAATCCCTGGAGCGGATGGAAGCAATTTGGGGCGCGACTGTCCGGCACGGCGAACATCGCCGAAATATCGTTATCCGTGGCATACCCGAGAGTGAACTGCGGGGCCGGGTTTTCGAGATCGGCACGGCCTTGCTGGAATAAGACCGGCATCGGCCGCCATGGAGGACATCGATTCCGATCCCTTTGTTAGCGCCCAATTTTTTGCTAAGGGCCGCTACGGCGAGACCGACAGGACCCGGGCCTGTGATTAGTACGGCATCATTGCCGCTAATCCCGATTTTTTCGAGGCCTTCGTAAACAGTTCCGAATCCGCAGGCCACGTAGCTAAGCGAGTCTGGCAAATGCAGGAGATCTTTTTCCTCTGCGACGAGATATTCGGCCATACCACCATCGCGTTGCCATCCGTAGGGCGGCGGTACGTTTTGCTGGTGCAAGAAATCATGTAGCCACGCCGGCAATCATTACAAACGCCGCAACCGGAGATATGATAGACGATGACGCAGTCGCCCTCTCCGAATCGACGGCAACAGGGACCGGTCTTGACGATGTGCCCGCACGGTTCGTGCCCGGCGATAACGCCCTGATAGCCTTCGGGACCTTTGCCGAGGTACTCGTGATAGATGCACCGGATGTCGGAGCCGCAAATCGTTGAGGACTGCAGTGCTATTTCCGGGGAGCAATGCCCCATTCATGAATGATTCGATGGATTGCATGGGGTTAGTGCGGTGTTAGAGAAAATGGATTACAGAACCAGCAACTGCCGGGCGGTTTGCTGATCGGTCACCAACCCGGAGATCCAGTGTCCACGGAGGGCAGCCAGAATGGCCTGGACGCGTTCTTCACCGCCTGCAAATGCGATGACGGGGCGGCTGGCGAGCGTGGGTAAAGGCATGCTGGTCACGCGTTCGGTGAAAGTTGAGGGAACGAGATTCCCATTCCGATCCAGTGGCCAACCGAGAACATCGCCGACCGCTCCGAGCGAGACGAGATCTTCGGCTTCCTGCTGGGTAATGAAGCCATCCTCCACCATCGGGCATTTGGCCGCGATGGGGCCGACGCCTATGAGGGCGACGTTCGATTGGGCGTAAAGAGTCATGACAAGGCGGTAGAGTTCATGGGTACACCACCGTTCTTTTGCCTCAGGCGATTCGGCCACCAGCGGCACGGGAAGCAGGAAATGTTTTCCGCCGGTTAGATCGGCCGTGCGGAGGCCGGCATTGTAACGGTTGAATGAGCCGTCCAGCGCGACACTTCCCGTAATGGATAGGACTTTGAGGTCTGGAAGATGTATTTCGGCTGCGCCGTCGATCACGGCTCGCAACGTCCGCCCCGCGCCAGTTGCGAGCACAGCAAGTTTGGGATCTGCCAGGTAACGTTCGAGGACTGCGGCGCCGACCGTCGCGATGCTTTCCAAGGGTGAACCGGAGAATTGGGGTTCGAACGGTGCCACGTCACAGACACTGAGGCTGAAGCGCTTGCAGAGGCGCTCTGCGAGGTCCACACATTCGCCGAGAGGATGATTGAAGCGGACAGTGACCAATCCGCGATCGGAAGCCTGCGCGATGAGCCGGTTTACGGTTGGCCGGGATAGATCCAGCGCCGTTGCGATATCCTGTTGGGTTTGTTTGGCGACGTAATACATCCACGCGACCCGGGTAGCCAAATCGTTCTTTTTGTCCTGATTCGATCTCATGTCGGGGTATTTTTGTGGAATCTGGCACCGGAAACGACATGCCGGCCGCGCAATGTTGTCCTGACAAAGGCAAGAGATACGATAGAGAGGACGATGGTCAACGAGATGTGACAAAAGTTCACATAAGGATAATCTTGGCCGGAGGCAATGATTCTGCGAGGTGGACGTTTTCTCGCATGTCGTGTCGACGGACGTTTACTCCGGCGACTATAGTTCGGCTTGACGTCGTAGAAGCAGCGCGTCGACCTCGTTCCTTGGAACGCCGAGCGGGGACAGCTGACAGCAGTATTACTTACGAGCCCAGGGCCCATTCGTTGAGCGCACTGTCAGTGCGCGACTGGGAAAGGCCGTTTCGGGCCTCGATACAGTCGGCTAGGAAACGCGCGTCCTGTGCGACTCCAGAAAAACGTCCCGAACCCCAGGTGTGCTGCCACGGGAGGCCGAGAAAATAAGCACCCGGCATATTCGTGACGCCGCGCTCGTGGCCGGGATAACCTTTTCCGTCAAAGATCGGGAGGTCGATCCAACTGTAATCCGTCCGGAAACCGACGCTCCAGATGACGCTCGTGATATTCGCGGCGGCGAGGTCGAGTTCGGGTGATGGGCCGTCGGGTTCCCAGAGCGGTTTGTAGCGTTCTTCGACTGGCGCGTTGATGCCCTTGGCGGCGATGTATTGGTCGATGGTCGTCTTGATGCTTTCGGAAACGGCGTCCGCCTGGTCGAGATTTTGCTTGAGATCATCAGCAAAACGGAGCGTTGTGCCGTCGATTTCCTTGAGCCGGCCGTAAAGCGACATGCCTTCCAGCACGAATTTCCGCAGATCGATGTCGCGCCCACCGTCGCGTCCAGTGACGTAGTGATTGGCTTTGGCCCGAACGCGTTCCTTTTGTGGATGTTCGTGGATGGGTTTGTCATAGTAACCGAGCTCGTGCAGCCAGGCGACGACATCTTTTCCGCGATATCGACGGGCCGTGCGCGGAGCGCCGCCGACGCAGAGGTGCACTTTGCGTCCGGTGAGATGCACATCCTCGGCGATCTGGCAGCCGGACTGTCCGGTGCCGACGACAAGCACGGCCCCTGGCGGGAGCGCTTCAGGGTTTTTGTAATACATGGAATGAATCTGCGTGATTCCCACGGGAAAACGCTCCGCCAGCCGCGGGATGGTGGGAATGTGATATCCGCCGATCGCCATGACAACCTGACTGGCGGTGAAGTCGCCGATGCTGGTGGTCACTTCAAAAATACCGGAGTTGTTGCGTGTGAGTTTGGTCACGGCGACGCCCTCGCGCACGGGCGGCTCGAACGATTTCGCGTAGGCTTCGATGTAGGCGACGATCTCGTCTTTCACCATGAAGCCTTCAGGATCGTCGCCGGGATAGTGAAATCCGGGGAGAGTGCATTGCCAGTTCGGCGTGACGAGGCAGAAAGAATCCCAGCGTTTTGTCCGCCACGATTCGGCGATTCGGTCGCGTTCGAAAACGACATGGTCGATGCCGCGTTCCTTGAGGCAGTAGCTCATGGAAAGTCCGGCTTGGCCGCCGCCGATAATGATGACGGGGAAATGGGATTTGGCGTTGGGTGAAATGGAGCTCATGGACTGTCGGTGGCGGTTAAATGGTGAGGATACGGACGATGCTGTCATCGGGAAAAGCGCGGAAGGTTTGTTCGAAATCTGCAATTTGCGCGGCTGCAGACGTGCAGGCGAAGCCGTATTTGGCCCGGACGCGATTGGAGGCTTCGTTCAATGCCGCCCGACTACGGCGCAAAAACTCGCTGGCCGGCATTTCTTCGCCTGCGGAAAAATGTTCGCGGATAACTGTGGATGGCGAGTAACAGTATTTTTCGAGGCCATCCGGCAGCTCGATGGTGAAATGGACTTCGGGCATCTTTGGAAGTTAGGAATTAGGAGTTAAGAATTAAGAACGCTGGCTTAATGCCCGGGCGATTTGCGGGCGAAGGGTTGTCAGGCGGCGCGGGCGGTTTGTTTGTCGGCGGCGGATTCTCGTTTTTCGAACGTGGACAGGGTCGAGCACGCGGCGCATTTGGTGCAGCCGGCTTTCACGATTTCGGAGGTCATGCCGGCCTCGGCGAGCCATTTGCCAACGGGTTGCAGGACGGAGCGCATGAAATCGGCATCCGGCGGGCTGTGTCCAGCCAGCGGCGTGCCGGTGACGGGAACGAATGGGACGATGAATGGATACACCCCAAGATCGATCAGCGTGTGTGCTGCGTCGAGCAGGCTTTCCCGCGTATCTCCCAGTCCGGCAAGGAGATACGTGCTGACCTGTGCGCGGCCGAAGACTTCGACGGCCGCTTCGAATGCCTTCAGGTAAAAGGCGACTGGCACTTCGGCTTTGCCGGGCATGATGCGGCGCCGGACATCTTCGTCCCAGGCTTCGAGATGCATCCCGAGCGCGTCGACGCCGGCGCGGTGCAGGCGCGTGAACCACGTAAAATCCTGAGGCGGTTCGCATTGCGCCTGAATCGGTAACCCTGTTCGGGCTTTGATCGCAGCGGCGACCTCGGCCAAAACAGCGGCTCCGCGGTCATCGGTGGCGGGCGTGCCGGTGGTGAGCACGATGTTGCGAACGCCATCGAGGCGTTGCGCTGCTGCTGCGACTTCGGCGAGTTGTTGCGGTGTCTTTCGGGCGATGGTGCGTCCGGCTTTCAACGATTCGCCGATCGCGCAGAACTGGCATTTCGTTTCGTTGTTTCCGTAGCGGATGCACGTTTGCAGCACGGTCGTTGCCAGCGTGTCTCGCGAGTGAAGCTGTGCAATTTTCCAGTACGGGGTGCCGTCCGCCGTGCTCAACCCGTAGAATTTCGGCTGCGGCGGGAAGGAAATTTCGCATACCATTTCCTCGCCGGAGCGCAGCAGGGACATGCCGCGTTCATCCGGCGCCGAAGCGACGTAGGACGACGATGCCGAGCCGCGCGTGTGTACAGGCACCATGATGGTCGTGCCGAGAACCGTGATCGCTTTGTGATCCGTCGGACCCGCGCCACCTTTGCGGCTGGAGGCGCCGGCCGTCTCGTCGAGCAATCGCAGGCCGTGCGTTTGGAGCTCAGACAGCAGGAACTGCTTCTTCGTAAACAGCGCTGTCTGGAAGTCGGTCGTCATAAGAAATTTCGTCGTGGCTGACAAAGGCAGTGGGCTTGTTTTTCACCTGGGCGTTGGCCTCGCGGTCGATAAGCAGGGTGAAAATGTCGGGCCGGGAATAGTGGCCGATTGAGTCCATCATGCGCTTGCGTTTCGTGATGAGCGCCGGGTCGAGTTCGGCAATGGCAATGCCTTCACCTTCGATGACCGGCTCGCAAAGCGGCACGCCTTCGGGCGAAATAATCGCCGTGTAGCAGCCGCCACGGAGCGCTTTTTGCAGTTTTTGGTCGGAGGTGATCGATTCGATCTGGTCGTTCGTGAGCCAGCCCGTGGCGTTCACGACAAAACAACCGCTCTCCAGCGCATGATGGCGGATGGTGACCTCAATTTGATCGGCGAAAATCTGGCCGACGAGCGATCCTGGAAATTGCGCACAATGGATTTCCTCGCGGTCTTCCATCAACGCGAACCGGGCGAGTGGGTTGTAGTGCTCCCAGCACGCCAGTGCTCCGACGCGGCCCACGGCGGTGTCGACGGCGCGAATTCCGGCGCCGTCGCCTTGACCCCAGACCATCCGCTCGTGATACGTCGGTGTGATTTTCCGGCGTTTCAGGACCAGTGTCCCGTCAGCGTCAAAAACGAGCTGCGTGTTATACAGGGAACCGCCGTCTCGTTCGTTGACACCCACGATGAGCACCATGCGATGCCGTGCCGCCAGGGCGGAGAGTCGGGCCGTAACGGGACCTGGGACCTCGACGGCATTTTTGTAGAGGCGCAGATGTTCCTTTCCCATCGAGACGGCGGGCTCGATGAAGGAAAAATACGGGTAGTAGGGAATGAACGTTTCGGGAAAGACGGCCAGTTCCACGCCTTTCGCCGCGGCTTCGGCGATTGCCGCGCACACACGATCGACGGTTCCTGTACCGTTGGTGAGATCCGGGGCGATCTGGATCGCCGCTGCGATGATCTTTTTCATAGGAATTTCGGACTGCGAAGGTGGGAAATAACGAATGATCCCGCCTTGCGGGACCATGCGTCAGGAGCCCCGCAATTGCCGGGCTTTCCGTCATTCGTCATTTCGTCGTTTTTACAGAGTCCAAGTGTCGATGATCACAGCGCCTGCCTTTTTGTGCAGAAGCGTGATGTCCAGCACGTCGAGCGGGTTGATCGGGATAATGCCGGGGATGAACGCCTTTTCGGTCTGGCCGTAGAGCGCTTGGGTTGAGAACCGGCAGGCGTAAACTTTTCCGCCTTCGTCGATGAATTTCGCGATGCGTTGGTTGACGAAGAGGTGTCCCGGAAACGCCTCGTCGCCGAGCGTTGGAAACCCGCGCTGAAAGCCGAGAGTCACGCCAGGGCCGTAGAGCAGAATGGAGGTTTCGTAGCCTTTGCGGAGTAGGCGCGTGGCGACGAGCGTGTTCACGATACCGATGGAGCCTTCGAAGGCGACGGTGTGAAATGTCACGAGCGCTTTTTCACCCGGATCTGCTTTGACGTCGGGGAAAACTTTCTCTTCGTAATCAACGAGGAAATCGCCGGCTTTGTGGAGTTCTTTTTCGATTTTAGGCATAGGAGTTGTGGTCTTGGCTGATGGGATGTTTGAGCGAAACAACCGATGCGTCTCGCGAATGGCATGGACATAAGCAGGCGGCGAACCGCGTGAGGCGTTTCGAGTGTAGCGTTTGCGCATATCCATGCGCATGGCTGGCGTGGATCTTGCGCATATTGATGCGCAACAAGGCGAAGAAGCCGAAATTCTGCTTACACATCGACAATGGGGCAAAATTCGACAGCTCGAATGGCGGAAATTGCGCAATTATTGGGCGTATCACAGTCCACGGTATCCCGGGCACTCCGCGATGATCCTCGAATTGGCGCGGAAACGCGCCGGCGAGTGCGGGAAGCGGCGGAAAGTCACGGATACCGCCCCAACCCCCTCGTGAGCGCTCTCATGGCGAATCGCCGGCGGCGCGGCGGCACGGGCGAAGCGGACGTAATTGCGCTCATCACAAACTACGGCGGGCGCGAGCATTGGCGGACGAAGGACGTTTGCCGGTGGGAATTTGAAGGCATTCAGCGGCGCGCCAGTGAGCTGGGTTTTCGCGTTGAAGTTTTTTCGCTGGCCGATTATCGCGGTGACCTGGCACGGCTCGAAGCCACGCTGCGCACACGGGCTATCCGGGGCGTGCTGCTCGGCTTTTCGCGAGAGGAAAGTGGGCCGGCCATTTTCTGCAGCGAAGGTTTTGCCGTGGCGGGACTGAGCGCATATTTCGGCGAAATGGTCGTGGATCGCGCGAATTTTCACGGTTTTTTTAACGTGCAACTGGCGCTCGATCACATGTGGAGGCTCGGCTGGCGTCGCCCGGCACTTATCGTGCCCGAGTTTAACAATAGCATTTCAAACAATCTTTGGTCCGGCGCATTCCTCGACTGGCAGCGACGTCTGCCGAAGGAGAAACGCTGCGAACCGTTCATTCCCGCCGACGCTGAAGATGCCGCTGGATTTTTCCAATGGCTGGAGGCGGAAAGACCGGATTCGCTGCTCGTTTACAAAGTCGACGTGCGCAAGTTTCTCGCCGCGAAAGGCTTGCGAGTTCCGGAAGACATTGGTCTGGCATGGCTTTACCGGACATCCAGGGAAATGGACGGCACGGCAGGCATCGACGGGAATCTCGATATCGTCGGCGCCGCAGCTTTGGACCTGGTGGTGGACCGGCTGAAAACGAACAATTTCGGTGCCAGCAAGTACCCCAGGGAAATCCTAATCAAAGGCGCCTGGCGGGACGGCGCGACATTGCCGGAACGAAGTTAGCTTTGGCGCTCCCGTCGGCAGGACTGGCGATGTGGACCCCACTCACATTGTCGTAAACGCCTCGCCGTAACTTAAAATCAGCGAACGGTTTTCCGTGATTTTCCCGATCCCTTTACACGCGATGTCGCGTTCAAGAAAAGACGCCGTCACTCTTTTCGAAAATTCTGGTTTCACGCTCAACAAGTATCCGAAGCTCGGAAACGAAATTAGCCATTTTTCCAAGTCGACGTCCAGCGGTTGCGGCAGCTGATTCAGCCACAACTCGGCGCCGACACCGGAACACTCAAGCAGCATGGCGAGCGTGCCCACGATGCCGCCATTACTGATGTCTTTGCCGGCCTGACACCAACCTCTTTCGGCGATCGTCGGAAGGAGTTGTAGATCCATGCGCAGACGCTCTGGCGGCGCGCCTACGCTGGCGTTCCAAAACGGCTTGTCGCGATGAAAACTCCCGCGCAGATCGACAGACATCAACAAATCGTCGCCCGGTTGCGCGTCGAAGCTCGTAATCAGGTTACCAGCTTTCCCCAACACGGCAGCCGCTAGAAATGCGCCTGCGGATTTCGTCCGGGTCGTGTGTCCCCCAACGATCGGCACATTGTAGGCGCGGGACGCGGCGGACATTCCCTCCCAGATTTCTCCGGAGATTTCCGCGTCCGAGCTCCACAATACATCGACTACGGCCAGTGATCGTCCCCCCATGGATGCCACATCGCTAAGATTTACCATGACTGCCGAATAACCCGCGAACCATGGGTCAGCGGCGACGAAGGATTCCAGCATTCCTTCCGCGGCGAACAGGAGGAAGCCGTCGCCATCCGGGATCGCCGCGCAATCGTCTCCCACGCGAACAGCTCCCGCGACGGCCTGCGCAGGTGCATAGACCTGGGCGATGGATGCCTTGTCCGCGACCGCAGCGTTGGAGCGGAGAAACGCAGCCAGTTTAACCAGCGTTTCGTGATTGGTGGTCATACCGACGGATTGAAAAAGGGCATTTTCGAAGCGCCATTCGACGTTTGGAAACCGCCGCTTTCTGGTTTTTTAAAACACGCGTTCCGCCGGCCGGTAATAGTTCAAATCCGCACGCATCTTCACATGCCGGATCCCGAACAGATCGAGTTCACCCAACGGCTCCCAGTGCAAACGCTGGAAGAAACGTGCGTTCTGATGCTGCACCGTCGCCAGGAACTCATGACATCCGAGAGCGTGTGCCGTGGAAACTGCCTTGAAAATCAAGCCCGCGCCTAGTGCGCCAAGACCTCGATATACCGGCTGGCGATTGCGCGTCGCCACACCCGGACTCAACTTTTTCATACTCCGGAAATCTGTAGCAACGCCTAATCGTGAGCCGTACCAGAGCCCTGGCTCGCGCTCATCGATTCGGACCACGCCGACGACGGAATCTTCCATGCCGGCGATGAGCGTTTCGCAGACGATCGGGAATGCGTACTCGTCGACGCCATCGCGATCCGTTCCTTTGAAAATGCCTTGTTCCTCGCAGAAGATCGCCCGGCGGAGTTTCCAATAGCCGGCAAGCTCTTCACGCGTTCGAGCGACTTTAAACACAAAATCCGGTGGAACGAATTGGTAGAAGGGATCGAAGAGCATGTTTTCGCTCCCCAAGCATCCGCCGTGCCAGATGGGGAGGACAGGCGGTGACGGTTGCGGGGAGGACAGGCCGCTGGCCAGTAGTGTTCGGCACTGGAGGTGCTTGCATTGGAGGTCGTGTTATTACGTTAAACCAGTACTTGTACTTTTTCGTCGTACTGCTTTGGTGTCAGTGTGCCGGGTCCCTGCGCCAAAACTAAAACCAAAGTCATCGAGGAAAAAGATCTCTCGAACTTCCGACTGGTCGAAGATTTTGCGCGCAGGCTGGAGGCGTTTGAGGGCAAGGCCGTGGGCACTTTTGCCGATCCGCGGCGACTGCTGGGCCAGGGGGATTATTTGAGCCTGCTACTGTTTGGCCTGCTCAATCCGGTGATTGATTCGATGCGGGGACTCTGCGCGGCCAGCAGCCTGGGACGGCTGCAGGAGGATCTCGGTGTGCGCCGGGTGAGCCTGGGGAGCTTTTCGGAAGTTCAGGCCGTGATTGATCCCTCGCTTCTGGAGAAGGTGCTCGCCAGCCTGGTCGAGGAGCAACGGCGGGTTTCGCGGGCCGATTCGGCGCTCAAGCCGCGCGACCAGTCGCTGCTGATGGCTGTCGATAGCACGGTGTGGAAGGTGTTGCCGCGCATGGCATGGGCTTACTGGCGGCATCAAAATGGCGCCCAGAATGCCGTGCGCCTTCACGTGAAGTTCAATGTCCATGACGACGCTGCGGTGGAGGCGACCCTCGCCGGGGCCAAAAGCTGCGAACGCGCCGCGCTGCTCCAGAGCGCCAAAGCGGGCGAGTTTTACGTGGGCGACCGGTATTATGGGGCGAACCTGGGCGGCTTTGAAGCGTTGCGGGCGCGGGGATGCGCCTTCATTTTCCGGCTGCAGGACGACGTGATTTTCGAGTCCGCGGCGCTCGAATCCGAGTTGAGCGCCGCGGACCGGGCAGCCGGTGTGGTCTTCGATGGGATGGTCCATCTGGGCCGGGGAAAGAAACATCCGCCCGTGCGGCTGGTACGCATCGTGATCGAGGGAGGCGATCTGTTGCTGGTCACCGATCAGAAGCCCGAGGACTTCAGCGCGGAACTGGTAGCGGCGACCTATCGCAAACGCTGGCAGATCGAGATGTTTTTCAAATGGCTCAAATGCATCCTGGGCTGCCGGCACTGGTTCGCGGAGAGCGAACGCGGAGTGAGAGTGCAAATTTACTGCGCGCTGATCGCCGCGCTGCTGCTGGCGCGCAGCGTTGGGCGGCGGCCCGGCAAGCGGATCATGGAAATGCTGGCGTTTTACATGAGCGGATACGCGAGTCTCGAGGAGTTGATGGCGGCGATTGAAAGCGAAGAAAACCGGCGTCAAAAAACCCGCGCGTAGCCGGAATCCTTGAGGGCCAACGGCAGGAGCCACGGTCCGGGCCGCGCGTGCCCGGATCCGGGCGCGTCTGATCCCGGTCAGAACCATCAAATCCCCGCCGGCCCAGCCTGCCATCCCTGCGACGACTTCCCCAGATCTCTTTCCCCTCCGCAGCACCTCCAGTGCCGAACACTACTGGCCGCTGGCCTGGTATCTGTTTAGCCTCGAGGCAAAGTTTTGCAAAATGGGCAAAAAAGGCTGGTACTAGCATTTATTGTGGTTCATAAAGCCTGGCGATGACGCCGCTGAGCCGGGAAACCCTTGAAGCGCTCCAGAGGGAAGCCCCTGGA
>DATDBU010000004.1:0-24109 GCA_036524675.1 Chthoniobacterales bacterium | reverse complement strand
CGGTCCAGCAGATCCCTCCCCTTGCCGGTCTTGTAAAATCGCTCCCGTTTGACAGCGTCCGACCGGGTCGAGAATTCTTCGTGATAAATCAATTTCCACGGCATGCCGTGTTTTGTGGCACGGGAGTGACCGCTATTATGTTCTCTAAGGCGGACGTCAAGGTCCTGACACGAGCCTACATACCGTCTCCCAGTTTTTTCGGATCGAAGAACGTAAACGTAAAACATTCCCAAACTGGTCGGGCTGGCGGGATTCGAACCCGCGGCCTCTTCGTCCCGAACGAAGCGCTCTACCAAGCTGAGCCACAGCCCGTTATCTTTGAAGGGCGAGCACTATGCAACGCATTCAGGGCGTCAGCAAGTGCTCAGTTTTTTCCGTTTTAGATTTTCCACACCGTTTTTCCAGCCACAATGGTCCGGACAGCGCGCCCTTTGAGTTCCCAGCCGTGAAACGGCGTGTTCCGGCTCCGGCTGAAGCTCGCCTGTTTGTCCACGGTCCATTCCAAATCGGGATCAATAAGCGTGATGTCCGCCGGCGCTCCGGCGCTTAGCGTGCCGCGGCCAAGACCGAGCAGTTTGGCGGGTTCGCTCGTAAGCAGCGCGATCAAACGCGGCAAATCGATCGCTTTCTTCTTGTGCACGAGAATGTCAAGGAACAGGCCGAGCTCAGTTTCCAATCCAAGGATTCCGAAAGGTGCCAGGTCAAATTCGATTTCTTTCTCGTAGGAACAATGCGGGGCATGATCACTCGCCAGAATCGTGATGGTTCCATCCGCAATACCTTCAACGAGCAGATCGATGTCGCGTTGCATTCGAAGGGGCGGATTCATTTTGAAATTCGTATCAAACGCCCGAATTGATTCATCCGTCAGCGCAATATGATGCGGGCAAACCTCACCGGTAAGCGGGATGCCATTCCTTCTCGCATCGCGCAGATATCGGACACTGCCACCACTGCTGAGATGTTGGCAATGGATCGGCGCCTGGCAAAGCTCCGCGAGCATGGCATTGCGCTGGACGATGATCTCCTCACCGAGCGCAGGCCAGCCCGGGAGTCCGAGCTCAACACTTACCCGGCCCTCATGCATCACTCCCTTGCCAACGAGGTTGTAATCCTGGCAATGGTCCATCACCACAAGCCCGAACATGCGGGCGTATTCCAAAGCCCGCCGCATGACCTCGTGATTCTGAATGCAATGTCCGTCGTCGGTCAGGGCGACGATGCCTGCTTTGTACATGGAACCGATGGGCGCTAGCTCCTCTCCAGCGATACCTTTGGTAATGGCGCCAGTGGGCAGAACATTCACAACCCCCTCGGCGGCAGCTTTTTCTTTGATCCAAGTCACCACACTTGGGTTGTCCACCGAAGGCGATGTGTTTGGCATGGCAACAACCGTCGTGAAACCACCCGCCGCCGCAGCCCGTGTGCCGGTTCCGATCGTTTCTTTGGCAGATTGACCGGGTTCACGCAGATGAACGTGGATATCGATGAGGCCCGGCGAAATGATAAAACCACTGCAATCGACCTCCTCGATTGCGGATTGTCCCGCCGTGGCGGGGCGGATCGCGGATTGATCCGCGATTACGCCGTCCAGGATCAGCAAGTCGCCAATCTCGTCACGATTATTAGCGGGGTCGATGATGCGACCGTTCTTGAGAAGAAGATTACTCATTGGAGGAGATTGGAGATTTCGATGAGGTTGCCGTCGGGATCGCGGATATAGATCGAACGAATGGTGGCGGTGGCACCGGTTCGATTGACAGGACCTTCGACGACCGAAATGGCATGGCTGGTCAACGTTTCAAACCATTCTTCCAGGGGATTGGGTGATAGAAAACAAAGATCGGCGGAGCCCGGCGTAGGCATTTCCGCCTTCGGTTCAAACTCAGCTCCCTTCTGATGGAGATTGATTTTCTGGCTGCCAAATTTCAGGGCTTTCCTTCCTGGGCCGAATTCGACGACTTCCATGCCGAGGATTTCCCGATAAAAATCGATCGTCTTGGAAATGTCCGCGACCGTAATTACTAGATGGTCAAGACCGGCAACACAGGGAGTATTCATTTTCCCGGATGCTGCTGTTGCTGGCGGATGGCCTCGCGCATGAGGTCGATCTGGATTTGCTGGATCTCGAACAAGCGCTGCGACTGCTGCTTGAGCAAATGGTCGATTTTTTCATGCAAATGCCGGATTTCCAATTCAGCCTTAAGGTTAATCTTGTAGTCGTATTCGGCCCGGAGCCGGTCTTTGGCTTCCTGCCGGTTCTGGCTCATCATGATTACAGGTGCCTGCAAGGCCGCGAGCGCACTTAGGACGAGGTTTAGCAGAATGAACGGGTACGGATCTGGCGGGTGCCGGCTGAGGGCGACTGTGTTGATGAGAATCCAGAGACCAAGGAATGCGGAGAAACTGAGGATAAACGTCCAACTCCCGCCAAAAGTCGCAATGCGGTCGGCCAGTTTTTCCCCGAACGTGAATTTCGTGGCAAACGTTTCGTCTACATTTTCGGCGAGAAGTTCGTGTTGATGCAGGCTGCGAACGACATCCTCCTCGAGTACCGTGATTTCGCCGATCTCATCCCGGAGCACTTGGTTGATGTAATCGCCGCGAAAATTGTTGAGTTCGTCCGCGCAAATCAGGCTGTGGTCATCCAGGTCGGGGTTGGCAGCTTTGATCAAACGCGCGATACCGGGACGGATGGCTGAGAAAGGAGTCAGTTCATCAAAAGGCAGTTTCTTTTTTGTAATGGCGCAAATCCCGGTATTCGGTTGCATGTCATCGAGCTTTCAGATCGGGCCCTTCGTGACGCCACCGCAGAGATAGAGAACGGCCATGCGGACAGCGAGACCATTGGTGACCTGATCCAAAATCACGCTCCGACCGCTATCGGCAATGTCGCTGTCTATCTCGACGCCCCGATTGATTGGACCAGGGTGCATAATGACCGCGTCGGGCTTCAATTTTTCTGCGCGAGCTTTGGTAAGGCCGAAAAACGCTGTGTACTCACCGAGGCTCGGAAAGTACTCTTTACGCTGCCGCTCGTGTTGGATGCGTAAGAGATTAATTACGTCGGCTTCGGGCAGGACAGAATCAAGATCGTGTGTGACACGGCACCCGAGCGCTTCGAACTCGCGAGGGACGAGCGTGCTCGGCCCGGCGAGTGTGACTTTCGCTCCCAACTTTAAAAGGGTGTGAATATTCGACCGAGCCACGCGACTGAACAAAATATCGCCCAGGATGACAACGTGAAGCCCGGCGATACGGCCAAGCTTCTCGCGGATGGTAAACGTGTCGAGCAATGCCTGGGTGGGATGCTCGTGCGCGCCGTCACCGCCATTGATGACGCTCGCGGTAAGACGTTCCGCGAGAAATTTGGCAGCCCCCGCTGAGCTGTGACGCAACACGATGATGTCGGCGTGGAGGCTCTGCAGGTTTAGCGCGGTGTCCTTCAACGTCTCGCCTTTAGTAAGGCTGGATGTGGAGGCGGAAACATTGACGACATCCGCGCTTAGGCGGAAAGCGGCCAGCTCGAACGAAATTCGCGTCCGGGTGCTGGGCTCGACGAAAAAATTGACGAGTGTTTTGCCGCGCAGAGCTGGCACTTTTTTGATTTCGCGCGTTCCAACGGTTTTGAAAGCGGCCGCCGTGTCGAGAATAGTGGTAATTTCTTCAGGTGTAAGTTCCTGTATTCCAATAAGATCCTTGCGCCCCCAGCTTTGGCTTTCGGTCTTGCTCATGGTTTGCTAAGCCAAACGGAATCACCCTCGGAATCGACATTCTGGAGCCGAACCATGACGCGTTCGGAGCGCGAAGTCGGCAAATTTTTTCCTACGTAGTCGGGGCGAATCGGCAGTTCACGATGGCCACGGTCGAGCAGAACCGCGAGCTGAATCCGCGCCGGGCGCCCATAAGACAACACAGCATCGAGTGCGGCACGCGTAGTTCGGCCTGTGTAAAGGACATCATCGACGAGGACCACCGTGCGTTCATCCAAGTCGAGTGGAAGTTGCGTCGGTTGTGGCGTCGCCGGCGTTTTGCGCAGATGATAGTCGTCGCGATGCATGCTCACATCCACAACGCCTGTCTCCGGAACGCGACCCTCAAACTCTCGGATAAAATCGACAAGCCGGCGGGCAATTTCGACGCCGCGCGACGGAATGCCGGCTATAATCACACGGTCGAGGCCTTCGTTCTGCTCGACGATTTCGTGAGCGATCCGCCGAATGGCCCGGCTGATCGCGGGTGAGTCCATGATTAGGACTCTGTTTAAAGGCGCAGTCATTTTTTCTCCTTCCTCAGCCTCACGGGACTGGGTTAAAGGATTTCACTTTACGGGCAGTCCGACTCAAACGTGACCGACCGGGGTTCTTTTACGTTCATCGCGCCACGTGGAGCGATATTTTACGATCCAATCGAGCAGTGCTTTTTCGAATCCGATATCCTGCCCGGCTTTTTCGCTTTCGATCCACTTGTGACGCAAGATTTCCTCGCGCTCGGCGAGAAATTCCCTGTACAGAACGGAATTCTTCACCAAGTCCGAAGTTTCATCCTGGGTGGTTTCCATTTGTCGAACGTTCTCATGGAACATTCGTGGAACGCAAACCAATTTTTCATTCCGTGGGCGGTTATCGCCGCGAAATCGCAAGCCTGGCTTCGAGTTGGGCGATGCGCTGCTTGAGTGGAGCGATCTTCTCTTCCATTTCAGCAAGCGTGAAGCGCGGTGTGATGTATTGCGGGCAATTCCAATCAAATGCCTCAACCTCGATGAAAAAAATCCGCTCAACGAGATGCAGGTCTTCAGCGTTGGCGACGCGAGTCACGAGTTCCGGATGCTCGCGAGCATCTTCGATCCGAACATGACCGAGAATTTTCAAACGTTCCCGGCCCGGGTAATCCATCAGAAACAGGGCCACGCGATCATCCACGGTGAGGTTTCCCGTCGAAAGCATCTGCCGGTTGCCTCGGTAGTCAGCAAAAGCCAGCGTTCGCGGCCCCAATACCCGGAGAAACCCTGGCGGCCCGCCCCGATGCTGGATATAAGGCCAGCCGGTTTGCGTGACGCTAGCCATATAGAAACTGTCGCGGGCCCGGACAAAAATTGCCTCCTCGTCCGTGAGCAAATTACGCTGGGGCGCACCTTCGAAGCTGCGAGCGCTTCCGTAATACCGGCATTGCGCTTCGCGAACCGAATCAGAAACAGTGAGTTCAAGAAATTTACTGGCCATATTGAGAAAGGTTCGCCGATGTGAAACGGCGACATACCAATCATTGCTTCACTTGTCGTCCTAGCGAAAGCGGCCACATTTGAGTGGGGTGGGCACAAATCGGTGTAAATTCATGAGCGACAACGAGAAAAAACTTTTGACGCGTATGCCGAAACTAAACTCGCGGCGCGTGGAGGTCCTGCTCGAAGACGTTATTGGCTGTCGTTGGACCATCAGCGTCCTGCGCGCGGTCGGGAATGGCGTGAACCGTCCTGGAGCTCTGGAGAGGCATATCCAAGGGATTAGCGCCAAGGTTCTAAGCTCCCGCCTGCGCCATTTCACCGAAGCCGGGATTTTTGAACGCGTACAATTCCCCGAGATCCCGCCACGTGTAGAGTATTCCCTCACGGATTTCGGGAAAAAGTTTCTGGGTTTGCTAAAAGAGGTGGAGAAATTGCAGGTGGAACTGGACGAGAGTCGCTGATTAATTGATGCTCTCTGATCCAGGGTACGCCCCTGGCTGACGCGCGGGAGTCGAATCAAGGATTCGCTTGTAGTGCAGTCAACGCGCAAAGAAGGAGCACACTAAAGAGCCTTTTCCACCACGGATCGGGTTTCAGCAGACGGCGCAGTTCGCCAACCGTCGCTTCCTTACTGAAATCCGCTCGCGCTTTTGCAAAACCCGCTTCACCGAAAGCACGCGCCTTTTTGGGGTCCTGAAGAAGCATCGACACCGCACCGGCGAGCGCTTCGACGTCCCGCTCCGGAACAATGAGTCCCGTTTTTTCGTGGTCGATCTGCTCGGGAATGCCCGCCACACGCGTCGAAACAACTGGCAGGCCAAATGCCATCGATTCGGTAATGACGGTCGGTAAGTTGTCGCTGTCCCCATCGGCAAGTCGAACACATGGCAGAGCGAAAACGGCAGCCCCAAGGGAAAGTTCGATAATTTCAGCACGCGATTTGGGACCGGCAAGGCGCACAGAGTCAACCAGATTCCATTCGTCGATCATCGTCCGGAGCGGCTGTTCAAGGGGACCATCGCCAACAATCAGGCATTCGAATTTCATCCCGCAATCGCGTAGATACCCACAGGCTTCGATCAACACGTCGAAACCTTTCTTCTCAATGAGACGTCCAACGGAGAGGATTCGCGGCGGCGTCACAGGCTCCCGTTCCGGAGCTTCCGCTCGAATGTTTATCCCGTTATAAACCCGATGGATTTTCCCGGCAGCCTGTGGGTGTTTTTCGCGTAACTGTCGCGCACTGAAATCGGTCACGGTCACGATCAGCTTCGATTCGCGAATCAGTGCGTCGAGCCCGATCCGAAAGTCAGTCGCACAAAAAATATCCTGGGCATGTCCTGTAACGCTGAACGTGATCCCAAACAATTCCTTGATCAAAAAAGCGGTCCGCGCCGCGATCCCGGCAAAATGCACATGCACATGCCGGATCTTGTTTTTCCGCAGCCATTCTCCTGCCCAAATCGCCTCGTAAAGTCGCATCTTGTCCGGCTCATCACCCCAGTTCGCAAGGCGTTGATTTGATTCTTTCGGCAGAGTTCCTGCCGTGCGCCTGCTCTTGATCCCGGACACCAGCTCCTCCGGATCTGGCAAATAAGTCACGCCTTCATGAGCTTTCGCCGGGAAATGACCTTCGGGCCCGTCGCCTGTCCGGCGCAGAGAAACCACCGGCACATCCACCCCTTGCCGACGCATTTCCAACACTTCGCGCACAACGAACGTCTGTGTAAACGCCGGGAAACGCTCGAGCAAATAAGCAAATGCGGGACGGGACATCGCATGACAAAAGCCTGAATCCTGAAAACTGAAAACTGAAAACTCCCGTGCCGAAGGTTGAACAAGCCTCCATTTCCCATACCATCCCCGTTCGATTATGTCCGACGGCCTGACCCCTATGATGCAGCAGTATCAAAAAATCCGGGCGGGCCTGCCTGCGAACACGCTGCTACTGTTCCGGCTCGGGGATTTTTACGAAATGTTCTTCGAGGACGCGAAAGAAGTGGCTGGCTTGCTGAATCTTACGCTCACAAAACGCAACGGGACGCCCATGTGCGGCGTGCCGTATCACGCGGCGAATCATTACGTCGCCAAGCTCATCAAAGCCGGAAAACGCGTCGCCATTTGTGATCAAGTCAGTGATCCGCAGCCGGGAAAAATCGTCCAGCGCGAGGTCACTCAAATCATCAGTCCCGGGACCATTTCGGACCTGAATCTGTTGGAGGCGAAGCAAAACAATTACCTCGCCGCCGTCCTCTTCGGCGGAGAAAAATACGGATTCGCGTTGCTCGACCTCAGCACCGGCGAATTCCGGGTAACCGAACTCGCCGGAATGCCCGAGCTTCTCGACGAGCTCGCCCGAGTCGATCCCGCAGAATTGCTGATCAGCGAAACGCAAACCGACCACTTTTCCGACCTCACGGCTACCGTCCCTCTCGAGGAATTTTTGTTTAGCCGCGACCACGCGACGTTCACGCTGATCGAGCACTTCAAAGTCCATTCCCTCGACGGATACGGCTGTGCACATTTGCCGCTGGCCGTTTCGGCGGCGGGCGCGATCGTCCACTATTTGCGGCATCAAATGCGGCGAAACTTGGGGCATGTGACGGGCATCGGCAGTTACCGCACCGATTCGCTCGTCGCGCTCGACGCCACTACGCAAAACAATCTGGAACTCGTATGGTCGCGCGCTTCGAAAGCACATACGCTGCTCGCGGCGCTCGATCGCACGACTACACCCATGGGCGCACGGCGACTGAGGCATTGGATCTTGCAGCCGGTGCGCGATCTGCCGGAGTTGAATCGCCGCCAGCAGCTCATCGGCGATTTTCTGGACGAATCGTACCTGCTCGAAAAAATCCGCGAAACCCTGCGCGAAGTCCGCGACATCGAACGAATCGTTAGCCGCCTCAGCCAGGGAAATGGCAACGCACGCGATTTATTGGCGTTGCGTTTTTCCCTCAGCGAAATCCCAAATCTCAAGGGGCATCTTGTTGCCCTCATGCGCCCCGAATTCGGCCCTCGCGAAGAAGGCGATCGGCTCGCGTTTTCCCTTGGGCGGGAACTCCATCCCCTGCCTGAGCTCACCGATTTGCTCACACGCGGGATCGTCGATGAGCCGCCGCTGGCGGTCAAAGAAGGCGGCATGATCCGGGAGGGCTGGAACGCAGCCCTCGACGAACTCCGCGCCGCCGCCTCACAAGGCCGCAATTGGATCGCCGAATTGCAGGAACGGGAAATCGCCACCACCGGCATCAAATCGCTCAAGATTCGTTACAACTCCGTCTTCGGTTATTTCATCGAGATCACGAAGTCCAACCTCGGCTCAGTCCCGCCCCACTATCACCGCAAACAAACGACAGCCAACGGCGAGCGTTTCATCACGCCGGAACTCAAGGAAATGGAAGGTAAGATCCTCGGCGCTGACGAGAAGATGCGCGCCCTCGAATACGAGCTCTTTAGCCAGATCCGCGAGCATGTGCTCACGCACATCGACGCCATTCAGAAAACCGCAGCCGCCATCGCTGTCATCGACGCCTTGGCTTCCCTTGCAGAGACGGCACGCCTTTTCGGCTACAGCCGCCCGGTTTTAACGGCAAACGGCCGCATCCAGATCACTGACGGACGTCACCCCGTGCTCGATCAAAGTCTGGTGGACGGCAAATTCGTCCCCAACGACGTCCTCCTCGACTTGGAATCAAACCGTCTGCTTCTCATTACCGGTCCCAATATGGCGGGTAAATCGACATTCATTCGGCAGGTTGCGCTTCTCGTGCTCATGGCACAAATCGGGAGCTGGCTACCTGCTGCCTCCGCCGAAATCGGGCTTGTGGACCGCATTTTTACCCGGGTTGGGGCCAATGACGACCTCTCGCGCGGCCAGTCGACATTCATGGTCGAAATGAATGAGACAGCGAACATCGTCAACAATGCCACGCAGAAAAGCCTCGTCATTCTCGACGAAATCGGACGCGGTACATCGACGTTCGACGGCTTGTCCATCGCATGGAGCGTCGCCGAATTTCTCCACGACCAGATCGGCGCCCGGACGCTTTTTGCCACGCATTACCACGAAATGACCGACATGGCCGTCACTCGCAATGGCGTGAAAAACTACAACGTCGCCGTCCGCGAATGGAATGATCAGATCATTTTTCTCCGCAAGATCATCGAAGGTTGCGCCGACAAAAGCTATGGCATTCAGGTCGCGCGCTTGGCGGGTCTCCCTCCGGAAATCATCAAACGCGCCCGTGAAATCCTCGGCAACCTGGAGCAGGCGGAACTGAGCGCCGGCGGCCGACTGAAGCCTGCCACGGGCGGCCGGCGAAAGATCAAAGACGACGGCGCGCAACTCGGCCTTTTTGGGTGACATTCCCCTGGTAACCGCCCTATGTCCCGCCTACCGATCTACGACATCGCCGACACGCTGCAAGCCGCCGTACGGCAGCCTCGGGCACGTATCATCATCCAGGCGCCCACCGGCTCCGGAAAATCGACCCAGGTTCCGCAAATTATTCGCAACGTAGGACTTGCCGATGAAGGCCAAATCGTTCTCCTGCAACCGCGCCGCCTTGCCGCACGCATGCTAGCAAATCGGGTTGCAAAAGAGATCGGGACGCCGCTCGGGCAGGAAGTCGGCTATCAAGTTCGCCTCGAAAACCGGACATCGGCAGCCACTAGAATTCGATTCGTCACGGAAGGAATTTTGCTCCGGCAAATGACGGGTGACCCATCACTACGGGGTGTGAAAGTAATTATTTTCGACGAATTTCATGAGCGTCATCTTTACGGCGACATCACACTCGCTCGTGCGCTCGACCTCCAGGAGTCCACCCGTCCGGACCTCGTCATCCTCGTAATGTCCGCCACGCTCGACACCCAAAAGCTCGAGCAATATCTCGCGCCGTGCGACACCCTTACTTCCGCCGGCCGCACCTACCCTGTCGCCATTGAATACCTCGACAAGCCGGTGCGCTCCGATTTTCCCATCTGGGATTTGGCCGCCGAAGAGCTTGCCCGCCTGCTCCCGCGCACGTCGGGCGATGCGCTCATCTTCATGCCGGGCGCATTCGAGATTTCGCGCACCATCGAGGCAGTCCGCCAGCGGTGCAGGGGAAACGACCTCGTCGTCCTCCCCCTCCACGGCGAACTCCCCGCCGGTGATCAGGACGCCGCCGTTGCACGTTACTCAGGACGCAAAGTGGTCGTTTCCACCAACGTCGCCGAGACGTCGCTCACCATCGATGGCATTACGCTCGTCATAGACAGCGGTCTCGCCCGCATCGCGCGGTTCGATCCGCATCGAGGCATCAACACGCTGCTCATCGAAAACATCAGCGCCTCTTCCGCCGACCAACGCGCCGGGCGCGCCGGGCGCACAGCTCCCGGCCATTGCCTCCGGCTATGGACGGCTCACGAGCACACGTTACGCGCGCCGCAGGATTTGCCCGAGGTAAAACGACTCGACCTCAGTGAGGTTTTACTAACGTTAAAAGCCAGTGGCATTGCTGACGTACACACCTTTCGCTGGCTCGAAAAACCGGACGCCAAAGCCCTCGACAGCGCCCTAACATTGCTCACTGACCTCGGCGCGATCGATTCGGAAACCATCACGGAAACCGGACGACGGATGTTAGCGTTCCCGGTCCACCCCCGTTACTCCCGTATGCTTCTTATGGCCGCAGACCTCGGTTGTGTCCGTGCCTGCGCGTTGCTCGCTGCCCTCACGCAGGGACGCGAGATTCTCCTTCGCAGCACCGGTCGCCAAATGGATGATCTCCGCGACGACATTCTCGGCACCGAATCCGAATCCGACTTTTTCCTGACCATTCGCGCATGGCGCTACGCGGTCAAAGCCGGTTCCGACAAATCGCGACTGTTGGGTATCCATTACGCCACGGCCCGGCAGGTCCAGCAGCTTTTTGATCAATTTCTTAAAATTGCCGATGACGAAGAACTCGACACTTCGGAGCATCCCCTCAACGGAGAAGCGCTGGCCAAATGCGTTCTAGCCGGGTTCTCCGACCAGGTCGCCCGTCGCCTCGACAACGGCAGCCTCCTCTGCGACCTCGTCCACGGCCGCCGCGGCGTGCTAGCTCGTGACAGCACTGTTCAGAAACATCCTCTTTTCGTCGCCGGCCAGATCCGGGAAATTGAAGGTCGAGGCAAGGAGTTGAATGTCCTGCTAACACAGGCCACTGCCATTCAGGAAAATTGGCTGCGCGAAATGTTCCCCGCCGATTTTTCCGAACAATCCGTCGTCCGTTTCGACACAACACAACGCCGCGTTGTCGCAGAGACTCTCCGCCGTTTCCGGGATCTCACGCTCGAAACAAACCGCAACGCAACACCGCCGCCGGAACAAGCCACCGCCTTGTTAGCCACTGAAGTTATCGCCGGCCGCTGCCCCCTCACCCACTGGGATCACAGCGTCGAACAATGGATTCTTCGCCTGAATCGCCTCGCCGAATGGGCACCGGAATTCCAGCTCCCTGCCCTTGACCAATCCGATCGCCAACTCCTTGTCGAGCAACTCTGCCACGGAGCCGTCAGCTATAAAGAAATCAAAGATCGTCCCGTCTGGCCCGTGGTCAAAAGCTGGCTGAGCAAACCGCAGCTCGAACTATTGGACAAGTATGCTCCCGAACACATCGACCTGCCGCAACTAACCAAACCGCGTCGCGCAAAAATCACCTATGCCGAGACGGGGCCACCCAGTATCAGCGTCCGCATCCAGGAGCTCTACGGCGTCGAACAGGATCTAACCATCTGCATGGGGCGCATTCCCCTGCTCATCAACGTCCTCGCGCCGAATCATCGCCCCCTGCAGGTTACCCAGAATCTCCGAACATTCTGGAGGGAATCCTACCCCGCCCTCAAGCAACAACTCCAGCGCAAGTACCCCAAACACGAATGGCGCTAATCACCCTCGCCAGCTATCACACCCGTGGTCCCCGATTTTTCGGACGGCCGTCTGAAAAATCGGTGCGGACATTTGTCATCGCCTTCCCGGCTTGGCGCATCATCTTTTGTCGTCGCTTATGGACGTTTCTGCCGACATAACCAGGCGGCAACAAAACGACAGGCAGGAGAGGGTCTTTTTCGAGGCAGTTAAACCAAAGTCGACGCTCCTGCTCAATCCAGCGTCTGAGCTGCTCCGGAAAATCACACCTTTCCTCTGACGGCAATTCATCAAGGTGCATCGAATATTTACGATAGCAGGCATTAATTTCATCGAAATCCCAAGCGCCATTGACAATATCCGAAGGCCGTTCGCCTCCGCACGTCGTCGCTTCGAATAGCGCGAGTCCCTCGGGATCGATAGCGATCTTCTTCAAGGTATGCTGGATTAATACGAGGGAATCAGGTGAAACCCAGACACTGTCCTGCAGGTAGCCAAATCGCTCTTTTCGTAATTTTTCGCGCAGATTGTTCCGAAGACGCCGCGCCGTCTCGGGAGCATCTTTTGTCCCACGGCCGGCTCCACTGAGTCGCTGGATCTCGCCCAAGGGCGTGCAGTCTACCCATCACAGTCAGGCAATAAACGCGGTCGACAGAGTTAGGTTTCCGCGAAGACTCGAGAAAGCCTTGCCGTTCCAGTTCGTGTATCCTGCGAAGAAACCCGTTTCGGTACGCCCAGCCTTCGAAGGATTGATTGAGGTTACGAAACGTCGGACGCATTAGCATTCCCGAAGTCCACAATAGGTGATAAAGAAGCAATTCTGTTTTCGCCTTCATCCCAAACCCATAGTACCGATTTTTCGGACGACCGCATGGAAAATCGGGCAGGCGACGGGACTGATTGAAGGCGGAAACTGTGGAAGATTGAATCGCCGCGCCAATCGGGCTAAGCTCCAGCATGCCGGTATTAGTCGATGCGCATCCGATCATTCTTTTCGATGGCGTGTGCAGTCTTTGCAATGGGCTCGTGCAGTTCGTAATTCGGCGCGATTCCCAAGGGTTGTTTCGTTTTACCTCGCTACAATCGCCGGCGGCCGCAGAGCTATTACGACAGCACGGACTGCAGACGGATTCGCTTTCGACGATGGTGCTCGTCTTTGGTGAGCGGGCGTTTGTGAGAAGCGATGCGGCACTGGAGGTATGCGCGAGGCTGTCGTGGCCGTGGAAATGCCTGACCTTATTGAAGCTGTTTCCGCGCGGACTGCGAAACCGAGGATACGATTTTTTGGCCCGGAACCGTTACCGGTTTTTCGGAAAACAAGAGTCGTGCCTGATGCCAACACCGGAGTTGCGAAAACGGTTTTTGTAACCGTAGTATCTGCGCAGTTTGAGCAACGAAAATCCCGAGCGCCGGTTGCGCATCATTTATCGCCTCGCGCGCGGCACGGTGGCCGGAGTCTGGATTTACAGCGGGCTCGTGCCAAAAGTGCTCTTCCGCGATTGGTCCGAGATGACTCTCCTTCGAGAATCCGGTGTGGACACGCCGCTGCTACCGTATGTGACGAATTCCGTGGGATTTCTGGAGATTCTTTTCGGGCTCGCGACTCTTGTTCTTTGGAAAAGACACTGGCCGTTGTGGATGACGGTTGGAGTGATGGCCGGTGCCTTGATTTCCGTGGCGCAACATTCTCCGCGCATGTTGCATGCGGCGTTCAATCCGGTGACGACGAACGGGATGTTAATCGTCCTGGCACTCGTCGCGCTTTGGGCTGGCGCGGCACTGGCGGAAAAGCAGCAAAGTTAAATACCGGCCACAAAGGGCACGACGCACCAAGTGCCCGGACCTCCGCGGCTCTGGTTTTCTTTTGATAGAAATCTTACAGCGTCGAGCAGAACTCCTCGAAACGGTCGAGGCCTTTCTTGATGATGTCGATGCTTGTCGCGTAGCTAAGCCGGACAGTCCGGTCGTCACCAAAGGCGAGACCGGGCACGAGTGCGACGCTTTTCTTGCTGAGCAAACGATCCGCGAAATTCTGTGACGAAAGACCAAGCTGACTGATATTCGCCAGCACATAAAACGCGCCAAACGGCTCGACGGCGCTCACACGAGGGATGGAAGAAATGCGGCCATACATGTATTGGCGCCGGAGGTCGAACTCATCGCGCATGTCGATGACACCCTGTTGATCGCCTTTGAGCGCTGCAAGCCCTCCACGTTGTGCAAATGAGGTCGGATTGGACGTGCTGTGGCTCTGGATGGAATCGATGGCTTTCGCGATAGGCTCAGGAGCAGCGAGATAGCCCAGACGCCAGCCGGTCATCGCATACGCTTTGGAAAAGCCATTGATCGTAATCGTGAGGTCGTGTGCCTCTGGCGTCACACTGGCCGTGCTGACAAATTCCGCGTCGCCGTAAGTGAGTTTTTCGTAGATCTCGTCAGACAAAATGAGGATGTCTTCGTCAGCCGCAACTTCAACGATGAGCTTCAATTCCTCCTTTGTGTAAATCGATCCCGTTGGGTTGCCGGGCGAGTTGATGATGACCATTTTCGTCCGAGGCGTCATCGCGTTTTCGAACTCTTCCGCGGTCATTTTCCAGCCATTTTCTTCCTTCGTCTGAACGAAAATCGGTTCGGCGCCCGCGAGACGGACCATCTCTGGGTACGAGAGCCAATAGGGCGAAGGAATGACGACTTCGTCGCCCGGCTGGCACGTAGCAAGGATGGCGTTGTAACAGGAATGTTTGGCGCCGTTGCTTACGATAATCTGCGAAGACTTGTATTCCAACCCGTTGTCGACGAGGAACTTATCAGCGATGGCCTGACGGAGCTCCGGAATGCCGGAGCTGGGCGTGTATTTGGTAAAACCGCTCTGAAGCGCCTCGATGGCGGCAGCCTTAATGTGCTCCGGGGTGTCAAAATCAGGTTCACCGGCGGCAAAACTGCATACGTCAATACCTTCCGCACGCATGGCTTTTGCCTTGCTGTCGATCGAGAGCGTGAGGGATGGTGTCAGCGAAGTGGCGCGAGTGGAAAGTTGCATGGCGTAAAGGCGAGTCAGTGGTTTGGGAGTGGTGGAACCGGCGATAATTACAAAGAGGAGTAGTGGTTTTCAACCAGAGGTTTGAGATTATTTTCCGTCACACGCACGATAGCCATCTCCCGTTTTGCGTTGTCGACAGAGTCGGAAGCATGTGCGGCATTGATCATAATGGTCTGTCCGAATTCGCGCCGGATGGAGCCCGGCGGGGCCTTCGAAGGATCCGTTGGGCCGAGGACTTCGCGGATTTTTCGCACGGCGTCGACACCCTGATAAACGATTGCCACGCACTTTTCGGAACCCGGTTGCAGCTTCTCCACTTCGGTACATTCGCTAGGGCGGCGCCCCGCCATAAATTGCACGATACTCTCCCATTTGATGCGTCCGCTGATGGGGCCGAGAAGGTCGCCGAGCTGTTTTTTGATGTCGGTGGGAATGGAAAACCCGAGTTCGCGCTCGAGGGCGAGCGCGGAGCGATTGGCGACAGGAGCGCGCTGAATCTCCTGCAAAACGTCGAGGACGGGGCCATAAAAGCGCTCTGCCTGTTCGACGCTCATCCGGTGGACTTTGAAGGCGATGATAAAGAGGCCGGTTCTGGAAAAAAGATCAATGACGCCACCCGGCCTGGCGTTGGGGAAACGGAAATTGTCCGGTTTGATGAGGACGAGCGTTTTCTGGACGTTCGAACCGGCAGGAAAAGGAATCGCCGTGTCGAGGACGCCGCCGTCGCTGTTGGAGTGTCGCGCCCAGAGTTTAAGATCAGCCTCGGCCGAAGCCGCATCGGGCGGTGCGAGCGCGCCGGGCTCAAAATAGGTCACTTTGCCAAAATCGTCCGTGACGTAATCGCCGTAGGTGTCCCGAATCGTTTCGCCGCGCGAACGCTCGTGGATGATGTGCCCGAGAACGTTCATAACTTTCGCCACCGCGTCCTCGCCCCTGAAAACGAGCATGAGCACACGCGCCCGAACACTCTTTGAGTCCGGTGAGAAATTTTTCAGAACGTATTGCTGGATCAGCTGTTTGGTCTCGAAATGAACCGGATTCGATTCGTCGGCGTTGGCGACGATGGATTCGGCGTATTCCCGAGCGAGCTCTGGGCTTGGCGCGAACATCCGGCCAGCGACAAGATCGAGGCCGGTGCGCGAAATGACCCGTGAAATGATACCTCCCGTACGCGATTTGCGGATCGAGTAGGGGGTGATAAGGAGGTACGAAATTTGTTCGGCCATAATGCCCGCTTTTATCGGACACGCTGGTTGATAAAAACGGGACCGAAACAAAGGTCAGCCTTTCGGGTGAGTCAAGGATTTGAAATCCGAAACTCTCAGGGCACACAGTCCCGAGTGTCGCGCCCTTAAACAAGCTTCTCAAGACTCATAATGGCGACTAGTAACGACAGGAAAACCCGCAATGCGGCGGGCAAGGATATCCTGTGCCAAACCAAAACCATGGAACTTGTTTTAAGAAATTGCACTGTCCGTTCCTTTGTCCCTCAAGACGCGGAGTCGCACACTGAGCACATCAACTCACGGAACATCGCCCGTAACATGTGCCGGATTCCTTATCCGTTCGTCCTTCAAGATTCGCGCGATTGGATCGCCATCGCCACTTCTCATGAGCCGGAAACGAACTTTGCAATCACGATCGATGGGAAATCCGTGGGTGGCATCGGACTGAGCCTCAGCAGCACGGAAGGTTGCGGTGTGACGGGCCATGCCGCCGAGATCGGCTACTGGCTGGGAGAAAAGTTTTGGGGCCGCGGCATCATGACGGAAGTCCTCGAAGCCGTGACCGACTGGGGGTTCAGCACGTTCGGTCTTGTGCGCATTCACGCAAGCGTCTTTGCTCACAACCCGGCGTCCGCCCGTGTACTTGAAAAAGCCGGTTACCTTTTCGAAGGAATTCAGCGTGCCGCTTTTCTTAAAGACAGCGAGTTCATTGATGGCTTGCTGTATGCAAAAGTAAAATTGCCGAAGACCATTCCGCGGCAGAGTTGTCAGAAATCTTCCAACCACTGATTCCTGGTTCCGCAGTCTCACAGGAAAGTTTTACGGATGTTGACCCCGAGTTATTAGAAATATTTGCCGCGACGGATATTTCGCTTTGCGCTGAATCAGATTGGGGCCGAGTTTCCCTCAGAGTTCTCCACCTCACAGCCATGGAACTCCCTGAAAACGCGCTCTTACTGCGAATTTTCATTGGCGAATCAGATCGCCACGGTCACAAGCCGCTCTACGAAGCCCTCGTCCTCAAAGCTCGTGAAATGCATCTTGCAGGAGCAACCGTGCTGCGGGGGCCGATGGGCTTCGGCGCCAGCAGCCGTATTCACACCGTGAAAATCCTGCAGCTTTCCATGGATCTGCCCATGGTCGTTGAGATCGTGGATACGGAGGAAAAAATCAGCGCCTTCCTGCCCGCGCTTGAAGAAATGATGGATGGCGGCCTGGTCACATTGGAAAAAGCGAAGGTTGTTCGGTACCAGCCAGGACGGGCTCGATGAGTGTCGAGGGGAGAAGTCTGTCGGAGGTGCAATCCTCGCGGGAACGATTGAAAAATTCCCTGCCTGAAATCCGTCGATGCCAGCCGGAGTAGCGACGCTTACCTTAATCCCATGATGACTACCGACACACCAGGGCTTCTTCCCCCAGTCGAGACCATGGTCCGCGCTTTCTACGATCGTGACCCCAGTTTTGAAGGCATCTTTTTCACCGGCGTGCGCACGACCGGAATTTTCTGCCGCCCCACATGCACCGCGAGAAAGCCAGCTCGTGAAAACATCGAATTTTTCGTGTCACCAGCCGAAGCAATGCTCGGCGGATACCGTGCCTGCCTGCGTTGCCGACCGATGGACTTGGAACAACGTCCACCCGAGTTGATCGAACGCCTACGCGCCGAAGTCGAGAAAGCTCCCGGCGGACGTATTACCGAAAAAGAATTGGCCGCACTTTCCATCGACCCGTCGACGGCACGACGCCAGTTTAAGCGCCATTATGGCATGACGTTTCAGGCTTATCACCGCGCCAGGCGGATAGGCCTGGCCCTGCACGAAGTTCGGAACGGAGGCAGCGTTGCCGAGGCGAAAAGCAGTAGCGGATTCGAATCCGCCAGCGGTTTTCGCGAAGCCTTTATCCGGATCTTCGGCGAATCGCCGACAACGGCAAAAACGCGTCCCGGTCTAATAGTCGAACGCATCGAAACGCCATTGGGCGCGATGGTCGCCATTGCCGACGACGAAGGTCTACGGCTCCTGGAATTCGCCGATCGCCGCGCTTTGGAACGCGAACTAACCATTCTCCGCCGAAGTCTTCAAACGAGCATTGTTCCGGGCACGCATCGATATCTCGATGCCATTCGGGAACAACTCACTGAGTATTTTTCTGGAAAGCGTTCCAAATTCACCGTGCCGCTTGCCCCTGTGGGCTCCGATTTTCAGCAGCGTGTTTGGGAAACGTTGCAGTCCATCCCGCTCGCCCAAACGCGTTCCTATTCCTGGATGGCCGAAGAACTTGGTGTTCCCAACGCCCGCCGTGCTGTCGGCCACGCCAACGGGACGAACATGCTAAGTATCGTCATCCCCTGTCATCGGGTCATCCGCGCTGACGGCAGTTTGTGCGGGTACGGCGGCGGCCTCTGGCGGAAAAAATGGCTGTTGGATCACGAGCGGAAAATCATCCGCTAACAAAACCCCGCAGCAAGCCGGCACAACCCACCGAAACGCGCTACTCGACTATCAAGAACTCAGGGCTGACGGTTTTTCCCACAGGCGGAAGCCTCCACTAAAAGCATTGGCATTCTTGACCCGACGACATCCCGCAGGCAGCTCTTTGAAGAGTTTAGCGTTGCCGCCACCAAGAACAACCTCTTCCGGCAGGAGCGCGGCACGAAACAGGGAAATGAGCCTTGCCACTTCATCCTTCCATCTTTTCTTCCCGAAACGTTTCAGGCCGCGGAGTCCGACGTAATCTTCGAAAGTTCCTTTTTTATAGGGAAGATGCGCCAGCTCCAGCGGTTCTACATTACCTTCCTTCGAAACCATCGCCGTTCCGAGACCGGTGCCGAGCCCTATGAAAAGGAGCTTTTTCCCCTCGTAACACCCGAGCGCCTGCATTGCGGCGTCGTTAATCATTTGCACGGGATGCCCAAACGCCTGTTCATAATCAAAATCGACCCATCCCTGACCTAAATTGTGAGGCTCGATCGCCGGACGGTTGTTAACAACAGGTCCCGGGTATCCGATGGAAATGGCGTCATATTTCCAGTCACCAACAATTCCCAGGACACCGGAAACCATCAGCTGCGGAGTTAGGGTCGGACCGGAGTCGAAGTCGCGACGCTTGGCTTGGCCCGTCACGAGAATTTTGACGTGAGTACCGCCGATATCGATGACGAGAACGCTTTCTGGGGTCTGTTTCATACCATTGGCGAGCTATGTTGATAATAAATACACAGGATTGGGCAGGCGAACGTCAATTTTAAGTAAAAAAATACGTTCAAAAAACCGCTTCAAAGGCGATTCAAGAAATTTCTTGAATCTTTATTTGCACATCCGAAAAAATCCGGGCAGACTGCGCAACCAGTTCCCCATGAATTCCATCGTCACCAAACGAGTTACCATTCTTTCCAAAGCCGTCGTCGTTATCGTCGCCGGTGCTGGAAACGTGGGCCATTTGGCGGATTGATCGAATTCTTTAGGATCAACCAAGACTCCAAAACCAAAGAACCCACGACCGGCTACGGTCGCGGGATTTTTTTTCCGCAGCTGGAGCCGTTCCCGGGTTTGCAAAACTTCAAACATCTAAAACTGCAAACTCATGAATACACTAACACCCTCCCCCACGGAACGTTACACACCTGGATATACACCCACCTCGGCGGCTTACATGGCTGAACGCGATGTGGATAGCCACGGATTTTTCCTCACTCCACTGCTGGAATCGGGAATGAACCTGCTCGATGCCGGCTGCGGCCCTGGTTCGATCACGATGGGAATCGCCGAACAGCTCTTCCCCGGAACTGTGACCGCCCTCGACATTTCCGCGGAACAACTCGACCACGCGCGACGGATCGCCGAAGGGCGTGAGATCGTCAACATCCGCTTCGCCTGCGCGTCCGCCCAGAACACGCCGTTCGAAGACGCCTCGTTCGATGGCGTGTTTTCGCATGCACTACTCGAACACCTCTCGGAGCCCATCGCTGCCCTGACGGAGTTTCGACGATTGATCCGGCCCGGGGGATTCGTGGCTGTGTGCAGTCCGGATTGGGATCTGTGTACCTTCGCGCCTTACCCTCGCGAAGTGGAGCATGCCATCCGGGCATATCGCGACCTCCAGGAAGACAATGGCGGCAACACACGTGCCGGAGGACACTTGGGGGAATGGATGCAGGAAGCCGGCCTGGAAGCGGTGTCCACCGGCGAATGGATCGAAGAACACGGTGACGCGCGCCGCATCGCGGGCTATTTGGCTCGGCAACTGGATGATGCCGGTTTGCCGCGACACGCAGACACTCTGCGGAAATGGGCGCAAGATCCAGGCGCCACGTTCTTGCAATGCTGGAAATTTGCAATCGGCCGCCGGGCCGCGGGCGACCAGTCCTAGGCCGTGATTGTCTTCGTTCTGCCTGGCAGGAATGAACGCATTTCTGCCGGGCTTGTCTGACGGCCTTATGAAACGTATTCTCTCCATCAGTTGTGCCCTCGCGTTCTCACCGCTTGTTGCATTTGCAGGAGACAAACCTGCCTCGGCTTTGAGCGCGGAAAAACAAACCGGTGCCGTCCCGTCGATCAGCCACGACGACTTGCTCGCGGCGATTAAGGACAAATCAGTCGTCATCATCGACGTCAACGGCTCCGAGAGCTACAAAGATGGCCGTATCCCGGGTGCGATCGATTTCGCCGCCACCAAGGACCTTGCGACGGCCTTGCCAACCGACAAGAGCAGTTTAATCGTCGCCTACTGCGGAAGCGAAGCTTGTGGCGCTTACAAACGAGCAGCCAAAGCAGCTCTCGCCCTCGGCTACACCAACGTGAAGCACTACTCGCCAGGTATCAAAGGTTGGAGAGAATCCAACTCCCCCATCGAAACAGGCGATAAGTCCTAAGTTCAAACTGACGTTTTTCCGCCCTGCCGGAGACTTTTCCGGCACGGCGGAAGGTCAGGCCGCTTTCAGCTCAAGCGCCATCACAAAATCCTCGTACTCAGTATCGCCGACCAGGAACCGGCGCTCGCCTACTGTGCGGAATCCGCATCGCTCATAAAAAGCGATTGCCGCATCATTTTTCGAGTAAACCCCCAGCAATAGCCGGTTACTACTGGTCTCCCCAGCAAAAGTGATGGCTTTCGCCATCAAACGTCGCCCTAGACCATTGCCTTGAAACCGGTGAAGCAAATAAATCCGCTTCACTTCCAGATCGTTCGGCCGCGGATCCGCAACGGGTAGTTTCGGTGGCGCCAACACCAGGTAGCCGACAGGCGCATTTCCTATCCCTGCCTCTGCGATCCACGTACGGACGTTTCCGTCCTCGAGCCAGGATCGATACACCGCGGCTGCATGTTGATTTGCACAATGTGCCACGATGTCCGCCGCTCCGAGAACGCCTGCAAACGTTTCCAAAAATGAAGCCACACCAACCAATGCGAGGGCATCTTCATCACCAGGGACACAAAGCCGGATGTGGATGGAAGAGTTCATTTGGGAAGTAGGATGACTGCACAAGCCTGCCGTATCAATTTCAGGAGTTGATTCCGTGTGCAAATTGACACCCCCTCGGCAAGGCCTATCCTGCAAATATGCGTTGGCTTCTCCTTTTGCCGCTGCTGGCATTGACGGCTTGTTCGACGGTGGAGAGCCGTATCAAGGAGAACCCTGCCGCATTTAACAGTCTCTCGCCAAAGCAGCAGACATTGGTTCAGAACGGCCGGATCGCCGAAGATATGAGCAAGGCTGCCGTTTACATTGCGTGGGGCAGGCCGGACGATATCATCACAGGCAGCAGCCGGGGCAAGTCATTCGAGGAATGGTTGTACGAAACGACTTACGTTGATTTCGTCAGTTACTATCGGCCTTATCCAGTCTATTACGGGCGCCGGTATTGGGGCTGGGATTATTTCTACGATCCGATTGTCGTTTACTCACCGCCCTACGTTTATAAATCCGTTCGACTTGAGAATGGCAGAGTGGTCGGCTGGCGGCAAATGCCGCGGCGTTGACATCGTCCCCGCTACTGGCGAGAACGAAGCGCATGTCCTTTTCGTCCCTGCGACACTTTATCTCTGAACTCGATCGACGCGGCGAGTTGATCCGCGTCCAGCAGCCCGTTGCCACCGAACTAGAAATTACGGAAATCGCTGACCGCCAGATGAAATCGTCCGGCGGCGGCAAAGCGCTTCTCTTCGAAAAACCGACAATCAACGGCAAAACGTCTACCTTCCCCGTATCTATCAATACGATGGGATCGAAATCGCGCATGGCGGCGGCATTGAATGTCGCGTCGGTGGACGAGATCTCCGACCAACTCGGCTTTTTGATGAAGGCCAAACCACCGAAGTCCCTGCGTGACGCTTGGGATTTGGTGAGGAACGGCGTGGACTTGGTTCATGCGCGTCCGAAAAAAGTAAAAGAAGGCGCGTGTCAGGATGTAATCCACGAGACGGGAAAATCCGATTTTTCCCTGGCCGATTTACCCATCTTACATTGCTGGCCGCATGACGGTGGACGTTTCGTTACGCTCCCAATGGTCTTCACCCAGGACCCGGATACCGGCGAACGCAATCTTGGCATGTACCGGATGCAGATTTACGACGGCTCGACCACAGGCATGCACTGGCAGGTCCACAAGGTCGGCGCCCGCCACGGCAAACGCTACTACGAGCGCGGCGAAAGAATGCCTGTCTCCGTCTGCCTCGGAGGCGATCCGGCATATGCCTTCTCCGCGACCGCCCCCCTCCCGGACGGACTCGATGAAATCCTATTCGCAGGATTTCTACGGAAACGCTCCGTCGAGCTCGTGAAGTGCGTAACAAACGACCTCGAAGTACCCGCCGACGTGGATTTTGTGATCGAAGGCTATGTGCAGCCCGGGGAGATGCGCCCGGAAGGACCTTTTGGCGATCACACCGGTTTTTATACGCCCCTCGATGATTATCCGGTGTTTCATGTCACCGCCATCACGCATCGAAAAGATGCAATCTATCCCGCGACCATCGTGGGCATCCCGCCCATGGAAGATTTCTACATGGGAACGGCGAGTGTGCGTATTTTTCTGCCGGTGTTTAAGATGAATTTCCCGGAAATCGTGGACATGGCGCTCCCCGCGGAAGGCGTTTTTCACAATCTGGTCGTCGTCAGCATCCGCAAACAATACCCGTGGCAAGCGTTCAAGATCATGCACGGCCTTTGGGGCATGGGCCAGATGATGTTCAGCAAATATATCGTCGTCGTGGACGAGGATTGCGACGTGCATAACACGAGCGAAGTCCTCTTCCGCTGGATGGCAAACACGGATCCGCAACGCGACTCCACGTTCGTTAAAAGTCCCTGCGATTCATTGGATCACGCCCCGACCCTTGCCAATATCGGCTCTCACGTGGGCTTCGATGCCACCCGCAAACTCCCCGGCGAAGGCTATCACCGCACATGGCCGGAATTGGTAAAAATGGATCCTGCCGTAACGGCGAAATTGGCCGCGCGTGGGCTTTTGTTTCAATCCCAAGGCTGATTATTCACGAAAAGCTGCTTGATCCGCGCCTGGCCGCTCGTGATTGCAATCTCTACTTTCATATCGCCGCTCGGGGTGCCATTGCCCTCGCGGACGTAGTAGCGCTCAATATCGTAAACGAGCTGCCGTCCACGACGTTCCGCTTTCAGGTAAACCACTCCAGCGGCCGGCTTTTGAGATTGCACATCGGCAATACTCCAAAACTCACCATTTTTCTCCAGCACCACGAAGACC
>DATDBU010000003.1:0-2387 GCA_036524675.1 Chthoniobacterales bacterium | reverse complement strand
CTCTTCGTAGAAAAAAGATAGAAGCCGGATGACCTCTGGAGTGTCGAGAAGCTCCGAAACGCTCGTGTAACCGCGGACGTCGGCGAAAAGGATCGTCAATGGAACGTGGACCTGGCTGCTTCTCTTGATGCGCTTAAACATCGTCTCACAGAGGTTGCAAAGATTCGGATTCATGCGGCTGGGCCGAAGTCCGAAGATTCGGAACGGGATCGAGAAGGGACCGTGAATCGGGATGGGCAAATGGAGTTGCTGCAAACAACCTTTGCAGAGAGTTGTGCGGATCGGTTTCATCTAAAATCAGCGAATTCCGCGGTGCTCGAAGTGACCGGAGGGTCTTCTGGATCGTTCGTCTGACACCGTTTCGCCAGACACTTTCAAAGAACAATGGTTAGAAATCGTACAAATACCCGGTTCGCCGCGGCGGCTATTAACTTAAGGCTAATCCGTCATCGGATGAAGCGTCAATAGGGCAGTTTGGAAACGCGGCGCTCAAGTCGCGACTGGAACGCTAAAACGTCGATGACGCTGTCGATTACTCGCGTTAAGACTGCCTGGAACTGCGCGGCCTCCAAGGCGTCGAGATCGTGGAACGCTGACGTTTAGTCCGACTGACTTGCGGCGGTGTGGCTTTCCCCTCCGGCCGGTGCTCCCACTGGGGAAATTCGCTCATGAATCCCAGGCTCCACGCGACCTGGAATGTTGAGGTGACCTAGCGTTCGATTTGCTTGCCTGACTTGCCCGCAATCTCGCAAGCGTGCCGGTAGGCTCTGCGAGACTGGTATAGGTGAGCCGTGAGTTTGTCGCCCTGGCTAGAACCGACCAGGGTTAATGGAGAACGGAAGCTCGACTTGGTGAGAAAAATGTTGAACGCCTCGCTGGGTTTATTCCCAGGCGGCCACGAGGCGCAAGCTCCTCATCATCGAGCGCTCGGTGCTCATCCCCACAGCAGTCTGAAAGGATGGCCAAGACTCGACGAGCGTCGGGATGACTTGGGGCTTTGTAATCATGGGTGCGCCCTGCCGCCCTAACGCTAGGTTTCGGGCGCGCCTGGAAGCGGGAGCAACCTCAGGAGCGGACGCTGGGAGGCGCCTGCAAACCCTTGTTCGCCCAGACTGACCCCACGCCCTTGGAGCACTGTGCCGAGGTGCTCAACTCCAGAACCCCATTTGAGCCCAACCCTAGCAGCAGATGGCCCGGCGAGGAGCCTCAGGAACCTTCTGAACTCGACACCCACCCGTCTCGGTATTCCATGTATCTCGGATGAGGATGGGGCTTGGGTCAAATCTCGCGCTGCAAGTCCCCTTGCAGCTTGCTTGAGACGGATTCAATGCGGAATGTTTTCATGGTCGGAGCGGCGAACGGTCAGAGTGAGGGGAAAGCAAGGCAGGATGAGCCGTGCTAGCTTGGCCGTAGGAAAACTGCAAAAAAGGACGCGACACCCGCGATGATAGCCGAAATGCCAACGAGCCGCGTGACGATTGCAGGTCGGGGGAGAAGTTTCTCCCCAGCAATGACAATCGCGACGACTATCATCACGAGCGGATTCATGGTTCCAAGAGCGAGTTGAATCGTCATGGGCGAAGCGCAGCAGACACAACACACAGCGCCTTGTTTCCAGCCAAGCGAAAACTTGTTTCATGTTGGGAGCATCCAAATGGAGCATCCAAATGGTGAGCGGCAGCGCAACAGATGCATCATTTTCCGGCGCGTGAATTGAATTGCTCCGGCGGCGATCAACGATGCACCCGAAAGCAAGGGAACGGCACGACTAAACAACTCCGACCGCATCGCAACCGTCGCAAACGCCACTCCGAGCGCATAAATTCCAACACCGGCTGGCAGCCAAATAGCGAAGTATCCAGACGCCATGTAACAAAGGGAGGCCCGCTGACGCCGTGTTTTTAGAAACATCGGCAGCGCCGACGGCATCATCATTGCCAGCCACATGAGCAGGAAGCTTATGGCCGACGAACCAGGTCTCGCAGGGAATTCGCATCCATCATTGACATCGTCCAGCCGCCGGGCATTTACATTTCGCCGCACATTGAGCGACAGAAATAAGCTGTTGCTAACACGCCGGCGACGAATGCAAGGACACAAACCGCGATAAATTCAGTCGGCAGCGTGGTGTCATCGCAGCCGGTTGAATTCTTTGGATTGCCGTTGGTCCGCCACATATCTGCCGGGCTGTTCAAGCGCAGCAGTCGTTTGACGCACCTTCGTATTGGTCGTGATAACGCACCCAATCCTGCGTGGCGTCAGGATTTTCGTCGCGCCCCTTGGCGGTCAGGTCGAGGAAATTGTAGGTGGTGTTCATCAAATCAATCCCACGCGCATAAGCCGAGTAGGTGTGATAAATATCGCCGTTCTTGTCGCGGTAAAACGCG
>DATDBU010000002.1:0-4768 GCA_036524675.1 Chthoniobacterales bacterium | reverse complement strand
CATGCGTCGGGCAAAGCTTACTGCACTGCGGACATCCAAAGCGTTTGCCCTCCTCAAAATCCAACTTCAAGAGAAGCTCGCGTGGCTCCCCTTCAAATCGACATTCCCTCACTTTCCATCCCGCCTCCAGTTGCAGGGCCGACGTAAACAATACCTCCGGTGTCATCGCCCCGATTCTGTTCCCCCTAGCCAGGGATTTACAAGGGCCGGCAATCAGGCCCTGTTTCTTTTCAACTTTCGCGCTCCCAGCGCGCCTAACTAATTCAAAACATCATGCCCCAATCACCCACTCACGATAGCGGGGAGCCGTTTACTGATTGGACTTGGCGGCCCGCCAGATGAGGCAATCCACGCGAAGTGCGCCGATGAACTGACCTCGGAGCAGCTTGCCGAGGATCACCGGATCGCGGCCTAACTCGTGGAACTCGTGAAGATGCACCAGGATGGCGCACTTACCGTGGCGGGCGACCAGGATGCCGCCATGTTCGCTTCCAGGGAGAGCATCAATTTACTATTTTTGCCTTTGTTATCGCTATGTCGGCACTAGCTGCCCTAGTTCCTGCAGATTCGTGTTTTTCCCCGACCGTCGTAGACAACTCGGCGAATACAACGTAATCGAGTGATCAAATCATCAGGCAGGCGTGTTCTCAGTAGCGTCTAGGACGGCATGCCAGTCTCTTCCCGGCGCTAAGGATCCCCAAAAAGAAGGGAAGCCGCCCCTTTTCATTTGGTTGCCAGAGAACGGTGCACGTCATCCCATCCCATTCCTTCGTGAGCCTCATCAATGATCAATCGACTTTGTTATACCTTTTTATTCCAATCAACGTGGGAGAGAATTTTATCTCTAATCCTGCTATCGCGACGCGCGGCTAAAGCGGCGCCTAGAGAGAGGCTCGCCATAGTGGCGGCAAAGGAATACGGACCGTCGCCAAAGATGGCTGCAACTCGCGAACCGAACTGCCCTAAAAGAGAATCCTTGCGGTTACTGCCGGAAAATCCCCTGCCTGAATATGTTTCAAGCGCTTCACGCCAAATGTTAGAAAGGCTTTCCACAGTGAACCCAGAATCTCTCTGCGCTTTCATATATTGTCTACAGGCTGCCGCCTCTACCTGCTTGAAGAAGTGGCTTAGGTCCACGTTATTATAATATTGCCCTGCTATGTAAGACTTGGCGCAATAAGTTTCAACTACTAGGAACTCAAGCACAGTCTGATCTTCTATGCTGGGGGTAACAATCACGTTTCGTAAATGTGTGTTGTCTTTGTTGTTAAGATAGTCTTCAGCACAGTGTGCCGCGGTTACAACAAGACAAGCTGCCAAAGCCTCAGCGGCTTGGTCCTGTGTGATGCGACGAGTAAATAGGCTGAACATCACATTTTAGCCTTTACGTCCAGGCTCAGCTATTGCGGCCTTGGGGCGACTCATGCTGCCGGGCAGAAGTGCGATCCATTGCAAAACGCTTGCCGTATCCGCTGGTGCCAAATAGCCGAGGCTGATGATCCGGGGCCTGCTGGGAGGCGGACCAGAAGCATTTCTTCCAGTCGTAAACGTTCAGAAGCGAATACGGATTACAGCCGTCGCCTTGCCGGTCCTTCTGGGCGAGGAATGCCCAGGGCCCGGTAGCGACGCGGTAAGACCAAAGAAGGATCGGAAGGAGACTTGTAGGCGTTGCTATGCGGGCGAAGAAAAGGAGCACCAGATAACTCCTGGTAACAATAACCGCCGTGGTGTAAAACCTAGTGAAGGCTCCGAAAACAACATCGGCAAACCGATGACCACGCTCAAACGCCATTGTAGCGGGTGCGGCGAATAGAAGCGCCGGCATAAGCGCGACTCCGATCAGCCATGTGGTGCAAAACAGGGAAAGCAGCCCGATATCGATAGGCCGCCACAGGCCGAGAAAGGCGAGCCAGATACCTGAGACGATGCCTCCGAAGATGTTCAGAAATCCTATTGGCACCGACATTGCGGAAAAGAACGCAAGGAAGAAACGCATATCTTTGGGGTTGGCTTGGATTCAGGAAGTGTGCGGGAAAACGCTTAACAAAAATGGGGGGAATTCGTTGAAGCATTCGAAGTGCCATTTCTTTTGCTTGCAGAAACTGCCTTAGGCGCGGGACAATATAAGATATTGATGTCAGGTTAGTTAAAGAGATGACGGAGGCATTCGTTGACTAACAATTTGAGACGGCCCGTTATCTGGGTCGATGAAAAATGTAAAGCATTCTGACGCGCGGCGGATCGGCTTCTGAATGCGGTGCCATCGTATCTCGCTCAAATTCAGGCCACTGTTACCGACAAAAGCCTTTTTCTTTGAGCTGTCGGCGTTTCTTACCGTAAGCGTCACGCGAAGGGCCTTCTTGACATAGTTCTGATATTTCGACCGTAGGCTCCTCGACTCGTTTCCCAGTGATAGACCACATCACCCCCGGGTGATAATGCTGTCCAGAAGTAGCCGAGCTTGGTTTGGCCGTGGCCGGGAGACAGATAACGAATCGGGGTCTCGTCGATTTGAAGGTATCCTCCGGCCATGACTCCGGTGCGGATGTGCTCATAGATGGGTCGCAGCCAATCGGCAGCCAGTCCCATCCAGCGGGCCATGCTCTGACGCGGCAGATGAACCCCGTGGCGGTTTCTGAAAATGGCTTCCTGCCTGTAGAGCGGAAGATGATCGCAATACTTGCTTACGATGATCTGCGCGAGAAGTCCGGGCGCCGCAGTGCAGCGCTCCTGCAGGCTCGGCGGCAGTGCCGCGATCAGGGGAACTGCCTCCGGGTCCCCACGCCGCACGTATTTGCGGCGCACCAACCGTCGGCGCAAGAACCGCCCGGGTTCGTAGTCGAGTTGTTCGCTGACCTCCGCACCGATCAGGCGCCAATCCTCTGGCGCTTTCTGCACTTCCTTGGGATCGATGATCTCCTCAACAACCGGCAAATCCGCAGGCCATCGCTCCCGGCAACGGGCATCGCGCCTTGCTTTTGGTTCGTGCCGAGGGTCAGCCTCCTCCAGAGAGGAGGCGTCGACTTTTCCCGGTTCGTTCTCCGGAGCCATCAAAAAGAGATCGAGCTGATCGGCGTCCATCTTTTCGCTCGAGCGGCCGAACACCCGCCGGATGAGTGTCGGTAGTCGAATCCCGTGAACGGCATCCCACCTGTGATCACACGGAACGGGTAGGCCTTGACGTCCTTGCCGTGAGATGCTTCGCGATACTATTGAGCAACGCGCAATCCGTGGCGTTGCCGAGGAGATGAGCCTGGATAGCGTTAGGAACTTTCGCTGCGCAGGTTGATTCCATCGAGGCTACTCGTGGTGCGCGAAAAGGTGACCGAGTCGTGCACTTGACGTCTTCGGCTGTCTTGCCTCTTGAGCCGCCGAGTCAGTAATCAAGTTGGGCAACCTTAACGAAATTGGTTCGAAGAAGCATCGTGCGAAAGCTCATGTCATAATGGGGAAAAATCCTGACGTAGTTGCTATCGCTCCGCGCGTTACCCGTTTATGAATGCAGCACGCGTGGGTCGCGAATTTGAGCGGCATCTCCAATAGAGGAACGATATACTCACGCCTAGGCAACAGGTTCGCCTGCATATTCGTCAATTTTTCAGCCCGACAACGCATCAATCAGGATCTATTTCCAGCTTTAGCACGTCGGTTAAACTTTCATGAAATTTCGATTACACAGCCAAAAGATATACCACGGCTTGTAGACCTCAGGAATAATAGGGGAAAGACCAGACAAGAGTCGGCCTGAGCAGCTCCGTTCGAGAAACCTCTTCGCCGATTGCGAGTTCGAGTTCGTCAGTAATGACGCCTCACCATTCCTACGACCCGCAGGTTGCTGTCCACAACGGGCAGATATTGAAGGCCGTGCTCGTGCATGATTCTCAGAGCCTCATCCACCGACTGATTTTCGAAGCAGTAGTAGGCCTGTTTTTCCATCAGACCATGGACGGACTTTGTTTTGCCGAGATCATCAGGGACCACAACCTTTTCAGGTTTCTTGTCCGCGGTCCCGGCTGACTGTTTCGTTTGCAGCGGCGTCGGTTCCTTGCGATGAACCTCTCGGACGGGGTTAACATGCGGATTAAAATGCTCGTACTGCGCCTGGTCCTCCAACTCCGACTTACCGCCTCCTCCAGCGAGACCCGCGAAACACAGAACACCCGCAATACACAGGGAAATTGGTATCAGCAATTGGAGAATCGCCAGCACTGTTTCCATGGGGGAACCACAACCTGTTGAAGCATAATAGCAGGCTGCGTCCCCCAGAACAACCCCTAAACTGCTCTCACTAAATTCAGCCTCACCGCTTTTGATTGCCGAAAGCATGGGCTTTAACGGCGAATTCCGCCAGTGGGAGCACCTGCTGCGGATTCATGAGTAAGCACTCTCAGCACGCGCGAGGGGAGGAGAATTTTGCCGCTCGCGGTCTTGAACTAGGCGAGGAACGCACAATGCACGCTAGAGGAGTCAAGGCTGAGGGCCTTGCATGGAAATCAAAAGAATCTTAACGGAAGAAGAAACCAACGTTTCTAGCGCCCTAGCCATGATTCATCGATAGGTCACGGGTTCGAGTCCAGTCGCTGGCTCTATTGTTAATCAATGACTTACATGCATAGCGCGGAACGACTTCAAGTGTGGGTTTGCCACTGTATTGGCCAAATCTGCCTTCTAAGGAAAGGTCAGGAAAGGCTTGCTGGGTCTCCACCAAATTTGCTTCGAACCTATAGCCTCGCGTTTCAGGCAGCGGGTCGTCCACGAAACAAACACG
>DATDBU010000001.1:0-54758 GCA_036524675.1 Chthoniobacterales bacterium | reverse complement strand
GTCTCGCGCAGCGCGATCAGCGACGGACGCATTCTATCACTCGATACCGAGAACGTGACCTTTGAGTGGAAGGATCGATCGGATGGAAACCGCGTTAAAGCGCTAACATTGTCCGGGGTTGAATTCGTCCGCCGCTATCTTCGGCATGTGCTGCCCCGAGGTCTGCGCTCGATCCGTTACTATGGCTTCTGTCATCCGGTGGCGGTGCGCAACCGGGAGCGGATTCGTATGCACACCGGAATGCCGATACGCATTGGCGAAGCAGACGCGGCCTCCAGTGCAGCGACCAAAAACAAATCACCGGATTGCACTCCCTGCTGTCCCCATTGCGCGATCCCGATGCGTTTTGCCGGGCGGCTGCCGAGGCAAATCCCGCCAAGGGTGCAATCGCGCGCTCCGCCGCCTGCTGCTCTCTTAGCCGTATAAGAACCCATGCCGATGCATCACCGTTTTCGCAATCCAACTCCGGACGACGGCATCGAAGGGCATTGCCTCGGCCGCTTCGATTCGCTTGAAAATGAGGGCGGACTTCGTAAATCTGCTCCGTCTATTGGCTCCGAAAACGGAACAATTCGCCGGTTGTGGTGCAAAGCAAGACCGCAAGTCGAATCCAACACCCCGCCCGGCCACCATTCTCGCCGCTCCGCCACTCCCAGCCGCTAACACAAGCGCCATAGGCAGTCCGAATCCGAGGCTCTCAGCCAACCCGGGCTTGTTCAACCACGGGCGTATTTGCCGGCTTCGCGGCAATACACCCTTTATTGTTCTCTGGCATGGCAAACGGCATCCCTCTGAAATGGGAGCCGCGGAAGTGGAGGCGTTTCTCACCCATCTGGCGGTGAATCGGCGCCTGGGCGCCGTGTCCCAGAATCAGGCGCTCAATGCCCTGTTGTTCCTGTATCGAGACGTGCTCAAGCAGGATTTGGAAGGCATTAACGCAGCGCGAGCCAGGCACTCGAAAAAACTTCCCGTGGTGCTGACCACGGCGGAGACTGGAGCCTTGCTTAAAGGCGTCAAAGGCGATGCCGGTCTCGTGTGCAAGCTGCTCTATGGTTGCGGGCTGCGCCTGGCAGAAGCGCTGACGCTGCGGATCAAGGATGCCGATCTCAACGGCGGAAAGGTAGAGGTTAGAGGCGGCAAGGGAGACAAGGATAGAGTGGTCACTCTGCCCAAATCGCTGCACCAACCGCTCACCGAACATGTTTCATGGGTAAAACAAATACACCAAGCCGATCGCCGGAATGGCCTGCCCGGCGTGAGCCTGCCGCATGCCATGGATGTCAAACATCCCGCCGCCGCAACGTCGTGGGAATGGTTCTGGCTTTTTCCCTCCAAAAGTGTTTCGGCAGACCCACGCACGGGAATCGCGCGGCGGCATCACCTGCATGAGATCGGCATTTCCAGGGAACTGGCACGCGCCGCCCGGCTGGCGGGAATCGCCAAACGCGTTACCGCGCACTCGCTGCGCCACTCTTTCGCGACCCATCTCCTGCTGCGCGGAGTGGACGTCCGCAGCGTGCAGGAACTGCTGGGACACGCCGACGTGCGAACGACAGAGGTTTACACCCAGCTGGCCCGGGCGATGCGTGGCGAGATCACCAGTCCGCTGGATGATTTGCAGATGGCATGAGCTGTCGCCCCGTCGCTATTTCCAAAAAACAAAGGAGATCAAAAGCAAAGAAGCAAAGGGACAGAGCATTTGTTCCAATAGAGCATTTTGATCGGGCGTTCTGAACGGTTCCTGCGGCGTTGCGTGAGCATCCGGGTTTTTCCGGAGGGCGTTTGCAGGGGTGTGGGGCGGGTTCGGATTTTTCCGGGAGGTTTCTGCAGGAGGGACGGTTCGTGAAGGGAAAGACAGCAGATGATTTATCAGCTTGATTTCGAAGTCCGAGGCTCCCACAAGGCTGGGTTGCAGCCTGGGGCGGGACGGTTCCGGGATGGCGTTAAAAACCTTAAACGACAGGAGGGTATTTGTGATCAGGATTGGCGGTATTTCGAGAATGCGTTTGATGACGGGAGATCAGCTCGGAAGGAATTGCGGAGTTTTGCCGAGGATCATTTTGGGAAATTGAGAACGGCGGGGACGCTGGCCGCGACGGAGGCGGTTTTTGGGCCATTCGACGCGGCGCTCTCGGATCGGGCGGAGCAGATCGGTTCGCTGGGCGGGATACGGTGACCAAGGATGAGGTGGTGCAGCTTTTCCGCACAAAAGCCCGGCGTCCTCTCCCGGTCCGGCGAACGCGGCGCGCCGAGAGAGTACCGAAGTGTTCATCGGCTTTTCCGGAGAGTCCGCAAAGACTGTTAAAGCCTTCATCGGCTTTTCCGGAGAGTCCGCAAAGACTGTTAAAGCCTTCATCGGCTCCTTCGGAGAGTCCGCAAAGACCGGTAAAGGCTTCATCGGTTTCTCCGGAGAGTCCGCAAAGACCGGTAAAGGCTTCATCGGCTTCTCTGGAGAGTCCGCAAAGACTGATAAAGGCTTTATCGGTTTCTCCGGAGAGTCCGCAAAGACTGATAAAGGCTTTATCGGGCTTCTCCGGGGAGTTCCCAACTGGCGATGAACACTTCATCGGAACTTTTTTGCGCCATTCTGGCGCAGCCAGCCCCCGCTCATACCGGTTCAGGAAGCTTTTTCTCCATCCGCACCATCCAACATTCCACCAAACCCAACCCTGAATCATAGCCTCTATTCCAGGACCCGCATGACCCTTGCGGCTTGGATTCACCTCAGGAAGCGGGCCAACTTTTCCCTTAGAATGGCGCGTGCCCGATAGAGCCGGGTCTCCACGGCTTTGGCCGTGCATCCGGCGATCCGGGCAATCTCCTGATGGGAAAATTCTTCGTATTCCGAAAGGATGACCGCCTCGCGAAGGTCATGCGGGAGCGCGAGCACGCACGCGCGCACGAGGCGGGCCTTTTCCTCCCGCAAAGCCGCATCCCGCGGATCGTCGCAGTCTGCAGAAAGCTGAGAGTTAGTGGATTTTCCCTCGGGATCCTCCAGTTCGGCATCGAGAGAAAAGGTGGGATGCCGTTTTTGCCAGCGAAAGTGCTGTCGAGCTTGATTCGTAGCAATGGCGAAAAGCCACGTCGAAAACGCAGCCCTCGATTCGTAGCGCTCGCGATTCTGGTAAACCCGCACAAACGTTTCCTGCGCCAGATCAACGGCCGTCGCCTCATTCCCAGTATAGCGCAGCAGAAACGCCACTACCCGCCTCTGCCAGCGGCCCATGATTTCATTTAATGCCAGGTCATCTCCCCCTCGCAACCGGCACATGGCAGAAACGTCCGCGTCATCCGGTGATGGCGTCATTTCTTCATGGAGGCAGCACCCATGTGGTCGGGATTCATGGCGGTTGGTAGAACCATCGCTAGATAGCGGTCCCGTTGACCTGCCGGCAATTTTTCCGCGACCAGATAAAAATGCGTCGTCATCCGTTGAGCGCATTCGGCTCTCAAAACATTCGACTCTGCAACAGCGGCTTTGATTTCCGGGGTCAGCGATTTTGAGGATTTCAACGCTGTGGCGACACGTTCGTCAGATTTCCGGATGCGTTCACACAGAACGCTCGTCGCCTTTGCGTAGTCCGGGTCCACGGCTGCCACGTGCTGGGCCTGTTCCGCCGTGAGGCCGAATTCACTGCGAAGCCAGTTTTCAGGAGCAGCGGAGCATTGCCGTGACCAGGAAACGCCCAGAGCGGTCAGCACTCCGGCAGCGAGAGCGGCCAGCAGAATGAGGAGTCCGCGTTTCATCGAACCTGTGCGTAGGGATTGACGGAACGGAGGTAATTTTCCTCGCCGTTTGCATTCGTTAACACGAAACCGGTCACGCCGCCTGCTAGAATCGCCACCGCGACAGCCGCCGCGGCGATGTGTGGTTTCGCCACGAAAATCAGAAATTTCTCGAGCCAGCCTGAAGGTTGTGCATTGGTGGCGGATAAACCGATGCGACGCCAAACGCCGCGCCGAAAACCGTCAGGCTCGGGAACATGCGGGTTCCACGTGCGGAGGAGATCGTTGAGGTCATCTTTCATGATCGGGCAATAGGCGGAAGATATCGCGGGTCGAGCCTCCCGCCTTGGAGTTTACGGTTGGATCAGCTTAAAAAGTCTTAGCTTTGCAGCATCGAAATGCAGGTCGTTTTTGAGCCGGCGCATTTCATGTTGGCAATACTGGTACCGGTGCAGCCTTCGTGTTTGTAGCCGATCAGCCGGCGGTAGGTGGTATTGATTTTGGGATTCGCCACAGTCTCGAATTTGTACACAGGCTTCATCATCGGACAGGGCTTAATCGTTGTGCTAGTCACAACACTGCCCTTTATGTCACGCGACTGATAGCTGCCAGTAGCGCCGCCGTTTGCGGCAAAAGAGGTTCCGATAAAAGCTGTCGCAATCGCGAGGATGCCGAATGCTTTGGTTGGGATGTTCATTTCAATTCTTTCTATGTATGTCGTGTTTTGCATGGCGAAAATCGTTTGAGAATTCGCCAGGCTCTATCGGTTCATTGCCAAAAAAGGACACAACCCTTGAAATATTTGAGGGTTTGACGCCCCCATCAGCATTAAGCACAGTGTGTTCGTGCTTCACCGCTTGCTAACCGCCCTGCTGATCTGTCTCGCCATTCCCGGCGCGGGCGTGCTGCCTGCCTCGGCGGCGGCGATCCGGACGGAATGCGCGCTCGCGGAAACGCAGACCATGAACTGCTGCACAGAAATGGCCTGCTGCCAGATGAATTCCAGCTCGAAAAATGCCGCGCCAATGCCAGTCACCGCTCCACTGGCATCTGCGGATCTGAAATTCGTTCCGATAGCGTTGAAAGTCGTCGCACTTTTGGCTGTCCCACAAAACCGGGAGGACGCTTCCTCCCGTCCCGTTGCGGATTCGTTGATTCCCCACGCGCCGCCGCCGCTCGTCCGCAGCGGCATTTTCCTTATCTGAGAAACAGTTTTCGCAGGCGCAGTGTGCCCATTTCCGGGCGCTTCCTGTCGAAGAACGGCCGCTGTTTCTCACGATGATGAAATTTTTATCGATTCTATTTCTATTGGCCTTGTCCGCGGGCCTTGTTCAAGCGGGCAATATTACGCAAGGAACGCTCACGCTCGACGTTGTAACGGCGGAAGTTCTGGCGAGTAACCCGACGATCCACGAGGCGAATGCAAAATGGGAGGCGCTCAAACAGCGCGTCCCGCAGGCAGCGGCTTGGGACGATTTGAGGATCAGCGCCCGCTCGCGTGTGGGGCGGTTCGTTCACATGGATAAAAATGGGATGGTGGACCAAACGCTAGGCGTCGAACAGATGATTCCTATTTCCGGTAAAAACAAAAGCCGGGAACGGATCGCCGCCGCCGAGGCGTTGGCCGGCCTCGAGGAAATGCGCCGCAAAGAACTCGACGTCGTGAACGAGGCACGGGCGTCGTTTTTCCGCCTCGCAAAAGCGTACGCCCTCCTTGATCTCAACCAGGCCAACGAAACGTCGCTCAATCAGACCCTACAAATCAGCCGGGCTCGATTCGAAACGGGCGGCCAGTCGCAGGCGGACGTGCTCATTGCCGAGAACGAATTGACACGCATCCAGGAAGCTCGGCGTGATCTGGAGCAGGCCCGTTCCGATGAGCAGACGCGGCTCGGGGTGCTCATGAATCGCGACCCGTTCGCGCCGCTGGGCAGACCGGCCCTTACGCCACTCCTTGCGAACGCGGCGGGCTTATCGCTGGAGAGGGTGCGCGAGCAGCTTTTCGCCAATCGCCCCGAAATCCGTATGGCCGAGGCCGGACTCGTCGCGGCAAAATCCCGGCTGGAACTGGCCAGACGCGAATGGATTCCCGATCCGGCACTAAGCGTCGAAGCGGGGCGCTATAACGACGCCTCGCAGGCTGTTAGCGAAATTGCCGTTGGAGTTTCGTTCAATGTGCCGTGGTTGAATGGCAAGAAATATCGCGCCGGAGAAAGGGAAGCTGGAGCCGGCATCGCGGCGGCCACACAGGCCGTTGAAAGCGCGCGAACTTCGGCACTGGGTTTGTTGCGCGATCAACTGAAACGCATTGAGACGTTCCATCATCACGTCGAACTTTTCCGCGACACGCTCATTCCAGTTGCCCGCCAGACCGTCGAGGCGAACCGGGCCAACTACTCAGCGGGACGCGGTAGTTTCCTCGAAGTCGTCCTCTCCGAGCGCAACTTGCGAGATCTGGAATCCACCGCCCGCGAACACCTGGCGGATTACCAAAGCGCTATCGCCGCGCTCGAATCGATCATCGGTGCGCCACCGCGCCCGATCCCGGCGTCCACCCCCACGAAGCACATTCACTCCACCAAAAATGACGATTAACACTTTCCACAAAACCGTCGTCTTCGTCACCACGTTGTTAGCGCTCTGGGGTTTCTCCGCCTGCTCGAGAACCGCCGGGGTGCCGAACGCAGACCCTGACGTTGATTACTATACCTGCTCGATGCATCCCTCGGTCAGGTCACAGGACCCGCACGGCAAATGCCCCATTTGCTCGATGGATCTCGTCCCCGTGGCGAAAAAGACGAACGCCGGAATACATGAGAAAACAACAGGGGAAATGCGCGAAACAGCAAATGGGAGCCACTCGCCCATTCTCTCAGCATTCGCCGTTCCCGTCGAGCGCCAGCAACAGATCGGTGTGACTTATACGGAGGCAAAGCGGCAGCCGCTCCATCACACCATCCGGTCAGTCGGCCTCATCGTTCCGGATAAATCGCGGCGCTGGGAATTCGTGGCGCGCGTCGACGGTTACGTGCAGAACCTCGCCGTCACATCTCCGGGCGAACCGGTGGAAAAGGATCAGCCGCTGCTAACGATCTACAGTCCGGAATTGCTAACTGCTTCGCGGGAATTTGTGAACCTGCTCGACACGCGCGATCACGCGGCATCACCCGATATGCGCGCCAGCACGCAACGGCTGATCGATTCGGCAAGACTTCGCCTTGCGCAGTGGAACATCACCGGCCAGCAGATCGCGGAGCTCGAAAAAACGCGGCGACCGTCGGAATTTTTAACGCTGTATTCGCCGTTCAAAGGCGTGGTCGAGGATGTCCCGGTCGATCAGGGACGAAAGGTTATGACCGGGGACCGCCTCGTGAATGTGGCGGATCTAACTGTGGTCTGGGTGTGGGCCGACTTTTACGAAAACGAATTACCCATGTTAAAAGTGGGTTTGCCAGTATCCGTCACATCGGCGTCGTATCCGGGACGGCAATTCGAAGGCAAAATCGGATTGGTTAATCCGTTTGTGAATGAAATGACGCGCACCGGGAAGGTTCGAATCGATATTCCCAACGCGGACCTTGCATTGCGTCCCGGCATGTACGTGAACATCGACCTCGGCATGGACATGGGCGAAGGACTAACCATTCCCGTGAGCGCCGTGATGCCAACGGGAAAACGATCGCTCGTTTTTGTCGATCGAGGCAAAGGAAAACTCGAGCCGCGTTTCGTGCAGCTAGCTGGAAAATTTGGCGATTTCTATCAGGTGCAGGGTGGCTTGAAAGACGGCGAACGGGTCGTATCCAGCGCCAATTTCCTAATCGACGCCGAATCCAAAGTGCAGGGGGCGGTGAAGTCCTTTGAGGAGGTGAAGCCGTGAATTCGTTACCGGCATTCATCCAGAATCCGAGAGTATTCGTCGCGACCAATGCCTGCCGCTTTGAGATTGTTGCGAATGACGAAAACCGGCACTTCACGATAACACGGAATCACGACCGGCCGCGTTGTGGCGTCTCGAACATACGAGCGATGGCTGCCCTCCTGTCGAACGAAACGAAAACCGGCTTTTGTGAAAACGCGGTCAAGCGTTTGCCAGTCGACTGGCGCGAACTTTGGCATCACTATTTAGACACCAAGAGCCAGCTCGCGACGTTCGAGACCAAACCACTCCGGACTTTGCCACTCGTTCCGGTCCCGTTCATACCCCGCTTCTTCAAGCACTTCGTCGAGGGTTCCCATTTCGGCGCATGTGGCAACGAAAAGCCGCACTGCTTCATCCAACGCCTCCCGGACTGCTTCAACAGTCGATTCCGAACTTGCCACGTCGAGCGGCATCGCATGAGCGACAAACTGGCGGCCTTCTTTCCAGATCTGAACGGTGTAGTCGATGTGCATCATCGGCACATTTCTACAACTGCCCCCATGAATAAAACGGCTTCTCTGCGCCACGGGAGGTTCCTCCCATGATCGAGCGCCTCATCGAAGCTAGTTCCCGGAACAAATTTCTTGTCGTCATTTTCGTGATCTTCGGCATTGCCGCAGGGATTTATGGCTTGCAGCGGACACCGCTCGACGCCATTCCCGACTTGAGCGACGTGCAGGTGATCGTTTACACGGATTGGGAAGGGCGTTCACCGGATCTGGTCGAGGATCAAATCACATATCCGATTTCGACGCGGTTCATCGCGGCGCCGAAGGTCAAGTTCGTCCGCGGCGAGTCAATGTTCGGGAAGTCGTTCGTGTACGTCATTTTCGAGGATGGCACGGATATTTACTGGGCGCGGTCCCGCGTCATCGAATATCTGAGCTCTGTGCGCGGTTCGCTGCCCGAGGGAGCCAATCCCGTTATCGGTCCCGATGCAACGGGCGTCGGCTGGGTCTTCGAATACGCGCTGGTAGATGACACGGGAAAACACAACCTCGCCGAGCTGCGCAGCTTTCAGGATTGGAACCTGCGCTATGCCCTAGAATCCGTGAAAGGTGTCGCCGAAGTCGCGCCCGTCGGCGGGTTTGTGAAACAATACCAGGTCGATCTCGATCCAAACGCGCTTGTCGCTTATAACATTCCATTGGCCGAGGTTGTTAATGCCATCAAAACCAGCAACGGCGACGTGGGCGGAAAAGTTTTTGAAGTCGCCACCACCGAGTATTATGTCCGGGGGCGGGGCTATATCAAAAGTCCCGCGGATATCGAAAATATCGTACTCAAGGTCCTGAACGGCGTACCCGTTTACGTTAAAAACGTTGGAACCGTTCATCTTGGCGGCGACCTGCGGCGCGGTGTTGCGGAACTCGACGGCCGCGGCGAAACGGTCGGTGGTATCGTGGTGATGCGTTATGGAGAAAACGCTCTCAACGTCATCGATGGTGTAAAAAGGAAGCTCAAGGAAATCCAGGCGTCGTTGCCCGAAGGTGTACGCGTCGTACCCACTTACGACCGCAGCGAACTGATCAATCAAGCCATTGACACGCTCCGCGAAAAGCTGATCGAGGAAAGCATTGTCGTTGCGCTCGTATGTGTCGTATTTCTCTGGCACGTGCGATCGGCGCTGGTTGCTATCATCACGCTGCCCATTGCCATCATTCTCAGTTTTTTGCCGATGTTCGGTCTGGATCTCACATCGAACATCATGTCCCTCGGCGGAATCGCCATCGCCATTGGCGCCATGATCGACGCGGCGATCATTATGGTTGAAAACGCCCACAAAGCGCTGGAGCATTTTCGCGAAGAAAACGGGCGGGACCCCGACAATGGCGAGCGGACAGCGGTTATCATTGCAGCTGCCAAAACTGTGGGTCGTCCACTATTCTTCTCGCTGCTGGTCATCACAGTTAGCTTCATGCCCGTGTTTTCTTTGACCGGACAGGAAGGACGCCTGTTCAAACCACTCGCGTTCACGAAGACCTTCGCCATGTTTTTCGCGGCGTTGCTGGGCATCACGCTGGTACCGGTGCTCATGACGTGGCTCATCCGCGGCAAAATTACTCCGGAAATAAAAAATCCGGTGAATCGTTTTCTCATCTGGGCGTATCAGCCCTTCGTTAATTTTGCACTGCGTTTCCGCTGGCTGACACTAGCTGTCGCTGGGTTGGTGCTGGCGGCGACGGTCTATCCGTATTCAAAGTTGGGTAAGGAATTCATGCCCCCGCTCAACGAGGGGACGATCCTCTACATGCCAACCGCCGTGCCCGGCATGTCCATCAATGAAGCGACTAGGATCCTGCAAATTCAGGACCGAATGCTACGGCAAATTCCCGAGGTCGAACGTGTTTTTGGCAAAGCCGGACAAGCCGACACGCCGACCGATCCCGCGCCGCTCTCCATGTTCGAAACCGTTGTCATGCTCAAACCGCACGAGCAATGGCGTCCGGGCATGACGTGGGAAAAGCTTGTCGCCGAGATGAACGCGACGGTCAAAACGCCCGGCATGGCAAATATTTTCTGGATGCCGATCCAGACGCGAACCGAGATGCTAACCACCGGTTTCCGGACAGTTCTAGGCGTGAAGGTCTTCGGTTCCGATCTCAAACAAATCGAGAATGTTGCCGTCCAGATCGAGAAAGCTCTCAGCGGTTTTCCGAACACGCGCAGCGCGTTCGCCGAGCGCACGACAGGAGGCTATTTTCTCGATTTCGCAGTGAACCGTGAGGCCGCCGCGCGCTACGGTCTCCGTGTGGGTGATGTTAATGACGTTATTGAAACCGCCATCGGTGGGAAAACCATCGCCACCACGGTCGAAGGCCGCGAGCGATACCCGATCAATGTGCGGTATTCGCGCGATTTCCGGGACGATATCGACGCTCTCAAGCGCATTCTGATTCCCGCGCCGGGTGCCATGGGCAACGAAACCACGAGCGGACAAACGGGCCAGACGGCATCTTCCATTCCACACATTCCCATCTCGCTAGTGACCGAAATCAGTTACAAAACCGGTCCGCCATCCATCCGTAATGAAAACGGACAGTTAGTCGGCTTTGTCTTCGTAGATATCACCAGCAGCGACATAGACGGTTATGTGCGGGAAGCGACCAAACGCATCAACGAGCAGGTCCAATTTCCCGCCGGCTATTACATGCAATGGGCTGGCCAGTTCGAATACCTCAAAGCCGCGGAGAAACGGCTCGTGGTTGTCGTGCCATTTACGCTGCTCATCATCTTCGTGCTCATCTACCTGAACACGAAATCCGCCACGAAAACGTTGATCGTCTTGTTAGCCGTGCCGTTTTCGCTGGTCGGTGCGTTCTGGACGCTTTACCTGCTCGGCTACAATATGAGCATAGCCGTCTGGGTCGGCCTCATCGCACTTGCCGGCCTCGACGCGGAGACCGGGGTCGTCATGCTTCTTTACCTCGATCACGCGTGGGAAAAATACGTCGCCCAAGGCCGGATGAACTCCCTTGGCGACCTCTACGCCGCCGTAAAAGAAGGTGCCGTGCAGCGGATCCGCCCAAAGATCATGACCGTTTGCGCCATTCTCTTCGGACTACTGCCCATTATGTGGTCGCCCACTACGCAGGCCGGCGCAGACGTGATGAAACGCATCGCTGCGCCCATGATCGGCGGCGTTATCACCAGTGGAATCCTCGAATTGCTCATCTATCCCGTCATTTTCGTCATCTGGCGCCGGCGCCATTTAAATCTAAAAACGGAAAATCGAATCGAGTATCAGGAGGCAGCGCCGGTTGTCCAATTTAGTGGCCGTCGCCGCGTCGTCCGGTTTTTCCTCATTGCCGTAGTCATTGCGGCTTTGGGCTGGGGCGGTTTCGAAATCTGGACGAAATTCCGTCCAGCGCCAGCTTCCGGCAAACCTTTCGCCACGCAGACCGTCAACGGCATCACCGCGCACCTCTTCACTCCAAGCGGCCAGCTTCAAAGTGCGGGCAGCGAGCTAACCATCGAATTCCGCAACGCATCGGGCGAACTCGTGGATTCGGGTCAAGTCAAATTCGAACTCAACATGAACATGCCAGGAATGGTCATGCACTCCGGCGGCGCGGCGGAACGCGGACAAACACCTGGCGCCTACCACATCCAGATCACTCCCGGCATGGCCGGCGACTGGTCCGCCAAACTCTCTGTCGACGGCCCCTCCGGAAAAGGAGAAACCAAGTTCCCTATCAATGTGACGCCTTAAAGATTACGACGCTACCGTTGCAACCCACTTCCCGCGATTCATCCTTCAACCATCTTCTTCGGTCTACGATCTTAAAAACAGCTTCAACGCCATCTTAGGCATGGCTGCCCACGCGCGAAGGAAACGATCAGGGCGGCGACCAATCAAGAAAAGGTCACCGCGTAAAAAGTGACGCCAGTTAGGCCAAATGACCCGGACATCACTCCTGCTGTTTACCCGTCGACCTAAATCGAGAAGGTCAGGATGCCTTGCATGCAACATTTTGGCGGGCGCCCATATGCGGACCAACTGAGGGCAGGTAAGCCGCAGATTGTATTCGACAGGAAGAAGATAGAGTCGAAGATCGGATTCAAAGAGGAGATGCTGGAACACTCCCTGATCGTGCATGCGTTTCGGCTTGCCGGCCTCGTTGAAGGCGCGTTCGTAGTCCGCAAACCAGCGGTGGAAAAAGTCGCGCACGCGCTGGGTATTTTGGTACGCAATAAGTCCGGTATTTAGCTGCATGAAACACGCCGGAAGGTGAGGTGATTCGCACCAAAAAGGATCCGGCGCCGCAGCAATTTCAAAAGACGATAGCAGCTCGAAGACATCAAGCATCGACCCGGTAAACACTGTATCCGTATCTACAAAGATCGTCCGCTGAAAAGGGCTTTTCGACAAAGGAGGAATCTTTTCTAAAAAATTCCTGAACGGCCGATCGATAACTTCAACCGTATCGAACCATGGCTGAGCCAGTTCAGGTTCATCTGTGAAGCAACAGGTCTTAACGTCCGGCATGTGGACGCGCAATGACTTTACGGATTGAATACTTTCCTCGATAAACTCATGCCCCGTCGCAATGTAAAGAAACCCACAGTCCGTCATCGTATTAACTTGGCTGGCGCAGGCTATTATATCCAACGACGGGAAGGCAAGGAATTACTTCGAACGAGAAAGGTTTGAATGGCACCGGGACAAGACCGGTCCGAAACGGCTACGGTGGATTTCCGGGCAATGCACGTGCCGCTGTTACGTTGTTAGCGTAATCTCCGTTTGTCTTTCGATGGAATCTACGCAGGCGAATACGACGCTCAGAGTACGGAGGTTGTCGGGGATGCTGGGCTCAGGTTGGACGCCGGCCGCGACGGAGTCGAGAAACTGGTTGAGGACTGGAACACGGCGATCAGTGACGGTTTCAGTGAAATCCATCCGGACGGGTTCTTCATTGGGCTGCTGAATCGAGAGAGAGGACAGCGAGTTGGCGCCGGAGTGATCGCCTCGCCAGAACAGTCGCGCATCGCTTCCGATGAATTCCCAGTCGCCTTCCCAGCAGGTGAGATCTTCGTAAACGCACCAATCGCCATCCCAAAAAACGGGAACGTCGTTTCGCAACACCAGGCGGCAGAGCGCGTTCGAGGGATGACGGAAGATGTTCTCCGGAGTGTCATACTCGGCAGCCGAGACTTTCGCGATTTCCTGTTGTGTCATGTACCGGACGAGATCGAAATGATGCACGGCCATGTCGATCAGGATCGAGTGATTGAGCGCATACAGCGGATGATCCGGTTGGTCGGCAAAAATCGCGGGAACGCACTGGCGGAATTGAACCCGAATAGCCCGCAGATCGCCGATGGCCCGCTCGGCAAGCAGACCGCGGATCTTGTGGGCCGCGTCGAGAAACCGGTACCCCTGAGCGACCATGATACGGCTTTTGGAATTCGCGGCAGCCTCTGCGATCAGATGAGCATCGTCGAGCGTGGCTGCCAGGGGTTTTTCGAGCAGAACATGTTTGCCACGGGCCAGGGCCTCAATGGCAACCGGAGCATGCAACCCAGGCGGAGTGGTAACCAGCACCGCATCGACATCGAGATTCGCCAAGGCGTCGGCAAGCATGGAGAAGTGGGGGATCCGCAAATTTTTCCGCGTCCATTCCGCACTCGCCGGGAGCGGATCAACCACGGCGACAAGATCGACGCGGGGATCATCGTTCAGGAGGGAAGCCCACGATTTTCCCCAGAAACCAAGACCGGCAATGACGAATTTCATAGGTATTGACTTATAGACTTCCGGTCGGTCCGTCAAAAAAAGTGGCATTGACAGAACTTAGGGTCGTTGATTATTTGGTGCCTAATCAAATGCATACCCCCGCGTCTTACGATTTACCCCGATTTGAGTGTCTGCAAAAGGCGGCACAACAGTTCCCCAGTCTCGACCCGGGAGCTTGCGCGGTTTTTTTGAATCTGTGGAAAACCGGGGACGCGATTTCCGAGGCAGGCAGTGAGTTCCTCGGCAGACACGGCCTCACACAGGCACGCTTCATGATGCTTATGACGCTGAGCCAGTGTCGCGATTTTCCTGCGAATCCGGCCGGACTTGCCGAAAGCTGCGGTGTGACGCGGGCAACGATTACCGGAGTGCTCGACACTCTGGAGCGTGACGGCCTCATCACGCGTGAAGCCTGCCCGACGGACCGGCGCTCAATCAAAGTCGAGATGACTGCGAAAGGCAGAAGTCTGATCGATACAGTCGCTCCGAAATATTTTGAGCGTGTCGCCGAAATTGTGAGCCCGCTCGACGACGCGGAACGAAGCCTTCTCGTTGCCCTTTTGCAAAAAATCCACTTTGGGCTGTTCACAGATACGATTCCTAAACCAGCCATTGCTCCCTAAGTCTCACCACCATTTACTCCTATGCTCAAGCGCTTCATCATCGTCCTTGGACTGTTCGTCCTCATTGTAGGAGGAATCGGCTATTACAAGTACTCGCAAATCCAGAAAGCCATGCAACAGGGGGGGTTCGTCCCGCCGCCCGACACGGTGACGGCTGTCGTCACGAAAGAAGAGGCATGGGCACCCGTTTTGACCGCAATCGGGTCACTGGAGCCGGTGAACGGAGTAAACGTCAGCACTGACTTGAGCGGTATCGTGCGAGCGATTGGTTTTGAATCCGGCAAAGCCGTGAATGCCGGCGAAATCCTTGTGCAGCTCGATACGACACAGGAGGAAGCGGCGCTTCGCTCGGCTCAGGCGCGCAGTGATCTGGCGCAAATCAACCGGGTGCGCATCAAAGGACTTTGGGAAAAGAATACGTCGTCAAAATCGGAGTTCGACTCAGCGGAAGCCGAGGCGCGTCAGGCACAGGCAGCAGTTGATGAGCAAAAGGCCCTCATCGCACGCAAGACCATTCGGGCGCCATTTGCCGGCCTTGCGGGCATCCGCCGTGTGAACGTCGGCCAGTACGTTAATCCGGGCGATGCCCTCGTGAGCGTGACCTCCCTCGATCCGATTTACGTGAATTTTTCGTTGCCGCAGCAAAACACGACCATTCTCAACGAAGGCCGAACCGTTAGCGTGAAGGTCGACGGAGTCGCAGAGCAGGCGTTCGAGGGCCAGATCACCGCGCTCAATTCGATGGTCGACTCCTCGACGCGTAACATCGAAGTGCAGGCGACCATTCGAAATCCGGACGGAAAACTGCGTCCGGGCATGTTTGCCAAAGTCGCAGTCGAGCTGCCGAAGGCCGAAAAAGTGATTGCCATTCCGGCGACCTCCATTGCCTATGCACCGTATGGCGATTCCGTTTTCGTCATTTCGGACGGAAAAGACGCGACCGGCAAACCGGCGAAAATCGTCACACCGAAAACCGTCAAGCTCGGCGACAAACGCGGCGATCAGGTCTCCGTCGTATCCGGTTTGAAACCCGGCGAACAAGTCGTGACTTCCGGTGTTTTCAAACTGCGCCCGGGTGGCGCCGTGCTCGTAAACGACAGCATCCAGCCCGGAAACGACCCGAATCCGACGCCGAGCGACAGCTAAACCAAAGAGGCCGTGCTGCCTCGTTTCCTCTGAATCCCAAAAGCCCCGAAAGGCACGCCCGCAACCATGAAATTTACCGATCTTTTCATCAAACGGCCAGTCATTGCGATCGTCGTTAATATCATCATTCTCATTGCTGGATTGCAGGCGATTAACACGCTCAACGTCCGCCAGTATCCACGCAGCGACAGCGCCGTCGTTATCGTCAGGACGGTTTACGTGGGCGCCAACGCGGATCTCGTCCGCGGATTCATTACGACGCCCCTGGAGCGCGTGATCGCCAGCGCGGATGGCATCGACTACATCGAGTCGGCCAGCGCTCAGGGCCTCAGCACGATCACGGTCCACCTGAAGCTCAATTACGACACGAACGCTGCGCTTGCGCAGATCCAGAGCAAAGTCACCCAGGTCCGCAATAACATGCCGCCTGAGGCACAGGAGTCGGTCATTAACGTAGAGACCAGCGACAACCGATTCGCCTCGATGTATCTGAGCTTTTACTCGGATCAACTCGATCAGAACGAGATCACCGATTACCTCACACGCGTTGTCCAGCCGCGATTGTCGTCCGTCAAAGGGGTTCAAAAAGCGGATGTGCTTGGCGCGCGGACGTTTGCGATGCGCGTTTGGCTGAAGTCGGATCGCATGGCCGCGCTCAATGTCACGCCGGCGCAGGTCAGCGCTGCCTTGCAGGCAAACAATTACCTTTCCGCGATCGGCTCGACCAAAGGCTCGATGATCGCAGTCAATCTCGTCGCCAACACCGACCTGAAGACGCGAGAGGAATTCAAGAAGCTCGTTATTCGTCAGGAAAACGGCACGTTTGTTCGTCTCGAAGACGTAGCGGACGTCGTTCTCGGCGCGGAAAGCTACGACGAAGATGTGCGCTTCAGCGGAAAGACTGCCACGTTCATGGGTGTCTGGGTGCTGCCCACGGCCAACTCTCTGGACGTCATCAAGGCTGTCCGCGGGGAATTGCCTGACATCGAAAAGGGACTTCCCGGAGGTCTGAAATTGAGTGTGGCCTATGATGGCACCGAATACATCAAGGATGCGCTACACGAAGTGTTTAAGACGCTCACCGAGACGCTCATCATCGTCGTGATCGTCATCTTTTTGTTCCTCGGTTCCGTCCGGGCAGTCATCATTCCTGTGATCGCGATTCCAATTTCCCTCGTTGGCGCCGTATTCTTGATGCTGTGCTTCGGCTTTACGATCAATCTGCTCACCATTCTGGCGATCGTGCTTTCGGTTGGTCTCGTGGTGGATGACGCTATCGTCGTCGTCGAAAACGTGGAACGACACCTTGCGGAAGGCATGCATCCCTTCCAGGCCGCAATCAAATCGGCACGGGAACTGGCCGGCCCGATCATCGCCATGACCATCACACTCGCGGCAGTGTATGCGCCGATTGCGATTCAAGGAGGGCTAACGGGAACGCTTTTCCGCGAGTTCGCGTTCACGCTGGCCGGCGCTGTGCTCGTTTCCGGCGTCGTGGCGCTGACGCTTTCGCCCATGATGGCTTCCGCGCTTTTGCGCGATGGCGACACAGAAAAAGGCTATGCGGGCTGGATCAACAAACGTTTCGCTGTCGTGCGTCGCGGATACGAGCGAACCCTGCATCGCACTCTGAAATGGCAGCCGATTACGATCACCATTTGGGCGTTCGTCTTCCTGCTGGCGATTCCTTTTTACATGTTTTCACTGCAGGAACCTGCGCCGCGCGAGGATCAAGGCGTGGTCTTCGGCATTGTGAATGCTTCCCCGTATTCCACCCTCGACCAGACGTTGCTTTATACGACCGCCGCCAACGATGCGTTCATGTCCTTCCCGGAAGCGAGGCAAACCTTCCAGATCACCGGACCGACCTTTGGCTTTTCGGGAATGCTGACCAAACCGTTCAGCGAACGCACGAAGAGCGCCGAAATACTGGCTGCTGAAGCGATGGGAAAAGTCGGACAAATTCCTGGTGTCCAAGTGATTGCGACAACACCGCCGCCCCTGCCCGGTGGCGGCGATTTCCCGGTGGAACTCGTCATCGCCTCCACGGCTGAGCCCAAGGAATTGCTGGAATTTGCCAACAAGATCGTCGCTGCTGCTTTCAAGAGCGGCAAATTCATGTTCGCCGACACGGACTTGAAGTTCGACCTGCCCCAGGCGGAAATTGTCTTCGATCGCGATAAAGTCGCCGCACTGGGACTCAACCTCCAACAGGTCGGCGCCGACCTCGGCACTTTGCTTGGCGGCAATTATACCAACTGGTTCAGTATTGAGGGCCGCAGCTACAAAGTCATTCCACAAATCAAACGGACGGAGCGGCTTAACCCTGACCAACTGAAGGATCTCTATGTGACCGGCCCCGGCGGCAAACCGGTGCAGTTGTCCACGTTCGCTTCACTGGAAACCACCACGGAACCGCGGCAACTGAACCGGTTCCAGCAAATGAACTCGGCCAAAATTCAAGGCGTCATTCCACCCGGCGTGAGCCTCGATCAGGCTCTCAAAGCTCTCGAAGATGAAGCCGCGAAAATTTTGCCAAAAGGTTACGTGCTGGACTATGCGGGCGAATCCCGCCAACTCCGTCGCGAAGGCAGCACGATGCTGGTGACTCTCGGATTTGCGGTCATCCTCATCATCCTCGTGCTGGCAGCACAGTTTAATAATTTCGTGGATCCGTTCATCATCATTCTCGGGTCTGTGCCGCTGGCACTGTCCGGAGCACTGATGTTCTCGTTCCTCGGATTTACGACGATCAACATTTACAGCCAGGTGGGATTGGTGACTCTGGTGGGGCTTATTGCCAAGAACGGCATCCTTATTGTCGAATTCGCCAATCATCTGCAGGAACAGGGACGTGACAAATTGCGAGCCGTTATCGAAGCGGCCAGCACACGGTTGCGGCCGATTTTGATGACCTCCGTCGCAACCGTCGTCGGCCACTTCCCGCTCGTCATTGCCAAAGGCCCGGGCGCCGGCGCTCGTAACAGCATCGGCATCATGCTTGTCACCGGAATGATTATCGGAACGATCTTCACTCTTTTCGTTGTTCCGGCGATCTACCTCGCCATCGCGAAAGATCATCAACATAAACCCGAGCAAAAGCCCGAAGAAGAGGAACCGGAGACCGATTTCGAAAGCGCGCTGGCGTGAACGACGGGCGAGAGGTGAAACGTAAAAGGCGAGAAGGCGCACCTGACGGCTCGCGATTCTCTCCCTTTCATCTCACTTTTTCACCTTTTACACACGCAGCGCGGCCTGCCTGAAACGGAATTGCTAGTTGCCAGCGGCGAAACGTTCCCTTAGGGGTAACGCCCCGTGAGCGAACTCCCGCGCGTAAAAGTCCGCGCCAAATTTTTCTTTACCGGGGACCGCAAGTTTTTCGTCAAAGGCGTTACCTACGGTCCCTTCCACCCGAACGAGCAAGGCGATTATCTCGCCTCGCGCGAGCGTACCCGCGAGGATTTGCGCCTCATGGGCGAGATGGGGGCGAATTTGCTGCGCATTTATCATGTGCCGCCGAAATGGTTCCTCGATCTATGTGCCGAAGGCGGCATCCGCGTACTGCTTTCGATCCCTTGGACCCAGCATGTGGCGTTTCTCGAAGACGCAAAAATCAGACGGGGAATCGTCAAAACCATCGCCGAAGCGGTCCGGAAAAACGCTGGGCATCCCGCAATTTTCGGATATCTCGTCGGCAACGAAATTCCCTGCACGATGGTTCGCTGGCTGGGCGCACGAAAGGTCATTGAGTTTGTCGAACACCTGGTAGGTGTTGCCCGGGCCGAAGATCCCGAAGCGTTGTTCTCCTATGCGAGCTACCCGCCGACGGAGTATTTGCTGCCGCAGAATGTCGATTTCTATAGTTTCAACGTTTACCTCGAACGTCGGCTGGATTTTGAAAGGTACCTGGCGCGTTTGCAGAATCTCGCGGGCGATAAGCCGTTGATGTTCGGCGAGTTCGGCATGGATACCATTCGGAACCCGGAGGAAAAGCAGACCGAGGTTCTCGAGTGGCATCTGGATTCAGTCGTCAAAGGTGGTGCGGCAGGGACGATTTTTTACGCGTGGACGGATGAGTGGTTTACGGGCGGGATGGAGATCACGGATTGGGCCTTTGGCCTGGTCACCCGCGACCGGCAGCCAAAGCTGGCCTACCATCGGCTCAAGGAGCTGCTCTCCGGCGACGAACCGGTCACGTCGAAGGTCAAATTGGAGAAGTATCCGCGCGTTTCGGTAATTGTTTGCTCTTATAACGGCGCAAAAACGTTGAGGGACTGCCTGGAGTCGCTCGACGAAGTCAATTATCCGGATTTCGAAATCGTGCTGGTCGACGACGGATCGAAGGATAACACGCAGCAAATCGTTTCCGAATTCTTAGCAGCCCGGAGCAGCCAAATTGGCAAAAGGCTCCCCGACTTTCAGAATATCGTCCAAAAAAACATGGGGCTCAGCTACGCGCGCAACGCGGGCGCGCATGCGGCCACAGGCGAGATCTTCGCTTACACCGACTCCGACTGCATGGCGGATCCGGATTGGTTGTATTACATGGTCGGCACGCTGTTGAGTGGCGATTACGCAGGTGTCGGCGGACCCAACATTTCACCACCGGCCGTGGACTGGATCCAGGCGGCAGTCGCCGGTGCTCCGGGCGGGCCGAGCCACGTGCTGCTTTCGGATGTGGTGGCCGAGCACATTCCGGGCTGCAACATGGCGTTCCACAAATGGGCGTTCCACAGTGTAGGCGGGTTCGACGTCGAATATCGAAAGGCGGGCGACGACGTGGACTTTTGCTGGCAACTACAGACCGGTGGCGGAGTGATCGCGTTCAGCCCAGCAGCCATCGTTTGGCATTATCGCCGGTTCACTCTCACGGCATTTCGCAAACAGCAGGAAGGTTACGGCGAGGCGGAATCGATGTTGCGATTCAAGCATCTCGTATTTTTCGGACCGACCGGGCAGGCGAAATGGAAAGGAAACATCTACGGCACGCCCCGGTTCACCTGGTTGTTCAACAAGCCGGTCATTTACCATGGCGTATTTGGACAGGGCCTGTTCCAGTCGATTTATCCCACTCCGCAGAGCGAAATTTCCGCTTACGTAAGCAGCATCGAATGGGTGGCTCTGACGTTGTTTATTTTCGTCCTCGCGCTGCCGATTCCGAATCTACGAATAGTGCCATATCTGATGTTCGGCGCGACATTCCTGGTAGCGCTCAGTTACATGATTCATGCGCGGATCGAACCAAAATTCGACACTGTCCGCGCACGGTTGTTGGTAGCGTTTCTCGCTCTTTTTCAACCACTTGTGCGCGGATGGGCTCGGTATTTCACGTGGCTGAAATTCAAGCGCACGCCGCAGTCCGTGCTCGCAACTCATGAGCCTGGCCACCGAAATCTGAAGCCCTACAGCGGCTGGAGCGACCTGATTTTTTGGAACGAAACCGGCCAGGGTCGCGAGGTGCTCCTTACCGAAGTCTGCGAGGCGCTCGAGAAAGAAGGCTGGAAATACTCCACCGATACCGGCTGGAAAAACTGGGACGTGCAGATTTACGGCAACTTCTGGTGGATCAGCAAATTCCAGACCGTGACCGAATATCACGGCGGGCCGAAATGCCTCACTCGAGTTCGCTTGAAAGCCGTCCCGACGGTCTCGACAGCACTCATCGCGGCGATCTTTTTTTCTGTTCTGGCCTATCGCGCTATTTCGACGTCCAATGACGATTGGTGGTTGAGAGGTGTCACGGTTTTTTTCCTGATTTATCTAGTCACCCGCGCCGTCCGCCTGAAAAAACGCGCTGCCGAGCTAATCGAAGTTGCGGCTGGAAGATGCGGTTTGCAGCGGACGGATCGAAAATAGATTTCACAAGAGAAAACAAAGGGCGCAGAGAATTTTTCGATCCCTTTTGCTTTCTTAGTGGCCTTTCTGTTCAAACACCTTTGTGAGCGTTCGGACTTCCGACTATGATTTTAATCTGCCCGACGAGCTTATCGCACGGCACCCGGCAGCGCGAAGGGATCAATCGCGGATGCTGGTGCTGCACCGCGATTCCGAAAAAATCGAGCACCGGACATTCTCGGACCTGCCCGAATATCTCACGCCGAACGACCTTGCCGTCCTGAATGATACCAAGGTCCTGCCTGCCCGCGTGTTTTCGGATGGCGGCGCCATCGAACTGCTCGTTTTCGACCCGCGACCAGACGGCTTTTGGCAATGTCTCGTCAAACCCGGACGTAAAATGCGCGTTGGAAAAACGGTGACCGTAGGAGGTTGCACCGGCGAAGTGGTTGCCGTTGCTGAAGACGGCTCGCGGACGATCCGTTTCGACCCCCTGCCCGACCTCGAAAGGATCGGCAAAATTCCCCTGCCCCCGTATCTCGGTCGCGAAGTAGAAGAAACGGATCGCGAACGTTACCAAACTGTCTACGCCGCCGCTCCGGGCGCAGTCGCAGCGCCAACTGCCGGCCTGCATTTTACGCCGGAGATTCTCGCTAAAATTCCGCACGTTTTACTCACACTCCACGTCGGTGCTGGAACATTTAAACCCGTTCAAACGGAAGATCTTACAGGCCATCTCATGCATGCGGAGCGTTTCGAACTTTCCACTTCGACTGCCGCGAAGATCAACGCCGCCAAATCCATTTTCGCCGTCGGCACCACGACCGTTCGCGTTCTTGAATCCTGCGCGGTCAATGGCGAAGTCTGCGCGCAGACCGGCGAGACACGCATCTTCATTCATCCGCCCTACCGATTTCAGATAGTCGACAAATTGCTGACCAATTTTCATCTCCCAAAGTCGACTCTCTTGATGCTCGTCTCCGCCTTCGCCACCCGCGAACAAATCCTCGCCGCCTACCATGAAGCAGTCGCGGAAAATTACCGCTTCTACAGCTACGGCGACTGCATGCTCATTTTGTAGCCACAGGCTTCGGCGGGACTACTACTTCATTGGTGTACGGATCGATGTAGGGTAATCCGCGTTCGGTTCGCCATTGGATCGTCCGCCGGGCGTGGTCGCACAGCTCTTCGAGCGCCAGAAGTCTTTCCCGGATTGTAAGCTTGGACCAGACGCGAAGTTGCTCCAATTCCGAGCCCTCCCATTGTGGTTCGGCTCCAGTCGAAATGATCCAGATCAGGCGTTTGGTTCATCTGTTTCATGTTAATCAACGCGGGAATGGATGCGTATTTCGCGTTGGAATCGCCTGTGAGCGCACCCTCGTACTCCGCGTCAAAATCAAACGGCTCATAGACAAAAATGTCTACCGGTGTTTCGCGATGGATATCGCTCTACATCGTAAGAACGCGCATGCCTTTGTCGCGACGCCAGCTTTCTCGAAGATCCGGGTTTGCAAAGTCGTCTGCTGTGATCGGCGCCTCTGGCTGATAATTGATCGATTTTTAGGGCATCGAATGCCCCCGGATATCCGCACCGAGGTAGCGAACGTTTGCGTCATTCAATGCCTGAGCAATGGCTTCGAAGCTGGCGTATTTCATATACTAAAATTTTGTAACGTGTCGCCGCTTCACTGGTTGGCTCCAATCCAGGTCTTTTAGGACTCCGGCCGCTGCATTTGGACGGCGAGACGATGGCCGAGCGCTATCATTTCCTCCGCTTCCCGCGGAGGCAGAAACTTCGCGGCAATTCCGCTCCCACCAGCAGAGCCATGCCTCGAAATGGCGCGGCTCGAGTGCGAGCGGCCGATGAGCGGCGCGAGGGTTGCCGGAATAGCCGGAAGGGCCGCCAGTCATGCGTTGCCAGAAGTCAATGAGCGACTCGATGTGACTGGGCCAGTGATGCACGTGTTCACGAAAAATGTTGTCCAGTTCCACATCGTAACGAACGCGAGCGTAGAACCATTTGATGAGCCGGCTGAGTCCGGGCCTTCCGCCGATCCGGTCGAAAAGCGTGATGCTTTCCGTCTCAACGGGAGGATTTGGTGGAACGATGAAGGCGTCGTGGTCGACCATGCCGGTTCAGGTTTCAGTTTTCCAGAAAATAGAATGTGCCTCAAGCGTCCCCGGACTCTATCAGCAGGCCCTGAAAACCGCCTCTGAAGCCTGAGACCTTTTTACAATACCCGCTCGACGAAATCGCCGGCATCGAACTCGGCCAAATCAGTCAGCTTTTCTCCCGTCCCAATGAATTTGGCGGGGATGTTAAGTTCGTTCTGGATAGCGACGAGAACACCGCCCTTGCCGCTTCCATCGAGCTTGGTGACAATCACGCCAGTAAGGCCGAGAATCTGGTGAAACTCTTTCGCCTGCTGAATGGCATTGCTGCCGGTCGTGGCGTCAACGACGAGCCAGTTTTCGTGCGGCGCCGTGGAATCGAGTTTGGCGAGGGTTCGCTTCACCTTTCCGAGCTCCTGCATGAGGTTGTGTTTGGTGTGCAGACGCCCAGCTGTGTCGCACAGAAGGAATTCGATGTTGCGTTTGCTTGCAGCATGCCAGGCGTCATGGCACAGGGCGGCCGGGTCGGCATTATACTGGCCCTTGATCATCTCGACGCCGATTCGGTCGGCCCAAACCCCTAATTGCTCGATAGCGGCAGCGCGAAAAGTGTCGGCGGCGACGAGCAACACGCTGTGGCGACGTGACTTAAGAAAATGGGCCAGCTTCGCCGTGCTGGTGGTTTTGCCCGTCCCGTTGACACCGGCAATGAGGATGACTTTGGGGCGGTTGGGAAGCGGTCTCAACGGCGGGCTTTCGTACGGAAGGATCCGTTTGATCTCGTCGCGCGCGACGACGACGACGTCTTCCGCGGTGATTTTTTCAGGGCGAGCTTGAAGGGCTTCGACGATTTTGAGTGTGAGCGGGATGCCGAGGTCCGACCGGATGAGGGTTTCTTCGAGTTCGTCCCAATCCACAGGCTTGCCAGTGAATTTTTGGAGGATGTTTTTGAAAAAGCTGCTCATTCAATTGCGGATTCGAGCACGATCACCATTCACTAATCGCGATTCACGCTTCCAGCCGTCCGGAGCGGTCGCGCAAGATCGAACTTAATGCGATCGAGGATGCCGTTCACGAAGCGGCTGGATTCGTCGGCACCGAACCGCTTCGCAATTTCGATGGCTTCATTGATGGCGACGACAGGCGGAACATCGGTGCAATAGACCATTTCGTAGATGGCAAGGCGCAGAATGTTGCGGTCGACGGCCAGCATGCGGCTGAGCTGATAATTCTCGGCGTATTTTTGAATTCGCTCGTCGATTTCGGGTAAATGCGCTGTCACGCCGTCGATGAGCGTAGTGGCAAACTCGCGAATATTGGGTTTGGCAGGACGCAGATCCCAGAAATCCTCACGGGTACCCGCGTTTTCACCGTGGTTAAGATCGGTATTGTAAAGAAATTGGATCGCAGCTTCGCGTCCTTCCCGGCGTTTTCCCATATCGTAGTGGCTCTTTTAGCTTTTGCCTTTGAAGTCGTTGATGACAGCGGCGATCCGGACAGCCGCGCGGGCGGCTTCGGTGCCACGGTTGATTTCATCGCCAAGACACCGCGCTTTGGCCTGCTCGTCATTGGTCACGGTGAGTACTTCGTGAATGACCGGAATCCGATTGGCGAGGGAAATTTGCATGAGTCCGCTGGTAATTGCCTCAGCGATATGCCCGGCGTGCCCCGTTGCTCCTTGAAAGATAACCCCGAGTGCGATGATGGCGTCAACGCCGCCTTTTCGCGCTACTTCCTGAACGGCAATAGGGATCTCAAACGAACCGGGAACCTGAATCAAAGTGGTGGTGGCGTTGGGAACCAGCACCTGAAGCTCTTTTTTGACGTGATCAATGAGGCCCTGGACATATTCCGGATTGTACTGGCTGGCGACCATCACAAAGGTGCGCTTTGTGGCAATGACGCGGGGACGGGCAGGCAGGGCGTGGGACATACAAGTGGGCAACGACAGTGGAGGAAAAACCCGCGCGCTGCAAACGGGATTCAATGAGCCACCGACAATCTTACTCGGAATCGTGATCATTGAGCCCCTTCTCGCCCGGAGACAGATGCGGACCCATCAGACCAAAGAGCAGAATTACGATTACGCCTCAGCGCAAGAAATCACAGCAAGTGTCCCAATTTTGACCGCTTCGTATTGAGGTACCGCTCGTTGTGCGGATTTGGCTCGGAACGAATGGGCAGTTGCTCAACGAGTTCGATGCCATAACCGTCTAGACCGACGACTTTGCGGGGATTATTTGTAAGCAGCCGCATCTTGCCGACGCCGAGGTCCTGCAGAATCTGAGCGCCGAGACCATATTCGCGCAGATCCGACGGGAATCCCAGTTTTTCATTGGCCTCCACCGTATCGAGACCTTCCTCCTGAAGCTTGTAGGCGTTGATTTTCGCCGCCAAACCGATTCCGCGGCCTTCCTGGCGCATATAAACCAATATCCCACTGCCTTCGTCCTCGATCTGGCTCAGGGCCGCATGAAGCTGGGTGCCGCAGTCACACCGTCGCGAGCCGAAAACATCACCGGTTAGACATTCGCTATGGACGCGGACGATTGTCGGCTTTTGGGGATCAATAACGCCCTTCACCAACGCCAGATGATGTGAATCGTCGAGCGCGGACCGGTAAAGATACAGCTGAAAATCGCCGTAATCGGTCGGCATATGGATGACCTGCTCGCGGATGATGAGCTTTTCCCGTTTCCTGCGGTAGGCGATCAAATCGCGGATCGTTACCAGCTTCAATCCGTGTTTTTCCTTGAATCGAAGCAGCTCCGATAGGCGAGCCATCGTGCCGTCGTCGTTTAAGATTTCGCAAATCATCCCTGCAGGCTGAAGCCCCGCGAGACGCGCCAGATCGACTGCCGCTTCAGTATGCCCAGCCCTGCGCAAAACGCCGCCCTTACGTGCCTGGAGCGGAAAAACATGTCCCGGCTGGACGAAACTTTCGGGCGTTGCCTTTGGATTGGTGAGCAGGTCGATGGTGACCGCCCGATCATGGGCACTGATACCGGTCGTAACACCCACAGCCGCGTCGATTGTCACCGTAAAATCCGTCCGAAACATCTCCCGGTTCTGTGCAACCATGCTCTGCAAGCCAAGCTCGGCCGCGCGCTCCTCGGTAATCGGACTGCAAATGAGACCCCGCGCATGCATCGCCATGAAATTCACGTCCCTGGCCGTCACTTTTTCGGCCGCCATAAGCAGATCGCCCTCGTTTTCGCGGTCCGCATCGTCGGTGACGATGATCATTTTCCCGGCGGCAATATCCTGGATCGCGTCTTCGATTGAATCAACGGTAGGGTTCATTTTGGGCGACCAACTTAGTCTCCTTTTCCGCGTCCGACAACGGCCTCATCGCGATAAGGCCGTCTTGGCCCTTTAAAACTCCGAAAGTCCGTCAATTTCCATCAGCAGAGGACACTTTTATGACTCAAACTGCTTCTTGAACGCTTCAAACTCGGCTCGCAATGCAGCCAATTCGGCTTCCAGACGATCGATGCGCGTCGGTTGAGATGCAGTCGATGGAGGAAGATCCACAGAAATGGCGGCGTTCAAAGCTTCCATATCGGGCTCTCCTCCCAGGAGCTGAACGTATCTTCGCTCTTTTTGTCCGGGTCGAGCGGGGAGCACGCGCACGAGAGGGTCGCCTCCGGCCGCCAAATCATCAAGTGCCTTCTCCACCTCGTCCAGGCCACCAGGAAAACCGGCCAGACGATCCGTCCGCTGCCGCAATTCACCGGGAGTTTGAGGTCCGCGCAGCAACAAAACGGTCAACAAAGCCGTCTCCTGACGCGTCAACTCGAAATGGTCCGGCAAATTGTGGCGATATTTTTGCACCCTGGACCCGGCACCGAAGACAACGGTGGCGAATTTTTTCTCACGCAAAGCGAATAGCGCGTCATCAACGGCCTTCTCATCAAACGCCACGACGGGGTCACGATTCGTTGATTGATTGCAGGCGTTGGTAAGCGCGTTGATGCTCAGGGGATAGTTTTCAGGCGTAAGTCGTTCTTTTTCAAGCAGACAGCCAAGAATTCGAATTTCAATTGAGGACAACGTCATGAGGGAAAATGGGAGCGGCTTTTGCACAATGACACACATTCGACGCGCCAGCTGGCAAGGTTTATGCGATATAGACGGCCAAGTGTGGCGCTCGATCCTAAAAAAGACGGTCGTAAAACGAAACCAAAACCCAAATGAAGCGGCTCCTATCGCTCTTCCCCCACCGAATCCTGCCAGCGAATCTCCCGAAAACACAGCGTCACCGACCCAACTAACATCCTCCGTGTTTGACAGCGCCTCGCGCTTTCGTTATACACCCGTTGAAAGAGTGATCTCGCCCGCTTCCATATCAGTCGGTTGTAATAACAAAATAGCCTGGATCAAAGTCGCCGGAAAAGGTTCGTTCCAGAACAGTTCTGGAATGAAAGATTTTGCGCGGGAAATGATGAACCGGGGCCTTCGGGAGTTTGTAGTCGATCTTGAAAACTGTCCGGTGATGGATTCGACGTTTATGGGCACCCTTGCGGGCATGGCCCTGCGCTTGCGTGAGCTCGGCACAGGAACTCTCCACGCCATCAATCTGAATCCCCGCAACCGCGACCTTCTTCAAAACCTTGGGTTGGACCAGCTTTTCGAGATCGAAACCAAAGGCCTCCAGGAAAAATTCGACCAGACACGAGTGCAGGAGCTTTCCCAGAATACCCAGCAGCCGTCCAAAACCGACACGGCTGAAACGATGCTCGAGGCCCATGAAGCTCTTGTTGAAGCCGCACCCGAAAACGAGACGCGTTTCAAAGACGTTCTTGAGTACCTGAAGAACGATTTACATCAGGAAGCGACGTCAGACGTTTGACGCCTTGCAGGGCTTTGCGGCATACCATCCACCATCATGCGGGCGTTTCTCGAGGGCGTACTGTTTGCCGTCCTGGTAATCAGTTTTATACTCATTTATCGTCGTCAGCGGCAGTTGACCGCAGAAGCGCGTCTGGAACGCGAGGAAATCCGGGTTGAAGAAAAACGCGTTTTCGATTTTCTCCATAGTCTCGGTGAGGCTTTTTCGGATGATATCCGCACCGCCGAACTTCATCGGCTCATTGTAGAGAGCGCAAATCGCATCCTGGAAGCCCATGGCGGCGCCCTTTACCTGGTGGATCGGACCGGCGAAGAGCTGATGCCCGCTTTTATTTCCCAAGGGTGCCCGCCGTTGGTCGAAATTCCTCAGCACGTCCTTTTGCAAATTTCCAGCACACCGCAGGCTCTGGATAGTTTTTTGAGGTTGCACCCCGTAAAAAAAGGAGAGGGACTGCTGGGCGGCGTTTTCCTGGAACAAATGCCCGTTTGCATTTCCGGCGACGAAGTGACCAGGGCGCTGCCACGGATTCCAAATTCATCTCTCAACACCACGGCCATCCTAGCTGTTCCCCTCACTTACGCCGGGCAGTCGATGGGGGTGCTCGCCGTGGCCAATGGTCCGATGGGGGCGCCGTTTTCACAGAGCGACTTCGAAGTTTTCAAGTCGATTGCCGAGCAATCCGCATTCGCACTCTACAACGCCATTATTTATTACGAGGCAAACGAAAAGAAGCGGCTCGATCACGACCTGCATATTGCCCGCGATATTCAACGAATCCTGCTTCCGTCGAGCGCGCCACAGATCGCGGGATTCGAGATCAGCGGGATCAATATTCCCGCAAAACAAGTAAGCGGCGATTACTTCGATTACATCCATATCGACGACGACAACCTCGGCGTGGCCATCGCCGACGTATCGGGTAAAGGCGTCCCCGCATCGCTGATCATGGCCATGTGTCGGAGCGTCCTGCGCAGTCAGGCCCCGGGAAATACTTCAGCTGCTGACGTCCTGCAGAAGGTCAACCGGCAGCTTTTCCCCGATATCAAAGAGGACATGTTCATCAGCATGGCCTACATCATTCTGAGCCAATCGAGCGGTCAGCTCACACTTGCGCGAGCCGGACATGACGCTCCGGTTTTGTATTCAGCCACCGACCACTCGGTACGCAAACTCAACCCTCCGGGAATGGCCCTGGGAATTGACAGCGGAGGCGTCTTCGATAGGATCACCCGCGACGTCACAGTCAGTCTGGAGACGAACGATTGCCTCGTTCTTTATACAGACGGTGTCACCGAAGCTGTGGACAGCCACGGCATGGAGTACGGCATGGAAAAAATGACCCATGCGATCCAGGCCAGTGCGACCCAGGGAGCGGCGGCGGTTCTCCGGAGATTGACCGAGGATGTCAAGAGCTTCGCCGGCTCGACGCCCCAAAACGACGACATCACACTCATTGCAATCCGAAAAATTTAGCAGAACGCCTCACCTAAAATGAGCAACAACAGTTTTACCCAAAACCCTGAAACAGAAGCTGAAGCCACGGCCGCATCCGCCACACCGGAGAGCGTTGCACCTGAGCCGGCCGCAGAAAACGGTTTCAGCGAGAAAATCTCTGCCCTGGAAAGTAGCGTCGCACGTTTCAAAGACTTGGCAGTGCGCACACAGGCCGATTTTGATAACTACCGCAAACGTGCCGCCCGCGAGAAGGAAGACGCCGTGAAGTTTGCAAACACCAGCTTTCTCGAACGCCTCATTCCAGTGCTCGACAATTTCGAACTCGGTCTGGCAGCTGCCCGCACGGACTCCAATGCTTCCGCCATTCTGGCCGGGATGGAAATGGTGCTAAAGCAAATGCAGGATTTTCTCGCCGAGAGCGGCGTGCAAGCCATTGAAGCTGTAGGACAGGTTTTCGATCCGCATCTTCACGAGGCACTCGCCTCCGAACCCAGCGACGATGTCGAGGAAGGCAAAGTTTTGAGACAGATCCGCAAAGGCTACCGCTTGCGTGACCGCCTCATCCGCGCAGCAAATGTGGTGGTTTCGACGGGCCCAGCAATTCCCGAAGAAGCGGAGACGGTTGCCGAGTCGTAATTTCGCTGTTACACACTCATGGCAACGATTAAACGGGACTATTACGAGGTTCTCTCCGTCACAAAAACCGCGACTGGCGAGGAAATCAAACGCTCCTATCGCAAACTCGCAGTGCAGTTTCACCCGGACAAAAATCCGGGAGATCACACGGCCGAGGAGAAATTCAAGGAACTCGGTGAGGCTTACGATGTTCTGATGGATGAAAACAAGCGGGCGGCCTACGATCGGTACGGTCATGGAGCGTTCGCAGGCGGCACAGCCGGACCGGCGGCAGGTGGTGGATTCCACGATCCGTTTGATATCTTCCGCGAAGTCTTTGGTCAGCAAGGCGGAGGGATGGGTGGAGGAATTTTTGAGCAGATTTTTGGCCAAGCCGCAGGGAATCGTCCTGATCGGGACGGCCGTCAGCGCGGGAGCGATTTGCGGTACGACATGCAGATAACTCTCGAAGAAGCCGCTTTTGGGGCCGAAAAAGAGATTGAGATTTCCAAACCCGACATCTGCGACCAATGCGACGGCTCCGGTGCCGAATCCGGTTCGAAAGTCACTTCCTGTCCTATGTGCCACGGCCGCGGACAGGTCATCAGCAGCCGCGGCTTTTTCCAGGTATCGCAGACCTGCCCGCGCTGTTCCGGGACTGGAAAAGTCATTGAACGTCCCTGCCGCAATTGTCAGGGCGAAGGTCGCGTGGAAAAACGTAGTCGCATCAAGCTCCGTATCCCTGCCGGCATCGATGACGGCGCGCGTTTGCGCTCGTCGCGAAACGGTGAAGCCGGCTTGCGCGGTGGCGAACCGGGTGACCTCTATGTGGTCATCCACGTCGAAGAACATCCCGTTTTCCAGCGGGAAGAAGACAATTTGTACTGCGAACTACCGGTCAGTTTCACGAGCGCTGCTCTCGGCGGCGACATTCTTGTCCCGACGCTTGAGGGCAAAGCGAATCTTCGCATTCCGCCCGGCACCCAGAGCGGGGCTTTGTTCAAGCTCCGCAGCAAAGGTATTGAAGGTCTGCAGTCCCGTAGCCGTGGCGATCTGATCGCCCGCGTGATCGTCGAAGTGCCCACCAAACTGAATGCCGAGCAGCGTAAGAAGCTCGAGGAATTCGCCGAGGCATGCGGCGAAGAAAACCAACCGCTTCACAAAAGCTTCTTTGAAAAAGCGAAAAATTTCTTCCGCTGAGTGAAAGGCAGTCTTAGGTCTTAAGTTTGTAGGTCTTAAGAAAATCACGCTTCGCGCCTTCAGGCTTCGTCTTCTGTCGTCTTAAAAACTTACAGACTAAAACTTAAGACTTCTTAATGCACCGTTTTCACATTCCTCCCACCGATTGGAATCCGGACGCGCTCGTTTTAAGCCCGGGCGAGAGTCATCACGCTATCGACGTTTTACGCCTCGGCACCGGGTCGCGCGTAGTCGTATTTGACGGTCGAGGCACGGAAGTAACTGCCGAGATCATCGACACCACCAAAAGTGGTGTACGCCTCAAGGCGCAGCAGACGGCTAAAACACCGAAGCTGCGTTGCGCCATTACCCTCGGTCAGGCGATCCCAAAGGGGAAAAACATGGATCTCATCATCCAGAAAGCCACCGAGCTTGGAGCCGCAGCCATCGCTCCGCTGCTTTCAGAGAGAACCGTCGTCTCGGTGGACGCCGGTGATGCTGAAAAAAAACGGGCTAAATGGCAGGAAGCCGTCGTAGAAGCCGCCAAACAATGCGGTCAGAACTGGATTCCCGAGGTCTCTATTCCCCAGACCCCAAAAGCCTTTTTTGAGCAGGGAAATCGCTATGACTTGATGCTGATTGCGTCGCTTCAACCGGACGCGAGACATTTGAAAAAGGTACTTGCCGAGGTGGAAGCTGAGACCGGCGGGTTGCCTTCGAGCGTCCTGATTCTGGTCGGTCCCGAAGGCGATTTTACACCCGCCGAAATGGCCCTCGCGAAAAGCCACGGTTGCCGGCCGATCACATTGGGCCCCATCGTCTTACGCACCGAGACGGCAAGTCTATACTGCCTCAGCGTGCTCGGATACGAGTTGCTGCAGTAAGAGGCAACATCGAGGCACGCGGAGTCCAATCGTTACCGGCTTCTCGGTCTTCGCAAAATATCCGACGGGTTCCCACGTTCCTAGTTTTTGCCGAGCGTCTGTAATTTCTCCGACGCCTTTTTGACCAGGGCGTCATCCTTGGAAATTTCCTGCACTTTTTTTAAGTCGGCGACGGCTTTATCGAAGCTTTGCTGGGAGGCGAGGGCGAAACCGCGGCTGAGATAATATTGCGCTTCGTCCGGCTTCAATTCGATCGCCTTGTCGTAGTCCATCACTGCCCGGGCCCATGCGCGTTGCGTCGAGTAGGCGTAAGCGCGCACACGATAGGTCTCTGGATTGTCGGAACCCAGATCGATGGCTTTCGTGGCATCGGCAATCGCTTCGTCTGACTTCCCGAGCGCAGTGTAAGCCGTGGCTCGGCGAAGGTATCCGTTCGGATTGTCCGGGGACTTTGCAATCAAATCAGAAAAGGTTTTCACCGCTTCGGCTGCGTTACCGGAAGAGGCTAGAGCGCTGGCCTCTCCTGCAGCTGCCGATTTGTCGCTCGGATTACGCGCGAGCACTGCCTGGAAATCTTTCAAAGCCCCTGCCGCATCGCCTTTGGCCAGCAGGGCATAGCCGCGCTGGCTAAGCGCGTCATTGTCGCCAGCGTTTTTGGAAACAATTTCGCCAAAATCCGCGACGGCTTTGTCATAGTCCTTCGCGCCGAGGTATGCGTTGGCCCGCCGGCGCAGGGTATCGAGATCGGCCGGTTTTGCAGCCAATAACGCCGTCAGATCGTCCGCTGCTTGAGGAAATTTGCTCAGTTTTCCGTACGCAAACGCTCGTTGGCTGAGAGCTTCTGCATCCGTCGGGTTGGCGTGGAGGACTTTCGTTAAATCGTCGATGCTGCCTTCGTAATCCCCTTTCTGGCCAAGAACATAACCACGAAGTTTGAGAAACTTGACGTCTCCATCCTTAAGGTCGAGCGCTTTGTTCAGGTCTTCCAGCGCAGAGTCAATTTTGTTCTGGGCTACGAAAACACCAGCCCGGCTGTAATAAAGCGCGCTGGATTCGGGCGACAGCTCAATCGCTTTTCCAAAACTGGCCGCTGCTCCATCAAGATCTCCTTTGCGTTGGAGCGCGATGCCGAGGTTTTTGTGATTCGAAGCATCGTTGGGGTCGGCCTCCACCGCTTTTTCGAAGGCCGAAACAGCAGCCGAATAGTCACCGGATTTCGCTGATTCGATACCCTGTTTCGCATAGTCGGCAGCGCTCTGGGCGTAACTCGAGGTGAGCGTGGTGAAATTGGCAACGGCGACAAGAATCGCAACGGCAGCAAGGGATGAGTGATGCCTCATAATTCGTTGGATCGCGACTGTAAAGGATCCTGATCGCTTGCCAATGATTCTTTGAGCCGGGATCAACGCTGCCAGATGCGGGCGAGGCGCTTGATTTGACCCAAGATCGCGTAATCGCGTTGAGTCATCTCTGCCGGACGAGCTTCGCGCAGCATATTAACGGCCAAAAAGGTCGTCGCCATGATTGCTGCCGAGATACCGAAATAGACGCTGTAGTAGTTGAGCTCCGCGCCGAAAAAATGTCTCTGCGTCCCGTGCATGGCGTCGATGATAATGCCCCAGAGCACTGGAGAAAGACCCGTCGCGAGACTTGTGATGACGGTGTAAAGCGCGAAAAAATGATTCCGTCCCATCACCGGCATGGTCGCCATCGACAAATGAGCGTTGGCGACGGCAAAATTGGCGCTTGCCACACCAAAACTGAAGTTGAGGAGGGCGACTACCCAAGCCGAACCCGGGACGAAACCAGCCGCCATCGCCGCCCAACCGAGCGCTGCAAGTGCGGCCAGAAAAGTCACCAGCCGAAGCACAATTTTGCTGCCTGTGCGATCCAGAAATCGCGCAGTCAACGGCAGCGTTACGATCGCACCAAGGAAACCGCCGAGCGACAACGCCAGGATGTGACTCTCCGCCAGCTTCGGCACTTCGCGCGAAAACGCGACGGAGAAAAGCGGCAACGCGCCTGCCACGAGCACCCATAGCAAATTGAACAACACCAGCCGCCGAAATGGCGGATAGTTCAAAATGGTCAGCCATGGCACCGGCTGGGACGAAGAACGCACCGCTGCCGTCGCTTCCGCATCGGGCACCTGTTGAATCGAACGTAAACTCACCAAGCCCGCCACTGCGCTCAGTAGGAAAATCGCTGAAAATCGCCAGGGGTGCGGCGTCCACTCCAGTGTCGCAGCGCTTACGCCGAGTGCCGCCAGACTCCCGGCGTGAATCGCCAGCTGTTCCCTCGACAAATACACTCCCCGGCTTTCCTCCGGCACCACTGCAGTGATCCACGGCATCCAGCAACCTGCAGAAATGCCGCGCAGCAAGGCATAAATAAAAAGCGAGGCAAGCACGAGACACAGCTTTGTCGTCGCGTCGGCAAACAACAGCGCCGGTATCGCAGCCAGCGCGAAGACCATCGTGGTCCGGAGTCCCCAGCCCCCCAGCATAAACTTTTTGTATCCGAACTTCGGAATGAAATTCGCCGCTGGAAGCTGAAAAACGGCGAGTAGCGGCAGCATCGAAGCGACCACACCCAAAACGGTCGCGCTCGCGCCAAGGCTTTTCGCATACAGCACGGCAGGCGTCCCTGTCGCAATCTGAAAGGATATGGCGTTGAGAAAATTAAAACGATAAGCGTGCCGCATCCCGTCCGGAATCGGCACCGTCTCATTCGCTACTTCGTTTGGAATTGCAACGCCTTCAGCCTCACTACTCATCCAGGCCGCCTCCGGCTTTTCATGAATGAGGGGATAGAGCCAAGAGCCATTGAGCTGTTGAACCGAAGCCGAGGGATGGTTTCCAGCTTCAATTTAACACCTTCGTTCCAGCGTACGTCTTCTTCTTCCGGAGTCGGAACCAATTACTCCACGTCTTCTTAAAGCTCGCTGCAGGAGTCAGATAGCGCTGATTCAGTTCATTGCTTTTCACGATCTGTTTCAGCACGCCCTGCACCGAGAAATCGTCCGTTTGCAGGATTGTGTAAGCCGTCCCAATCGCAGCCTCGTGGTGGGAGTCGCTCGCAGCAGTCATCGGCAACTGCCTCGACTGTGCGTAGTCAAATGCCTGACGATTATACCGTTTCAGTGTGCTCGCCGCGTTGAAGACCTCAAGCGCATCGATCGGCAGCGTATCCAGCACACTGACGCGGATTCCCGCCCGGAAAAGATCAAACGGATGCGGAGGGATCGCCAGCCCGCCGGCATCGTGGATTAATTTGCACACCTCGAGCGCAGGCGTGCCCTTGAGATTGGGAAGGGTCGCTCCGATGCAGAGCAAATGCCCCTCAGCAGTAGTCACTTCGACACCGGGAATCACAAGAAAACCATCCACGGGCAGGCCGTCCTCACGCATGAGTCCCTTGTCGAGCATATAAGTTACCGCATCACAGGTGTTGTGATCGGTCATCGCAAACCCGTGCAGCCCCTTCTTTTTCGCAGACGCAATCAATTGTTCCGGGCTGCTTACACCGTCGCCGGAAAAAAATGAATGCGCATGAAGATCAATTTTCAGGCTCATATCGTATGAGGGTGGAAGCCAGCGAACGTCGCGGGGGAAACGCCAGCTAGAGCATGTTGCATGGAAAGCGATTTCGCGTCAATGATGCGGCATGACTACAGCGGCTCTCGTCGAAACGCCAACACTCGTCGCATTCAAGGAATGGGCGCTCGTCTGCGCCGCCTTGGAACGCGGCGAAACGAGCCTCATCCTGCGCAAAGGTGGCATCGCCGAAGGACGCGCCGGCTTCCGATTCAAACACTCGGATTTTTTCCTCTTCCCAACGTTCTTCCATGAGCAACTTGAGCGCACACGGCTGAACCCGGACACCCCTGTGCCCTCGCCCGAACCGGGAACCATCACGATTACGGCCCGTGCCACCGTAGAATGGACGGAACTGGTGACCGATCCAGCGACTTTGGAGAAACTAACACCCCTGCACATTCTACAATCGTCGGTGGTGGACGAGCGCTTCCACTACGGCAAAGAGAGTGAAATTCCAGCGATCAATGTCGCTTTCCTGCGGGTCTGGAAATTAAAGGATCCGTGGCGGTTTCCCGATGCTCCAAAGTACGGGGGCTGCCGGAGCTGGATCGATCTCCCAGAATTGCCGGCGGATTTCGGCGAGAGTCCCGTCCTCACTGACGAAGAACATGCCCGGCGGGCAGCAACACTCAAGGAATTGCTTTCCAGATAGAGACAGTCCTCGCATTGCGCCGTCACCCCCGGGAACGGAACGTCGCCCCCTGGAGCTTCGTCGATCGAGCAAAATAAGCCCGCCCGTCGAGAAAAAAGCTTCCTCGCTCCTGAAAACCGCTTCCTTCACGCAGCAAAGAACTTCCTCTAGACACAAAAAAGCACCCTCATCCCGGAAAACTGCATCCTGCCCGCAGAAAATTACTCCTCCGAGGAAGAAAAAAGCACCCTCAGCGCAGCAAAAATCACCCTCAGCCGAGCCAAGAGCACCCTCAGCCGAACAAAAAACTTCCTCATCCCGGATTTGACCGAAAATCCACCTTTTCCCTGCCCGTCGCCGAAAGTCGGGTTTAGCGAAGTCCGGCGATTCACATCGTCAGCTCGGGTTCGGTCAGAAATAGCATCGTAACGTCAGAAACCGGCAAGATGCGGCTTCAACTTTGCCCGTTTCGCTGCTACCCCTTTTGCTCGTGACTGACCATTCTTTTTCGCTGTTCGCTCTTCGCAACGCTTACCTCGACCGAACCGTCTCTGTGGATGGCGTTATCGCGGAAGCTCTGCGTCGCGCGGCCGATGAGAAATATCCCTCGGTCTGGATCCGTCTTCTCACCCCCGACGAGATCGAGCCGTATGTCGCAGCGTTGCGCGCGCAGGATCCGCGTCGTCTCCCCCTTTACGGAATTCCGTTCGGCATTAAGGACAATATTGACCTTGCCGGTATTCCGACCACGGTCGGCTGCCCGGAATTTGCTTACACGCCAGCCGAATCCGCCACCGTGGTCGAACGTCTCATCGCCGCCGGCGCCGTTCCGATTGGCAAGACCAACCTTGATCAGTTTGCCACGGGGCTGGTCGGCGTCCGGTCGCCCTATGGCATTCCGCGATCCGTTTTCAATGGCGAGTACGTCTCTGGCGGTTCAAGCAGCGGCTCGGGAGTTGCCGTCGCCTCAGGTATGGTCACCTTCGCCCTCGGCACCGATACTGCAGGGTCAGGCCGTGTCCCGGCTGCTTTCAACCACATCACGGGTTATAAACCCACCAAAGGCTGGTTTAGCGCGAAGGGAGTTTTTCCGGCATGTCATTCCCTCGATTGCGCCACGATCTTCGCCGGCACCTGTGCCGAAGCGTCCCAGATCGCTCAATCCGTTTGGGGCATTGATCCTCTCGATTCGTTTTCGCGCGAACCGGTTTCCGAAACTCGCCCGATTAAAACCCTCGGCGTCCCCGCCGCCGAAGGTCTAACCTTCTTTGGCGATGCCGCTGCGGAGTCTCTCTACAGCGAATCTTTGGAAGCGCTGGCCGCTCAAGGCTTCGAGCTCGTCGAGTTCGACTACATTCCTTTCCGCAACGCTGCTCTCCTCCTTTACGCCGGCCCATGGGTCGCCGAGCGTCGGCACGCCCTCGGCGATTTCCTGAAAACGCATCCCGAAGCGGTTCATCCCGCTGTTCGAACCATCATCGCTCGCGGCGACGAAGTAACCGGCATCGACGTCTTCGACGGCATCTATCGCTTGCAGGATTTCATCGCACAAACGGTTCGTGTTTTTAGAAAAATCGACGCTTTCGTCCTGCCCACCACCGGCACGACCTACCGTGTCGCCGATGTCCTTGCGGACCCGATCACGCTCAACTCGAACCTGGGCTACTACACGAACTTTGTGAATCTGCTCGACCTGGCTGCCGTTGCAGTCCCCGCCGGTTTCCGCGAGAACGGCAAAGGACTTCCTTTCGGCATTACTTTTATCGGTCCCGCAGGCAGCGACGCTCAACTCCTGGCATTGGGCGACCGTTTCCATCGCTTGAGAACGACCAGTATCGGCGTTACCGGGCGAGACCTGACCTCGGAACCTGCACTTTCTGAGCCGGACAGCGAAATCCAACTCGCCGTCGTGGGTGCACATCTTGGCGGCCAACCGCTCAACCACCAGCTGACCAGTCGCAACGCCCGTTTTGTGCGTTCGACACATACCTCCCCGCACTACCGCCTGTACAATCTGCCGAACACAACACCGCCAAAACCTGGCTTGGTGCGCGTCTCCGACCCGGTCGTCAATTCAGCTGGCATTGCCGTGGAAATCTGGAGCCTGAATACCGCAGCCTTCGGTTCTTTTGTCGCAGAAGTCCCGCCACCGATGACCATCGGCACGATTCAACTCGAGGACGACACGTGGGTGAAAGGTTTTCTCTGCGAACCTCTTGCCCTCGAAGGCGCTGATGACATCACGTCCGCCGGCGGCTGGAAAGCGTTTCAAGAAGGCCGTTGAGGATCGATTTCCAAAAAACGATTTTGCGGCTTTCGATCGACCCTATTTCCCCAGCAACTCGTCGTAAGCGGACTCGAGGCGGTCAATCTGGGTCGTTGGATCAAATTCCCGACGCACCGAGGCGGCGGCGGACAAACCGAACTGCCGCATCCGCGCAGAATTTCGAATAAAATCACGCAGCGCACCCGCCAGTGCCACGGAATCGCGTTCCGCAACGAGCAACCCATCTACATCGTGAGTGACCGCTTCCGGAATGCCTCCGTGATTGGTAGCCACGACCGGTAAACCGGTAGCCATGGCCTCCAGCATGGCGTTAGGAACGCCCTCCTGATCTCCCCCAGCCGTCACCTCACTTGGGTGAAGGAAAATGTCAGAAACATTAAAAAGATCGCGCAACTGGGTCTGATTGAGAAATCCGCGAAAAGAGACTGCTTTTGCGATGCCCAGCTCCGAAGCCAGAGTCTGGAGTTCACCGAGCATGGGGCCTTCTCCAGCGATTTCGAAACTGGCTGCAGGAAATTCGCGATGGATTTCGGCAAAAGCGCGCAGCGCTGTTCTGAGGCCTTTTTTCTCGATGAGGCGACAGGCCTGAACGATCCGCCAATCACTGCCGGGTTTTTCAACGGGCCGGTCAACGACCGGGAAATCGTTCAGCGGAATCCCAGTGCGGTTAAGTTGGATTTTTTCCGGTGGACACCCGAAGCCTTCGAGGCGAGCCGCGAGCGAGCGAGAACGTGCAAGGACCAGGGGGAGCGTTTGCAGGAGTTTGCGGAGCTGGGATTCGTAGCCGGGTTTGTCCTTGCGCGGCATCACATCCGCGCCATGAAAAGAAACGATGCACGGCAGGCCGGATTCCTGGATGAACGGCAGCAAGTGCACCCCGGTATGACCGAAGTAAATGTGCATTAGATCCGGTTTTCGCGGCTGGAGTGTCGCCCTCAGGGTGTCGTATTCACCTCGGTAAATGAGAGCCGGCTTTCGCTGCAAATATTTGCGAATAAAGCGTTTGACGAAATTTTTCTTCGGCGGTCCGAGCACGACAAAGTCGTCGAACGGATACCGTCCTGCTTCCTCGCGAGTTTTGGTGACGACGAACGTCCGATAACGCCGCAGCCCCGTTACCTGCCGGTAAACGTGCAACATTTCCGGCTTCAGAAAAATCGTGCAATAACTCGCGACAACGGGTCTCATTCGGGCACAAGTTCCCCGAGTCGCTGAATCAATCCGTCGATGCCCTGGTTTTGTTCTGCCGAAATTTCGATGATTTCACTTTTGGGAAAACGGATTTTGAAGATGCGCAGATTTTCTGCGGCTTCCGGCAAATCCATCTTGTTGGCGATGACGACCCATTCCCTTTGTGCCAAAGCCGGGTCATAAAGAACCAATTCCTCACGCAGCCGCGCAAGGTCATCGCATGGATTCCGACCTTCGGCACCGGCCATGTCGATAACGAAAAGAAGCAGTTTGCACCGGACGATGTGGCGTAGGAAATCGTGCCCAAGCCCGACGTTTCTGTGAGCGCCTTCGATAAGACCAGGGATGTCGGCAACTGTAATCCTTCGGTATCCACCTACTTGCACCACGCCAATCATCGGCGTCAGTGTCGTGAAAGGATACGGCGCAATTTTCGGATGCGCGTGTGAGATGTGGGTCAGGAGCGTGGATTTTCCCGCATTCGGATAGCCCACCAGACCGGCATCCGCGATCTTGCGAAGCTCAAAATAAAAATAGCCCTGCTCGCCTTCTCCGCCCGGTTTGTATTGGGTAGGCACCTGGTTGCGAGCACTCTTAAAATGCGTGTTGCCCTTTCCCCCTTCACCGCCCCCGCAGAGAACGAATTCCTGGCCGTCCTTGTCGAGATCCGCAATTTTTTCGAGTTGATCCGTCGAAAGTCCGGCTTTCGGCGACCGGGCTCTGGGCGGATCATCTTCACTCCCTTCGGCGTCATCGTCATAAGGGTTGCGAGGAGGCTGGATCAGTTCATCCGGCACGCGATAAACGATGGTCCCGACCGGAACAAGCACAACTTTATCCTCAGCCGACTTGCCGTATTTGTTACGACCTTTGCCCGAAGCCCCGTTTTTGGCCTTGATATTGGGTTCGTAATAAAAGGCTACCAGGTTGTCGACCTGAGGATCGGCCCGAAGAATGACGCTTCCACCGCGTCCGCCGTCTCCTCCATCAGGTCCCCCTCGTGGAACAAATTTTTCGCGTCGAAACGAAACTGCGCCGTCCCCGCCATCGCCGGCATTGGCAAAAACTCGTATGTGGTCAACAAACATGAACCGGCAGAGTAACCTGAAATTGGACCGGAGCAAAACAAGAAGGCTGCTTGCGTCCATCAAAATTGAAGGAGTATATCGGGAATCTAAAGGGACAGGTGAAGCAATTTGACGTCATCGTTGCAGGCGGCGGGCCGGCTGGAGCGGCCTGCGCGACGGTTTGTGCGCGCGGCGGCTTGTCGGTGCTGATCCTGGACCGGGCAAAGTTTCCGCGGGACAAAGTCTGTGGAGACAATTTGAATCCAGCCTGCTGGCCGGTCCTGGACCGGCTCGGTATCGCCGGGGATATCCCGAAAGCGCCGCATTCGCGATACCGTGCCGTTGAAATCGCAACCATTCATGGCCGGAAGTTTCGCTTCGATTTACCCCCTGGGAATTCCGGCCAAACCGGCATCCGCCGGCGCGATCTCGACGCAATTCTGCTCGATGGCGCGAGAGATTCGGGAGCAGAAGTTCTTGAGAAAAAGACGGTTACGCGAATCGAACCTGGATGGAAAATTGAATCGGGGCGGGAGACGTTCTCTTCGAGATGGCTGGTCGCAGCCGACGGCCGCAACTCAACGATCGCCCGCCTGCTCGGACTCTTGCCGCCCGCTGGAAAGGATCGCATCGCCGTGCAAACACACGTGCCGATTTTACCCGAGGACGAAGGCATCGTCCGTATGATGCTATGGCCGGAAGGATATTCGGGTGGAGCTTCAATTGGTAACGGATTGTGGAACCAATGTCTCGTGGCACGCCCGGAGCATTTGAGTGGGCTCAAGACTCGAGCATCGTCGGTCCTTGGTCTGCCTTCACACCTTACCTGGAATGCCATTACACCACTTGCTCGCGTCCCGTGTTTTCCTTTGCAGCACGGAGGGGCCCTCCTGCTTGCGGGAGATGCGGCACGCGTCGTCGAGCCATTTACCGGGGAAGGGATTTACTACGCGTTACGATCCGGAGAACTGGCTGGAGAATGTCTCGTCGAGTTGAAAATCGAGGATTACCCCCGATTACATGCTGCTCTTTACCGGAAACGCCTTTGGGTAAATCAAATCGCTCGTCAGGCAGTCTTGCATCCCGTTCTTGCGAGCCGGATCCTCGAAAATTTGCCGGGCTCGCATTGGATTCTGAGTCATCTCACGCGCAGGGTGATTCCTAATGATGAGGCGCTTCCTCGGTCGGCCGAGTCTCCTTTGCGGCTTTAGCAGCCTCAAATTTTTCCTCATGATGCTTTTCGAACTCCCTGGCAGGCATCGTTTCTTCGAGCGTATGGCGTTCGCAAGCGCCGAAAAACGCGATGGGCAGGACGAAAAGCAACAATGGTTTCATGGGGGCATCCGATGCTAAAACGGAAACTCGAAAAGTTCTATTCAATTATCTGTGCGGGCGTGCCGATCTTCACTTTTTCGTAAAAGCGTGGCGCGATATCCGCGGGGAGCCGAATGCAACCGTGCGACGCCGCATACCCCGGCAAAATTCCCACGTGCATCCCGACACCGTTCCACGTGAATCGCATGAAATACCACATCGGCGCCCCGACAAAGCGAGTGCCACTCGGTGCCGAATCGATGCGTGTGCTGACTCCGGACCGCACCGTGCGGCCTTTGCGATCCACAAAATTTCCATAGACGCTCGATCGATGGTCCTGGTCTTTCTGCAGCACCGTGTAGGAACCTTTCGGCGTCATTCCCGCAGCCTTGCCGCTGGAAATCGGCGTGTCGATGGCGATCTCGCCGTCGCGGCCTGTCATCAAATACGCCCGTTGTTTTGAGAGCGACACCAGGATGAAGGCGTTCTCGGGCGTAACGCTGTTATAGACACGCGGCGTCAGGATTGCCGGGTCCTGAGTCCGGAGGAGCTCCCTCACGGGTCTCTGCCTGATTGGATAAGTCTTTGCGGCTAAAGCTTGCTGTTGTGGCCCTGCCACGGCCGGAATTTTCATCCCAATTGCCAGGCAAAGAAGAACGCCCCATCCGGCAAAAGACGAGAAACAGGAGGAAACGCGGGGCATATCGTGACTGGATTCGGCAGAGCTTATCGGGTATAGGCACTTCAACTCGCAGGTTCAACCAGTAAATTGCGCACATTCTCCCCCCGCCCATTTCCATTTCTCCTCGCATACCTCGTCATCGTCAGCGTTTTCGCTTGTGCCGATATCGACACAAAAGCGGAGTCGAAAAAATCGAAACGACCGGCTGAAGGCATTCGCACAACCGCAGTCGCCCAACCCACTTCCGTTCGCGTGGCGCGGGGCGACACGATCACGATCCGCCTCAGAGGTATCGCTGAGGGCGGCGGTCCCATCGAATTCCGGCTCGGTGGAAAACCGGAACACGGTCGCATTTTGAGCAGTACGCAAGTCGCCAACGACCTGTTGGATGTGCGTTACCAGCATTCCGGCACACGAACTTCGGACGTCGATCGATTTATTTTTGCTGTTCGCCAGCAGGGAATCGGACCGTTTTCACCCGGCGACGTAAAGATCCAGGTAATCGATCTGCCGGCCAAACTGGTTGCCGCGGAGGAATTTGTCCGATTTTCGGCGGTGGAAATCGGCCGAACGGAAACGCGCCAGATCGTTGTCTCCAACCAGGGCGGTCTTCCGGCAAGCGGCAGCATGCGCGTGACGCCCCCGTGGGAGCTCGACGGCCCCGCGGCGTTTCAGCTCCGCCAAGGAACGAGCATCGAGATTCCGGTCAGGTTCAAACCGGAAAGCGCCGGTGAAATCCAGGGAAACCTGGTGCTTGAAACCGAAGTTCCCCTATCGGTTTCGCTCGCAGGGAGCGGCACTGCGCCTTTCTCGGTAAACCCAGGCAAGGTGAACCTCGAAAATAACGGAACTAACTCACGCTCAGGAATTTTCGCAATCGAGAATACAACGGCGCATTCCGTGCCGATCGAACTAAAAAGTGACTTTCTGGCGCCGGATCAGCCGGCAAGCTTCGAGCTCAAATTCGGCGAATCACGCGAAATCCGAATCGCAGCCCCAGGCGGTCCTGCCCTGACGTCCGAAGTCGTGATCTCTTCCGGAAAATACGCGACGCGTGTTCAGCTCGCCGGGAAGCCCTCCCCCGCGATGCTGGAAATCCTGCCGCAACCTGCAATCGATTTGGGCGAAGTCGCTGCCTCGAGCTCGTTACCTGTCCAGCTCCACGTCCGCAACAAGGGCGGTACAACGGCGGACGTCACGGCAATAGCTTCGCAAAACCTACAAACGCGGGAAACGTCACGCTCGTTAGCCGGCGGGGATGACTGGCTGATACCCGTCTACGTCCAAACACCGGCAAACGGCTCTTTTCGCGAAACCGTCACCCTCAAAACCCCTGATTCGCAGCTGGAGGCGGTCATTCACGGCTCTGTCGTCGTGGCACCCAAACCCACGCCCACGCCGAAGCCGCTGGGAAAAATTGCGGAAAAATCAGCCGAAAAGCCGATAAACCGTGTGCAAGTCCAGGTTCCGGACGAAGACAAGGAGTTGGCCGCGTTCTTTGCCAACCCGCTGTTTGGTCATTCCAACGGACCCATCTTACAAGCAAAGGTCATCCAGCGAGAAAAAGACTCTGCGCGCCTTCGATGGTCGCCACCCGCGCAAAAAGCGGATTGGAAATACACGATTGAACGCCGCGATCTGCATCTCAATGCGCAACGCGAGTTGTACGCGACCTGGACTCCCGTCAATACTCTCGTCATCGAAGCCGTCGGTGACGCTCTGGAAGCAACCATCCCCGATTTGGAACCTGGCCTGCCGTACTCTTTCCGCGTCAGCGCGTCGGCTCAGGGCCAAAGCACTCAACCCGCGAGCACGGTGCTAACTTTTAAAACATTACCACCATGGCGTTTGCGCATCGACTGGCGTTATCCGCTCATCGCGGCTCTGTTCATAACCGGATTTTTGACGATTCGCCAGCGCTGGCGGGAACGCGCCACCGGATTTTGAAGCACCAACTTAGAACCCCGGAATTCGAATGATGAAACGATTCATTACCATTCTGCTGTTTTTCACCGCCGGATCACTGTTTGCGGAAGACGTGAAGGTTACGATTGATCCGCTGACATTCACCGCCCCCAAAGACATCGTGAACGTGCCGGTCACCTCGCCCATGCGAAAGGCACATTGGCAATGGAAAAAGGGCGATCAGGTGGCGGACATCACGTTTTTCGCATTTGGTCCGGGTCAGGGCGGAGACGTTAGCAGCAATATTCAACGCTGGTTTGGGCAGTTCTCCAGCAACGAAGGAAAAGCGGAGTCGGCCAGAGTCGAGATCAACGGCATTCCAATTACGTTTGCCCGCACAGAGGGAACGTTTGCAAGCGGAATGCCCGGCGGGCCGGCGACTCCGCTGCCCAACCAGGCTCTTTGCGGCGCAATTCTGGAAACGAAAAATGGGATGATCTTCGTGAAAATGACCGGCCCCATCGAGCTCGTTCGCGACCACGAAAAAGCATTTACAGAAATGGTGCGGGCCGCAGCAAAGTAGGCGTCAAGTGGACCGGGCGAAGGCAGCGACGTCCGGCGCACTCTCCGGCTCAGCCGAGAAACTCAAAAAAACTTTCCTGTTCCCTTTAGGTGTAACTAGCATGGTTTTTAGCTTCCACCAACAAGACCTATGCCCAATCCCGTACGTCCCTCCAGCCGACCCCTTACCAAGAACAAACATCTGCTGAAATGGATCGATAAGATGGCTGCCATCACGCAGCCCGCCCACATCCATTGGGTGGACGGTTCGCAGGAAGAATATGATGCCATCTGCGCTCAAATGGTTGAAGGCGGCACATTCATCAAGCTTAACCAGGAACTCTGGCCAGGTTGTTACTACGCTAAATCGGATCCCTCCGACGTTGCCCGCGTCGAAGACCGCACATTCATCTGCTCCCTCTCAAAAAACAACGCCGGCCCCACGAACAACTGGGTCGAGCCGTTCCAAATGCGCCATAGGCTGAAGTCACTCTTCAATGGCTCCATGCGCGGCAGGACGATGTACGTTCTTCCTTTCTCCATGGGACCACTCAGCTCGCCGATGGCGCAAATCGGCGTTCAGCTCACCGATTCTCCTTACGCCGTCGTCAATATGCGCATCATGGCCCGGATTGGGCTGCCTGTTTTCAAAGAGATCGACGCCAATTCCCGTCGCGTCGTCCCTTGCATCCACTCCGTTGGAGCTCCGCTGGAACCGGGCCAAAAGGACGTCCCCTGGCCCTGCAATGCCGAGAAGTACATCGTCCACTTTCCGGAAACCCGGGAAATCTGGAGCTACGGCTCCGGTTATGGCGGCAACGCGCTCCTCGGGAAAAAATGTTTCGCCCTGCGTATCGCTTCGAACATGGCGAGGGACGAAGGTTGGATGGCCGAACACATGCTCATCCTCGGCGTCGAAGCCCCCAACGGCGAAAAGACTTACGTCGCTGCAGCCTTCCCCAGCGCCTGCGGCAAAACGAATTTCGCGATGATGATTCCTCCGGAAAATTTCCGGCAGCGCGGCTGGAAAATCTGGACCGTCGGCGACGATATCGCCTGGATCAAACCCGACGCGGAGGGACGCTTGCGCGCCATCAATCCGGAAGCAGGATTCTTTGGGGTCGCACCTGGGACGTCTTCCAAGACCAACCCCAACGCCATGGCTACGCTGTCGAAAAACACGATCTTCACCAACGTCGCCCTGACTCCCGAAGGCGGAGTATGGTGGGAAGGCATGACCGATGAACCGCCCGCCGAATGCCTCGACTGGCAGGGAAACCGGTGGACCCCCGAAATTGCCAAACAAACCGGGGCCAAAGCTGCGCATCCAAATGCCCGTTTCACTGCGCCATCGCATCAATGCCCCACGATCGATCCTGATTGGGAAAACCCTGACGGTTTTCCAATCAGCGCTTTCATTTTCGGCGGGCGGCGTGCCACAACGATGCCGCTCGTTTACCAGGCCTTCAACTGGGTCGCTGGCGTCTATGCTGGAGCCACAATGGGTTCGGAAATGACTGCAGCAGCAGCCGGAAAAATCGGCACCGTGCGCCGCGATCCGCTCGCCATGTTGCCGTTCTGTGGTTATCACATGGGCGACTATTTCCGGCACTGGATCAATATGCAGCGTTCGCTCGCCGAAACGCCGCGTATTTTCCACGTCAATTGGTTCCGAAAGGACGAAAATGGCAATTTCCTATGGCCGGGTTTCGGCGAAAACATGCGCATCTTGAAGTGGATCATCGATCGTTCACGCGGGCGCAGTCTTGGCAGGGAAACGCCACTCGGCTGGCAGCCAAATTACGAACACATCGATTGGGAAGGTCTCGATTTCTCCAAGGAACAATTCGACGATCTTCAGCGTGTGGACAAAAAAGCCTGGCGCCAGGAAGTCATCGGTCACGAAGAACTCTTCCTGGATCTCCACTCGCACCTCCCCAAAGAGCTCGTTTACGAACGCGAACTCCTGATTTGTCGCTTGTAAAAAGGGACGAAATCATTGGGGGCACGGCAGCCGGGGCGTGACGACGCTCCCCGGTCTGCGGTTTTTGCCCGTTCAGGATGTTAACGTTTCCTGCTATTTCAGCACGGCTTGATGGAACTCGTACCAGTCGTCCAAATTGTTGATATTAACCGCGTCATGCGTGATCGACCCATCGTCAGCGAGGCCGTTTGCTGAAAGAACGTCTTTTACCGTATCTGCGTCATGGATGTAACCGGTGATCGCGACATTCAGTTTATGGATGGTGTTCTTGTCGAGTTTCACTCCTGGCTGGGTTTTTACCCACGCTTCGAATTGAGGATACGTTGGCCGTGACTGCGCGATGAAAGCCTTCACGGCACCTTCGGTGATGCCGAGCGCATTGAGAACCATGGCATCAAAACCTTTTCCGCAACCGGGATAGCCGGGGGCAATGATGCCGAGCGTTTCAAGGGAATTCTTTAGCCAAAGCCGCGGAAGATGTTGAACGCCGAGCGGCCCGAAGACGCTGGAACTGATGAGGGGAACGTAAGTCGTTTGCATAGGACAGGAGGGGAATTTGGGGATGAGGGGTTGATTGTGGGAAACTTACAACAGGAACAATGCATTAAACGTAAAGCCTCATCCCCACCGGGCAAACCGTTTTGCCATGGATCCAGCGTCCGGCTGCCACTCTCGCGAAACCTGGATCTTGATTACCACCAAGTTACTAGGCCCTAACTTCACCTCCCGGCGGCATCGCGTAAATGGATCTACGCCGGCTGCCTCAAGGTGGACGTTTCAAGCTTCGGCTCGACCCGCGAGGAAGCGGTCGCGAACCTCAAGGAAGCTGTGGAACTTTATTGCGATGGCGAGTCCGGCAACACCTACACTCCTGTCAGCGACGTAGCCGTCGGTCAGGAGATGGTAAATGCCTAAACGACTCGCGTGAATGTCGATCCGGTGCATTGGTTCCTCAGCGACCGCAACGACATACGCTCCAGCTACTACCTTGAAGACGCGGCGACGGAGTTTCAGGTCCAAGGACTAGAACTCGACTGGACATGCGTGACTTGGGACGGCGACTTCCGCTTCACCGGCTCCGGCTGGAGCTGCCACGACTTCCGCGGGAGCCGTTGGTGCAACATCCATGTCCCGGAAAGTCGGAACTATCTCCGCAACGCCTACCGTGTCCTGCTCACCAGAGCCCGGCAAGAAATGGTGATCTTTGTCCCACCTGGCGACCCTACTGACCACACGCGGCCGCCGGCGCACTACGACGCTACTTTCCACTACCTATTAAGCGTTGGAATGCCGGTGCTCGACTGAGCTGTCGAATCGACGGAGCTAGGCTCTTTTGCCGAGGCAATCCTGGTTCGGGCAGTGGAGGAATATGAGCCGTTCTTGCTTAGGTTAGGTGCGCGACGATGGTGCTGCTTGCCTTGCGGCTCTGGCAAGTGCGGAACGCGCCGACTGCGCGCGAATAGAAAGCTCTCGAACCGATGGCGCCGAGTGGTTAGTTGTCTGCCATAGCGCAGCCGGCACTTTGACAGTTTTTCGCCTTTCGCAGGGAAAGGGTTTTGGCTACGATTTGGCTGTGAAAAGAAGCATTCGGATCATCCCCATTTTGATCGCGCTACTCGTGGTCGCGTGGCAGTATTTTTCCTCCGAGAAATTTGTAAACCCGGAGACAGGGGAATCTCACCGCGGGGCACTGAGCGAAGCGCAGGAGGACCGGTTGGGATTGCAAAGTTACCAGCAGGTTTTGTCCGAAGAACGTGTGATACCTTCAGGGCCGCAAGTGGACATGGTGCGGCAGGTAGCCCAACGGCTTGCCGGGGCGACCGGGGATGCGTCAAAGAAATTCCAGTGGGCGGTGAGCGTGGTGGACAGCCAGCAGGTGAATGCGTTCTGCCTGCCTGGCGGCAAGATCGTCGTTTACACTGGGATCCTGCCAGTGGCGCAGACACCAGCGGGACTGGCGACGGTGATGGGTCACGAAATGGCGCATGCGACGTCACGCCACGGTTCGCAGCGTCTGCTTCAATCGCAGTTAATGCAGACAGCGATGACGGGCGCGCAGTTTTCCATGGCGGACCTGGACTATCAATCGCAACGGACGCTGATCTCACTGCTTGGTGGCGCAGCCCAGTATGGAGCGATTCTACCGTTTTCACGGAACCATGAGCTGGAAGCGGATCACATCGGCCTGGTTTATATGGCACGCGCGGGATACGATCCACGGGAGGCGATTGAATTTTGGAAGCGAATGGCTCAGGCAAGCGGTGGCCAGCAACCGCCAGAATTTGCTTCAACGCACCCTTCCAATTACAACCGCATCCAGCAGCTGCAGAGCTACATGCCGGAGGCGTTGAAGATTTATGAGCAGTCGAAAGGCGCGCAGCAGTCGTACCAGCTGAAAATTCCGAACGTGGAAACGAAGCGGTGACGTAAAATTAAAACTTAAGAATTAAGAGTTAAGAATCAAAAAGGTGAACTGCTGCCCGGTTTTTGTAGCGCAGGATGCGGTAACCCTCGCCATGGCGGACGACTTCCACCAGGTCGAAGCGATCTTCAAACTCGGGCATTCGGACTTCGCCTTCGGGCTCAGTATCCACAAGGGTGACAAAGAGCTCGGAGCAGCGGTCTAGAGTTTGACGATAGATTTCGGCGCCCCCAACGACAAAAAACGGGCGATCCGAAATTCGGGTATCAAATTTCGCCAGGTTTCGGATCATAGTAACGCCCGTGATAGCCGGCCCGCGGGAGACGACGTAGGTATCGCGTCCGGGAAGAGGGCGGCCGATGGATTCGTATGTTTTTCGGCCCATGAGGAGGGCGCCGCCCATCGTTTTTTCTTTGAACCACTTCAAGTCCTCGGGCAAATGCCACGGGATCCGTTTCCCGTCCCCAATGACGCGGTTGCGGCCCATAGCGACGATGGCGGTCATCCATTTCATTCGGAAGTTTTAAGTTTGTAAGTCTTAAGTTTGTAAGACCGGCAGGGGTGCCAGTCTGCGGAAGTTTGAGCAAGGTCTTTTCTTAAGACTTACAAACTTACAAACCTAAAACTCTTTTCACACGGCAATCGGAGCGCGGATGGCAGGGTGTGGATCGTAGTTTTCAAGGGTGAAATCTTCGAAGCGGAAGTTGAAGATCTCCCGCCCCGCGGGGTTGAGGCGCATTGTAGGCAGCGGGCGCGGATCGCGCGAGAGCTGTTCGTGAACCTGCTCAAGATGGTTCTTGTAAATGTGTAGGTCGCCGAAAGTGTGGATGAAAAAACCCGCCTCAAGGCCAGTAACCTGCGCGATCATAAGTAGGAGCAACGCGTAGGAAGCGATATTGAAAGGCACACCCAGAAAAAGATCCGCGCTGCGCTGGTAAAGCTGGCAGTCAAGACGGCCGTCGAGCACGGCAAACTGAAACAGGGCGTGACACGGGGGGAGCGCCATTTTCTCGACTTCTCCGGGGTTCCAGGCCGTGACAATGAGTCGCCGGCTGTCCGGATTCTGTTGAATCTGTCGGACAACATTCGCGATCTGATCAATGTGCCGTCCGTCGGCGGTGATCCAGTCGCGCCATTGCGCGCCGTAAACACGGCCGAGATCGCCATTTTTATCGGCCCATTCGTCCCAGATGGTGACTTTGTTCTCGTGCAGATAACGGATGTTCGTGTCGCCTTTGAGAAACCACAGCAATTCGTGAATGATCGAGCGGAGATGAAGCTTTTTCGTCGTAAGCAGCGGGAACCCGTCGCGCAGATCAAATCTGGCCTGCGCACCAAAAACGGAAAGTGTTCCCGTGCCGGTGCGGTCGTTTTTTTCCGTCCCGTGGTCGAGGACAAGGCGCAGGAGGTCGTGGTAGGCGTTCATTGAAGTAAAAATCTTACTCCTACTCGCAATCGTAATCATTCTTACTCTTCCTCAATTCTCCGGCCAAAATTGAGGAAGAAGGGACGAGGAGGAAAGATTACGAATCGGAGCAGCTCCTAGGTCCTCCCAATAGGCGGCACGATTTGCGAGGACAGCGGCGGAATAGCCTGGCCTTCGGGTAGTGGTGCGCTCAGATCCACCTTCCGAGCCTCCACTTCGCGTCCGATCCGCGCGCTTTCGTAAATTGCGTCAAGAATTCGCATGATTTCCACACCGTCATCCGCACCCCCGTCTGGTTGAAAATCTTCAACGATACTGCGCACGAAATACTGTTGCGCCGTCTCGATATCGGTCGGGTACTTTAGCGGCACTGTTTTGACCATCGCTCCGCGTTCTTCTCTAAAAATACAGACGCTATTATCGCGATAGTCGAACGACACACTGGAAAGCCCGCCCTTCGTGCCGCTCATTTCCAGGTAAACTTTTTCGCGTTCTTCGAAGTTCAGCGCCCAGCTCACCTCCAGCATCAGGCTCGAGCCGTCATCGAAACGAATCAGTGCCGAAGCCAGATCCTCCACGTCGAAATCCTTGGCCTGCTGGCGAGCCATCGCCTGCCCGATATGGGCGAAAGTGCTTGCGGAGACCGTGACGACTCGCGGGTTCCCAATGAGCCATCGGCTCAAATCAAGCATGTGCACGCCGAGATCGATGAGCGGGCCGCCCCCGGACATTTTCTTTTGCCCAAACCATCCGCCAAACCGCGGCATCCCACGCATCCGCCGCCAGCCAGCCGAAGCGTAATACACGTTTCCGAGATCGCCACCGACGACGAGTTTCTTGAAGTATTGATGCTCTGGCCGAAAGCGCTGGTTGAAATGAATCATGAACTTCCGGCCCGTTTCGAGAACTTTGGCGCGCATGATTTCCGCTTCGCCGGCACTCATGGCCATCGGTTTTTCACACATCACGTGAATCCCTTTGTCCAGGGCCTTCAACGTCATCGGTTTGTGCAGAAAATTCGGCACCGCGAGCGAGACTGCGTCAATTTCCGCTTTTTCAATGAAATCCTCGAAACCCGTGAAGCGTTGGGGCACATCAAATTCATCGCCGATATGCTGCACCAAAGGCGCACTCTGGTCACAGATGGCCTGGACCACGCAATTTTCCGTCTTCTGATAGTTCTGCAGGTGGATACGACCCATGCCGAGACCAACAACGCCGACGCGGATTTGCTTTTGTGGCATATAGAATTGAGTGGCGGACGACTATCGCTGGCCAAGTTGCGATGCAAGACAAACATTCAAACTCTTTGCGAATCGATCTTCCCGCGTAAGATACCCGACTCCAGCAATCGACAAATCGCTTCCGTCACCTTCTGCCTTCTGCCTCCTGCCTTCTGCCTTTTGAAAAACCATGCCACCTGAGCATCTCATTCTGGCCGACACACAGAGCCTGCCCGATCATCGCAAAATCGCCATAGATCGCGTTGGAATTACCAATCTGCGCTTTCCACTCCAAATTCGCGACCGGACGCATCACCTCCAAAACACCGTTGCCACCTGCGCGCTTACCGTTGATCTGCCGCACCACTACAAAGGCACGCACATGAGCCGGTTTGTCGAAGTCCTGCAGGAGCACGGTCCGGTTTTGCATGTCCAAAACATCCACGAAATCCTGCAGCGCCTGGTGGACCGTCTGCATTCGGAAAAAGCGCACGTCGAATTTGTTTTCCCCTTCTTTATCGAAAAGCGCGCGCCCGCCACAAAGGCGCGTGGACTGGTCGATTACGAAGTCAAATTCAACGCCAATTGGGAAAACGGCAAAATTGATTTCGTCCTCACCGTCATAGTCCCCGTCACGACTCTCTGCCCATGCTCCAAGGCCATTTCGGATCACGGTGCGCACAACCAACGCGGAAAAGTGACTTTTGCCGTCCGCTTCCACAAACCGATCTGGATCGAAGACCTCATTCGCCTCGTCGAAACGAGCGCCAGCAGCGAGCTTTATAGCTTGCTAAAGCGCCCCGACGAAAAAGCAGTCACCGAACACGCCTACGCGAACCCCGTTTTTGTCGAGGACCTTGTCCGCAACGTTGCTGCGCGTGCAAATCGCGAGCAAAACATTACCTGGTATCGCATCGAAGCGGAAAATTTCGAGTCAATTCACAATCATAACGCTTACGCGTTGGTGGAAAAATCGACGTAATCCCAATTCTCGCCTGGTGTGCGAAATTTGACCCGACTGTCATCCACACGCACGTTTCAGATCATGAGAAACATCCTCTCGCTTGCTTTCCTCAGTTTGCTTTTTTCCTCGGCCGCGATGTTTGCAAAGCCCGGTTGGGAGGAGAATTACGAAAAGGGCCTCGAACAAGCCAAATCCGAGAACAAACTGGTGCTGCTCGACTTCACGGGATCCGACTGGTGCGGCTGGTGCATCAAATTGGATAAAGAAGTTTTTTCCGAACAGAAGTTCAAAGACTACGCGAAAGACAATCTGGTACTCGTTGAGCTCGATTTCCCGCAGAACAAACCCCAGTCCGCTACGCTACAGGCCCAGAACGAAAAACTGCAGGAGCAGTATCAAATCGAAGGCTATCCCACGATCATCGTTCTCAATTCCGAGGGCAAACCCATCGGCCAACTCGGTTACATGCCAGGCGGCCCTGATGCGTTTCTGGCCGAACTCGATAAATTGAAGACCGCAGCAACGGCCGAGTCATCCAGGTAATTTGCAGCGGGTGGTACGCGCGTCCCGCGCGTTCTTTTCTGGGGAGGACAGGCCGCTGGCGCCGCTGGCCTATTACCTTCGGCGGCCCGCCGATTTCTGTGTGAGTCTGCGGACGTTCCTCGACTCCGGCGAGCCGCCGGTTACAACAGGCCAGGTATCTGTTTAGCCTCGTTGGTGGAGGGCGAGACGTGGGGCGATGAAGGCGACAAAGTCGAGGGAGCGCTGGGAGCAGGTGGCGCTCAAAGAGGCGAGGACTTGCCAGGCGGCGGCTCCCCGGTTGGTTTTGTTGCCGCAGGAGAGCTTTCGCGCGATGACCGCGCCGCGCAGCTGACGCTCGGCCAGGTTGTTGGTAGCCTCGGCCTGGGGATGATCCAG